>JAKSKD010000038.1 GCA_024401925.1 Bacteroidales bacterium | reverse complement strand
TCGCACCTTCTCTCGGATTCCTTGGTACCGTTATCGGTATGATCCAGGCATTCGATGCTATCCAGGCAGCCGGTGACATCTCTCCAAACGTTGTCGCTGGAGGTATGAAAGTCGCTTTGATCACCACCGTCGGCGGTTTGATCGTTGCTATGATTCTTCAGGTGTTCTACAACTACATCCTTGCAAAGATTGACTCTATCACCATCGATATGGAGGATTCTTCAATCTGCCTCGTAGATGTATTGACAAAATACCAGGGCAAGTAATTTTCCCGTGAAAAGAATTAATAGTTAATGCGATTTTTATAATGAAAAATTATAGCAAAATATTTAAATGGTTGATGGTGGGACTTATCGCCATTAGCGTTATCCTCCTTGTCTGGGGCTTCGTAGCAGGCTTCGAATCAAACGGAGGAAAGGCTGTTGACGTTATGTTTTACTGGACCTACATTATGATTGCATTGTCCCTTATCGCTGTTGTTGTTTTTGGTGTTATCATCAGTTTCAAGAACAACCCTAAGAGCATCGTAAAGCTCGGCATCGGAATCGTGGCCGTTGCAGCAATCTGCTTCGTAGTGTACCTTATCTCACCTGGAAAACCGGCTATGGGCATGCTGGAGCAGCCTGACCAGGCCACGCTGAGACTTACCGATACAGTACTCAACCTTACGTACATTGCCGGCGTTTGCGCTATTATCGCCATCATCGCTGGAGAAATTGTAATGTCTATCCGCAATAAAAAGTAATTAGGCTATGGCTAGTAAAAAGAAAGTACCTGCAATGAATACCAGCTCTACAGCCGACATTGCATTCTTGCTCTTGTGCTACTTCCTCATGACAACAACCATGGGATCACAGACAGGTTTGTCTCGTCGTCTGCCTCCTATGCCTGATCCTAATCAGAAAGTGGAGGACCAGAAGGTTAACCGTCGTAACATCATCGTTGTGAAGATTAACTCTGCTGATAGACTTATCGCCGGTAATGAACAAGTTGAAGTTAGCCAGCTTAAAGATAAAATCAAGGAATTCCTCACAAATCCTAACGACGATCCGTCATTGCCTGAAAAGGCTATGACAGAAGTTGAGAACTATGGTCAGTATGCAGTTTCCAAGGGAGTTATCTCCCTGCAGAACGACCGTGGTACAAGTTACCGCGCATACATCGCAGTTCAGAATGAGCTTGTAAGAGCTATCGATGAACTTCGCGATGACTTCTGCCGCCAGACCTGGGGAAAACCTTATGAGAACCTCACAGAGGATCAGCAGAAAGTTGTCAGGGATTGTATCCCTCAGAACATTTCAGAGGCTGAGCCTAAGGATGTATCCAAAAAATAATAAGGAGGAATAATTATGTCAAAATTCGGTGGAAATAATAACAAGAAGGAAGTTCCGGCTATGACCTCGAGCTCCCTCTCCGACATCGTGTTCATGCTTTTGTTCTTCTTTATGGTTACAACTCAGTTGCGTGACCAGGAGCAGAAGGTAATCGTTAAACTTCCTGAAGCTTCCCAGTCAGTAAAGCTTGAGAGAAAAGACCTTGCGTCTTACATCAACATCGGATCCCCTACCCGCCAGTATCAGAGCCAATATGGTACTGAGGCACGTATCCAGTTGAATGACTCTTTCAAGACCACTGATGACATCCGCGACTTCATCGCTGCAGAGCGTGAAAGTATGAGTGAGGGCGATCGTCCACTTATGACGACCGTTATCAAAGCTGACGAAGATGCTAGAATGGGTATCATCACAGATGTTAAGCAGGAGCTTAGAAGATGCTCCGCACTTAAGATTATGTACCAGTCTAGAAAACCTGCTACCGAGTAATCGGTAAACGATAAAAAAGAATGGCGTCCTTGCGGGCGCCATTCTTTTTTTATTGTGCAATGAATTGATAGACAATGTTACCACCCTGACGGGCCGGGGCTGTTGGAGAAGACGAGAACTTGGACAGTCGTGCGGCACGGACTGCAAAATTTCTCAGGCACTGATCAGTCGAGGAAGCCTCTTCCTGGACCTTTGCGGCAATGACATTTCCGGCATTGTCAACAGAAATAATAACAGTGACCATTCCGGCTCCTATACACCTGTACGCAGGTATTGAGAGTTTGCTAGCCTTCCGCCCGTCCAGCTCATATGAAACCACTGACGGGCCTTTGTATGTTGACTCCTTGGACTTGCTGTTCTCTTCTTTTGAAGGCTGTCGCTCCGATATCGGGACCTCATCCTCCCTGTTGACTTCAAACCCGTTCTTTAGCTCGTTTGCAAGCCTTTCCGCTTCTTTGTACAGTTCCTCAGCATCTGTGCCTCTGTCATCTTTCAGTGCACTCCTGTCCACAGCGACATTGCGCACCGGTATGGAGCCGGCTTCGCTTGCCGCCAGCATTTCTTCAATGCGCTTGGATATATCATCTTTGAAGAGTTCTTCCCTCTGCTGTTTCTCAAGTTCCTCCTGTTTGGTGAAATCCAGCACAAAAGAATTCTCCTTCTGCAAGGAGAATCCCAATTGTGTAGCAAGGAAGATAATCAGAACCACAAGATGAACGATTATGGTCAAATATAATCCCGCCCTGTCTTCTTTATCTAACCGCTTTAATCCTTTCACCCTCTTTGAGGAATTTATCTATTGTTGCACATATTACGTCAATACCGACTTTATTATGACCGCCCTGAGGAATAATCACATCCGCATAACGACGGCTCGGCTCTATGAACTGGAGGAACATAGGCTTAACCGTATTGGTGTAGCGTTCTATGACTGCCTCAACAGTTTTGCCTCGTTCCACGATATCACGGGCCATCACTCTCATAAGCCTGTCGTCATCGTCGGCATCCACGAAAATTTTGATATCCATCTCCTCGCGGAGTTTCGGATCACAAAAAGCCAGTATTCCTTCTATGATGATGACATCCGAAGGCTCAACGTGGACAGTCTCGGTCTTCGACCTCGAACAGGTAATATACGAATAAATAGGCTGCTCAATCGATTCTCCGTCCTTCAGCTGCCTCAACTGCACCGTCAACAGATCAAAATCAATTGAATCCGGGTGGTCATAGTTGTTCCTCTTCTTTTCTTCTTCGGTGAGATGGCTGGAATCCTTGTAGTAGGAATCCATAGGAATCACTGTGACCTTACCCTTCAGACAGTCCTTTATGGCGCTTACGACTGTTGTCTTGCCTGAGCCGGACCCCCCGGCGATACCGATTACCAACATATTAATATTCTGCGTTTTTAGGTGTTCTAGGGAATGGGATGACGTCACGGATGTTAGTCATACCTGTCACGAAGAGCAGCAGTCTCTCAAAGCCGAGTCCAAAGCCGCTGTGAGGACAACTTCCGAACCGGCGGGTATCAATGTACCATTCCAGATTATTTCTGCTCATCTTCAGCTCGTCGACACGGGCCTCAAGCTTCTGAAGCGAAGCCTCTCTCTCTGAACCACCGATAATCTCACCTATCTTAGGGAAGAGCACATCCATTGCGCGTACAGTCTTGCCGTCCTCATTCTGCTTCATATAGAATGCCTTTATATCCTTAGGATAGTCTGTAAGGATAACCGGTTTATTGAAATGCTTTTCAACCAGATACCTTTCGTGCTCGCTCTGGAGATCAACTCCCCAGGATACCGGGTACTCGAACTGAGTTCCGTTCTTGATGGCCTCCTCAAGTATCTTGATACCTTCTGTATATGGTAATCTTACGAACTCTGTGTCAGCGACACCTTCAAGTCTGGAAATAAGTTCGCTATCATACCTGTCATTAAGGAACTTGATGTCGTCATAGCAATTGTTCAGAGCATATTTGACAAGATGCTTGATGAAGTCCTCGGCAAGGTCCATATTGTCCTTGATGTCGTAGAATGCCATCTCAGGCTCAATCATCCAGAACTCGGCAAGGTGGCGAGGGGTGTTTGAATTCTCCGCACGGAAAGTAGGACCGAATGTGTAGATTTCTCCAAGCGCAGTTGCACCGAGTTCGCCTTCAAGCTGTCCGCTCACGGTAAGGCTGGTCTGCTTTGCAAAAAAATCTTTGGAATAATCCACAGCGCCTTTTTTGTTTTTCGGAACATTGTTGAGGTCCAGCGTAGTTACCTGGAACATCTGCCCTGCGCCTTCACAGTCTGATTCCGTGATGAGAGGAGTGTTGAGGTACACGAATCCTTTCGAATGAAAATACTCGTGGATTGCGTATGCCATCTGGTTACGGATACGAAGCACAGCACCGAAAGTATTTGTCCTCATCCTCATATGAGCTACGGTACGGAGATATTCGAAGGATGTGTCCTTCTTCTGCAGAGGATATCTCATAGGATCGCATTCGCCGTAGACTACGATTTCCGAAGCCTGGATTTCCACAGCCTGGCCGCTGCCCAAGGACTCGACGAGAGTTCCGCAGACGCCGATGCAGGCGCCGGTCGTAATTTTCGAAAGGAGAGAATCCTCAACCTTTGTCTTATCAACGACTATCTGGATATTATTGATAGTTGAACCGTCGTTCAATGCAATGAAAGCTACTTCTTTATTGCCTCTCTTCGTCCTCACCCAACCTTTTGCGAGGACTTCCTGACCCGGCTGCTTTTTCAGCAGATCCTTGACTTTGGTTCGTACCGTTGTTGTTTCCATTTTGATAAAATATTAATTCAATGCTTTTTTATATGTTTCATCTATTTCAAGGAATATATGATAATACGCCTTGTCCCCAAGCTTTGAATACCTGCCTATCAGGGCACGTATCTGGGGCATCATATACACCGCCGATTCCTTCCATTCGTCCACATTCACCGGTCTGATTCCGTCCTGTGAGGCAGCGAAATCAAGGAAGCCGCTTTCAAGACCCGCATTGTCGAGATACCTCAGAAGTGCGGCATAATCCTCTATCGAAGACAGTTCTGACTTGTGACTGTCAAAATATGCAGATGCGAATCTCATAGTGGTCGCCTTCCTGCTACACTTCATATAGAATGAAGTAACCTTGGTAGTATCAATCGGGACAAAGACATCCGGGACAATACCCCCGCCGCCATATACAATACGCCCGCCTACGGTATGATACTCCTCATCTTTATTTACCTTGATGCTGTCCGCATCCGTCATCTCACCATCAGTATAGCGTTTGTAGATATCGTATTCATAATCCGCGCTGTACGGCTTCTGGATGCATCTTCCCGATGGAGTATAATACCGGGCGACGGTAATCCTGACTCCGGAGCCGTCAGTGAAATATATCGGTTCCTGGACAAGTCCCTTGCCGAAACTGCGTCTTCCTACAATCCTTCCCCTGTCGTTGTCCTGGATGGCTCCGGCGAATATTTCACTGGATGACGCCGAAGCCTCATTGATGAGAACTGTAAGCCCTACATCCTGCAGGAATCCCTTTCCGTCGGCCTTGTATTCTTCTCTCGGCTGGTGCAGACCTTCGAGGTACACAATCTTTGCACCCTTCGGAAGAAAAAGATTTGCCAAATTGAGGGCCTGGTCCATATACCCTCCGGTATTGTCTCTGAGATCGAATACTAAATGCCTCATCCCCTGCGACATAAGATCAAGGGACGCAGTCAGGAACTCTGGAGTAGTAGATCTCGAGAACTTGGACAGCCTCAGATAACCGGTGGTGTCATTGACCATAAATGATGCATCGATGCTTTTTACCGGAATCTTGTCACGTGTAATCTCAAACGGTATTTCCACACCATCCCTGAGGACCGTGACCTTCACCTTCGTTCCTGAAGGACCTTTTATCCTTCTGACCATACTGTCCTGCGGGTATTTCACTCCGGCAATCACCTCATCCCCGACTTGGAGCAGGCGGTCTCCGGGCTGCAGTCCGATTTTTTCGGAAGGGCCTCCCGGAATGACTTCCAGCACGATTGCCGTATCGTTCGGTACATTGAACTGGATTCCTATTCCATCAAAGTTCCCGGCAAGATCAGCCTCGCTCTGTTCTAGCTCCACCGGAGGCATATACACAGAATGAGGGTCGAGGCTGGATAGAGCCGCAGTGATGGCGGCATCAGTAACTACCCTATAGTCAATGGTATCCACATACTTATCCTCAACACTTTCCAGAATAAGATTCAGCTTGCGCCACTCGCCATACTCGGCACGAATTTTCTTTCGGGTGGCCTTATACTGATCAAAAGTAATGACCAGAAGGGCACCTACAACCACACCAAGCAGCGCAACAAAAATAGAACTATGTTTTTTCCAATCCATCAGTCAACTTTTACAACTTCAATACCGGCCCGTCTGAGCAGATCGACACCATCAGTCAACCTGTACTCATCGTGATAGACCACTCTCTTTATTCCAGCCTGAATGATAAGTTTTGCGCATTCGATACAAGGAGATGCCGTCACATAAAGTGTGCCTCCGAGAGCACTGTTCCCGGACTTCGCCACCTTCGTAATCGCATTTGCTTCGGCGTGGAGGACATATGGTTTTGTAACCCCGTTCTCATCCTCACAAACATTCTCGAATCCTGACGGAGTTCCATTGTATCCGTCTGAGATGATCATCTTGTCCTTTACGATGAGTGCGCCTACCTGACGCCTTTTGCAATATGAGTTTTTTGCCCATATCGCAGCCATCTCAAGATATCTTTCATCAAATTTTTCCATACTAGTTCCTCTGGTAAAGATAACGTTTGATGCTCCTCTTCGGAGTCCTCTCAAAGTCCTCAGGGAGGAATTCCATCTTTCTTATCTGAGCATAATTAGGCAGTTCCTTATTCACTTCAGGCAGATATCCTTCAATCCGGTTCAGGAATTTCTCCCTGTCCATACCATCAAGTTCTCCCTGATGATAATCAGGATATATGAGAGCAGTCAGACCTCCGTTATCCTCTATTACCAGGGAATCAACCACATAATTCAGATTGTTCAGTACGGCCTCGATCTCTTCCGGATAGATATTCTGACCGGAAGGGCCAAGAATCATACACTTCAGGCGTCCGCGAAGATACAGGAATCCGTCAGAATCGATGATGCCCATATCGCCAGTCTTGAACCATCCGTCTTCAGTGAAAGCCTGACTTGTAGCCTCCTTATTCTTATAATATCCGGAGAATACATTCCCGCCCTTGATCTGGATCTCTCCCGGTATTTTCCTCGGATCAGGGGAATCTATCCTGAGCGAACATCCGGCAATGACCTGTCCGCAAGACCCCGGTTTATTCTTATACCACTTTGCATAAGTGACCAGCGGGGCACATTCCGTCATACCGTAACCGACAGTAAACGGAAAATGAATCTTTCTGAGGAATTTTTCCACCTCAGGATTGAACGCTGCGCCTCCAAGAATCACCTCCTCAAAACGGCCTCCGAACGCATCGATGAGTCCGTTGCGGAATTTCTTCAGGATGAACTGATTGAGGACAGGTATGTAGATAAACATCGACGATCTGTCGATGAGCGGCTTGATCTGTGTCTTATATACTTTCTCAATAATCAAAGGAACAGATATGATGACATCCGGACGCACCTCTGCAAAAGCAGCCAGAATCACTTTAGGGCTCGGGACACGCGTAAGGAAATGCACGTGGGCGCCTATCGTCATTTCGAAGAGGAACTCGAACATCATTCCGTACATATGTGCAGTAGGAAGGATGGAGACGACCTCGGATTCGCAAGTCATCTGCGGTTCAGCATATTCCCTGGCAAAATATAGGTTCGTGTACAGAGCAAGATACGAAAGCATCACGCCCTTGGAAAAGCCGGAAGTACCTGAGGTATAATTGATGAGGGCGAGGTCGTCCGGTTTGTCCTCATAATAGTTCACATCATTCGGAGTGAAACCGCCCGGAAATTCAGATGCAAAAGTATCCGGAAGATTGTCCCTCACCAGTTTGAGGTCCGTGTCACGCGAATACAGATACTTGAGGGTATTCATCTGGACTATGACATAGAGCTCCGGCATTTCGCTTTCGGAAAGATTCTCCCACAACACGTCATCGACAAAAAGTACCTTTGCCTCACTGTGATTGACGAGATAGTGGATATTTCCAGGTTTGAACTCGTGAAGGATAGGAACAGGGACTGCGCCATAAGTCAATGAGGCCAGGAAGCAGACCCCCCAGTTAGCCTGATTACGTGAGCAGATGGCGACTTTGTCTCCTTTCTGCAACCCGCACTTCTCAAAGCAAATATGAAGGTGCTTGATTCTTTTTGCGACATCCTTGTAGCACAAAGTAACACCCTTGTAATTGGAAAGCGCAGGACGTTCCCAATTCTCCTTGAAGCTCTTTTCGAGCATTTTATTTACTGATACGAAATCCATCGGCTACTTGATCAGGTTATTGAATTCCTTCCCCTTCAACGGAGAACCGCCATAGAAATCAAATACATATTTGCCTCCCGGAGTGGTCACAAGCCAATACTGCTTGCCATTTTGTTTTACCAGTTCAGGAAGGTCAATGATTGTTTCATCACAGGTGATTCCCAGCCATTTCTCCGGTTTCTTTCCCTTCAGGTTATACATTTCCAGCGTATTGTCATTATGAAGGACCATAATATTATACGCCTTGCTGCCAGTAAAATCATATAAGTCCGGTCCAAGGAGCACATCCTTGCCAAGTTCGACAGGGAATCCGCTCACAAAGCGTCCGAGCCTGTCAATCATATGCAGTTTGGATCCGAATGCAAACAGGAACTGAATCTTCCCGTTATTGAAGAAATCCACGTTCTGTACCCTGCCGCAGATAGGTTCAGTGAACGTCACACCCCACAATCCTTTCCCATTCTCATCCCGCAGACACAGATACAGATTAGCATTCTGATAGAACTCATTATCCTTCCCCGTGCCGCAATTCCTGACCTTGAAAGGACCCTTAGGCACATCGACCAGGGCCGGGACATAAGCTGAAGATTTTCTCTTTGAAGATGTCTGCGAATAATACCGGTCGATATTGAAACCGCCTCTTGCATACGTTACGATGACCGCCGGACTGGAATAATCGAACTTATCCTGCTGAGTATAAGCCTCAAGCAAGTCACTCATGGCTACAGCGCTTCCGCTGGCTGTCCAATCTCCAAGGCTGATGCAGTAAGAATCGTCGGCAATCGAGAAAACAGGTCCGAACAAGGCTGTCATCATTCCGGCATTCTGATTGACAGAAACCGAATCGCATCCTCTCACATTTTTCCCGGAGCGTACAAACAAAGCCTCTGCATCCTGTCCATCTATCATTTTCCATCGAGCGACAGCCACTTCCTTCAGCGCAATATCCTCAGCCCATTTCAGGCTTGAAGGATTAAAAGAGTTCAGCTTGTGTATATTATCCAGGTATTTCTGATAATTATCCCCATATTTTTCGAGGTCTGAAATCTGCACGGATGCAGCAAATGATACGCTGGAAGGCAATGCCTCCACGATTTTTGCTTCACCCTGGCCCTGCTCCTTGAGAACATTGGCGAAAAAGGCGAAACTCTTGCCGCAAAATGCGTCTCCCTGAAGTGAGAGCCTCCTTTCAGAGGATTCCTTTACATTCAAGCCGACCACCTCAGAGAATCCGGTCACTGTTTTCGAATATGCGGAATATTCGTTTCCGAAATACATGTTAAAAAGCTTGGACGAATAGTCATTCATAAAGACTATGCTGTTCTTATCTGATACCTGTTGGAATGCTTCAGCCACCAGATTATTGTCAAGAATGGAAATTCCTTCCTCAATATGCCTTCTGGAAGAAGCCACAAGTGTTTGGGACTCAGATTCTGTCTGAAGAGTTCCGTCCTGGCTCTTAAAGATAAACAATGGGGTCAGGCTCCCCATATTATGCAAAGAAACGACAAATTCCTTCTTTATATCCAGAGTATCCGGCAATTTCATTGAGGGAGGAAGCAGTCTGGCAGCTTTCTGATAATCGGAGACAACTATTACAGCTGCAGCATCAGTAGGGACTGCCTCGAGCAATTCACTGTCAATGTGGCTGCCGGAATCCTGTTCAACCCCTCTGTACAAAAAGAAAACAGCCACAGCTATGCCCAGAACAAGCACCGCCGCAACCGATATACAAAGAATTATACTCTTTTTGCTCATTAGTCCATATATTTCAGCACAATTAACAAATATAGCAAGAATCCGTGAAGATTCGTAAAAGAAAATCAATTCATTTCAAAACAGATTCTAATTATTCTGCAAAAGTCATTTCTTCCAACAGATGGTGTGCCCCACCTATCTTCTCAATAATGAAAAGCAGGTATCTGATATCCAGTGAAATATTCCTACAAATCTCAGGATCGAAGGCCAAATCACTCATAGTCCCCTCCCACACGCGGTCGAAATTGATTCCTATCAATTCTCCGTCAGCATTGATTACAGGGCTACCGGAATTCCCTCCGGTAGTGTGATTTGTTGCGAGGAAGCACACCGGGACATCTTCACAGCCGCCCTCCGCATATATATCCCTGAGGACCTGCGGAATATTGTAGTCATACACATTAGGGTTGTCCTTTTCCATAACGCCCTTCAGAGTGGACTGATGATAATAGTAAATGCCATCGGCCGGAGCATAGCCTTGCACCTTGCCATATGCCACTCTGAGTGTAAGGTTGGCATCCGGATAGAACTGTTTTTCCGGTTCGAACTCCATCTGAGCGCGCATATATTTTTTATAGCACTCGGAAATCTTTGAATTGATGGAGGAAACCTTAGGGGCGATATCTTTGCGATACCAAGTCATGAAGCGAGTATAAAACTCGTGAGCAGGGACGAGTGTATCGTTGAAAAATGCTTCCGCCCAAGCCTCTGCGCTTCCATACCGGGCCATCATTTCAGTGAAATATGACGGTTTCAAATCAGCTCTGACATACTTGTCGAAAGCATTCATCAGAGCGACAAAGGACTCCTTGTCTATCTGCTGGCAGTAATCCTTGTAGAAAGATTCCTTTATTCCCTCCCGCTTATCTTCTGCGGCAGTATTGTAATTATATGCAAAACGGGCCAGTTCCACGGCATATGCCGTTTCCTGGAAGATCTCACTTGCGAAATAATATGGTTCAAGCTCCTTGTACAGACGGCTCAGACTATCTGTAATACCCTCATATTCAGTACCTTCAGCCCACTTTGAGAACCCTGCTTCATATGCCTGTTTCTTTGAAACTATATCATTCTTGCGCAGACCGAGGATTTCCCCCTGCCATTTCTTCCAGGCATTTGCTACTGACGATTTCTTTGATGCATACTGGATCCTGACTTCAGGACTTTGGGACATATATTTGTTCTGTATATCAAGACGTTGCGTCCTGATGTCCACTTTTGCCGGGTCTGAAACCTCAGCCGTATATTTTACCAGCTCGGAATGGGCATACTCCCTTGTCGAGCCCGGGCAGCCGTAGATGAAGGTGAAATCCCCTTCCCTGACACCCTTACGGGAAATCTTGAAGAACTTCTTCGGGACATAGGGAACATTATCCTCAGAATAGTCCGCAGGGTTGTTGTCCTTATCCGCATATATTCTGAAAATAGAGAAATCGCCCGTATGACGCGGCCACATCCAGTTATCTGTTTCTCCACCGAACTTACCGATAGATGATGGCGGAGCACCTACGAGGCGCACATCCCTGTACTCCCTGAACACGAACAGATAATATTCATTTGCGTAATACAGAGCCTCCACCTGAGCCTTCAGCCCGTTTCCGTCAGCCGTAGCGGCATTTATCAGCTCCTCCTCGCTCATTCCCTTCGCAATCTGCTCAGTTACATTTTCCATCCTCTCGAGAAACTTGACAGTAAGACCTGGATTCGGAAGCTCCTCTTCGCGTGTCATAGCCCAGAAGCCATCCGTAAGATAGTCGTGCTCAACACTGCTGTGCTTCTGTATCTGGCTGTATCCGCAGTGATGATTCGTGAACAGGAGCCCTTCCCCGGACACAAGTTCTCCGGTGCACCCGCTGCCAAACAGCACGACGGCATCCTTCAGAGATGCCTGATTCACGCTGTACACGTCCTCTGCGCTGAGTCTGAATCCCTTTGCCTGCATATCTCCGATTCTCTGGGAAATAAGAACAGGAAGCCACATCCCTTCATCGGCCATTGCCGGGACCGCCATTATGACGGCCAGCATCATTAAGCTAATTATTTTCTTCATATACCATATTGTTTTGTGAGCAGATTACTCGTTCCATCCACGCGGAATAATCACCGGAAGATTCGTCGGAGATGATATAGACAACAACCTTAAGCGCATCGGCATTCCATTGAGATTGAGGAGTGAAGCAGAATTCCACACTGTCCTTGTCTCCAGGCCGCTTTGTTCCCAAAGGATCCCCGCTGTAGTTTTCCTGTAAAAAAGCACGAAGGACATTGTCGTGAATATATTCGCTTCCGCCGCCAATCTGCGGCACCTTTATGCCGTCTTCCA
>JAKSKD010000037.1 GCA_024401925.1 Bacteroidales bacterium | reverse complement strand
GATTACAAGGCAACAACTCTGATGCTGGAAGACTACTACGCAGAAGATTTCAATTATATGCGCCACTACCAGAACAGGTTTATCGTGGCCATAGCCGTAGGGATGTCGCTTCTTGTAGCCGTGCCTTTCATGGGTGAGATATTTTACGTTTGGAGAACCCTCTTTGCCGCGTTCTACGTGTATGTGGCCATACTTTTCATCGGTCAGGGTTACAACAGGAGTCTTGTTGCCCAGCTCTATGACAGCCTGAATGTCAAGAAGAGCAAGCCTGAGGTGGTCGGCTCCCTGGACCGACTCGGCATTGCGCTGAAGAAGTGGGTTGACAAGAAGAATTACCTTGTGTCAGACGTCTCCACGGAGAGCATTGCGGAGGCCCTGGATACCGATATCTTCACTTTTCGGGAATATTTCAGGCAGGTGGTAGGGGAGGACTTCCGTACCTGGCGGCAGCGGCTCAGGATAGAGGAAGCGTGCAGGATAATGAGGGAAGATCCTTCAATGAGTTACGAACTGGTGGCGGAGGCCGTCGGAATCAACGACCGCAGCAACTTCAAGAAAACTTTCGCCAAGCTCAAGGGAATGTCACCCAATGAGTGGAAGGAGAATTTTGCTCCGACTGGAAAATCCGAACGGAATTGACCTCCGAATGCCGTACTCGATGTGGTAGTCGATATCCGCAAGGGCAGCCCCACCTACGGCCGGCACAGGACCATCACAAAGAAGTATACCTTCAACACTCATCCTGAGATACTTGCGCACGGTCTTTACGTCTATGCCTCAAGACAGGCTATAGAATCCCGGGACATAAAGGAATGTTCTCTCATAAAGAATATCTTCTCCCACAGGAGTGCAAGCCGGAAATTGTTGCATTCACAGAAGGAAAAACAGAGCAATACTCAAATACCAATAGCAACTATTAATCTATTAATCTTCAATACAATGGAATACAATTTCAAAAAGCTACATACAGGAAAGGACCTTTATCGATGATGGACTGGATCTTACGGAAATAACAGCAACGGAAAGAATTTTTCCGGAAAGTTATTTGATTTATCAGAAAAAAGTTATCTTTGCAGTTGGTCTTCGCTGATGTGAACGATGAGGCAGGACCAAGTATGATAATTTACGGAACAAACCCTTTGTAAAGTATTGCTGCGCAGTATCTTACGGGGGGGGGGGTAGGTATATTCCTATATGAGAGGAATAACAAAATACATCACAGAATACCTAAGTTCTAAGGTGATTTTCGCAATAGATATGGCAACGTCGGCCATATCTTCGGTTGTTGTATTAATGGTTCTGAACATGTTTTCCGGTTCGGTTGCCTACACCGGACGCTTCATCTTTTGGTGGTTAGGGGGGACCGTTCTATTCTCGTCCATTGCTATGGCAATTTTCAAGACATACAATGTCATTGTACGTCATGCCACTTTGAAGGATATTAGAAAATATGTTTTTGCCGTTCTGGTTGCAAATGTCCTGCTCGGCGGTTTGCTGGTTGTCATAGGATCTTATGACTTGGTTGTCCTATCCGCACTCTTGGCCAATTTCTTCCTGACGGTAATGTTGGTAATGACGGTCCGCTTCCTTATGGTGGATATATACGGGTATTTCAGGTCAAGAATAAACGATATAGCCAACAAGCAAAGAATTCTTGTGTATGGCACGTCGGATAAGGCTGTTGCCGCTATTTCCCGTTTCTGCGGCTCAAAGCATTATCAACTGATAGGATTCATATCGAATGACAGAAATGAAAAGAACCTCCAGTTGGCCGGGTATCCGATATTGACCTACAAAGTGGAATCGGATTTCAAAAAGATTGTAGAGAGCCATTCTCTTCACGCTGTACTTTTCGTTACCGATAGCGATGTACAGGCAGAAGAATCCGGACTAATCAGATATTGTACACGTCATAATGTCAAAACACTCATAATTCCTTCTGTTGATGAGGTTATTGGCGGGAAAATAATGAAAGGCGAAATACGTCAAGTCAAGATAGAGGACCTCCTCGGCCGTCCTGAAATCAAAATCTCGATGGACGAGATTAAGGCAGATTTCAAAGGTAAGGTCATTATGGTAACCGGTGCCGCCGGTAGCATAGGTTCAGAACTTTGTCGTCAATTAGCGGGATTAGGCGTGAAACAACTGGTTCTGTTTGACAATGCTGAGACTCCGATGCACAACCTTCGTCTCGAACTCGAAGCTCGCTTCCCACAACTTGACTTCGTGCCCGTCATCGGTAGCGTCCGTCACAAAGACCGCCTTGACTTTGCCTTCCGAAACTGGAAACCACAAGTTGTATTCCACGCAGCTGCATACAAACACGTGCCGTTAATGGAAGAGAATCCTTGCGAAGCTGTCTTTGCCAACGTCTATGGCTCAAGGATGGTAGCGGACAAGTGCGTCCAGTACGGGGTTGAGATGATGGTGATGATATCCACAGACAAAGCAGTCAATCCAACCAATATTATGGGCTGCAGCAAGCGTCTTGCTGAAATCTACGTCCAGAGCCTCGGACTTGCTCTGACAAAAGGTGAAGTTCAGGGCAAGACTAAATTTGTCACCACCCGCTTTGGCAATGTCCTCGGTTCCAGCGGTTCTGTCATTCCGCGTTTTAGCGAACAGATTGAGAACGGAGGCCCGGTAACTGTCACTCATCCCGACATCACCCGCTTCTTCATGACAATCCCTGAGGCTTGTCGCCTTGTGATGGAAGCCGCGACTCTGAGTACGGGCAATCAGATATTCGTCTTCGACATGGGAAAGTCCGTTAAAATTGTTGATCTGGCAAAGCGTATGATAGAGCTTGCAGGATTGAAAGTCGGAGAGGATATCCGGATAGAATATACAGGTCTTCGCCCGGGAGAGAAACTTTATGAAGAAGTTCTGGCGAATACTGAGAATACCGAACCAACTTCTCACGATCGTATCCGTATTGCCAAAGTTCGTGAGTACAGCTATCAAGAAGCACTTACAGCAGTGGAGAAACTTACTGCGTACTCCAAGGCTGTGGATATTCCGGAGATGGTAAGACTGATGAAGACTGTGGTGCCGGAGTTCAAGAGTATGAATAGTAAATTTGAAGAATACGATAGGTAATAAAAGAGCAGGGTAAAAACGCCAGAGTAGGGGTGCTTGCTCAGAGCGTATGTCCATGCCTTCGAAGATGTTTTTATTTTTTTTGTGGTTAATAATATTTTTTATTAACTTTATGCGTTTTTGGATTAGTTGCGGATAGTTTTGGCTGTTACGAAAATATTATCTCTCCTAAAGCCGTGGTTAGTAGTGGGTTTGATTTGTTGTGGAATTGAGTGTCCCGCCCAGGATTGCGACCACGTTGTGGAGAAAGCGCTTGCTGAGCAGGGCTTTTGCAATATCAGAGTTGCGCGAAGTGATTCCCTCACTGTAGTGACTGTTCAAAATGAAGCATACAAACTGCAGGCCTCGGGAATTGCCGCTGTTGCGGAAATTCTTGAAGAAAAGGGACTTCTGGAGAGTGGAGTTGTGAAACTCCTTGTTTTGGACTGTGACGTCCCGCAGGTTTCTTTGACATATGATTCCAGGGTTGGGGAGTGGAAAGCGTCGCATCATCTTGACAGGTCTGATTGGAGGCTGGTTAGAACAGCGGAGAAGGTGAACGGTTCATTCGGTAAAATTGACATTGTGGTATATCCGCAAGTGTCGCTTATGAATTTGATCATCACTCAGGTTTACCAGAGCCTCTGGCAATTGAGTCCTGCGGTCGAGTTTGGACTTTGGCCCGGGGCCAAGTTCTCGTATCAGGTGAAGATTCCTGTGTGGAACGACGGCTACGGTTCATTGGAGAGCAAGATCCATCCGGGTATGATAACCTTTTCGCAGAGGTTCAGATTGCCTTTGGACATTACAGGAAAGGTTGCTGCCGGTGTTTTTGCCAACAGCCGCTACGGAGTGGGGATAGAGATGCAGAAGCGCTTTTCTTTCGCTCCGTGGATAATGGTGGAGGGAGGATTCAGGATGCTTGGACTGTCCTACTTTGACGGCTTTACTCTTCATATGGGTAAGGAATTGACGCCATTTTGGTATGCCAGCGGAAATATGTACTGGCCGAGAGTCAATACGGAATTCAGACTGACGGTTGAGAAATATCTGTTGGAGGATGTTGGGGCTAAGGCTGAGATGATAAGGCACTTTGAACATTGCAGCATCGGGTTCTACCTGGAGAAGGGGTTCAATACTTACGCCCACACCAATGGTGGTTTCAGGCTTCAGATTGCTCTGCCTCCATACAGGTACAGACGGCAGGGATACTGGCCGAGGGTGAACACTTCCGCGCAGATGGGAATATCATACAATGCCAATAATGAGCAGAGGTGGTATAGGGAGACAAGGTTGGAGGCCTCGGACAACATTATGAGCAGGAATGCCTATAATCCGTATTTTATTGAAAATGAGATAAAAAGATTAAAAAAATAGATTTAAAATTATTATTTCAATTATGCAAAAGATTTTTCAAAAGTTTCTGGTAGCTAGTGTTATGCTAGCTGGCCTGTTTGTGGCTTCTTGTCACCCAAAGCCTATCCCGAAAGAAAAAGATCCTGTTAATGCTGTCGCTGAAATCATAGTGTCAGCGTTTGATGCTGAAAGCGGCAAGGATGTTTCCAATGATTCTGCATTGAAAATTTCTGCTTCAAGTTCTTCCAACTCTTCTGTTTCAGTCAATGGTAACGTCATAAAGATTGAGGGTTCCCCTGAAATCAGTCAGCAGACAGTTACCATCAATGCCGAGTTCAATGGCAGGAAGGCATCTACTACAGTACAGGTCAATGCTCTGAGCGAAGGTGGGCATGCAGCTTACCCTGCCAATGTCTTTTTTGAGGCTGCTAAGCCGCAAAAGGAGGCAAAAGCTATAGTTGCTGTGAGCGTTTGGGATTATGAAAGCGATTCCGACGTGACTGCTCAGTCAACTTTCACTCCTCTCGGAGTCCCTGATTCATATTCTTGCAAGGAAAGTGACACTAAGGGCACTTTCGTGATTACAGGTGTCGGTGGCATTTCTGCTTTCCAATTTGCTGTAAAGGCTACTTATGGTAATGCCGTAGGCGAAGCCAAAGTTGACATCGACGCTATCGCTGAGGGAGCCGAAAAAGCATACTTGGTTTCCATCACTCTTGGTACACCTCATGTGGACGAGGACAAGCCGGCAGTCGCTGTAATAACTGTTACGGCGTTTGATAAAGCCCTTGATGCCGATGTGACTGAGTCCACCGAAATTTCTGCAACGCTTGAAGATGATTCTGAGGCTTCTGTAAAGGTTGAAGACAATATCGTTACAATTACCGCAGGCGAGAGTCTCGAAATTGCGGCTCAAGATGTCACCATTTACGCAAAATATGGAAACGAAAGCATTGAAAAAGTCGTAACGCTTTCTAAAATCGAGAAAAATAAAACTGCAGCATACACCTGCGAAGTCGTTTTCAATGAAAAAGGGGAAGAAGAAATTACATATTCATTGCGACATGTGAAAACAGTAGCGGGAAGCACGAAATTATATCAATTGACACAGGGACACAGTGAGCTTCATACACAAGATTACAGCCATAATGGTCTGAATATTACAAATTGGTTGTATAATGATAGCGAATTTATCCTCAATGCTGAATTTACGTGGACAGAGGTGTTTGGAGTTTCTAGTGTTGCTAAAAACTATGCTGCCGGCTGCACAGACGACGATAAAGCTAAGGTTGATGAGTATGCTAAATCATTCAGATTGACATATACTGAGAGCCCTAAAACATTAAAAATTCAGGTATCTGCATATGCACGATACACTGCCTACTCTACAAGAACCCCATACTACGCGACTTATGACGTAGTGCGTACAAAGGGCGCGGAAGAAACAGTGGTCGGTACTATCAAAGTCACATCTTGGGCTTCTGATGCTCAATATGTTGAAACTTCTATTCCTGGCCACGAGGGGCACTATGTACATGGTCACGGTTACGATGACCACGGTCATGGTCATGGTGGAAGCAATGCCGGTGGCGGAATTATTGGTTCTGAATAGACAAGACAGGACTTAATACAAAAAATATTTTGAAGCCCTTCGGCCCAGCCGGAGGGCTTTTTTGAAATTTTTTTCTAAATTTGAGGATGTAATATTTCAATCAACAGAATGATGAAAAAAATTAAATTCTTCCGTTCCATTTCCGCTGTGCTAGCAGTATGTGTGACTGTGTCGGCCTCTGCTCAGAGTGCGTCAGAAATCGCGGCGGCCAAATCCATGGCCCGTGCCTACGGCTATTCAGAAAATGAAATCAATGCCGTACTCAATCACAATATTTCCGGTGGAACCTCCGCTTCTGCAAACGCGCCTGCTGCAGACGCTCCTGCTGCAACTGCTGCGGTGGTTGCTCCGATGACGGAAGTGACGGTCATTGAAGCGGCCGAGAAACCTGTGACAGATACTCCAGCCGATATTTACGGACATTCTTACTTCACCTCATCAGGTCTCAGCATAATTCCGAGTTATAACGCTCCTGTGCCTGCCGCATACGTGCTGGGTCCGGGCGATGAACTTCTGGTTGACATCTGGGGCGCCACCGTATCTCATGTGACAGCCACCATAGGCAACGATGGCGGCATCTCCATTTCCGATCTGGGACCTGTCTATTTGTCCGGAATGACCCTCAGCCAGGCGGAGGGATTCCTCAAGGAACAGTTGGGACGCATCTATTCCGGACTTTCGGGCAACAACCCCGACACTTTCATGAAACTCTCCATTGGAAAAATCAAAGGCGTTTCCGTCAATGTCTCCGGTGAAGTGGCTACTCCGGGACTCTATTCCATACCTTCCCTTGCCACCATTCCTTCCGTTATTTATATGGCAGGCGGCGTCAAGGAAAGTGGCTCCGTGCGTAACATCGCGCTTTTCCGCCACGGTCGCAAGGTGGCGGATTTCGACCTCTACGATTTTCTCTTCAAAGGAAAGTTCAACGAGAACCTCCGCATACAGGACGGGGACGTCATAACGGTAGCCTCCTACAACAACATCGTAACGGTTGAGGGTGCAGTGATGCGCCCTATGCGTTATGAGATGAAGGAAGGCGAAAACGTCAAAGACCTTATTGCATACGCCAATGGATTCTCTCAGGCAGCCCAAAGGACATCAGTAAATGTTCATAGACGCGGCATTCAGGGAAATACCAGCATTGATGTGCCTGAGTCCGACTTTTCAACCTTCAAGCTCAAAGACGGCGATCGGTTGAGTGTGCGCACATACAAGGCACTGGACAAGAACTCTGTTTCCATTTTCGGTCCCGTCAAGTATCCGGGCGCCTATGCTCTGGGTGAAGGCATTGTAGACTTAGAATCGCTGGTGAAGGCAGCCGGTGGACTTATTGAGGGAGCTTACACCGGCAAGGGACAAATCAGTCGCAAGGATGCGAACCGTCAGCCGGAATTTTTCACTTTTGATCTGGACCGCGTGTTGGATGGCAGCAGAAAAATACTTCTTCAGCGCGAAGACATTGTCACTTTGTACAGCCACGAAGATATGACTCCGGATCGCTATGTTTCCATTGATGGGGCTGTTGTTGCTCCGGGCGTGTATTCTTATAGCGCCGGACTTAGATTGAGAGAACTGATTCGTGATGCGGGCGGGCTTGCCGAAGACGCATACATCGCCAACGGACAGATTACGCGTGAAGGCTCTGATGGACATCCTGTGATTGTACCGTTCAATGTGGAGGAGGTGACGAACGGCAGTGTTTCGGTTTCTCTGCTTCCCGGCGATGCAGTGCGCATATACAGCATCAAAGAACTCCGCAAGGATGCCATAATTACAATCAACGGTGAGGTGAACGCCCCCGGTGAGTATGTCTATCGCGACGGTATGACCTTGGAGGAACTCGTAGGGCTGGCACACGGTTGCACGCTGGGTGTCGATCTGACCAATGTGGAAATTTCTACCCGCGGTGGCCGCGAGCGCGGTTCTGTACGTACCATTGACCTGGAAACGGATGCTTCTCTGTGGGAAGTGGAACTCAGCCCGTTCGATATGGTTTCGTTCCGGCGTCAGACCTATTTCCGTCCGCAGACGGCCGTGACTGTCAATGGCGAAGTCCTGGCTCCCGGTACTTATGTCATTGCCAAGACACAGGTGCGTCTGTCCGACGTGATAGAACGTGTCGGTGGTTTTACCGATGACGCTTATCCTCACGGAGCCAAGCTGACACGAGTGCTTACCGACGAGGAAAGGGAACGTCAGAGACGTGCAGTGGAGATTGCCGCCAGCAAGCTTGACGGCAATGTAAAGGTGGATTCCATCATATTGGGTGACAGATACGACATCGGTATCGATCTGGAGTTGGCCATCAAGTCTCCGGGTTCCGTGGCCGATGTCATCCTCCGTGCCGGTGACATCATTGAAATCCCTCAGATGAACAATACCGTCAAAATATCCGGAGGTGTCAACTATCCGAATACGGTGGCGTACGACGACAAGCAGCCGTGGTCGTACTACATCAGCCAGTCGGGCGGCTATACCAAACGTGCCCGGAAGGGCCAGGTTTACGCTGTCTATATGAATGGACAAGTTGCCCGCAGAGGAAAAATTACCCTGGAACCGGGTATGGAGATTGTTGTTCCTGAACGTGATGCATCCCAAGACCGCCAGTTGTCTCCGGCCGAGATTGCCTCCCTGGCTTCGTCCACCACTTCCATTGCCTCCTTGGTCGTTGCACTGCTAAATATGTTCAAGTAATATGGAAAATCAAATAAATACCACTCCCATGGATCAGGAAGATTCCATAGACTACAAGGCACTTGTGCTCCGGCTCTGGAACAAACGCAAGTATATCATTAAGGTGTGCGTGGTCTTCGTGGTGCTCGGCTTTCTGGCAGCCATACTCCAGAAACCTGTCTACACCTCGTCCTGCACCTTCGTTCCGCTGAGTTCCTCTTCCAAAGGTTCCAGCAGTTCTCTTTCCTCTCTGGCCGCTATGGCCGGCATCAACTTGGGCGATATGAGCGCGGGTGAGTCACTTTCGCCTCTCATCTATCCCCAATTGCTCAACAGTGTTGAGTTTAACAAGGAACTGATGCGGGTACCGTTGCACTTTAAGGACTATGACGAGCCTGTTTCACTATACGACAAGGCTACAGACCCGAAATATCGCAAGTTCTCTATGAATGCGGTTTTCACTGCGGCCAAAAAATACACCATAGGCCTTCCCGGAGTCATTTTGACCGCTATCAGGGGCGAGCAGCCCGATGTGGTGGTTCCAGGCGGTGGAGAGGGCGGACAAGGCGGAAAAATCAGCGCCTACACAAACGATGAATATAAGGTGTACAAGGCCCTTGCCAAAATGATTTCCCTGACGGTCGAGAAGAAGGATGGATACTTGACGCTTTCTGCCAAGTCCGCTGAAGCACTGGTGGCGGCCGAACTCTGCCAGGGTGCGCTGAACCTGATGCAGAAATACATTGCCGACTTCAAGCAGACGCAGGCCAAGGATAATCTTGCCTATCTGCAGGCCCGCAGTGATGAGACCAGGGCTGAATACCTGGCCAAACAGATGGAACTGGCCCAATATACCGATGCCAACCGCGGTGCTCATACCGCCACTTCGCAGACCCGCATGCAGCAGCTTTCATCAGAATACGACCTGGCTTTCGCGCTTTACACCGAAGTCTCCAAGCAGTTGCTTCAGGCTGAACTCAAGGTAAAGAACGACACGCCCGTCCTTTCGGCCGTCAAGCCGATTGACGTTCCTATGCAGAAGAGCAACAGCCGTTCCAAGACACTGGTCGTATGGGCGTTTCTGGGAATTCTCATCAGCTGCGGTTCAGTTTTCGCCATAGACTGGCTTCTCAAGATTGGTCTCAAGTGGCCTGCTGAAAGACCCGTCCACTGGACCAAAAAGTTTCCGAAGAACTGGCCCGTGAATTTGTTCGAGAAGTGGTAAAAGACAGAATTTAACAACTTCATCCTTGCAAAGGTTGAGGGCTTCAATCCTAAGATGTTCTCCGAGGCACCTTCAGAGACAAGATGATGGACTTCCTGGCATAAGCTCAATTCCATAATTTCTGGATGAGGAAAGTCCGTCCTTAGATGGGCCAATCTTAGTTAAGGTCATATTATCGGAATTAAAGATGCAATAAATGCCGATTTATCGGAATAATATCAATAGTTTATTCGAATTTATCGGATTTTAACTATCTTTGCAGGGGCAAAATATCGTATTTATGTTTAGCGAAAAGATAATATTGCAGGTCCTTGCAGAACAGAAAGAGGAGATAAGGAACTTCCGGACCAAAAGACTGGTGACCAGAAAAGAGGAATCCTTGTTCGATTTTGGCAGTACTCAGGCGCAGGTCGTTATCGGTGTCCGGAGAAGTGGAAAGTCCACACTATGCCACAAGGTTCTCACAGAACGCAAAGTTGAGTATGCTTATGTCAATCTCGACGATGATCGTCTTGCCAATCTTCAGACTGAGGACCTGAATACCGTGCTTTCCTGTGTATACCAGCTGTACGGTACGGACTTCAAATATCTCTTTCTTGACGAAATACAGGATGTGGACGGGTGGTATCTGTTTGTAAACCGTCTTCTGCGCACGGACCTTCATATATTTGTGACCGGCAGCAATGCCAAATTGTTGAGCGGTGAACTTGCCACGCACCTTTCAGGACGCTACAATGAGATCAAACTTTTTCCGTTCTCATTTTCGGAGTATTGCTCTTTCCATAGTATTGATACGGCAGGCATTACAACTAAGGCGGATGCCGAGCGTAAAAGGGCATTTTATGACTATATCAATGATGGCGGCTTTCCCGAGATGCAGAACCTCCGAAACAAACGGGGATATGTTGAGAGCCTGATAGATGCAATTCTGACAAAAGACATCAAGAAGCGTTTCAAAATCCGGAATGTGGATGCCTTGAAAAAGATAGCCGGCCACCTTATCAGCAATTCCTGTCAGGAGGTGAATTACGATGAATTGTCTGATCTATTCAAAATGTCTGACAAGACTGTCCAAAAATACGTTTCATATTTACAGCAGGCTTATCTCATACAGTTGCTTACAAAGCATTCATTCAAGAGCAAGGAACGCATACGCGGAGACAAGTCCTACATAGTTGATCCCGGACTTCAAAATAATCGGGCCAATTCCATGGCAGCTGAAAATATCGGATGGAGGTTGGAAAACGTTGTATATATTGAACTTCTCCGCAGATGTGCAAGCGATTTTCTGGACGTTTATTATTACAAGCAAGCCACAACCGGGAAAGAGGTGGATTTTGTCATCTGCGATAAAAATGAGGCACTTGAGTTGATACAGGTCTCATATGATATCGATTCCCAAAAAGCATACAATAGGGAGACATCTGCTCTGGTCTTGGCCTCGGAGACGCTGAAATGCGACAATCTTACACTGATTGCATTTTCAGATACGCGTGACGTAACTGTAAACGGCAAAACAATTCACATCAAATCAGCCATCGAGTGGCTTCTGGCATAAATTACTATCTTTTGATGAAGAAGATTCATAGTATCCTTGAAGCAGAAATGCTTGCCAAAGCCGAGAAAGCACCAGTACCTGAATCTCCTGACCCTCAACCTTATAGATCAATCTGTGCTCCTGATTTATCCTTCTGGACCACAATCCTTTGAGAGGTCCCTTCAGCGGCTCGGGCTTGGCAATGCCGGAAAAAGGGTGCTCGGATATGTCCGATAGAATAGTCTTGATTTTGGCAACTGTAGCGGGACTGGTCTTGCGCCAATACTCCAGATGTTCCAGTGCCGTAGGTGAAAATACGATTTTCATAACGAGTCGATATCCACTTCCACTCCCTTCCCGTCAGCAATCTCGGACAGACTCCTTTGAATATCATTCAGTACGGCCTGGTTTGACATTATATATTCTGTCTCCATTATGGCATTATATTCTTCAAGAGATATCATTACGACTCCTGTGTTGTTGCCCCTATCCACAATGAGAGCATCATTGTCTGCTATTACAGCATCAATATGTTCCCGAAGATTCTTTCGCAATTCTGTATAGTTCGCCGTTCTCATATTAAATTGTCTTTTTGCAAATATACGTACTTATTTGCGTACCTGCAAAATTTTCTGCAGACGCCACCTGCAACGCAAAAGCGGAGAACTCCGTAGAATTCTCCGCTTCTTTGCAGACCAAACGGTCCGGAAATCGAACCTTATGCGGTCATTGCATTCTCATACAGAAACTCCGGAGCAAAGCCTATCTCGTTATTCCAGTCAACGGAAAAAGGGTCCAGAGTAAATTGTTTGAAGTAGGTCAGATCCTGCAGTTTCTTACAAACCCCTTCATTATACACTGTGGCGAAATCAAAGTTCCTGACCTCCCCGTTGTTGAAG
>JAKSKD010000036.1 GCA_024401925.1 Bacteroidales bacterium | reverse complement strand
AGTTCGAGTCTCATCCGAGGCACGGGAGAGTGGCAAGTTTGTCACTCTCTTTTTTGTTCAAGTGACCTGGTTCTTCATTTCGGATCTGCCCTTCCTGATGTTTCTTTTCCTTCGGTGGGAATGTTGCCTCGAATTCGTTGAATGCTTCAGGATTCTCGAATGCGATGTAATAACCCTTCGGGGTGTGATATGTGCCCTCAACTCCGTACAGATACCCGGGAATCAGTTCCTGGGCAAGGAAATAGGGTACATCGGATTCCTTCGGCTCTGCGTGATAATGAATGTTCAAAGAGCTTGCAAGAACAAACCCCGCGTGCTTGTAGAATTCAATATTGCCTTCCATACATAATACTCCTATCCCCATTTCGCGAGCCTTCTCAATCGAATAGTTCAGCAATTTGAGACCATATCCCTTGCGCTTGTAATCCGGATGAATGCTGATAGGCCCGAAGGTCCAGGCCGGCATCGCGCTGCCATCTTCGCGGATTATTTCTGCCTTGGAATACATCACGTGGCCGATAATCCTGCCGTCTTCCTCCATCACGAAGTCCAGTTCAGGTGTTTCAAGTCTGATGTTCATATTTGTCTAATTTTTCTCCACAGGAACCTGGATGATGGTCAGCCATTTGTCCGGATCTTCCTGATTCCATATTCCGTCAATATAGACCGCTCGCGGGTCGCCAGCGATACTATAGCCTTCCTTTTCGAGCCAGGCGATATATGCTGCCGTAGGGTACGAGTCAAGGGTTAAATGAAGAAATTTCTATGAGATTTCCGTCCGGGTCCGCTATATAGCAGGTGCGCTGGCCCCAGGGCTCGGTTGTCGGCTGAAGAACAGGCTTGGCACCCACTTCGACAGCGAGTTTGAATTCCCTGTCAACATCAGCGAAAGCAGGCACATCCAATGAAATTTCCATCGTTCCGTTGACATCGTCAGGATAGGTGAAAGATCTTGACACCATCTTTTCAAATTCTATGCGCGGAAAAAGAAGGATGCGCATATCGTCAAGCCTCATTTCTACATTTGGCTGGACTCCATCCCAATCGGTCGTGAATCCGAACACTTTTGTATAGAAATCTACGATTGGTTTGTTGGCTCTGGTGAAAAGAGCGATTGTGTTGAATGTAAATCGTTTATTCATATCGCATAATCAAGTCTCATTATTCTTACCGGTTTGTCGCCACCGATTTCCAGACCGGGGCATAGCGTTTCCTTGCCTGTATCGACGAACCCGCATTTCTCCATCACGCGGCCGGAAGCGGGGTTTTCGGGGAAATAATCACTCCAGAGGACAAAGAAACCCTTTACGTTGAAGCAATAGTCAATGACTGCCTGCAACGCCTCCGTGCAGATGCCTTGATTCCAATAAGGCTTGGCAATCCAGTAGCCGATCTCGCACTGATCTTCTTCAATATCAAGGTTCGAGCTTCCGGCAGGCAGATATCCTATGCTGCCTATCACTTCCGAAGTTTCCTTCAGCTCGACAGCCCACATACCTTCACCGCAGAAGACGGTCCGTATGATTTCAAGGCTTTCCACCACCGACTTATGTGGCGGCCAGCCTGCCCGCGGCCCCACATCCGGGTCTGATGCGTATTTGAACAGCATCTCGGCGTCCGATTCACGCCAGGGCCTTAGATTCAATCTTTTTGTTTCCATAATATCAATGTTCGTACAAACGCGAATGATTCGCGTTTGTTCAACTTACTTCGATTTTATTGCTTTGCGGAATAAACTTTTCACGAGCAATTTGTGAAATACCCATATTCCAATGAAATATATTTTGCCCAGGAAATTATTGAATCGCACTACGGTCGTGACAGCAGCCTTCTGCCAGCCGTCTTCAGGCTGCGAACAGTAGATGCCAACCCAGAAGCACAGGTGCCTGTCATTCTTACTGAGGATAATCTCCTCATCGTTGCGCTCGGCTATCAGATTCCGGAATCCGCTGCCTCCCTGGAGTCCAAAGGGTTTTACCAAAGCATTCCGCAATTTGAAAAGCCAGGCCACAGGCTTAGGAAAGTTGCAGAACATCTCCTCGAAGATGCCGTCCGGCGTAAGCTGTTTCGCCGGCTTTATCCTTTTGGAAACGCTGTCACTGTAGTCAGACGGCAAGTATTTGTCGATCAGTTTCATATTTGAATTATCTGTTCAGTCCGCAAGAGGCATCATTATTCCACACTGGTAGTCAGGGGAACTGATATCGATGCCGCAGTACCACTCCATACAGCAAGCATTGTCCGCCCATCTGAACTCCTTGTGGGCTGGAAGCCATTCATCATGAAACTTGGCAAACTGCTGCTGGAATGCGACCATTCCGCCTTCGAAGTGGACCTTGAGCCAGCGTCCGTTTGTGATAGGATAAAGCGACATACCTTCAGGCACGTTGCCACCCTTATAGAATCCTCCTATCACGTATGTGAATGTTTTTGTGTTGCAGGCAGTGAAATTCATGGCAGCGCAGGTCCCACAGTTGTGGTTCGGGATCCTACAGGTGCAGAGACCGAACTCTCCTACGTTGTTCTCCACGGCCGCTTTCTGGAACTCATCCGGCTCATTTCCTTCCATATACACCGGCTTCACTATGCGCTCCACATACTCGCTCCAGAACTTGGCGCACTCGGATGGATTGCTGAACACTATTTCTTTAGACATGCCAATAACCTGCACATCCTGCAGGGTAATAATCTCGTATCTCATAATTATATATTACAATTCATACTGTACGACACTTTCATCACAAGACTGCTTTCATTCCGGGAGCCGCCCAGAACTGACCGGAATCATTTGTTACTATGTCTTTGTTATTGATACCGAACGGCTTGAATCCTTTCGGAACAAGGTGGATATATCTGCCGACATCTTTACCCGCGGCAGGTTCCTGGTCAAAATGGATGGTCTCCCAGCAGGAGAACCAATAGGTGTTTTTGGCCATATAGTCGTAATACCAGTTGTCAGAGCCTCCGGTTTCGGTAAACTGCGGATGATAGAGAATTGGCTTCCCCTGGATATATGATTCTCTCATTTCCTGCAACGAAAGCAGATTCCCTGCGTCGTCAGTTGCATAGAATCCTCCGGAGTCGGAGTCTATCATCACCCATTTGCCAAGTTCCGGGAGCCAGACCTGATTGACCACGTGGCAGTCAGTGTCATTGCAGTCTTCAGGCATGCACGTGATATAAGTGGCTTCAACCCCAATAGATGAAAGCAGTTCGAACATCATTATGCTGTGCAGCCTGCAATTGAATGCCGGCTCGGTGTTCTTCGTGTATTCCCACAGATAGATGGCGTTTCTCTTCTCAGGCTGGATTGTCTGATTGGCGTGGGGAATATTGGTCGCGACAAAGCGTGCTATCGCCAATGTCTTTTCCCAAGTTGAGGCCGTTTCGTCATATAGAGTCTCCAGCTGGAAGTATTCCCTTATCTCTTCCGCCCTCTCAGGGTCGATGACAGGGTGGACGTTGAATTGGACTTTGTCTTTACCGTACTGACCGGATAGTTTCAGAGTCTCAATGTGACTGGATGGTTTCTGATTGCCTCTGGCCTTGATTGAGGCAAACTCATCGCTGCACAGGACAATGGCCAAAGCAATAGTCAGAATCAGTCCTATTACAGCAAAGATGTTTCTAACAATGTTGAAAATTGTTTTCATCGTCAAATTCATACCGTTACTGAGATTATCGATGCAAATATACAATAATATTCTTAGCATAACAACTGTTACATTACATCCGTTTTGCACCGCCGCGAATGATTCGCGTCGGTGCAACTTTTTTTGTTCGGAATAATACAGTATCTTTGCACCGTGTTACATAACAATCGTTTGATTTATGCCAAGACAACCGAGATTTTCCAAGGATGATATTGTTGCCGCTGGACTCAGGATAGTGAGGACCAGCGGATTTGAGGCAATCAGCGCCAGGGCTCTGGGAAAGGAGCTCGGCACTTCATCCAGCCCTATGTTCACTATGTTCAAGGATATGAACGAGGTGTTGGACGCCATACGCACAGCGATGGAAAAGTCCTTCACCATCAGGATGAATGGCGTTACCGAGTATTTCCCTGCGTTTAAAGAATTCGGCCTACGTCTTGTTGCATTCGCGAAAGAAGACCCAAATGTCTTCCAGATGCTGTTTCTCGGAAAAGATGCCAGACCGGAGATTGCCGAAAAAATTGCAAGAGAGTGTCTATGCTCGGCAGAACAGGGTTACGGTCTGACTTCGGAACAAGCCGAAATGTTATTCCGCCAGATGTGGCCGGTTGCCTGCGGCATAGCTGCACTATGTGTAAAGCATCCGGAGGACTTTTCGGAAGAAGAAGTAAGCAAAACGCTTACCTACCATTTTACTGGCATTATGTCAATAATCAAATCTGGCAAAGAGGTTGAGGATGTCCGCCCAAGAAAAAGATAAGTTACATTCCTCCGTCCACCACCCAGGAATTGAATCTTGCGTCCTTCTTGAGTGCAATGGTATATTTTCTTGTCTTTCCATCAGGCTTTCTGACTTTACAAGGAACAAAGACTCCGTTATAGGTGCCGGACTTGAAAGATGAACCGATGTTGATGATTGTGCATCCACGATATGTTTCCAGCATATTTGTGATGGATGAATTTGACAATATTACTCTGAGTTTAGCCATATCGCCGGTATTGAGAGCCCTGAACAACTTCTCTACAGCAACCTCGGCAGATATGCCGGTGAATTCATCCCAAGGCAGGCTGTCAGAGAGAGCGGCTTTGCCTTCGGCGGTCATATCGATCCACTCTATGTTCCCTGGGACATGCATTCCTGCCTCAGCTATGGTAGCGTCATAATCTATGCTGTCAAGTTTGACGATAGTTCTCGGAATACCGTGAATATACGCATCGATTTTCATCTTCATTAAACGCCCGTCCGCTTTGTTGAATACGTACATCTGCCTCGTCTTGTTGTCAAGGATTGATGAATACTTCGCATAATCGTTTTTGTAGTCCCCCTGAGCCGGCATTATAAGGACCAGCATATCAACATACTCATTTTCTCCTTTCCTGAGTTCTATGTCCGGATGTTTTGATGCGAAACTCTCAAGAGAGTGCATCATTTCTTTGATGTTAAGCAATAGGTAATATGATTCGAGCACTCCCCTCTGGGCAGTTGCGTCAAATTTCCAGCCGAATCCTTTCTCCGGCAGGCAACTCCAGACGTTTCGGCCGTCGAAGACTGCTTTCCTGCCACCTTTGTCCAGGCTCCACGTCCCATCAGAACAAACGTTCATCTTGTGCTCCACGAACTTGGAAGCAGGATTGATGTATGAGAAATTGTCGGAAGGCAGTGTCCTTGCCTCGAAATGCACAGTATAGCCGCTGACAGCGGAGAAATACTCGGCAGCCCTGGCGAACAATGCTTCGGCTGCATAGGCCGGGGTTGAGCCCGGCTTGATGAGGATTACAGCGGCAACGATGGCAAGAGCCGCCGCACAGGTGGCAAATGCCGAGCGCCAAGGGAACCGCACTGCCGTCCTTTGATTTGGAGTTGTCTCTGCTTGAGCCGATTCCATTATCCTTGATTTGAGTGACTCGGATGCCTTGAACTCACAATCCGGGGCGAGCATCTTTTCTATTTTGCTGTTCTTTTTCATTTTTAAGCGTTTTAATTGATGATGTATTTCTGAATGTGCGCGATTGCATAACGATAGCGCGACTTTACCGTTGGCTCAGGAATGTCGAGAATTGCTGCAATCTCGCGGAATTTCAACCCGTCCGAGCATTTGAGCCTGACTATCTCAGACTGTTCTTCCGGTAGCGATTCGAGCATCCTGTTTATGCGAAGGAATTCCTCGTGCATCTGTCTGTCCTCGTCCGGAACAGGGATCCCTCCGGCATCCTCGATTGGAAGCAGATTGTACTTTTTCTTCCTTTGCCAATCCCGGCAGCAGTTCCCGACCGAACGAATCAGATAGTGCTCCAGATTGTTTATATGCTTCAAGTTCTCCTCGGAGCGGAACAATTTCAGAAAAACATCTTGCAATATATCTTCCGCATCCGCACGATTGCCTATACGCATATACGCAAACCTGAAGAGTCTGTCCTGCTCCTTGCGGACAATCTTCTCCAAGTCCCGGAGCCGTGTTTGTGTTCTGTCTTTTTGCATTTCGTCTACAATGGATTTTTGGATGCATCCAATAATAAGACGCAAAGAAGATAAAAAAGATTTAAACAACAACTAGGATACAGCGCCATATCCGATATATACGTCCTCATTATCATAGGCGTAATACACTTATCTTGAGGCACCGCACGAGCATAGCATCAGTACGGCGACAGAAATAAGGAGATAATTTTACATATGTGGCAAATTTATACCAGGTCTGCAAGGACGATGGCAGTCACTGCTTCCACTATGACCGGAGTGCGGAGCGCGAAGCAGACGTCGTGGCGGCCTTTGATGGCCAGTGTGTCCATTTTCTGCGTCTTGAAATTGTATGTCTTCTGCGGTTTGGAAATGCTGGATGTAGGCTTGAAGGCTACGCGGAACACGATAGGGGCGCCATTGGTGATGCCGCCATTTATGCCGCCGGAGCTGTTCTTTGTGGGGCCTTCAGGGCCGAACGGATCATTGTGCTCAGAACCTTTCATCCTTGCTGCCTTGAATCCGTCACCGAATTCTATGCCCCTGACTCCCGGAATTGCGAATACCGCGTGAGATATCATAGATTCAACAGAATCGAAGAACGGTTCTCCCAAACCTATCGGGACATTATCAACCTTACATTCGACTATGCCGCCGAGAGAATCTCCCTCAGCCTGCGCTTTTTCGAGAAGTTCCGGCCATTTTGATTCGTCGCTGCAGCCTCCGACTTCGATGAGCTCGGCGTGGATGTCAATATCCTCAAGAGCTTTCTTGGCAACGACTCCTGCCGCTACGAGAGGAAGTGTGAGCCTTCCGGAGAAGTGTCCGCCTCCGCGAGGGTCGTTCTCCCAGTCCCATTTCACGCTTGCGACGAAGTCAGCGTGTCCCGGCCTCGGCATTGCATCGAATGCAACATAGTCCTCGGAGCGGGTGTCCCCGTTCTTGAACATTATCGTGAGGGGAGCGCCTGTGGTGTGACCCTCATACAGTCCGCTCAGGAATATCGGTTCGTCGGATTCTCTGCGGGAGGTCGTCCCGTTCAGTCCCGGAGCCCTGCGGCCTATGTCAAACATCAGGTCTTCTTTTGAGAGTCCGATGCCTTCCGGAGCTCCGTCGATTACGACACCGACAGCCTCGCCGTGCGATTCTCCGAAAAGGGAAACTCTGAATATTCTTCCGAAAGAGTTCATAGCGCATTGAATTTGAACAAAAATAATCAATTTTATGGTAAATTTGCAGGTTACTATGGATGATAAGACTTTAAAGAATATTCTTGAGAGACAGCAGTACAAGGAAGGCTTTGTCACTGATGTCGAGCAGGAGTATGTCCCGAAGGGGTTGAATGAGGATATCATCCGGCTTATTTCCGCAAAGAAGGAGGAGCCTCAGTGGCTGCTGGATTTCCGTCTGGATGCGTTCAGAAAATGGCAAAAGATGACTGAGCCATCGTGGGGCCATCTGAAGCTTCCAAAGATTGATTATCAGGATATTATCTATTATGCTGCACCGAAGAAGGACTCCGAGCGTCCGAAGGAGATAGATCCTGCGCTGATGGAGACTTTCAATAAGCTTGGCATTCCGCTCAGGGAGAGGGAGGTGCTTGCCGGAGTGAAGGCGAAGGAAAGTCAGGTAGCTGTGGACGCGGTCTTCGATTCTGTTTCCGTCACGACGACATTCCGTAAGACTCTGGCCGAGAAAGGCATCATTTTCTGCTCGTTCTCGGAGGCGGTGAAAGAGCATCCGGACCTTGTGAGGAAGTACCTTGCGAGCGTTGTCCCTTCCGGGGACAATTTCTTCGCCGCATTGAATTCGGCCGTATTCTCCGACGGCTCTTTCTGCTACATACCGAAAGGGGTGAAGTGTCCGATGGAGCTTTCAAGTTATTTCCGCATAAATGCCAGCGGTACAGGTCAGTTCGAAAGAACACTGATAGTTGCGGATGAAGGCTCTCAACTGAGCTATATGGAAGGCTGCACGGCCCCGATGAGGGACGAAAACCAACTGCATGCGGCTGTGGTGGAGATAGTAGTGGAGCAGGATGCGGACGTAAAATATTCTACGGTCCAGAACTGGTATCCGGGGGACGAGAACGGCCGTGGCGGCATCCTCAACCTCGTGACGAAGAGGGGAATATGCAAGGGCAGTGGAAGTCATCTCAGTTGGACACAGGTGGAGACAGGTTCCGCAATCACGTGGAAATATCCTTCCACTATCCTTAAAGGGGACAATTCCTCATCCGAATTCTACTCCGTGGCTGTGACGAACAACTACCAGCAGGCGGACACCGGGACCAAGATGATACATATAGGGCGTAACACCAGGAGCCGCATAGTCAGCAAGGGAATCTCCGCAGGACACAGCGAAAATTCCTACAGGGGGCTCGTGAAAGTAAATCCGGGTGCTGCGGGCGCGAAGAATTTCTCTCAGTGCGACAGCCTTCTGATAGGTTCGAACTGCGGAGCGCACACTTTCCCTGTGATTCAGAGCAGCTGTCCTACCGCCATCGTGGAGCACGAGGCGACAACATCCAAGATAAGCGAAAATCAATTGTTCTACTGCAACCAGAGGGGTATCGGTCCGGAGGATGCAGTGGGGCTTATAGTCAACGGATATGCAAAGGAAGTCCTTTCAAGATTGCCTATGGAGTTTGCCGTGGAGGCACAAAAACTTCTCCAGGTGTCGCTGGAAGGCTCTGTCGGGTAATAAATATTTGAAATGATGAGTGAAGTACTATTAGAAATAAAAGGCCTGCACGCCGAGGTGGAGGGAAAGGAGATTCTGAAAGGGGTTGACCTTGCCATCCGCAGAGGCGAAGTACACGCTGTGATGGGCCCTAACGGAGCAGGAAAGAGTACCCTTTCAGCCGTCCTGACAGGCCGTCCGGACTATACCGTAACTGCCGGAAGCGTCACTTTCGCAGGACGGGATTTGCTTACGATGAGTCCGGAGGAACGTTCCTGGGCAGGGCTTTTCCTCAGTTTTCAGTATCCGATAGAAATTCCGGGGGTCAGCATCACCAACTTCATGAAGGCTGCAATCAATGCCCGCCGCAAGGCAGCGGGGCAGGAAGAGATGAAACCGGCGGAATTTCTCAAGTTGATGAAGGAGAAGATGGCTTTCGTGCAGATGAAGGGTGAATTTGCAAAAAGAGAAGTGAATGTCGGATTCTCAGGAGGAGAGAAAAAGCGCAACGAGATATTCCAGATGGCTATGCTGGACCCGACACTTGCCATACTCGATGAGACGGACAGCGGACTGGACGTGGATGCGCTGAAGATTGTGGCGCAGGGAGTCAATGACCTGAGGAGCCCGGAGAAGGCCGCCATCATAGTGACGCATTACCAGAAACTCCTCGAATATGTTGTACCGGATGTCGTACACGTGCTGAAGGAAGGCCGTATCGTAAGGACGGGCGGCAGGGAACTTGTCGATATAATTGAGAAGGAAGGATTCGAGAAAATAGATGGCTAAGGTTTATCTCATAGGGAAAGATGCCGTTCCGGGGCGTATCAGCCTCGGAAAAGGGGAACTGCTGGATATGGTTCTGGTGGCGCTTCCGGGGGTCAGCGCAGATATCGGACTGGAGGTGGACCTGGACGGGGAGAACGCGGAGCTCAATCTTTACGGTCTGTACCTGTGCCCTAATGAGGAGAGACTGAATATCAACGTTAAAGTCGCCCATAATGTGGGCAGGTGCACTTCCCGCCAGCTTTTCAAGGGAATTGTCGGTGGCAGGTCAAGGACAGGGTTCTACGGCCTCATCTATGTCGCCAAGGATGCGCAGCAGACAAAGGCATATCAGGAAAACCACAATCTCCAGCTGAGCGAAGAAGCAAAGGTGGAGACAAGGCCGCAGCTTGAGATTTATGCCGATGACGTCGAATGCTCCCACGGTGCAACGGTGGGCAAACTGGACGAGCAGGAGCAGTTCTATATGCGCTCTCGCGGCATCCCGGAGGACAAGGCAAGGGAGCTTCAGATGATTTCCTTCATCAGTTCTGTCGCAGCTCAGGTTGAGGACGAAACACTTAGAGAAAAGATATATGATAGCTTATCCGAATGTTAAAGTCAATCTCGGACTCAATGTCCTGAGAAAGCGTGAAGATGGATTCCACGATATCGAGACCCTGTTCGTACCTTTCGACGGACTGTATGATAATCTGGAGATTGTCGAATCCGGACGTTTCCAGGTGGAGATCGAGAATGGGGAATGGAATCCGAATGAGGATCTGACCGCAAAGGCATACCAGCTCATGAAGGAGGAATTCGACCTTCCTCCCGTGGAGATTTATCTGGAGAAGCAGGTGCCGGTAGGTGCCGGGCTCGGCGGGGGTTCATCCGATGCGGCATTTACCCTGCGTCTTCTCAATGAGATGTTCGGGCTCAAGCTGTCGGACAAACAGTTAGCCGAACGCGCCGCAAAACTGGGCAGCGACTGCGCGTTCTTCATCTACAACGAGCCTATGATAGGTGAGGGCAAGGGAGATATCCTTACTCCGTACGACATCAGTTTCGAAGGATATTATGTGGACGTCATCACTCCTGAGATAGAAGTCAGTACCGCTGAAGCCTATGCCGGCATAGTGCCTGCGGTCCCTGCAGTCAGTCTGAGAGATGCTCTTGCAAGACCGGTTGAGGATTGGAAGGATGTCCTTAAAAATGATTTCGAAAGCACGATTTTCAAAAAATATCCCGATATTGCGCAAATCAAGAAGGACCTGTATGACGAAGGAGCCGTCTATGCGGCAATGTCGGGATCGGGTTCTGCTGTTTTCGGAATCTTCAAACAATAGATAATTATGACAAATCAGGAATGTAAAAACACAGCTCTTGCCGCATTGAAAGGCAACTGGGCTCCTGCCGTACTGGCAACTATCGTATTTTTTCTTGTTGCCGTGGTTCTCTCCGGTTCTGCCGAGGTGCCATTTTTTGCAACAACGGCATCCCAGGCGCTGCCTTGGATTGAAGGAGTCAGCTTTGTGCTGATTATTCTTGTCATAGCCCCGATGGCAGTCGGCTATGCCAACGCCTGCCGTTTCCTGGTGGACAGCAATGACAGGGAAATGACTGCCAATATGTTCAGTGTCCCTCTCAAGAATTATTTGCACATTATGTGGGGATATCTTCTGATGACGATTAAAATCTTCCTGTGGAGCCTTTTGTTCCTCATACCGGGAATTATCAAGTCATTCTCTTATGCGATGGCTCCGTATATCCTTGTGGAGGAGCCAGAGCTTTCCGCATCGCAGGCAATCAAGAAGAGCAAAGAGATGATGAAGGGCCATAAGTTCGACCTTTTCTATCTCTATCTCAGCTTCATCGGCTGGTTCTTCCTCTCCCTCCTTACCTGCTGCATCGGTTTCTTCTGGCTTGAACCATACGCACAGTGCTCGGTCGTTGCATTCTACAATGACCTGAAGGCACAGAAGGCAGTATCTGCGGTTGCTGAAAATTAAAGATCGAGAAGCCCGTCAGGAATCTCCATTTCGAGAATGCGGGCCTTCTGGTCAAGAGAAATAATAAGATCTTCGTGGAGCGGAATTATTGCCGCTCCATTTTTTGTCTCCACTTCCAGGCAAGGATTCGCCGGGATGTCAATGAATTGGGAGACTGTCCCCACGGTATTTCCTTCGGCATCATTAACGGCCCAGCCTTCCAGTGCCGAAAAATCGTCCTCATCATCGATTTCTTCAAGATAGTCGGCATAGACTGCCTGCCCGGCGATTTCTTCAGCATCGCGCAGGCAGTTGATGTCATTGAGGTGGGCTATGGCTTTATCAGAGCCTTTTTTTGTGAAGGATTCAATAAAAAACGGAACCGGCAGCCCATCAAAATAGATGTACACCGGTTCCTTTGTGTCGATATCTTCGGGCTGGATGGTCTTGAATCCCAAAAGGATATCTCCATCCGTGCCGTTTGATTTCAGGACTTTTGCTATCTGCAGCATATTATGCTTCAGCAGCAGGAGCTTCCTCTGCAGGAGCAGCCTCTTCTGTTGCAGTTGCCTCAGCAGCAGCTTCCTCAGCAGCGAGCTTCTTCTTTGCGATAGCCTCAGCTCTTTCCTGATTAACCTTTGCCTCTGCAGCAACAGCTTCCTTTGCCTTCTTTGCAGCGTCTTTTACGAGACCTTCCTTCTTTGCAGAAATCTTAGCATCTCTCTGCACTTTCCACTCATTCCATTTTGCATCAGCCTGCTCCTGTGTGAGAGCTCCCTTTGCTACACCTCCGTCGAGGTGGTTGCGGAGAAGGACTCCTTCATAAGAGAGGATGCGGCGGCAAACGAGTGAAGGCTGTGCGCCGACCTTAAGCCAAGCAAGTGCGCGCTCTGAATTCAGAACGATTGTTGCAGGGTTTGTGTTAGGATTGTATGAGCCAATCTGCTCAATGTAGCGACCATCACGTGGTGCGCGAGAATCAGCAACTACAACGTGGAAGAATGCGTAATTCTTCTTTCCGAAGCGCTGAAGACGAATTTTAACAGCCATTTTACTTTAGCTTTAAAAAATTTAACTTAATTCCCTTCCCGAGGGATAAAAAAAGCTGGATTTTGCTCCAGCCTTTGTGCGGCAGGTGAGACTCGAACTCACACAGGCCAACGCCCACTACCCCCTCAAAG
>JAKSKD010000035.1 GCA_024401925.1 Bacteroidales bacterium | reverse complement strand
ACTTCCGTGCTGACGCATTCGACTCTTCAAAGCTTTCTGCAAAGAACCGTTGGGGTTACTTCCCTTCATTCTCAGCAGGTTGGACAATCAGCAACGAGCCTTTCTTCAAAGATAACGTAAGCCGCGATGCAGTCAACTTCCTTAAGCTTCGTGCTTCTTGGGGCCGCAACGGTAACATCAACGTTCTTAGCGGATACCGCTATGCTACTACTATCTCAGCTGGTGGCAACTGGTATCAGTACCACGTAAATCAGGCTGGTTCAACATTCTCATCAGCTCCTAACTATGGTAACGGTCTTCCTAACCCTGACCTCAAATGGGAAACCTCTGAGCAGATTGACCTCGGTATCGATGCACGTTTCTTCAACAACCGTTTGACATTTGCTGCCGATTACTTCAACAAAAAGACAAAGGACCTTCTCTTCAACATTAATGTTCCTGTAGAACTTGGTGCAAGTACAACAACTGTTAACGGTGGTACCGTACTCAACAGCGGTCTTGAGTTTGAACTTGGATGGAGAGACCACGTAGGTGACTTCTCTTACAGCATCAGCGGTAACTTCTCAACCCTCCACAATGAGGTTCTTGAGCTTGCTGCTCGCGCTGCACGTCAGGTTAACTATGACGCTTCTTCAACCAACTATAAGATCGGTACAGCATTCGAGCCTGGCTATCCTGTATGGTACCTCCTCGGATACATATATGACGGTGTTGCTTCAGACGGCTCAGCAATCATCAGAGACCTCAACAATGACGGTGAGATTTCTTCTGCTGACGCAACATACATTGGTTCATCTACTCCTACCTGGACAGTTGGTCTTAACATCAACCTCGCTTGGAAGGGATTTGACTTTACATTGAACGGTTTCGGACAGGGTGGCAACACCATCATTCCTGTAACTCACCGTACCGGTGTGAAGAACAACTTCAAGTACTATCTTGAAAATTCTTGGACTGAGTCCAATAAGAATGCGTCACTTCCTGCACCTGCAAAAGTTCTCGCAGCTGATAACCAGTTCTGGTCATCAACCGGAAATGCATTCAAGGGCGATTACTTCCGTATCCAGACTCTCCAGCTTGGTTACACTCTCCCTTCACAGCTTACAAAGAAGGCTGCCATCAGCAACCTCCGCTTCTATGTATCACTTGATGATTTCTTCACATTCACCAAGTATCCGGGACTTGATCCAGCTACTGCATCTACCAACAACACTTCCGGTGCCGGCCTTGACTGGGGTTCATATCCTACAATGCAGAAGGTTATCCTTGGTGTTAATTTAACATTCTAATCAGTACAATACGATGAAAAAGATAATAATCCCTATCCTTTTAGGACTCTCTCTTATCGCAGTTTCCTGCCAGAGCAGACTTGATATTCCTCAGAAGGGTGTCATCGGAGAAGAGACTTTCTATTCTTCTGATGCAGATGCTGAAGCTCTCCTTGCAAATATGTACGTAAGCTGCTTCGGTGGCCACGGTATCGCAGGTACAGAGGGTATCTACAACAACCAGCTTATGCTTTTCAACTACTCAGCAGACGATGTACTTGCTGCGGGTGGTGATGCTGAAGACCACGGTGACTTCCGTGTATTCGACGAGTTCCGTTATGACAATTACAATGGTCCGTTGAATAACCTTTATTCCGGTTATGCAAACTCAATCTTCACCGCTAACCTTATCATCTCTCACTTCACAAATGAGAATTCAGCTGGTGAGGAACCTGCTTTCACAAGCGCATACACAAATCAGTGTGTTGCCGAGGCTAGAGTATTCCGCGCATATATGCATATGATGGAAGCTCTTGCTTGGAACACTCCTTGTATCGTTGACCGTCTTCTTGATCCTTCAGAGTTCCCTCAGCAGGCTGGTAGCCAGAAGGAAGTTCTTGACTGGGTTATCGCTGAATGCGAGAAAGCTCTTGCTTCAAACGCTCTCCCTAAGAGAAATGGACCTTCAGACGCTGATGCTACAGCTCGTATGACAAGAGGTTTCGCTCAGTTCGTTGCAGGTAAGGCCGCTATGTTCAACAACGACCCTGCTACAGCTCGTAAATATCTCGGCGCTCTTATCTCTGAGGGTGACTATAAACTCGTTGATTCAAAGGATTATTGGAAGCTCTTCCACGCTGCCGGAGACGGTAACTCAGAAGTAATTTTCGCTCCTAACTTCATTGAGGACCCTAACTTCACTTCTAATGGATGGGGTTCAGGTACACCTATCCAGCGTGGTCGTTGGATGGTTGCTGACGTTCTTTGCTGGCGTACAGATGCTCTGGCTTCAACTCCTACCGTATGCTCAAACCTCCCTGGAAGCGGTGGTGGTTGGAATGGTGGTGCTATCCAGCAGGACTTCGCAAAGAAGTTCGTTGAGCACGATGGCAAATCACCTCGTCGTCTTGCTACATTCCTTACAGAGGATGAGTTCCTCTTCGAAATGGATTGGAGTGGTTCTGCAGTAAATGACGGAACACTTGCTGAGAAGAAGGCTGACCCTGCTCGTGGTATCAAGTCTACTACCGGTGTTTACAGCCACGACAAATATTTCGAGTGGAAGAATATGGTATGGCACAACATTCCTAGGATCGTTGCCGGTGCTGATGCAGCAAATTATACTGGAGATGACCTCCCAAGCCTTGGTGCAAACTCCAATACCCACAACCTCACAATCGCTCGTTATGCTGAGGCACTCCTTCTCTATGCAGAGGCTTGTATCGGTGCTGACGAGGCAGCAGGTCTTAAGGCTCTCAATGAGGTTCAGGCTCGTTCAGGATCAGGTAAGATCAGCACATCTCTCACATTCCAGGATGTAATGGATGAGAAGCAGTATGAACTTTGGTTCGAAGGTGCTCGTTTCCACGACCTCGTTCGTTGGGCAGCTCAGGGCAAGGTTAACCTCGACCAGGTATTCAACCAGACAGGTTTCCACGACAGAATTCCTGTTGTAACTGATGAATTCTTTGCTAACGGTGCAAAAGAACATAAACTTTCAGTTTCATACGTGAAGGCTCACTACAGCCCATTCCAGGTTGGCAAGCACGAGTACTTCCCATTCCCACACGAAGTTAAGGTCGGTAACCCTGAACTTAAGGATGTTCTCGGTTGGGCAAGTCTTAACGAGTAATTGATTCTTATCAATCGGATATATTTAATCAGGCGTCCCTTTTTGGAACGCCTGATTTTATTTTATAAAAAATATTTCTGAAATTTGTCAAATAGCTTGAGCTCTGTTTAATGATGACAAAAACTAAGGAACCCCTTTGCTTTATCAAAAAGCACAAATATCTGATATTCTCATTGCTGGCTTTCGTGCTTGCGTTCAGTTTTTTCCTGTTTGCCTATCCTTATCATCTGGTTCGCCGGGAACAACAGAATCTCTTTTTGTATGATCTTGCGTATATACTGAGAACATATCAGGGACCGGGTTTCGTTTCCCGCTTTCTTGGAGATTTCTTGGAACAGTTCTTTTGCTTCAAGATATTGGGCGCTCTTTTAGTTTCAACTCTTCTGACACTGACAGCTGTCATCGTCTATTATATTTTTCGCAGTTTTGCCGGGAAGGGATTTTCTTTTACAGTTGCACTTATTTTCTATGCCTGGTCTTTTTCCAGAGAAACTGGAAACACATTTATCACTCAATATACCATTGCCGTTGCCGGTTATCTTCTATTTATTTATGCCGCATTGAGATTTAAGGGAACAGTGCTGAAGATATCTTCACTCATTGTGTTCGTTGCGCTTGGAATATGGTTTTTCGGCAACCCGTACCATAAGTATTATGGAAAGCTTGTAGGCAAACCTGAATTCGAAAACGAAAAACTGATTGCGATGGATGTTGAGACTTTCAGGGAAAATTGGGATAAAGTACTTGATTTGGCGGATGACGGATTGCTGTATAATGAAGCCTGTTATTTTCAGAATCTTGCGTCAGCTATGAAGGGACAGTTACCAGATAAACTTCTGTCTCGTCCACAGAATCAATCAAACGGATTGTTTCTGTTCGTGAATGAAGTGACTCCTTTCTCTAACGGTGCTGCCGGTGAATTATGGTATCATCTGGGGAATATGACACTTGCTGATCAGAGTTCTATGGTCGCAATGCAATCATCTCCGAAGCATACAGGTGCCAGATTCATACAGAGGCTCGCTATGATTAACCTCATTTCAGAGGAATATGGTGCTGCTGAAAAATATCTGAAAATCCTGGACAAGACTTTGGTCTATCACGGTTGGGCTCGCAGTATGATGCCCGGCAGACAGAATGACGGGACTATAGAAAAGCTGAATGATTACCGCTCAAGACTGGTTAAGAAGGACAGGGTTGCTCCCGGCAATCACTATTACTTGCTCCTCAAGGATCTTCTTGAGGCTAATCCGAATAATCTCCTCGCAAGAGACTATCTTCTCTGTTTCGAACTTCTGTCTTTTGATTTGGAAACATTTATGAGGGATTATGACCCGTCGGAAGATAAATCCCATCTTTATCAGGAGGCTGCGCTTGTATGGCTCAATATTCAATATGGACTTCGAAAAATTACCGATGTGAATTTTGAGGACTATGGCATCTCTGAGGAAACCGTTGGCAGGCTTGGCAGGTTCTACAAATACCCGGAAAACTATAAGGATACCTATTGGTATTATTTTACATACGCAAGGGATTAGTGTTATGAAATATATTAAGCATATTCTGACAACTGTAGCATTATCGCTGGCTTTTTGCTTCGTGCTCGAAAGTTGTTCCAAAACTGTTTTTGATTCTGTATATGGTAGCGATGGACCTGCAATAATATATCCTGATTATAAGGAAGTTACGATTCCCTCTAACATCGCGCCCCTGAATTTTTATTATGCAATGGACGATGTCGTCAGTGCGTCAACTTCTTTTTCCATCGGCGAGAGGACGGTGACGAAGAACGGCATTGAAGTGAAATGGGGGCTGGCTCAATGGAAGAAATTTCTTTCCGATGCCGCGGGTATGAGTATTACTGTAAAGGCAGAGATAAAGACATCCGAGGGCGTTATCGAAGACTCCTGGAATATATTCGTCAGCGAAGACACGATTGATCCGTTCCTGACATACAGATTGATTGAACCGTCTTATCAGATGTGGAATGAGGTTGAGATTGTGGAGAGAAATATTGAGACATTTGATGAAACCGTCATCTGTGACCACCTTCATACTGACAACTCCTGTATGAATTGCCATATCCACGTCCGTCAGAGGGGTGATCTTTCAATGTTTTATATCCGAGGCCCGAAGGGAGGCGCCATCCTGAATGAAGGTGGAAAATTGCGTAAGCTTGAGCTGCGCACCGACGGTATGGTCTCCGGAACTGTTTATGGCGAAATACACCCGGAAGGAAGGTTCGGTGTGTTCTCGACCAATGTCGTTATTCCGGGGCTTCATTCTTTCCCGGGGAAAAGAATGGAAGTGTATGATACTGCCTCTGATCTCTCGGTCGTTGATTTTGAGAATAATAAAATGATAAATCATCCTCATTTGAACCGTGAGGATAAATTGGAGACGTTTCCGTGTTTTTCTGCAGACGGGAATTCTGTCTTCTATTGTGTCGCCGACACACTTTCACTGCCGGAAAAAATATATGACCTGAAATATTCGCTTGTACGTTCATCCTTCAATCCCGAGACCGGAATGGTGTCGGAGCAGGTTGATACAGTATGGAGCGGACCTGCTCACAATGCCTCTGTATGCCACCCGAAGGCCTCTCCTGACGGAAGATGGATAATGTTTACTGTCGCATCTTACGGCACTTTTCCTATCAATCATAACGAAAGTGAACTTCACCTCATAGATCTGATCTCCGGAGAAGAAGTTTCACTTAACTCTATTAAGGGAGATCATTCAGACACATATCACAGTTGGTCCTCCAACGGACGCTGGTTTGTCTTTGCCAGTAAAAGGGGAGACGGACAATATGGCAAGCCGTATTTCTGCCATCTTGATTCCGATGGGAATCCCGGCAGGCCGTTTGTGCTCCCGCAGCGCTCGCCACGGTTCTATGAAAATTTTCTGAAGTCTTTTAATATTCCTGATATCGGCTCATCAAGTACAGGGCTGAATGCGCGTAAGACTCAGAAGATATACAATTCTGGAAAAGAAGTTTTGAACTAATTGTATTTTGTCTAATTATTGACTATTTTTAATCGTTTGAATGAAATTTTAAACGAGTTAATCAAAAATGAAAAGTCAAATAGCGAACAATACAATAGATTTGCAAGTGAAATATCACATAGAACCTTGGTTGGTAATAGTGGTTATTAGTTAGTTTTAAGTTTGTTGGAGTGGATACCGTTCTGGCGTCCACTCCATTTGTGTTATATATGTTATGAAGAAAAAGTTAATTACCGTTTTGATGTTAGTCCTCGGCGCAAAAATGCTTTTTGCGCAGGATCCGGATTTTCACATTTTCCTTTGTCTGGGGCAGTCCAATATGGAGGGCAATGCGAGATATGAGCAGCAGGACCTCGAAGGCGTGGACCCGCGCTTCCGTATGATGGCGGCTGTCAATGACAAGTCCAGAAAGAGAGTTAAGGGAAAATGGTACACTGCAGTGCCGCCGCTTTGCCGTGAAAATACCGGGCTTACTCCTGTTGACTGGTTCGGACGCACTATGGTCCAGTATCTGCCTGAGAATCACAAGGTGGGAGTTGTAATGGTGGCAATAGGAGGCTGTAAGATACAGGCTTTTATGCCGGACAGTGTGGCAGCATATGCGGCTACTGCTCCGGATTGGATGAAACCTATGCTTGCCGCATACGGTAATGACCCGTATAATCATCTGCTTGCACTTGCGAAGAAGGCCCAGAAGGACGGTGTCATAAGCGGAGTGCTCCTGCATCAGGGAGAATCCAATACGGGCGATGAGGCCTGGCTTGGAATGGTGAAACAAGTCTATGAGCGCCTTTTGAAAGATCTTGACCTTGAGGCTGAAAATGTCCCTCTTCTTGCCGGTGAAGTCGTGAACAGCGACAGGGGAGGTACCTGTGCTGCTCATAATCCTGTCATCAACAGGCTTCCTGAGGTAATTCCTACCGCACACGTTATCTCTTCCAGCGGCTGCACCGAGTTTATTGACAGACTCCATTTCGATGCTGCCGGATATCGTGAACTAGGCCGCAGATATGCCCTCGAGATGTTGAATTACATGAATGTCCCTGTCCCTACAGGACGCGCCTGGTATACTGACAATTCTGTAGTCTCTCCGCTTATCCATTCTATGCCGGACTTCAGCAAGATTCCGGGATTCGAAGGCAGGGAACTTCCGAAGATGGCTCCGTTCGTAACCTTCAACGTACGTGCTCCTCAGGCGAAGGAAGTCCTGTTCTCTTCACAATTTACGGAAGGGGAGCTTCCTATGGTAAAGAACAGCAAGGGAATATGGAGCATCACTCTCCAACCGGAAAGGGCGGACATCTATCCTTACAACTTCATTATTGACGGCGTCTCTATAAATGACCCTCTCAATACTGATTTGTTCCCTAATGAAAATTTCAAGGCCAGCCTGGTACAGATTCCGGACAAGGACGCTCTTTATACGCTTAATGATGTCCCTCACGGAAAAGTCCAGTACTGCAATGTGTATTCTGAGGTGCTGAATATGTGGAGGCCTGTATTGGTCTATACTCCTGCCGGTTACGAAACTTCCGACGAGAAATACCCGGTATTCTATCTTGTCAGCGGCACGACCGATACGGAGGAGACCTGGTTCAAAGTCGGCAAGACAAATGTAATCCTTGACAATCTGATTGCTCAGGGCAAAGCTGAAAAGATGATTGTGGTAATGCCATACGGCTATATGATGAAGGGCACACCTATGCCTACAAGCCTTGCTGCGGCGGAGATGTATGCCGAGTTTGCAAAGGAACTTACTTCTACAATAATGCCTTATGTGGAGAAAGAATTCCGCACAATAAATGACAGGGACCACAGAGCGATTGCCGGTTTCTCAAGGGGTGGCGGGCAGTCTCTTTTCACCGCGCTGTCGAATCTCGACAAGTTCGCTTATCTGTGTTCATACAGCGCATATCTCACGCCTGAGATGATGGACGTATGTTTCCCTGAACTTACCGCTAATACAATCAACGAACAGCTGAAACTCTACTGGTACGGTGTCGGTACATCCGATTTCCTTTATCAGGAAGTTCTTGCTAATCAGGCATATCTGGAAGAGAAGGGAGTTTCTTTCGAGAAGATGTTCACTGATGGCGGACATACCTGGATGAATGCCAGGACATATCTTGCCACCACACTGCAGAAATTGTTCAAATAACACATATTATGAAAAAAACACTACTACTGATTGCCCTGAGCCTCGGGCTCAACTGTGCGGCACAGAATCCTGTGATCCGTAACCAGTTTGCAGCCGATCCTACTGCAAGGGTTTTTGACGGCAAGGTCTATCTCTATCCGTCACACGACATACGCAACGCGAATAATCCGCGCGGCCTTGACTGGTTCTGTATGGAGGACTATCACGTATTCTCTTCAGACAACCTGGTTGATTGGCGTGACCATGGCGTAATTCTCAAGCAGGAGGATGTTCCTTGGGGAAATCCTGCCGGTTATTCAATGTGGGCGCCGGACTGCGTTTGTAAAGATGGAAAGTATTATTTCTATTTCCCTAACGGAACGAAGGAGGGGAGAGGGTTCGGAATAGGCGTGGCTGTAGCCGATTCTCCTACCGGCCCGTTCGTGCCGCAGGAGAAACCTGTTGAAGGCGTTTCCGGCATAGATCCTTGTGTGCTTCAGTGCAGCAACGGTGACGCATATCTGATATGGTCCGGTATGGGACTTCGTGGCGCGAAACTCAAGGATAATATGCTTGAACTTGAAGAGGGCCAGATTCAGACCATTAAGATGGAAAGACGTCCCGGTATGCCTGAAGGAATGCCTTCTGAGATGAAGATCGCAGGAGTTGATCTGTCTGCTCCTCTTCCTAAGGCCGGGACTATGGAAGGCCCTTTCGCATTCGAGCGTGATGGTAAATACTACCTTACCTATCCGTTCCAGTTTGACCGCGTGAACAATGGCCACGAGTCCCTCGTTTATGCTATGAGCGACAATCCTCTCGGACCTTACGAGTACAAGGGCGTGATTATGGCCGAACACCCGGACTGCTGGACCAACCATCATTCAATTGTGAATTTCAAAGGACAGTGGTACCTTTTCTACCATCATAACGATTATTCCCCTGAATTCGACAAGAATCGTTCAGCTCGCATAGACAAATTGTATTTCAATGAGGACGGAACCATTCAGCAGGTATATCCTACCCACAGGGGAGTGGGGCTCAGCAAGTCCGACAGACCGATAGAGGTGGACCGCTACAGCGAGGCTGAGGGTGTGTCACTTTCGTTTGTTAATGAGCAGAATCCTTTCGAGGGCTGGTTCATAACCTATTCCGGCAAGAATTCCTGGTCTTCATATAAGGATATTGATTTCGGATTCTACACACCGTCGAAGATGAGCCTCAAGCTCCGCTCCGCAAAGGGTGGATCGCTCAAGGTGTTCATCTGTGGGCAGGAAGTCGGCGAAGTAACTGTTCCTAAAAAAACTGACTGGTCTTCTTTCGAACTTGACGTTCCTTTCGAGGTCTCCGGAGTGAAGTGTGCGAAGTTCGTCCTCACCAAGGGAAGTGTAGATCTGGACAAAATTTCGTTCAGCGGTTTCAGCGTAGTCAATCCTCCTGAAGGAGTTTCATCCGAATATTGTGTTCCGGGAGCTGTCTATCCTTGCGTGGATGCTGAAGGACGCGCTACGTTCGTTCTCCGTGCTCCTGAGGCAAATCAGGTTTCCGCTGACATATGCAGCACCATATTCCCTATGACAAAGGATGTTGACGGACTTTGGAAGGTAACGACAGATCCGCTCCCTATCGGTCATCATTATTACAGGCTAGTTGTCGATGGTGTTAATGTGAATGACCCTAATGTTTACACAACCTATGGCGCAGGAAGCTCGTTCAGCCAGCTTGAAATTCCTGAAAGCCCTGAGGCTTCCGCATATTACCAGTTCGATCCGAGCATTCCTCACGGACAGGTACGCGAGTGCCATTACTGGTCCGATGTCCATAAGAGGATGCGCCGCTGTTTCGTCTATACTCCTGCCGGATATGACAAGTCTTCAGACAAATATCCGTATTTCATTCTCCAGCACGGAATGGCTGAGAATGAGACCGGATGGCACGAGCAGGGCAAGATGGCGAACATTATGGACAATGCCATCGCTGCCGGTAAGGCTGTGCCTATGGTTGTGGTGATGGAGAACGGCGATTGCGATTACGGCATCGGAACCAAGCCGGGCGAGTCCCAGATGGATTTCGGCGCTTCATTTGAGGATGTCGTTCTCAACGAGACAATTCCGTTCGTCGAGGAGAATTTCAGAGTTTATACCGACAGGGAGCACCGTGCAATTTCCGGCCTTTCCTGGGGCGGACATCAGGCCTTCGACATCGGTCTGAAGCATCTTGATCTGTTCAGCAGTATAGGCGCATTCAGCGGAGCAATCTTCGTATTCCCGGGAATGAGTCTTGAGTCTCTTTATGACGGCGTATTCACTGACGCTGAGAAATTCAACAAAGCCTGCCCGGTACTCTTTATGTCCAACGGAACAGAAGAAGGACTCGGCGGAATGGCACTTGACAAGATGCTCAGCGATGCCGGCATTAAATATACACGTTATGTCTCTCCTGGAACTGCCCACGAATGGCTTACCTGGAGACGTAGTTTGAATGAGTTTATTCAATTGATTTTCAAATAATATGAAGCGTTTATCATTAATTTTTATTTGTATCCTGTCCTGCTGTTGCCTGTTCGCACAGCCGCAGGCGCCAAATACTCCTGCACGCCCTCCGCGTCAGGCCGGTATCATCCCGGGACAGACCCCAACTTCCCCTAAGTTCGAAGAATATTTCGAGCCCGTGACTACAGAATTTGCTGTTCCTGACGAGGATGGCTTCATCCGCCGTTGGATTATTCTTGAGCCTATTGCAAAACCAAACCGTTCAAATACTGTCTTTACTGACAGTTATCTTCGCGATGCCTTTGCCCACCAGTATTTCAAGGGACAGCTTTCTGATGTTCTCCCGAAGGATGGAAAGAAAGAGACTGTTGAAGTTGACGTTACTCCTGCTCCTATGGGTTGGGTTATGCCGGGACAGACCGTTCAGGAACCTGAGCAGAAATTTGAAAAACGTAAGCTCCAGTGGCATGCTGTTGACAGCAAGCTCTTTAATGTGAAACTGTTCCGCTTTGCAGCCGGGCTTAAGAAGGATGTCTATGGAGTTGTATTCTATATGGCTACAGTTATTGAGTGCGAAGAAGATATTCCTGATGTAAGACTTGCTGTAGGATCAAACGCCGGTTCTATGTGGTGGCTCAACGGCGAGGAAGTCCTCATTATGTCTTCTGACAGACGTATGGTTATGGATGACTGTATGTCAGGTCGTATCACTCTCAAGAAAGGCAGAAATGTTCTCTGGGGCGGCATCATTAACGGCCCTGGTATGAGCGATGCTTGCGTACGCTTTGTAGATGAGTCCGGCAATCCGGTCAAGAACCTCAAAATCTATAGTAAATAAGCCATGAAAGCTAGAATTATACTTATCAGCGCTCTTGCGCTTATTTCCGCATCAGCTGCGGCTCAGGTGGGTTCTCCTTATATCCACGACCCTTCCACCGTCCAGGAATGTGACGGCAAGTATTATACATTCGGAACCGGTACCAATGGCATTATGTCAGAGGATGGTTGGAACTGGCACGCTGGTGCTATCCGCCCACATTCAGGTGCTGCTCCGGACTGTATCAAGATCGGTGACCGTTATCTTGTAGGCTTCTCCGCTACTGGTGGCGGCCTCGGCGGTGGCCACGCAGGTCAGATTCTCACTATGTGGAACAAGACTCTCGATCCTACCTCTCCTGATTTCGCATATACGGAACCGATCAAGGTAGCTGAATCTCTTGTAGATGAAGATTGTGACGCCATCGACATCGGTCTTTTCCTTGATCCTACAACTGGAAGACTCTGGTGTACTTTCGGTACTTACTTCGGCTTCATCAGAATGTGTGAGCTTGACCCGCAGACAGGAGCACGCAAGGAAGGTACAAAGGACATCAATGTGGCTATTGACTGCGAGGCTTCCGACCTCATTTACCGCAACGGCTGGTACTATCTTCTTGGAACTCACGGCACTTGCTGCGACGGCGTCAATTCTACATATAATATTGTATGTGGCCGCTCACGCAATGTGACGGGACCTTTCATCGACAATGTCGGCCGTGATATGGTACGCGGTGGAGGTAAGATGGTTGCATTCAATGAAGGCCGTAGGGTCGGTGCCGGACATTTCGGCCGCATTATCCTTGAGGATGGTGTAGAAAAGACTTCATTCCACTGGGAGGCTGATATGGATATGAGCGGCAGAAGTACGCTTGCTATACGCCCTTTGCTTTGGGTCAATGATTGGCCTGTAGCCGGAGAACTTTTCCAGGAAGGCACTTATGCCATTCTTTCCCAGAGAAGATCCTATTCACTTGAACTTGCCGTAGATTTCGTTCGTATGGCCGGTTCTATGAGGGGATTCTTCCGCGGAGAGCAGAATGAGCCGAACATCATCATCGAAGACCAGAAACTTGAGGAAGTCATCGGAGGATGGCCGGAAGGCGACATCGATATTCGCATCTGTGATTTTATGAACCGTCCTCACCAGAAGTGGGATATTGTTGCAGTTCCTGAAGCTGGCGGATACCTTGGCGGCCCTTGGTTCAAGATTGTAATCAGCGGAACCAACCGTGTCCTCGCTGCAACAGCAGAGAAGGAAGTGGTATCTGTACCTGAATTTACAGGGGCTCCTGAACAGCTCTGGCGCATCGATCAGCTTACAGACGGAACATACAGGATAATGCCTAAGGAAGTTCCCGGAACTGATGAGCCTCTCGCACTTATCTCCATTGCCGACAGCACTCCGACCCTCGGAAAATTCGATTCCAACAGCGACAACTCCAAGTGGTTCTTCAAACCGATAAAATAGTTTTATTTTAATAAAATGTAGAGCAGGATGACTGAATAATCCTATGGATTAGGAAGTCATCCTTTTCGACAAATGAACGAATTATTCAAACAAGTACGTCCCGGTCTGTTCTACGTTGAGTATGACGACTTTGATTTCGACAAGGCCGC
>JAKSKD010000034.1 GCA_024401925.1 Bacteroidales bacterium | reverse complement strand
ATCGAGAAGTAGCGCAGTTGGTAGCGCACTACGTTCGGGACGTAGGGGTCGGGCGTTCGAGTCGCCTCTTCTCGACAGGATTTCGGACTACGGCTACATAAGAAGAGAGCCGTAGTCCGAAATTTATTTTAATTTTTCTGATGTTTCGTTCCAGAGCCATTCCCTAAGAGGATGTTCCCGGTAGCGGGAAGGGATGGGCCTGTCGCCATTGCCGACATAATAATGAAGCTTGGTACTGCTTTCAAGGGCACGGAGTGCCGGTGCAACGCCTTTTTCCGGTGACGAACAGAACGGTCTGAACAAAATGTCGGCCAGAGGGTCGAACCATTTTCCCATAGAAATCATATTGCTGTCCACGATACCAGGATCAGAAACATTGACATATAATGACGGGTAGCGTCTGGACAGTTCCATGCTGAAAAGCAGCAAGGCGAGTTTCGTGTCGGAATATGTCTTCAGTCGTTTGAAGTTCGTGCGGTCAAACAGGTCTTTTCCGACATTCCCATACTTGCAGGTGAGAGACACCATATTCACAATGCCTGCTCTTTCGCTGAGGACCGGCAGCAATTCTGTCGTCAGCAGATACGGGCCTATGTAATTGACGGCAAGGGTGTTTTCGAAACCGTCTTCTGTGCGGGAAAATCCGCGGCTTATTACACCTGCATTATTGAACAGGGCATCGATCCTGAGGTCGTCAGATTTGATTGATTCCACAAACCTGCGGATTGAGCGGCACGATTCCAGATTGAGTTTCCTCAAGCTGATATCAGCATCTGGAATGGCTCTGATGATGTTCTGACGCACACCCTCGCCTTTTTCCGGGTTCCTGCAGGCCATAATTACGGACCAGCCGCGCTTCACAAGCTCAAGTGACGCCGCCGAGCCCATACTGCCGCTGGCTCCTGTTATTATGATGGTTCTACTCATACTCCAAACGGATGTTGTCCACCCAGAGTGTGTTTCCGAGGGCTCCGGAAAGGTCTATTTGCGTCCCAGCCGAGCAGGCGAAATAGCCGTGTGTTACAGGCATATCCGGATCGCCCCAGCCTTCTTCGGGAATGGGAACGCTCTTGCCGGCGGAATTGACCGTGTAGAGGCTTTGTTTGCCGGCATAAAGTCCCATAAAACTCTGGAATGACGGGTCTTTGCTCGCATCTCCATATATGACAGGGATGCGCTTGTCGAAAACCCATCCTCCTGTGCTCTTGCTGATTCTGAGCATTGCGGTCCCGACCCTTTTTACGTGGATGTTGCCGTTGGCATCTACGCTCCTGTTCTGCAGTATCAGCATAATCTGCTCGGGGTCATAACCGTCAATCTGCTTGTTTCCCTTGTTGATTTTACCGGTGTTCGGCAAAACGGCCTTATAGTCGATGATGACGGCTTTCGGTCGCTTTGTGAAAGGAATGCCCCAGTCCATGAAAGACAGGGGATTGCTGATGCCGGTAATAGGCTCGTGCATCTTTCCCCAGAAAATGGATCCTGTCGCCATCACGTTCACGCTGACCAGGCCTGCGGCCTTGATGGATGCCATATTGTTCTCAAGCTTTGCGCAGAGTCCGGAAGGGCCTTCATCCGGTGTGACGGAGCAGCTGACCTTTGTGACCCCCATTACGACTGCATAGGCATTGGAACTTGCCCAGATGGTCTTGGAATAATCGTAGGCGGCATTCTCACGTATTGTATCCTTCGGAGCAACGACATAGTTCACCCTTGTCTCTCCGCCGATAATTGCCGATTCCTTAATATAACGCACTGTCCAGTTTTCGAAATCACCGAACGGGACAAGTTCTACTTTCTGCGCACTTGCGCCCAAACATAATAATATGGCTGCAACGCCTGATACAATCCTTTTCATTTGAGTCTTTTCCAAATTTTGTCTTCAATTCCTCTCGGGAGCAAGGCGATGAGGGGAGGAAGATAATAGTTCATAAATCCGGGTTTGATTAAAGGCTTTTTCTTGAATAAGGCCTTCAAAGCCCTCTTCACAAGCCATTCCGGAGTGTTGATTACACCAATTTTCACACCAAGTTTCATAAGCTTTGGGCTGAGCTTGTAGAGCGGGGTGGCGATGGCGGCCGGGCAGACAGTTGTGACGCCGACTCCGTACGGTCTCATCTCGAAGGATATTGATTTTCCGAAATTCTTCAGATAAGCCTTTGTAGCGGAGTAAATTGTAATGCCTGGGGTCGGCAGCGCCGCAGCCAGAGAAGATACATTAAGGATATATCCGTGGCCTCTCTTCTTCATCCTTTCTCCGAATACAAGGCACAGTTCGGTAGGAGTCTTCATATGCAGGGCCATCATAGCCTTTACTTTGCCAAGGTCTTCCTGCCCCAGTTCCTTGAAGAAGAACATTCCGGCATTACTTACCAGAACTTCCACATCCATACCTCTGTCGTCGCAGTATTTTGCAAGAGCCTCTGCGACTCCGTCTTCAGTCAAATCCCTGCACAATGCCACGGCATCCACATTATAGTCGCTCCTGATATTAGAAGCGACTTTCTGCAACTCCTCTTCCTGATTACTTACGGCGAGTATGTCATATCCTCTTTCAGCAAGTTTCCGCGCATAAATCAGTCCCATTCCGGAACTTGCGCCTGTAACCAACGCCCAGCTCATTATGCTTTCTCCAGTTTGTCGATTTCTTTCCTAAGCCTGCGCGGAAGGTCTTCCACGCATTTATTGCATTTCATCTCAAGGGTGTACATCCTTCCTATGCAGTAATTCGAGTGCCTGCATCCGCTGCAGGTGACCGTGCCTTCTCTCAGCTTGTTGACGAAATCCGTATCGTGCACGAGAGCTCTTGCCATCTGCAGCCCCGTGAAGCCTGCATCGAGGACTTCCTCCATCTTTTCCCGGGAAACCACTCCTCCGACATAGATCAGCGGCATCGACAGCTCCTTGCGGAACAATTTTGCCTCATCGAGGAAGTACGCCTCCTTGTACGGCACAGTTGGAATCATAATCCTTCCACCAATTCCAAGCAGAGCTTTCAACCACCAGAAATGCTTCATATCCATATAATGGGCCAGCGTCTTCAGAGGCATCGCTCCGCGCATGACTTCCATCGGAGCCTTGCTTACGAAGCCCGCAGAAAGAACGAGGGCGTGCGCTCCAAGCCTTTCAAGTTCCTTCGCCACCTCAATGCATTCAGGTGTCTGCATACCCCTGCGAAAACCGTCGTGCATATTCATTTTGACAAGAACTCCCATATCGTCCCCGGCCGCTTTCATAACTTCTTCCATCACGAGCCTCATGAAACGCATACGGTTCTCCAGCGAGCCTCCGAACTCGTCACGGCGGTGGTTGGTGTAAGGGGAGAGGAACTGGCTTATCAGGTAGCCGTGGCCTGCGTGTATCTCCACACAGTCGAAGCCGGCCTTGCGCGCAAGGTTGACGGCCTTTCCAAAATCCTTGACCAGTTCATAAATCTCTTCTTTCTTGAGCCCGCGGACAAAGGTCGGTGAATACAGATTGAACCCGGATGAGGCTCCTACCGGCATACATCCGCAAGTAGCACGGTGCGTCATATTGCCGCAATGGCCCAACTGGATTGAAGCTTTTGCACCTTCTGCGTGTATTGCGTCCGTCAGTTTTTTCAGTTCGGGAACGATTTCCTCCCTCATCCACAGCTGCCCGTTGAATGAAAGCCCCGACTGGCATACTGCGGCATAGGCGATGGTCGTCATACCGACTCCGCCTCTTGCTACAGCCGTGTGGTAGTCGAAAAGGTCCTTGGACGGAGAATTGTTGTAGGCCATGTTTTCAAATGCTGCTGAACGTATCACCCTGTTACGCAGCGTAATAGGACCTATTTGGCAGGGGGTGAATATTTTGGACTCAATCATTTCAAAACAGGTTCTTATCTGGGGATAGCGTTTTTTGCGAATTCGAACAGTTCGGAAGAAAGATGGCAGTAGCCGTCAGGATTTTTGTCCAGATAATCTTGATGATATTCTTCGGCAGGGTAGAAGTTCTTCAATACCTCCACCTCGACGGCGGTTTTTTGGCCGAGTTTGCGTTCCTCACTGCTGCATACGTTTTTTATCGTTGCAAGATCTGAAGAATCGCAATAGTAGATGCCTGTTCTGTAGCGGGTGCCGGTATCTTCTCCTTGTCTGTTGAGACTGAGAGGATCTATCGCAGTAAAATACATTTCCAGCAGAAAGTCCAGGCTCAGTATGTCTGGATCATAACAGACTCTCACTGTTTCAGCGAAACCTGTTGTGTCCGTATACACCTCTTCATATGAAGGATTTTTGGTGTTTCCGTTGGCATACCCTGTCTGTGTGGATGTGACGCCGCGTATTTTCTTCAGATAATGTTCTGTCCCCCAGAAACATCCGCCTGCGAGATAAATGGTTTTTTCCATACAGATTTTATTTGTATCAAGACAAAGGTATGTTTTATTTGGGATTCAAGCGTCATAATTGTTTACTTAATTTTGAATTTATACCTATATTTGACGCGTAATTAATAAACAAACAATGAAACGTATAACCATTTTTTTGATAGGAGCCTCAATGATGCTCCTGTCGTCTCATTCAGCCACGGCACAGACATTGAAACTTAATGAATTGGACTATTTTGAGGAAAGAGGTGTCAATGTCCTTGTTTACAGTAATAAATATGATGGAAGCTTTTGCGATGAAAAGCAGGCCGGAATAGAAATCATCCAGAGGGGCGAACGTATTGCCACTGGAGGTGGAATCAGATTGATGAATACTCCTGAGCAGTGGGATATTGTTGCTGATGTTACAGACCGTACAGTCAACAAAGAAGAGAATTATATTGAGGTCGAATTGAACTACAAGGATTACGATTTCATATCCCGTGTAAGAGTGACGCCTAAGGATAAGGGTTGCCTTATGCAGGTTTTCATTGACAAACCTGTACCGGAGAAGCTTGTTGGCAAAGCTGGAATGAATTTGGAATTCTTCCCGGCATCATTCTTCGGCAAGAATTATCTTGTTGACGGCGCAGCACGTATTCTTCCTAAGTATCCTATCCACGATACTGAAGTCAGACCGGTCTCAGAAAAAATACCTCAGTACTACGGTGAGTCAACTTTCGACGATAGGGGAAGAGGCGAATTCCTTGTTCCGATCGCTCTTGCAACAGGTCATCAGATTGTACTTGCTCCGGAAGACGAAAACCTTAGGGTAGGAGTCTCTTCGGATGCGGAGATTAATCTTTTTGACGGCCGTCTTCTTGCTCAGAACGGAGTTTTCGTATTGCGTTCATACCTTCCTGAGAACAAGACAGGAAAGGTTCTCGAGTGGTATGTTGAGACAGGATATGACCCTCAGTGGGTCAGAAAGCCTAATATCGGTTTCTCTCAGATCGGTTACACCCCGGCACAGAAGAAAGTGGCAGTCGTAGAGTTGGACAAAAATGATGTCCCTGCAACTGAGGCCGCAATCTACAAGATTGAACCTACTGGAGGCAGAACGCTTGCTCTGTCGGCAAAGGTAGAGCCTTGGGGTGTTTACAACAACCGTTACAACTATGTAACCATCGATTTCTCTCAGGTGAAGGAACCGGGCCTCTACGTTATTGACTATAACGGAACATTGACAAATGCATTCCCTATCGACAAAAACGTTTATGGAGATAAGTGGCACGCATCAATGGATATCTCCCTCGTTGTAAATATGGACCATATGGAAGTCAACGAGGCTTACAGAATCTGGCACGGTCGTTCAAATATGGATGACGCCCTTCAGGCACCAGCAAATGTAAGACTTCACGACGGATACACTCAGGGAGACGAAACGAATGACAAATATCAGCCTTTGGAGCATATCCCTGGCCTTGCAGTCGGTGGTTGGTTCGATGCCGGTGACTTCGACATCCAGGCAAATTCTGTAGTAAACACTGTTCAGGACCTTGCATCCCTTTGGAGACTTTTCCGTCCTGAAAGAGATATGACCTTCATTGATGAGGATACCAAGTATGCTGACATCCATCGTCCGGACGGAATTCCTGATGTCGTTCAGCAGGTAATGCACGGAACCCTCAACATCAATGCACAGGTTGAGAACATCGGCTTCGTGGCACAGGTTATCGGTCAGCCTGATATGCACCACTATCATCATCTTGGGGATGCAATGACGCTTACCGACGGAAAGATTTACGACCCTACCCTTGCTCCTTATGAAGTAAAGGGTGACCGCTCAGGAACCCCTGATGACAGATACGTGTTCACAAGCAGGTTCAGCCCGGCCGGAACAATGGGTACAATCGTTTCCCTCGCTTCAGCATATAACGTACTCAAGGAATATTTCCCTGAGGAGGCCGAGCGCTCTTTGAATAATGCTAAGATGCTTTGGGACAAGTATTATGAGGCTGCAGATCCTGCCAAGAACACCCAGATAGGCAGATGGGGAGGCTTCGGCGATTCAAGAATCGGAGCCGCCATTGAACTCTGGGAGGCAACCGGAGACGTTAAATACAAGGACTTCTTTATGCCTCTCATCCTCGACCAGATTGCTCCTAAGCTGAACCAGGTTCCTCAGCACTGGAGTGGCGGAATCGCTCCTGCATTCAACCTTACGAATGTATTGAGGGTATATTCTCTTCTTGACAAAAAGTCCCAGAAGAAAGTTCAGGCCGTTATTCCTGATTATGTAAAGCTTCTTTGCAATCAAGGCTCTGACAACCCTTATGAGGTTCCTATCCAGGGCCGCGGCTGGGCTGGAAACACCCAGGTTATCGCCAATTCATTCAATTTCTACCTCATCTGGAAGCAGTTCCCTGAACTCGTTGATCCTGAACTCGTACTGAAGGGCTTGAACTATATCTTCGGATGCCACCCTTACAGCAATGTTTCATTCATCACAGCAGTCGGTGTAAATACAAAGAAGGTTGCATACAGCAACAACCGCGCTGACTACACCGTAATACCTGGCGGAGTCGTTCCTGGCCTTATGGTTAAGAATCCTGACTTCCTTGAGAATAAGGATGACTATCCGTTCCATTGGGGTGAAAATGAGTGCTGCATCAACTCAGTACCTAATTTCGTTATGTTGAATCTTGCTTGCGAAGAAGTAGCAGCATCAATTAATAAGTAAAATGAAAATTAAGCAAATTCTTTATCCGCTTGCAGCCGTTATCGCACTTTCCTTCCTTGCATCCTGCACGGAAGGAAATGTGACGGCCAATGAGAATACTTCAGCCGCTGAAGTCCTCATAAAGGACGCTCCATATACATTCTGCAATCCTCTGGACGTGCTGATTGGCGAAGAAAGGTCATACAGGGGAGGCGAGCCTGTAGTAATTGTCTATAACGATGATTATTACCTCTTTGTGTCTCATAGAAAGGGTTATTGGTATTCTTCCGATTTCAGGGATTGGACATATGTGGACGCTCCGGGCTACCCTGGCGGAGTGGTTTCTGTAGTTGAAAAGGACGGAATCCTCTACGGCTGTTCAATGAACAACAAGAATGTCTATAAAACACTTGACCCAAAGTCCGGTGTTTGGGAGAAAGTTGCTGAGCTTGACAGTGACCGTTACGGTGATGCAAATCTTTTCGTAGATGATGACGGAAGAGTATATCTCTATTACGGATGGTCTCAGATTATGCCATTCAAGGTGGTGGAACTCGACCCTGTTACTTTCAAGGAGATTGCCGGACCGGAAATATGCTTCTTCGGCGATTATAAGAATCACGGTTTTGAAACGCGTAGGAATTCTGATGTGATTTATTCGATTTTCAACGGCCGCAGAGATTATTTCGAAGAGGAGTATCCTTGGATAGAAGGCCCTTGGATGACAAAGCACAATGGCAAATATTATTTGCAGTATGCAGCCATCGGTCTGGAATTGCTCTCATATTCTCACGGAGTTTACGTCGCTGACAGCCCTATGGGACCTTTCACCTATTCAGAACACAATCCTCTTACATACAGAACCACAGGCTTCCAGGTTGGAGCCGGTCACGGCAGCACCTTCCACGACAAGAACGGTGAGCTTTGGACTATCTGTATGATTCCTGCAAGCTATGGCGGCGCAGGAAGGGGCTCCGAACTGGCAATTTATCCTACAGCTGTGGATGAGGATGGAGTAATGCACTCAAATTATGCTTTCGGAGATTATCCTCAGTATTATCCTGGAATGAAGAAAGATGTTACCAAGAATAATTATACCGGATGGAAGTTGCTCTCAAGAAACAAGAAAGTAACTGTTTCTTCAACACTCGCAGGCTATCCTGCGGCCAATGGGGCAGATGAGGATTTCCTGACTTGCTGGAGCGCGGAAACTGGCAATCCGGGAGAATTCTTCCAGATGGACCTTGGCGCAGTAAGTTCAATTTATGCAATTCAGACCAATTTTGACCATATTGGAGCCGCACCTCAGCCATATGCAGGCGGATTCGGACCAGCGCCGCATCCTGACCGCTATCAGTGCTATATTATTGAGGTTTCTGCTGACGGGCAGACTTGGACAAAGATTGTGGACAAGAGCGACAATAAGCTCGACTTGCACCACGATTATGTGGAGCTTCAGTCTCCTATTGATGCCAGATATGTAAAGATTACCAATGTATTCACTCACGATGAAGCCAATTTCAGCATAAAAGACCTCCGAGTATTCGGAAACCCAGATGTTGCCGCATCAGTCAAGGTCAAGGATGTGAAGGCTGTCCGCAATCCTGAGGACCGCCGTGAAGCAACTCTTCTCTGGACTCCTGTCGAAGGCGCAGACGGATACATCATCAGATATGGTATTGAGCCGGACAAGCTTTATAACAGCCACATCGTTTACGACACAAATGTATTCACCGTACGCAGCCTCAATACTGCTCCTGAGTATTATTTCAGCGTAGAATCTTTCGATTCAGGACTTGAGTATTACAAGGAAATCAGTGAGGAAGTCTATGGAATAGGCGCGGAGATAGAGATTGACAAACTGGGTGCAGGACCTCGTGGTTGGGGCTTCGGAGACAGCCCTACTCTTCAGCGTTTTATGATGAAGAAGGGTGTCAATGAGTATGAATTTGATAATATTGATGCCGGCAGGTGGACAATCAGACATTCTTACGGACCTGTTCTCTGGAGTGGAGAATTGACGAATGATGACCTCATCGGAGAAGGCGAATCAGTATCTGCCGACCTTACGGAGCTTGGGGTGGGCACTGAGGTCACGGGAATGCTGAGGATGAGGGTTGTACGTGGCGAAAAATCCGGGAAAGTTATCATTGAAATCGATCAGAATAAATAACTTGGTAGGTGATCAATATGATTAAGAAGTTTATGTTTTTTGCGGCAGCGCTCGTCGCTGTTACAGCCTGCTCTGTGAATGTTCCTGAGGGGACAGCACTTTTTGACAGCTTCGATTATGAAGGCTGTGACGATTTTTATGCACAGAATCCTCTTCCTGGAGATGATTACGTATATAACCCGATGTTGGCAGGTTGGTATTCTGATCCGAGTATCTGCACAAATGGGGAAGGTGACTATTTCCTCGTCACCTCCACGTTTGTCTATTTTCCGGGTGTGCCTATTTTCCACAGCCGAGATCTTGTCAACTGGGAGCAAATCGGGAACGTGCTTGATCGTCCGGAACAGTTGCCGTACCTTGACGGGCAGAGAATCAGCAACGGAATATATGCCCCTGATATCAAATACAATAAGTCCAATAGAACTTATTATATGATTACTACGGATGTTGGCGGTGGAAACTTCTTTGTAAAGACGCAGGATCCTTGGAAGGGATGGTCAGATCCGGTATTTCTTCCTGAGGTGAAGGGTATTGACCCGTCATTCTTCTTTGATGAGGACGGAAGGGCATACATAGTCAATAATGATGATGCTCCTGACGGAAAGCCTGAATACAGCGGGCACAGGACAATACGCTGCGTAGAGTTTGATGTTGAGAATGACTGCACGATAGGTGAGCGCAGGGTGATTGTCAACAAGGGTTCAAGACCTGAGAACAACCCTATTTGGATTGAGGGACCTCACCTCTACAGAATTAATGGCACATATTATCTTATGTGTGCAGAAGGCGGTACTGGTGTGCACGAGTGGCATTCCGAAGTCGTTTTCAAGGGTGAAAGCCCATTCGGCCCGTTTGAGGCTTACGAAGGAAATCCTATTTTAACCCAGCTTAATCTTGACCCGGAAAGAGAAAATCCTATCATCTGTGCGGGGCACGCCGATATCGTTCCGGATGAAAACGGACAGTGGTGGGCTGTATTCCTTGCAGATCGCCCTTATAAGGAGGACTATGAAAATCTCGGGCGTGAGACTCATATGCTCCCGGTAAGTTGGACAGAAGACGGATTCCCGGTAATACTGCCTGCCGGAGAAGCCGTTCCGCTTATCGTCAGACACGAAGGCGTCAAGAGGGGAGAGAGTGTCACATTCGGCAATTTCTCAATTCACGATGATTTCTCCGAATCCAAGCTATCAAATGCCTGGATGACACTTAGAACGCCTGCTACAGAGCATTATTCTCTCTCTGAGAATCCGGGTTACCTCTCATTGTATTGCTCAGAAGAAAAAGCTACCGGAGCACATACTCCTTCGCTCGTCGCAAGGCGTATGCATCATCATAAGTTCACTGCATCTACAAGGATGTATTTCAATCCTCAGTCTGAAACAGAAGCTGCCGGAATGCTGCTTTTCAAAGATGAAAACCATCAGTATTTCTTGAAAGTGACAAAGGGAAACATTGCGCTTAGAAAGATTGAATCAAAATTCAATTTTGTTAAGGGCCAGAGACCTGAGATAATTGATGCAAGTGCAGACCTTGCTTCAATGCAGACTGGAGAATACAAGTTCATTGACCTGAAGATCACTTCAGACGGAGAAACATTCTCATTCTGGTTTGCTCCTGACGGGAAGAACTGGACTTTGCTTGTTGGTGGAGTGGATGCGACATACCTTACTACTCTGGTTGCAGGAGGGTTTACTGGGACCGTTATCGGCCTTTACGCTGAAAAGTAATTCTTGAATCCCCTCGATATTACGAATGAGTGTCCGGATTTCATAAAATGCTATGTGCAGTTGTAGTAAAGGCAGCCGAGATAAAGAAGAAAAGTCCTTTTTCACTTTTCCAAAAGACGGAGCAGAGGCAGAATTTTCTTCTCCCGGTATGGATGTTCCCTCAGAGACAGATTCAGGCGTGTGCTTCCCTTCAGAACAGTTGATGCGTGCGTGAATTCCCTGAATCCCCACTCACCGTGATAGGCCCCCATCCCGGAATGGCCAACGCCTCCGAAAGGCACTCCTTTCACCATCATATGTACGCACACCTCGTTGATGCAGCCTCCGCCATACTGATAAGAACTCATCACTCGTTCAGCCCACTTTATATCCTTTGTGAACAGATACATTGCAAGGGGATGCTCCCTGTCTGCAATAACGTCAAGCACTGAATCGACCTCGCTGTCCCTGAAAGGAACGACGGGCAGCAGCGGGCAGAAAAGTTCTTTCCGGACTATCCCTTCATTGATATCGACCGGATATATGACGGTAGGTGAATAGCGGAGCTCATCGGCATTGCCTTTTCCGCCGAAAACGATTCGCTCCCGGTACTCGTCGGCTATAGATGAACATTTCTCATATGCCTGCGTAGTGATTAATTTTGGATATTCTTCATTATCCTGTGCGTTTTCACCAATCTGCTTGCGGAATGCATCTTTCAGAGCTTCCAGAAATTCTCCGGCAATTTCCTGCGCGACAGCCACCTGATTGATATTTATGCATATCTGGCCGGCATTACAGAGCTTGAAAAAAGCAATCTTGCGGGCGGCATCTTTGATGTCGGCATCCTTGCGGACGATACACCAGTTCCCGGTTTCCCCTCCCAGCTCCAAAGCTACGGGAGTCAGATTCTCAGCCGCCTTGGCAAGAACGTGTTTGCCGACCTTCGGCGACCCGGTATAGAAAATCTTGTCCCACCTTTGTTCAAGGCACATATCGGCGACATCATGTCCTCCGTCAATCAAAGTGACAAATTCAGGAGGAAAGACCTCCGAGATGAATTTTTTCATTGCCTCCGTACAATGGCGCGACTTGGCGCTGGCTTTGATCACAACCGTGTTGCCTCCGCAGATGCTGGCGGCAACCACTCCGAGTGTAAGCAGAATCGGGAAATTGAAAGGGCTTATTACGAGCGTGACGCCGTATGGCATCTTATAAACCTTGGTAACGAGGCTCGGGAAGCACATCAATCCGCTGAAATGTCGCTCCGGGCGTGCCCAGCGGCGCAGTCCACGAAGCATCTCATTGATTTCCACCACAATGGGGCCGATATCACAGAGATACGCTTCTGTAGCACTCCGACCAAGGTCTTTGTGCAATGCTTCTTCGAACTCTTTCTCGTGCGCAATGACGGCATCGCGCAATTTGCGCAGCTGACACAAACGCCATTTAACGTCCAGCGTAGTACCTGTGCGGAAAAAGGTCCTTTGGGCGTCAACAATATGCTGAATGTCGGAAACTGTGTATGACATATTTATTTTTGTTTATTGATTTCAGAAAGAATACTTAATATTTGTCTTCGTGGGAATGTCATCGGTGCCGAGTAGTTGACGGAGTCCTTTGCGATATCTATTGAAAGTTCCTTGAAATCCTCAGGGGCGACAATTGAGCCGTCAAGGTCCAGATCACACAGTGCAATCAGGGATTCCAAAGAATTGAACAAGGCATCCACGCTGTTGAAACCGCAAAAATGCGCTAGTTCCGACAACTGTCCGGCGCTTGCATCTATTTGAGACCGCAGAACCGGCATCAGACACATTGCGATTGCCTTGCCGTGAGGGATATGATATTTCGCTCCGATAGAATGCGCAAAAGCGTGGACATATCCAGCCAACTGCTTGTTGATGGCATTGCCTCCCAGATTGGCAGCCAGGCACATAGCTCCCCTGGCGGCGATGTCCTCAGGATGTTTCTTCAGTTTTGGTAGATTCTCCAGTACGAGCCGCACACATCGCCGGCTTTTTTCAATGTCTTCCTCAGAGCTTTTTACATCGGCTACGGCCCCTTCAAGGCCGTGGCTCAGTGCATCGATTCCGCAGGATGCCGTGATATTCCACGGAGCTCTGAGAGTCAATTCGCTGTCAAGGAAAACCGTATGAACGTCAAGCCCCACTATCACAGATGCAAACTTACCTCCATTTCTCTGTGTTATGACCGCGCCCACTGTCACCTCCGCACCGGTTCCCGCTGTACTCGGGACAGCAATGACAGGCAATGACTTTCCCGGAACAATGAGGAATTTCTGGAGAAACATATCGACCGGAAGATGCTTCAGGCGGCAGCCTGAGGCAACCATCTTGCCTGTATCCATAACCGAGCCGCCGCCTATGGTAATGATGCATTTCGCGTTACTTCCCAAGGCGATGGAACGTCCAGTTTCGATATATTCCAGACGGGGCTCTGTATTTATCCCGTCAAACATTTCGTAACGGATGCCTTCGCTCTCGAGCGACTTCTCGACAGCCTGCAGATATCCGAGGTCACAAAGTCGCCTGTCCGTAAGGATCAACACGGTATCAAAACCTGATTCTCTGCATATATTGCCGATTTGCGAGCGGCATCCAAAACCTTCAATAATTTCCGGATCAGGTATAGGAACCGTTTTCATTATGGCACCTGGCAGTTTCCTGATGACTTTCCGGGTAAGATACATATTCTCCATAATACAAAAATAACGAACTTATTTCATTTTCTACAA
>JAKSKD010000033.1 GCA_024401925.1 Bacteroidales bacterium | reverse complement strand
AGGCCTCGTGGGCCTTTCTGTCAAAAAAAATGAAATTTATTCTGTCAAACTACCGTGTGCATTCAACTGGACAGACAAAAAGACAAGGCATAAGATTGTGATATAATTACAAACTTTACGCATCTCAATATTTTTCGTTGTAAAGATACTTTAATTTGTAAAAAAATGCATTATAATAATGGTTCAGGTGTTTACTTTATTCTATTTTTGTTTACATTTGCGACGTTAATAAAATTTTAATTTATAATTTGTTAATCTATGAAGAAGGTATTACTTTCAATGGCAATCGTTGCTTCCCTTATGTTTGTTGCTTCTTGCAAGAACAACACAAAGGCTAATGAAGCAGAAACTGAGTGCACAGAATGTACAGAATGCACTGGCGAGTGTACAGAATGCAGTGGCGAATGCGAGAATTGCGAACAGTGCGATTCAACAGCATGCGAGGCCGCTGAAGTTCCAGCTGAGACCGCAGAATAATTTTCTGACAGCCTGAAGAATCTACAAGGTCGACACTGGTCTATCTGTGCCGGCCTTGTTTTGTTATATTGAATCATATTGCGGAATAATGGCAGATTTATCAAGAAGAAAGGCCATCAGGACCCTTGGAACCGTTGCTGCGGCAGCTGCCGTTTGCTCAACGGGTGCTGCGGCTGTTGCAGCCTGTACAAATGATGCAAAATACAATAAGAAGATGAAAGAGATTGATTTGAATGACTACCGCAAGAGTGGTGAAGGCGCAAACGGATCCAGCTATGATAGCATTTCCGACCCTCTGGAAATGGTGAAACTTTACAATACTGATTATCCTAAAGATACCATATATCAAGAACTTGACGTCGCTCGCAAGGTCTTTAGCCTGGGTGTACCTTCTCCGGAACCGGGAGAGCTTGTCACAGACGGCGAACGCCTTGGCATCCGTTTTCGCCGCATAGTTGGGAAGCGCAGTTATTCAAGAATGCTCTCTGATGAGCCGGAACGCGTTGAAGAACTTTCGCGCGAGTTTGCAAGGTACTGCAAACTTGTTCATTCCACTGAATGTCCGGAAGGCGTATTCCCTGATGCTAAGCCGCAGTTTCTGCATCTTCTTGAGGCCGACCGCGCTTTCAACGATTCAGAGAAGCAGAAAATTGCTGATTTCATCAATTCAATTCCGGATTCCACAACGGCGCTTCACGGCGATATGCATATAGGAAATGTAATCTCAACACTTCCCAAAGGAGCTCCAATCACGGATCCACATAAAATATACTTCATTGACCTCGGCTATTTCAGCAGGGGGTTCCCTCTTCTTGACCTTGGAATGACTCGCAATATCTGTATGACTTCTGACGAGGACTTCAGAGTCCACGATTTCCACGTGACAGGAGAACTTACCCGCCGTGTCTGGGAGTATTTCGTGGATGAGTATTTCTTTGCCGAAGACCGACTTGCCGAGCGCTATTTCGGCAAAGGGCAGACCTTTGAGTCTGTCAGCGAAGCGATACGCCCATATGAATGCTGCAAGCTTCTCCTTGTGGAATTCAATCTCGGCGTCATGCTGCCGCATTATGAACGTCATATCCGCGAAACCTTCGGGTTCTAATTTCTTATGACTGAACGGAATAATTTTTTCAGGTATTGTCTCAGGTCGATGCGGTTAAGAACTTTACCCCTGTCGCTTGCCGGGATTGTATTGGGTGTCTTTCTTGCTGCTTCATCAGGTCCTGTCAATGCCCTTACTGTTGTTTTCCTCATCCTGACCACCGTCTGCCTGCAGATACTTTCAAATCTTTCAAATGAGCTTGGAGATTCAATCAGTGGCACGGATTCAGCCGTCAGCCGCAAAGGTATGCACTATTCCCTAATGGATGGCGCTCTTACCGTAGATGATATCAAGAAACTGATCTTTGGCGCGGTGCTGTCCAGCGCAATATTCGGTACATTGATGATTTGGACTGCATTCGGATCCCTTTTCTGTATGAAGGCGACAATATTCTTTGCCCTTGGCATCGCCGCCATATGGTCAGCAATGCATTATACACTCGGCAGAAATCCGTACGGATACAGGGGCCTTGGCGATATCTTTGTGCTGATCTTCTTTGGATTTGCAACCGTTGCAGGCGGGTATTTCATCTGCTCCAATAATTTTGAACTCCTTCCTGTCCTTCTTCCGGCCTTTTCGATCGGTACTTTCAGCGTTGCTGTACTGAATGTCAATAATATCCGCGACATGGCCACTGATGCAGCTACACGTACAACCGTGGCAATCAGACTGGGAGAGAGGAAAGCCAGGATATACCAGACTGTCCTGATTGCTTCTGGATGGGCCGGTATGATTGCATATTGTCTGATCTTCAGCCCTTCACCGTGGACGTGGCTGTTCGTCCTGACGGCGCCGCTCTATGCCCTCCATCTGAGGGGAGTATGGACAAAAAAAGAGCAGGCGCTCGATCCGATGCTCCCGCTCCTTGTTATGTCCACATTCGCATTCGCTGTGCTGGCCGGCGTTGGGATGATGATTTAGCCGTCTGCTTAATCCTTATTTTTCTCCGACATACATCCTGCATATGCCCATTGATAAAGCTTTGTGCATCAGATTTTTGTAACCGCATCTGCTCATTGTCCCCATCCATTCCCTGCGCCCGGGGAAGGCAATGACTGATGCCGGAAGATAGTTGTATGCAGATGAATTGCCGGATACGATTTTGCCAATCAGCGGAAGGATATTCTTGAAATACAGGTTGTAGAACCATTTTATGGCTTTGTTTTCCGGCTCTGACAGTTCCAAAATGACCAGCTTTCCACCAGGCCTGAGTACCCGGAGTATCTCTCTCAGGCTTGCCTCACGGTCCTCGAAATTGCGGATTCCAAAGGCAATGCTTACAACATCGAAGCTGCAGCTGTCATACTTAAGGTTTTCTCCTTCACCAAGGTCTGTGCTGATTCTGTCCTCAAGGCCTGCCGCGGAAATCTTCTCACGCATTACCCGCAGCATTTCCTCAGAGAGGTCAACTCCTGTGACGTGGCTGCCGGAAGCCATATATCCAGCTTCAGCAATCGCGAAATCACCTGTCCCGCAGGCAAGGTCCAGTATCTCCTGGTGATTCACCCTGTCTATCACTTTTTTGATTGCTTTTTTTCTCCATATTCGGTCAATTCCGATTGACATTATATGGTTCAGCTTGTCATAGTCTCCGGCGATGTCGTTGAACATCTGCCTCATATCTTCTTTTTTAGGCATTTCTTAACTTTTTACTGTGGAGATGAAGGTGAGGCGGGACCAGATTTCCTCAAGAGGACCGCGGCGGTGGTGTGAGGTCCACCACTTGCAGAAGAAGTAAAGAAGGAAGAGGAATGCTATTGCTATGCCGAAACTCATCGTGTGACCGCTTATGCGGTAGAGACCGAGACCCCAGTTGTAGAAAAGGAAACCTCCGACGAAAGACTGGAGCAGGTAATCGGTGAGGCTCATCTTTCCTATTACTGCCAAGCGTGCGATAGCCTTCTGCGCCCTGGTCTTATAGTAGAGGAGCACAAGGCCGGAGACATAGAACGCCATCATCGAGAAGTTTCTCCACATATTGAGCTGTATTTCGAGGCTGTGTGCTACGGTCTTGTTAGCTATGTGCCCTGGCAGTATTTTCCATAGAGGATAGAATACTGCAAAGGAGATGACGGAAACAATCAGGATTTTCTTCCAGGTTTTCAAGTTGTCACCTTCATCAAGGAAAAGGCGCTTCCGCCCGAGCAGCATTCCGACGATAAACAGGAAGTAGGTCTGGGTGAGACGCCCGTTTTCGATAGCCCAGCCGAAGTTTATCTGGAGACCGTATCTGGTGCCGGCGCGTCCGACGTCAAGAAAGGATCCGTTAGCGCAGGGCTCGAACAGGGCAGCCCAGAGAGGGCCCTGGCCGAGGTCCATCGGCGGGATGGAAGGGTTGACAGCGCCGAGGATCTCATAGACGATTTCAACAGGCTGAAGGAAGAAGAAAATGGCGAGGATGACGAGGACCTTGTCCGGGGCCTTGACCAGAGGGATTAGTAGCAAACCTATCACTGCGTACGTGCAGAGAATGTCTCCGTTGTAAAAGAACAGGTCAATCATTCCCCAGACGAACAACAGCAGCATCCTCCAGGCGAACCGGCCTCTGAAATCCTTGCCCTTCTTCTCCTGGTTGTGGTGTTGAATGTAGCAGCTGAAGCCGAAGAGGAGGGCGAATATAGCGTACATCTTGGATGCACCGAGGAAGAAAACGGAGTCCCAGATAGCCTGATCGAGTACGGTCGGCTCCGGGAAATTGTAGAAATTCATGTGCTCCAGAAAGTGAATGATGATTATGCCGCACACGGCAAAGCCGCGCAGGCAGTCCACTACGTTGATTCGTGAGCTATTGAAAGTTGTTTCCATTTTTACCGGCGGGAGAGTGTTACTTTGTAGACGATGGCTTCCCTGGCAGGAGCGCTGGCAGGGGCAGCGATGGAGAGGTTGTCGCCGGTCTGTGTCCAGCTGACTTCAGCATCGCTTCCGAGAAGTTCCACTGTCTTGACTTTGCGGGTGTTATACTCAGTCTTGCGGCCGAGGCTCCTGATGACGGTTGATTCTTCAGGAATGCCGAATACGGTCACGTAGATGACGTTGTCGCCTTTGCTGGTGAACCTGATATCCTTGCTTCCGTACATCAGCTTGCCTTCATTGAATCCCGGACCGGAAAGGGGATTGACCCCTTCTGCTGCAGGACCTTCTCCGAATATCTTCCAAGGTTTTGTGTCATAGATACTTTCAGAGTTTATCTTCATCCATGCTCCAAGTTTCTCCAATATCTTGATTTCCTCTGAATCAAGGGATCCGTCACTCTTGAGAGGAACGCTGAGAAGGAGGTTGCCGTTCTTGGAAACTATGTCCACAAGCATTCCGATCACCAGTGCGGCCGGTTTGTAGCCCTGCCTGTAGAAGACGTGCTTGTCATAGTGCCATTCGCCTATGCAGGTGCAGGTCTGCCACGGCTTTTCACTGATGTGGTCGAGAGCGCCACGCTCGACATCGCGCAGCACAGTCTTTTCCTGCCAGTCATTCAGCTGCTTGGCTGTGATGACGGATTTGTTCGTGCCGTTTGCAGCCACACTCTTGTTGTACATATGGGCCGTTATCTTGAGGCCTACATCTGATATAGGCCAGAGAGGAAGGTAACTGTCATCGAAGTATATGATGTCGGGATTGTAGTCGTTTATGAGCTGGACAGTGCGGTTGTAGAACTTGTCTATATACGCCTGGTCCGGGGCGTCGACCCTGCCCGGCTGCCATTCCCACCAGTCCCACACGCCGAGGTTCGGGCGGTAAGGGTGATTCTGGGCATACAGTTCCTGCGGGTCCAGTCCTTCCCACCATTTGCCTGCACCGTCTTCCTTGGTTAGCCAGCCGTCATAAGGCACACCCTTGAGTGCACCCTTCGTGTCTGCACCGCGTGACGATTCATACCAGCTCCACGCGTGTGATGCGTGTACGCTGACGCCGAAAGGCAGGCCGTATTTTTCGCAGGCTGCCTTCCACTCTCCGATGATATCCCTTTCCGGTCCTATTGCCACGGAATTCCATTCCTGGTATTTGCTGTCGTAGAGGTCGAAGTTGTCGTGATGGTTTGCAAGCGCCATGAAGTAACGTGCGCCGACTTCCTTGTACAGCTTTATGAGGGCTTCAGGATCCCATTTCTCTGCCTTGAAACGCGGCAGCCAGTCCTTGAAACCGAATTCTGACGGATGGCCCATCGCATCTATCTGGTACTGATAGTTATGACTGTTCTCGTCATACATATTCCTTCCGTACCAGTCTCCGTCCTCTGGCGCGCACTGCGGTCCCCAGTGAGCCCAGATGCCGAATTTGGCATTGACAAACCACTCCGGGCACTCGAATCCGGACAGTCCTTCCGGGGTGGGCGAGTAAGGCCCTTCAGCAATCGGTTCCTTGCTTGTGTCTGCAAGAACCTTGTAATCAGTAGGAATCTGCGCGGCTGTAATGATGCTGGAAAGGGCACAAATCGCAAGTGCGATGGACGTTCTTTTCATCCGTATTTTGTTATAAATGAAGTTTTACAACTCGATGACAATCTGTGCGGTCTCACCTGCCTTAAACGTGTACTGGACATGGTCGCCGTCCTTGGCTAACTCCATTCCATTCACAGAGATACGGCAGCCTTCCCGGCGGTTGCGAAGCGTCAGGGTCTGGTCCTGATTTGAGGTGATGGAGGCACGGATGCCCTTCTCGTCCCAGTCCATATGATTAAGCTTGGCGAAGGTATACAGCCAGACACCGTCGATTGCACCGTGCATCAGGTTGTCGGGCATTGCAGGAAGAAATTCCACTGTTCCCGGCTCGCTGAATACGCTCATTTCCACAAGGAACGCAGGTACAGCACCTGTAAGATCCGGGAACACCCCTCTGTAAGGGAAGTGGCTGGTCTGCAGGGTGCGGCGAACGAAGCCGTGGTTGAGCAGCTGGCTCAGGTTCTGCTCAGTTTCTTCAATATCCTTGAGGCGGATGGCTGAGAATGCACGGTGGATGATGCCATGGGCAGAGTCGTCCTGCTGGGCGCGCTTGCGGTTGGAGATCTTGATGGCTTCAGCAAGTGCAGGATCTTTTTCAGGGGTGACCGCACGACCTGGCCATAAGTCATAGTGGTGAGATACGTGACGGTGGTTGTAGTTCTCCTCGATTGTCGGCCAAGCCCATTCCTTGAGGCCGCCATCCAGATCAAGAAGATAGGTTGGAAGGTCTGCGAGCTGAGCCTCCCAGTGAGGGATGTTCTCCTGCTCAATACCAAGGGTCTTGCAGCCATCAATCAGGTTCATCAGGATCTCGCGGCAGATTGCTATATCCATTACAGAGTTGATTCTAGTTGGATTGATATTTCTGCTGGTGACCGTTTCATAGCCGGGATTCGGGGTCGGGTTTTCCGGGGAGAAGGACGGATAGAAGATGACCTTGCCGTCCGGACCACGGTCGCATGCGTAATCCTCGTAGAACAGGGCCATTTCCTTGTAGGCAGGGATTACGCGGGTACGGAGGAATTCCTTGTCTCCTGAGACGAGGTAGTAGCCCCATAACTCGTTGTAGATCCAACCAAGACAGCCCGTCCATGCGTAATGCGGATAGGTATGGGAGAAATGATAGTAAAGTCCTGAATCCGGATCACAATGGACACTTGCCAGCACTCCGCGGGCTCCATAGAGCAGCTGTGCGTTGGTGCGGAAGTCATCGAACTTTGTCTCGTAATACCTGAAATACACGTCCATCTCGTCGAAGAGCCCCGTGTTGTTTCCTGCGCAGACCTGCAGGTTGGTGTTGATGTTGTGCTGGCCTGTGAAAGGAGGAATATTCTTACCCGTCTCGTAAATCTGGAAGAAGCGGCCCATATCATAGAGCTTCTCCAGAAGAGTAGGATCCAGTTCGTTCTTGCTATGAGCACGACGGAGCAGTTCCTCGCCTGAAAGCAGCAGGTCTTCGTCTGAACTGAGATGGATACGTGAACGGTCCATACGCTCGCCGATGTACTTTTCGTTACCCTTGAGCATCTTGTCGAAATCGACCTTCAAGGCCATAAGTCCGTCACGGACGGGCTTGATATTTTCAAAGTTGAAGTTGTTTTCGAACCTTACGATCTTCGAAACGACCGTCAGACCGTCTGCACCGGAAATCTGCATGCCTTTTTCGGTCTTTTTCATAGTGCCGCCCTTAGGCAGGAAGCGGATGACTACGCCATAGCCCTTCTGGCCGTACTCCGGATTGTATGCAGTAGCCAGGGTGATTACGCCGTCCTCGATTTTTAGTTCATGGGAGCTGCCGACCAATCTTGGAAGTTGCATCTCAACGTCAAGGTCCAGCTGTCCCTTCGGTGCAGTGTAGCGGTTCACTGTAACGTCTCCATCATATGCGCAGAAGGATTCGCTCTTGAAAGAACCTCGTGCATCAGTCCACATAGAGGTAATCATACCGTTCTGCATATCCAGAAAGCGCAGGTAGTCACGAGTATTTGTCTGCTCCGGAAGGCGGAAGGTGAGTGTAAAGGCTGTGTGTCTCGAAGGTCCGCCGACTGGGTACAGAATTCTGTTGTCGAAATTCATATATTTTTCGAAACCGGCCTTTTTCTGAGCCTCGTCTATCAGGGCGTTAGCCTCATCAGGCTTTCCCTCCAGCAGCAGTTGGCGGATGCGTGGCAGGTAGGGGCGCAGGTCTGGTGGAAGGGGAGTCTCGGCCCATTTCGGCTCATAGAGATCCTCCTGGGTATAGGTTATCACATCGTTATATGGTCGGCCGGAAGTCTGCATGCGCAAAGTACCGTTGCCGGTGATGAAATTGTCCGAATATTCTTCTGCAGGAGCAATAGAGCAGATATTATGTTTCGGCAGGATGCCGGCACGTTTGTCCACTGGAATATATGGGATGGAATATTCGAGCTTTTTGGTATCTATCTTCTTGTCGACGGCAGTCTCAAAGTTGTTCAGAAAGCCCTTAGCACTGGCTGGTCCCACCGCCAGGCACAGAAATGCGAAAAATGTAATTAACTTTTTCATGAATAATGGATGGTGTATTTCTTTAACTTAAGGAAAAATCAAGGAAAGCCGATATGCTTCGACCGAGAAATTATTCAATATCGAAAGTGAGGTCTCCGTTGAAATAACAATCGCCAAGATCATTGGTGGTTTTCACTTCGATGAAGCGGAGAGTGATGGATGTGTCGGAAATGCTTTTCACGTAGATGTCACCGCCCTCATAACTCGCGAAAGCAATACCTGAGTTGTTTGACAGAAAGTTTCCACCGGATACTCTTTCCAGATTTAGTTTGTCACCGGGAATGCTTTTGCTGAGATTCTGTGAAAATCCCATTAGGGAGAAGATTTCATCTGCATATTTGCCTGCAGAAGTGATTGCGAAGAAAGATTTGCCATTCAGGTTTTCATATTCGCCATACTCTTTGACAGTCATAATGAAACTTTTGTAGGCGACAGCGCTCAATCCGTCGGGAGTCTGTATCATAAATTCGATGTTGCCATCAATAATGGAAACATCATTGACGATCTTGCCATTTTCCCTGACAACTTCCGAATTTGATGTATTGCCATCCGGATCAAGGTTCTCATTGCAGGAAGAAATGAAGCCAAAGGACAGGACAGTAACCGCAAGCAGGCCAAATGCACGTAATACCTTCATAATTTCAACCTTTATTCAAAACATGTTCCTTATAATTGCGAATTTAAGAATAATTCGGCTTACCACAAAATTAGGTTGGACTTGTAATAGTACAGATAATGTTGCGCAAAACGCGAGTGACTCGCGTCCGTGCAACTCTGACTTCTTTCATGGGTCCGGATATCCGTTATGATCTCAAAGGAGAGGATTATCGAATTTTCTGTTCGTCCAGATAGGCGACAACGTCCCTGACGGTCTCGAAACGAGCAAGTTTCTCGTCCGGAATCATAATGCCGTAATCATCCTCTATCTTCATCAGAAGTTGGAGAATATTGAGAGAATCCGCCCCGAGATCCTCCTTGATCCTTGAATCCATCTGCACTTTTGAGGCATCTATCCTCAACTGTTTCGCAAGAATTTTCTGTACTTCTTCAAACATATCTTTTTCTATTCAAAATGGTCGAATTTGTCCAATGCTTCCTCTATCTTGGCGGAGAGTGAACTTTCCACCATCCTGTAGGCCTGTTCTATGCACTTTTGTACAGCTACGGCCTTACTGCTGCCGTGCCCTTTCACAACGACCTTCCGCGTGCCCAGAAGTACACTTCCTCCATAATTCTGATAATTCATAAAAGACTTCAGGTCGGCAAACATCTTCTTCTGGAAAAGGGCTCCTATCTTGTAGATGGTGCGGGAGAATATGGCGGCCTTGACTTTTTTCAGCAGTTCGACGGCAGTTCCTTCTGTCGTCTTCACCAGTACATTTCCGGAGAATCCGTCACAAACGACAGCATCATATAATCCGGACAAAAGATCACGGCTCTCCATATTGCCGACGAAATTGATGCACGGCAGTTCAGAAAGTATCTCATATGCCTCCTGGCGTATAGTATCTCCCTTGCCGGGCTCCACGCCCACATTCAGCAAAGCAACCCTCGGCTTTTGAATTCCATACACATTCTCCATATATAATGATGCCATTATCGCGAACTGCTTGAGATAATCGGATGTCACTTCAACATTGGCGCCGCTGTCGCAGATACCGACAATCCCGCCTTTCATCGTAGGAAGCAAAGGACAGAAAGCCGGACGGATCACGCCTTCCAGCAAGCCGACACGTGTCAGTGCGGCAGCCACCAAAGCACCAGTCGAACCAACACTCACCATTCCGGCTATATCATCCTCATCACGAAGCATCCTAACAGCCTTTATCATAGAGCTTTCCTTTTTCAGCCGTATGGCATCCGTAGGCTTCTCATCGCAGCCTATCACATCAGGAGCGTGTACAATGCTCAGCCTGGCGGTATCATACTCACGCCCGCAAAGCTTTTCCCTGATGATATTTTCATCACCGGTAAGTATCAGGTATAGATCCTTGAATCTTTCAAGAGCGTCAAGGCTCCCGTCAATATTGGCCTCCGGGCTGTGGTCCCCGCCGAAACAATCAACAATTATCTTTATCATACGATTTTCTTCACATAGGAGCGGCGGCGCTTGTTCTGCCTGGCATCGAACCGCTTCCAAAGATTCAATATGGCGGCATTGTCCTCAAGGTTGAGGTTTGTATCAGCATACTCAAGGTGAGGATTGGAGAGCATTCTGACCAGTTCATTGGCGATAATGATGCTGACCCCCCTGTTCGCCCACTCCGGGTCGACTCCGATAAGTCCGAGGCCGAGCACCTTTGCGTTCCTGATAGCACGCAGAGCCCTTATCAGAGCAAGCGGAGTCAGACGGCCTCCGGCTGTACGCATTGCTTCCGAGATGTCCGGGAAACAGATACCCATCGCTATGACCTTTTCATTCTCATCAAGTATCACGCAGGCGTGATTCTGGTCGATAATCAAATTGAAATTATCTATGAGGAGCTTCTTCATCTTGTCCGTGAACGGCACTGTTCCGTATACATTCTCATAGGACCGGTCAAGGATATCGAAGAATCCTTCCTTATATTTTGCAAGAAATTCCTTTCCGCTCTTGGCCTCCCCGAGGTGCAGCTTGTAGCGTCTGCACACGAAATCGGCCATCTTGCGGATTTCGTCGACTGACTCCTGATCCTTAGGATACCGGACCTGACTTTCAACCCAGTCCACTTCCTTGGCATAACCCAGACGTTCTATGAACGGGCCATAATAATCAAAATTATATGCTTCTTCAAAAGAGGACATCTGGTCGAAACCTTCTATCAGAAGTCCTTCACGTTCAAGATCCGAGAAACCGAGAGGACCAACGACCTCCTCCATCCCCTTTGACTTCGCCCACTTCTCGACAGCATCAAAAAGTGCCTCAGCCACTTCGAAATCATCAATGACATCGAATCTTATGAAACGGACACGTTTCTGTCCCCATTTCTCATTGGAGGATAGCTGAAGTATGCCGCTAATCCTTCCTGCCATCACACCGTCCTTGTAGGCATTGAAATACACAGCTTCGGACGTGTCATAATAGATATAGTCACTGTTGAATATCTTTCGCTCGTCAAGATACAGCGGCGGCACATAATAAGGACAGTCTTTGTAAAGTTTGTTAGGAAAATCCAGGAATTCTTTCTGCTGCCTGCGGGTGACGGTCTCTTTAACTTCAATCATAGTCTATCTGTGTATTGAATGGAACGCAATGCCGACTCCGTTAGGGCCACAATGGCTTCCGGCAGTAGGGTTCGTGACAACGAATTCTATCTCAAGATCCTGCCCGAATTTCTCACGCAGCATCGCAGCCATAGTCTCCGCAAGTTCCGGAGCATCTGTATGACCGACAATGAAATGATGGTTCTTCACATCATCTCCGAGTTCCTCAGCATAAGCCAGCAAACGGTTCAGGGCATTGTTGCGGCCCTTTTCCTTGCCGATGCTGACCATCTTTCCCTCCTGGCTCATATAGATTATCGGACGGATGCCGATAAGGCCTCCCATCGTGGCCGCTATGCCGCTCACGCGTCCACTGCGGCGGAAGAATTTCAAATCATCTGCAAAGAAATACTGCGTGTAATGGTCCACTTCCGTCTTTGCCCACTCAACGACTTCTTCGGGTGTCCTGCCGGATTTCAGAAGGTCACCAATCTCACGTACTATGATATAGCTGAGGATAGTGATTCCCTTGGTATCCACTTCGAGGAATTTTCTGTCGGGATACTTTGCCTTCAGGGAATCGAGAGCCTTGTGCATATTGTCAAAAGTCATTGTCATCGCTGCGGAGAAGTGCACATAGAATATATCATTACCTGCCGCAAATTCCGGCTCGAAATATTTTATGTATTCATCTTCGCTGATGGCGCTTGTCGTAGGAATCACCCCGGACCGAAGCATATCATAAAATGCCTTGGAATCAAATCTGTCGTAGTCCACGAAAGGATAGACAGGCTTGGCATCCACATTATAAGGCATACTGATGATTTTGTATCCATACTCTGCCGCCACTTCCGGCGTGATATCAGTATCGGTATCGGTAAAACACGTCCACATATCAGTTTATTCAAGTATAAGTAAATAATCATAAACAGGCTGTCCTCCATCGCAGAAGACAACTTCAGCATTACTGTATATTCCCTGCAACCTTGCCGCAAGAGCATCTGCCTCAGCATCCGGCACACCCGCGCCCTTGAAAACAATAAGTACATCGTAATCCCCGGCTTTCAAGGCGGCGCATAAAGAAATCAATGCCTCCGACCTGTCTGAAGAGTCACAAAGCACATCTCCATCGGAGAAGCCGATATAATCACCTTTCACGGCATCTTTCGTATTCCTGGTAGCAGTTGATACCATACCGGCAACAGTATCCGCCGCTATTGCCTCGGCTTCAGATACAACGGTATCAGGAACAGGACCGGAGAAATCCACGGAACCCAGGACGGCATAGCCGGAACCTATGCTCTTCGTGCATATCACCCTCACGTCAGAACCATCATACAATTCGGCAGACTGCCTTGCCGTCAGAATGATATTGGAATTGTCGGGCAACACATATATGACATCGGCATTGACACTGTCGAAAGCTTCAATAAAGCTTTCTGCAGACGGATTCATCGTCTGGCCTCCCTCTATCACATAATCGACTCCGTTGTCCTTGAAAATATCCACGATACCTTTCCCTGAAGCCACAGCCACAACGGCATACCTTTTCCTTGGACCATTGACTATCTTTTTTTCCATATGGTTCTCGTGATGTTGGAGAGTCATATTTTCAATCTTGACGGAAAGATACTCCCCCCACTTCTGACAGGCGTTGAGAATATTGCCCGGTGTCCTGGTGTGGATATGTGCCTTTATTATGCTGGCATCGCGGAAAAAGACCAGAGATTCTCCGGCAGATTGGAGATAATCCCTTATCACAGATTCATCAAAATCCGGCACAGACCCGACCTTCGATGTCTGGAGCCTGAGCAAGAATTCTGTACAATATCCGAATTCAAGTATGCTGTCTTCTGTAAATGCGGACAGATCGACTTTACCATTCTGCACGGACTTCGTTTCATTTTGTTCATCTTCACCCTTATACCCGGACAATGCATCACGCATTCCCGTCAGGATATACAACAATCCGGCACCGCCACTGTCCACGACTCCGGCATCCTTGAGCACAGGCAGGAGATCGGGGGTACGGTCCAACGATCTCTCCGTTTCATCGCACAAATCAGCAAAAAACTCTTCAAATGATGTGTTACTTGCACTACAAGCATAGCGGACAGCATCTTTCAGCACTGTAAGAATGGTACCTTCGACAGGAGTCGCAACAGAGCTATAAGCCTCGCTGACGCTTTCGAGCATAGCATTCTTCCAAATTTCGAGATCGGCTTCCCGGGCGCCCGCAAGACCTTTTGCAATACCGGCAAAAATACGTGACAGAATTACTCCCGAATTGCCTCTTGCACCGAGAAGCATACCGTGTGAAACAGAGGATGCCACCTCATCTATCCCGAGCGACTCTGTTTCTTCAGCGTAATCGCATCCGGAACGAATCGTCATATACATATTGTCCCCGGTGTCTCCGTCAGGTATCGGAAATACATTCAAATCATTGATTTCCTTGCGATTAGCATTAAGTCGAGAAGAACCGGCCTTCACTAACCACAGATAATCACATCCTCTGATTGACAAAGTTCCCATAATAATGGATAAATTTTGCGAATTTAATTATTTTTTGGCTCTTTGTCAAAAGTCTGAGGGGGGGGGCGGGATATCTTTTCTCAATCCTCGGGTGTCAGGACTTTCACTACCGAGGACTGAAATTTTTCGAAGTCACGCAGTCTTTCAATTTTGAATTCTCCTTCTTGAGGTTCTGGTTGAACGGTCTTCTCACACCCGACAAGTGAAAGTGCGGCCGGCGCTTTACAACACATTTGATATCGTTTCGGTTATCGATGACTGATAGACATCGGGCATAGTCTCGGAAAGGGGGTATGGGGACTTGGTGTATATGTGCATCTGCTCAATCTCATATTCATATCCTTTCCTTACCTGATATCCGCGCTTTGATGCCAGGTAGGCGTTCTGGCCATTTGTATATCCGGCAAAGAAGACCGTCTCGTTTTTGAATGTGCTTCTCGTTTCCATCTGGTACTCGCAGAACGGCTCTCCCTGAGTAAAGAAGAAGATTATGCCATTTATATTCAATGCTGTCAT
>JAKSKD010000032.1 GCA_024401925.1 Bacteroidales bacterium | reverse complement strand
CTTGAGTATCACCTTGGGTATCAGGCATCGGGAAACAAAATCCTTGATGGGCTATTTTTATTGGATCATATTGAACAATTATTTTTCTATCTAAATTATTCAATCTTGATTTTCAGTCGCTTACGCTCAAACACCATTGAGTAAATATTGATATTCGACGCTTTTATCCAATATCTTTCTTAAGAAACCATTTGGATGTAGCTCCTTTCCCGGAATAGTCAATGATATCTTGTTGTCTGAGCTTTTTAAGGAGATATCCCACTTTGGCGTATTTCTTGTCTTCGTCAAGAATATCCGACAGGACGTCACCTAACAAAGACGTGATTTCTGCTTTGGTCAGTGTTCCATGCTCTTTGAGAGCTGAAGTGATGAGAGTGTTGCATTTGTTTTCATCAAGCCCCCGATGCTTTGAATATTCAACCTTCTTTCCTAAGGTGGTAGCCAGATTCTTTGATATGTAGATATTCGGCTTACGGCCTTCGATAAGTCCTTTCTTGCGAAGATACGACACTGCTTCTGAAGACAGTTTCTGCCCAAACTGGACTCTATTCAGCAATTCAATGTCAACAAGGGAAAGTTGTTTGTTTCTCGCCAACAGATTGGAATAGTTGATGTCTATGATCTTGCCGGTAATGGTAACGACAACCCTGTCATTGGAAATCTCATAAACAGGCAGAGGAAAGAGCCGTTCACGCTGCTTTGTGTACATTTTCTTGATGCCGCTGCCTATCGTATCGACCATTTTCAAATTGACCATCGCAGTGGCAAGGAAGAAATTCCGATAGTTCTCTTCCGGAGAATCATCCTTGAGAACGTTCTCGATGCTGCCAGGGATAAAACCTCCCTTGTTTGAGAAAACCAGTTTATCCTCGAATTCCACAATGTTAATCTGTCCGCCTAACCGATAATCAGAATGGGCCACGGAATTGTTCAAGGCCTCACGTATGACGTATGGCTCATATGTATCCACCTCATCCGGGAAAAGGGTTTTCAGTTCCGGATTGATATACCGATATTTGAGATTGCGGATTTTGCCAAGTGCAGCATCAATGCTGAGAATCAGCGGACAGTGAAATATCTGATAGTCGCGTTCTTGCCCGTTATGGTCTTTGAGAATCCATCGAATTGTGGCGACGGCCGGGGAGATAAGGACCTCGCTCTCTTCCTTGCCAAGCAGAATTATGGCAGCATTGGTAATCTTGCCTTTGATGGTGATTTTCGCCTTGTCGAGAAAGGTGGCATCGCTCCATCCGGCAGCCTCATCTGCAAGTTTTGGATATTTTTCAGCAAACTTTTCTCTTGCCTTGGCAATGGCTTCCGGATCCAGATCATTGATGGTTGCGCCAGCGATAATTTCCTTGCTCCAGTCGGTGACGCGTCCCTGATTGCGTATGCGCTCTATCTCCTGAAGGTTTAGTGCTACCAAGGATTCACCATCCCTGCCATAATAGTGGCCTTTATACGCAATGGGAAGTCCTAAAGGAGCGGCCGGTATCTGAAACATCACAATCCTGTGGCCGTTGTACTTGAACGCATATATCTCTTCAAATGTGATTCTGTTTGTTGTCTGGTCAGCGATTTTCTTCTTCATCGCATCCAGAGAAGGCCTTGTTGATTTGTAGTTAGAGCCAAGCACATCGTGAGTCTTATTGTCAACGCCGAAAACCAGCCAACTATATTCTACGGCCTTGAGATTCGCCTCATTGCTCAATGCCGAGAAATATTGTCCAAGATCTTCATCAGAAAAACTGTTTTGGGCCCATTTGAATTCCACTACCTCTGTCTCTCCCTCCATCGCCCTCAGACGGTTCAGTATTTCTATCAATTCGCGTTCAGTCAACATATTGCAGCTCCTTTATTCGTTTTCTGCAAAATTACTCAAATTTTTCCGTATCTTCGCAAATCTACACAACATTCGAAAGCCCACAAATCCGGCCAAATCCCCACAAAAATCATCTTATCGTTTCTTTGATTTACTTATCGGTATTCTGTACCGTATTTGTACCACGCCCTCTATAATCAATTGATAAACAACACATCGGTGTTTTCGTAGAAGTACTTCACGAACACCTTAGGCTTGCCCTCTGAAGGAGCACCGTACTTGTTGTCGTACGCGGTCTTGAGAGCGATGGCAGTTGTGACGGGAGTCTGAGGAGCGATGAACTCCGCAGCCTTTGCGTACGCCTTGCTGATACCGTTGCTCTGAGGCTCGGATGCACAGATGACGAGCTTGAGGTTGGTGATGACTGAAGGGATTGATGCCAGAGTGAGAGTGAATGCCTCGTCTGACAGTGCGAGGGTCGCTGCTGCAGGAGCATCGACACCTGACAGAGTCGGAGGAAGGGTGAGGATGTCACCACCACAGAAGACCACCCAGTAGTTGAGCCTCATAAAGAGGTTGCTTCCGGTGATCTTGGTCTTGGTACCGAGGACAGACTTGGCCTCAGCAGAGAGAGAGGCAGAGTTCCAGGCGAGGATCTGGGCGTTGGTGAGCCCCTGCCAAGCCTGTGACAGCTGCTTGAAAATAGCCTTCACGGACGCCTGGCTGGAAGTCCCTGAAGCATTGCCGTATCCGCGGTTGCGGATGTACTTGCGACCACGGGTCTTTGCCGCAGTCACACCCTTTGCGGAGCCTGACATCTCCTCAAAGGCGATTGAAGGAATGTACTTCATAGCTTTGAATGGTTAAAACGTGAAACAAAATATATAGTGAAACACACTATCGAAAGTATTACCAGAGCGAAGGCGTAGCCGCCCAGTTTGATTTTGAATTTCTGCCACCCGGATAGTTCTGCAGGAACATTGATGTAATGATCGACATTTATTTCCCTGACGATAACCGAGTCCTTGTAGACAATCTCTTTCTGTACGGTTTTGGGCTCTCTGACGGGCTTTAACTCCAAAGAGTGGGCGAGGACTCCACCCGATACCGAAGCGGCCGATTTGGCGTACTTATTCTCGATTACCGAAGTGGTGTCGAGTGTCTGTACTCTCTCCACAATCTGGGGAAGCTCGACATAAACCGTATCCGTGACGAATACAGATTTCTCCCGAACTTCGACCGTGGTTTGTTCCCGTGGTGTGACCTGCCGGGAAACCGAGCAGGCCACAGAGAGGAACGGGAGGAGAAGAAGTATGAAGTTTTTCATCACGAGTGATCTAATCAAAATCTAGTTTGTCTGCCTTCTTCCGAAGGTCGGATTCTATCTTTATGAATTTGGCATCATAGCTCGTCTTGACTCCAAGGATGGCACCGGCCAGCACAAGCAATTCGCTGACTATACTGATGGCCGAGTTCGAGATTTCTCCCGGAGGCGGTACCAGGAACAGACAGACACAGGCGATGGCCACGCCCGCCACAAATGATGCGACGGCCATAATGCCTTGCAGGCGTGTCATTTCTTTCTGTGTCATACGTGCCATAACTATTCGGTATCTCTAACTGCGAAGAAGAACAGGAACGGGTCGTAACCGGTGGAGCCCCAGCCAGACACTCTTTCTTCGTTGGTGAATATGCCGTTTTCAATGTGAGCCTCTGACAAACCGTCCATTCTCGGGTGTCCTTGGCAATAGCCTCCAGGGAACGGAATGTCAAGATCAAAGTCCGTCGGCAGGCCCTGGATGGTAGCTTCCCACGGCAAGTCTCTGTAGGCGTACGATACGCTTGAAAAAGTGCAGTGGAAGAATACCCAGTGCTCGTGGATAACGCAGATGACATCCGAGGTATAGAGGTATTTCGTAGGCTGTGTAAAGGTTGCGTAGGTCTTCGTAATCTTCGATGCCGTAGAATCTTTATGCTTGCCGACATACATTGCCTGGATATAGACGATAACCTCGTCCGCACATTCAAGAGGAGCGAACTTCTCCAGACAGATTGTGTTCTTGTCCTTGATCCAGCTACGGATGACGGTACCACTGTCGTAGTTCATCGTGTAGGTAGGCTTTACCTGCCTGTCAACAAAACGTGCGAATACGCCGGTGGCTGCAGAGCGGTCGATCATCAGGTCAGGAACCTTTATCTCCAGAACGTCAGCAGCCTGATATTCCGGGGAAGTGGTGTCGTATGTGAATTTGGCATTGAGGACCACGTAGTTTTCTTCCTGATAGTCCTTGAACTGGATGGTTCCAGCGCCGAAGTTGTTGCTTATTGAGTTGAACATAGGTCAAGCGTTTATTATTTGTAATACACTCCGGTTCCGAACACTTCGGATGGTTTGACGTAATAGCCGCCACGATGGGCAAGGACAATACGAGGATTATACGAGCCTATGAACTGCACCTGATAGGACTGTGCGGTAATCTTGGTTCCATTGGCACCACGAGCAAGCACATAGCTGAATCCTTCCATTGAAGTCGGGATACCTTCTTCCGGGTAGACCTCAGATGATGCTACGTTGCTATGACCGAGGCATACAGTATCGAATGAGATTGCAGGTGCGCCCGTGCTCAGATCTATATCCAGTTTGGATACGTGGCTCTCCGGGCTGACATTGTCGAGCGTAAACTCTACGCGCTCTTCAAAGCCTTCCTCGTGGGCTTCTTCCTCGGTTATGCAGACACGAGTCGTACGCATCGTTTCTCCCACGAATCCTGTTGCAGGGTCAAGCCAGTACAGCTCGATGAATACCTTGTCACCTACAGCCGGCATGAAACCGATTTTCTTGGTATAGAGTTGGGTCAATGCGGCATCGCCCCAGTTGTCCACCATACCGGGCGAAACAACCACGGTCTTGCTCCATCCTTTCGATACACCTGCGCCCTGACCGGCAGACATCTTTACGACCAGCTTGTAGGTGCCGGTCGGGTTCTCGATGCCGGTAAAGAGTACGCGGACAGGAGTGACCCAGATTGCATCCCAATCTACCTCTGGAACGTCACAACGATAATCGGGAGCATCCACGAGCATACCCTCGCCAGCCATTTCTCGGTTGGCGTTGATGCGTACAAACGCATTGTGGGCGGTCATCTCTACCGCCTTGCCAAATGTGGATATACCTTTGAGATGCTCAGCCAAAGCTCCCCAGGCTTTCATTTGGGAATCGGTGAGCTGCTTATACGCCCGGGAAACTTTGGACAGAGTATTTCTGGAAGAGCACTGAGCTGCGCTCTTGACTTTGTTCTGATATGCTTTGTGGTTGAGAATTGTTCGGCCTCCGATACTGCGGGCCGTCACGTCTCCGGCTGAACCGGAGAAATCTCCGAATGCGATGGATGGTACGACTTTCATACTACAATTTCTTGTAGCAGCCACCGAATCCGTTGCAAATATAAGAAATAATGTAATATCTATGTATAAATGTATTACACTATTTTACTTATAGTTTGACTTTAAGTATTTTTCAGAACTCAATCACGAATGACAACTTCTTGAAATTGCACCGGTAACCGGTCTCTGAGTCTATCAAAAGGTAACGCATATGGACTTGATATGAATGTAGGTCGAGTCCCCATTTTGACTTATAATCTGACACCGGCACCTGAACAATACAGTCGTTACCTGTGCAGTTTTCCGAGGCGATATGGCTACGCATAAATCCTGGTTGGCGGCCTTGCCCCGGATTTGTGAACTGTATCTTCGTCATCAGCCGATACCGTCCAGGCTCCAGGGTGGCACCAAGAATGACGTGCATATTCAGTATAAGGTCTGAGTCTCCGACAGCTTCGACACTGGAGAACTCGGCAAAGAATACTGGGAAACTCTCACAGGATGCAGGTGAGGGAACATGCTCGATACCCAGCTGCGCAAATCCGTGGTATGCGCTCACGAATAGATTGTGTCCTGAGATATGCGATGAAGAGTCGAGCGGTGGCCGATGACTCTCAACGGTAGCGGCATATTCACTCCAGAGTAGCTGCGTTTCGTGATCCAAACCTCTCCATGCCTCCAGTGCTCGATGGTGAAGCTCGGCCTGGACCAATTGTCCCGGAGTACCTTTGAATTCACAGACGGCCTTCTTCTTCCAATAGCAGATGCCGTCACGATGGAAGAAGGTAACATCGCCTGCAGAGGCCCAGCAGTCTGAGATTTGAGCATTTGGAATGTATCTTGGCATATCTTAAAGTATAGGATGAAATAATCACTACAAAGATACTGATAGTATGTCAAATACGGCAACTGAAATACAACGAGAAAGCCACCTCGACCAAGAGCGGCTGAGAGGCTAAGGGACTTAAGCCAGGTAGTCAGACCCAGGAGGGGGTTTGAGGGGGTAAAGTCTTGAAGTCTTAGGTATCTCATAGGGACCAAAGAACGAGGCATAATATAATATAAATGGGGTATGTAAAAATGTAAATTTGTAAATTATTATTGTGTTATTTCAAAATTATTATTTTACATTTGCAGCACAAACAAGGAAATAACAATTTAATAAATAATAAATATTATGTCCACGACACTTGAAGAATTAACTGCTCTTCGTGAGCAAATGACGGTTGCAGGACTTTCTACCGCCGAAATCGATTCCAAAATTGATGCTCTGAAAGGAGAAATTGCTATTGAGAATGACTATCCTGTTATCTTAGAATCAGTACAGGAATTTATTGAGCCTATTGTACATAAATGGGCCAATAAGAACGTTAATCTTTCATTCCGGTTCGATTCCAAAGGCCTATCTTTCGCTATTTCTGAGTTGGACGGAGCAAACAAGATCTTTTATCAAAGGGAAGATATTCCTGAATTCCAATTTCGTCAGGAACGTGACACTTCTCGTTATCGTGTCAATGGCTCTGGCCCTTTGAACAAGAAAGCGATGGCCAGGACTGTGGTTGAACTCTATGTGCGCGACCATTCTGATGATGATGAAATAACTGTAAAACGAGCTCTGATGAACTTGGATTTGAATATTACAAAGTTTATCCGGACTAATGATGAATATGAGATGGATAAGTTGCATTCACGAGATGAGCGTTTTGGAATCCGAGTTGTGCCAGTCACATGGAAGAAAGGAACAGTATACGTTTCCACGCAGTGGTCCATTGACCGTTCTGACGAACTGATGAAGAAGGTGAATGCTCAGCCATGGGGAATCATGATTGAGAAAATCCAGTAACCATAATGAAGAAGATTGTTGCGACTTCAATACTACAGGTCTTCTGCATTGGATTTACTGTTTTGTTCATCCTAGCCGAAAGTCTTGGTGGGGCAATAGGGATGGGGGTTTGTACGTTGCTCTGTATCCCTACAATCATACGATATTCAATAGAATATGGCGAGAAAAAAATGCTGAAAAAGTTTGATGACATTGCCCAGTCACTTGACAGCAAAAAATCAAAATGATATATATATTTCATTTGGTATCGTTCGAGCGGGTGATGTCGGTCGATTCTGGCACGACCTGGGGGCGTGCGTCAGTGTGGGCGGGCTCGGCGGTTTCTGGAGCGTAGGCTTGACGGCGTCAGCCGTGAAGCCGGAGGGACAGAAATCGCGAGCAGGCAAGGCCGTAGGCCGCGGCAGGTGGCGGACGGATAAAGGTTGGAGCGAGTGATGAGGGTGACTCCGCCACTTGCACTTCATCTGAATAGAGGCAGGGACGGCAACGACCTACGCACGGGAGAGTCCGGCCGCCGACGCGAGGTGAGTGACCGAGTGGAAGCGGAGCGGCTTGGAGCGGTCAAGGCAGATGAGACTGTAGGCAAGGGCTGAGGAACGAAGCCTTTGCCGGAAGGCTCAGATGACTCCGCGGAAAGCCGTGGAGCGTAGCAGAGTCTGTACGCTGGAGCGAGGTACGAGCGGAATGCGGACAGTCTCTGCGTAACGAGGGAACTGACCGCAGCGGCGAATAGCGTAGCCGGACATAAACACATCGCGCAGCGATACCACCTTCGAGTCTGTGACTGTAGCGACAGCGGAAGGAACAGTCTCGCTGTCCTGCGAGCCCTCGGATGAGGTGTGTGGAGCACAGCGGAACACACGTCTGGAGAGGATCAGGCGAGCAGTATAAGACAAGGCGAAGCCTTACCGAGGAGGCTCGGCTCTTGACTCTTTATCAGGAGTGCAGCGGTAGCGAAACGGAGGATAAGGAGTCACAGCCGAAGCCGACCCGCCCGAAGGGCATAGAGTCCGCCGCCCACGAGCGGGGAACGGACACTCACATAAGCACTGACGGTCATAGCGTGTGATGCGGTAAGGGGACTGCGACAGCAGTCCGCGGCGCGAGGACGAGGAAAAGGGGTGCCTTCCTCCTGACGAGCGCCGCTCCTGACAGCGGCGGACTCTTCGGACAGGCACACTCACTGACGGTCTTTCAACTCACTGACACAGCTAGTTATACATAATCTAGATTGTGTGCGGAGCGAAAACAGGCGGTGGGGTTGGGGCCCCATCCGACCTGTTACACAATCTCGATAGATTATGTTAACTCGCGGCGCACCGCACTGCCGGTGAGTCGAAGGAAGGTGCCTGTCCGTTCATCTCCCCTCGGGGCCGGGGGCACAAATGGATGAGAGTCTGAGGCGGCTTTAGCCGACTCTGTCTCTCATACCTCTCTACATTATTGGCCTGCTCGACGATGACGGCGAAGCCGGCCTCGTGGAGCATATTGACCCCAGCAAGGTGGGTAACGAGGCCGTAGGCCGACTTGCCGACCGCAGCTGACCGCATTCCCATATTCGCACTGCACGGACGCTGTGGGCCGTAGTGAGTGCCCGACAACGCAGGCCTTGCACTGACCTTCGCATACCACTGACGCAGAATTTCGCCGTAGGCGGGAATAATCAAAAGCCTCCAAATCCCCAATAGCAGTAGATAGGGCAATACCGGTCATTATCTGATATTGTCTCAAATCTCCATATATAGCAATATCACTGATAGGTAGAAGACAACACTCGCATTGGCACTGCGACTGCTCGCACTTGAAACCATAAACACCCGCAGCATCAGCAGCAACATCCACAACGGCAGCACGATGAGCGGCGGCAGCCGCTAGTCGGCATCCCGCAGGGCGGGAGGGTGGGGACGCTGCAGGCCGCGAATGCGGCCGAAGCAGTGCGGAAGGCGGAAGCAAGTCTGTTGACTCAGACGCGCAGCGGCTGATGTCAACAGTCTTGCCCGCCTGGAGCCAATGGACAAGGTCGGTGAGCTGGACCTGCGAAAGCAGGAACTGCTGACCGACACCGCTTTGCCATTAATGCGGAGGTAGCGTCCGCGAGTGTAATGGCCGCTTGCGGACATTTCTCTCGCAGCGACCGGAGCCAATAGAAGGTCGGTGGTGTGACGTAGCGTCAGCGGAGGAACACGACCGAGTACCTGGTTATCCGAGAATTTTGGAGTTTTTGATTATCTCCTTCGAACTACTATTGCGCAATTCCGCAAATTACAGTCAGTTTCTTTTTCCCTGTAATAATCATCACGACAGGAAGGCCATCTGGCGCCATATGTTCAGTAAGATGTACAAGAAGTTTTATGTCTAATGAACTTGGCGTTGTAGGACATCCATCCGGATGTGAGTGCCACTCTCCGACATAACATATTTGTCCATCAGTCACTTCACGATATTTTTCATACTGCTTTAATACAGTCTTATCACCTCGTATGAAATACTCTCGCTCGTTTAAACTATTCTCAGCGTATATGCTATCAAATATGTATATTTTCTTTCTAAGGATATCAATAGATCCTATCAGTACCCCTCCAGTTTCATTTGGTAAGTATTTACTCCGTTCGGTCTGAATTTCAGTAATCAACCTATCGCAGACATAGACTGAATATCCATTGGTCGAGAAACGCGTCCAAGAACTGGGGACTTTGTGATAAAACTGAGTTGTGCACGACTCATCATCAATTTGCCATATGGAGATGCTTGCCTCTTGAGAATGAATTATTGAAGGAAGCACCTTAGCAGCGATGGCGGCACACTGAGCCACGTCCGCATTATTGATTTTTATGGACAACTCCCGGCAACTATTCCTCCGGTATCTGATTTTAGAGTCTTTCTTTAGGAAAAGATGGCTGTGAAGTTCAGGAGTTTCATTAATCAATCTGTAATATTCCATCTCAAGCAAATCAAGTTTGTGGACTCTTGCGGTGTCTTCAGCAAGGATTATTAGACTTTTGCCTGACGGGTTCAGAAAAGCGGAGATTCTTCTTGTCTTGATTTTCTTATCAACGTCTGATGCGAGGATGCGTTCTACAGCAATGGAAGTGGAAATGTCGATAATTGCCTTTGAATTTGCGAATGCTTCAAGGATTTCAGCATCCGACACTGTTTCTTCCGATATCTTTTTACAAATAGGTTTGCATAATGAGCTGTCTCCCAAAAGATTATTCATATCGAAGGCAACTCCCAAAGCCTTATTGAATCCAATACAGGCACGGTTGAGCTCATGCCTTGCCAAGTTGTGTGGGTATAATGTTTCATTGTCAATAACAATCCATTTCCCAAAACCGGCTCGACATAATAGATTCAATACTTGCGAGCCAAGAGCACCTGCTCCGATAAGGGTATGCAAGCAAGTGTCCTCTGTTGCTCCATTACATTGTGCGGCAAATGAATGGCTAAAGTCTTCCATGCACGACAACAGTTGGATAGGACGTTCAAGAATATATTTTTTGATAGCTGGGGTAATAGGGTTAATGATGTAGCCGGAATCACCTTTAGTCCATAATCCTGACTTTACAGCCAGGTCTCTAAGTGTTTCAACGGTGTTGACAAAGAAAGTGTCAACTTTCTCTGCTATCGATGCATTTGAACGCTTCAGAGGAATATCACACAGGAACAGAACTGTGACATCCGAGTATGAATCTCCGTTGGACGCGATATCCTGACTGCAAAGGATGTTTGATAGCAAGGAAAATAGAGTGCAACCGTTATTATATGTGAGATTGTTGTCCAGATAAGATAAAGAAGAAAAATCCCAATTGATGTCCCCGTGAACAACAGGATCGGCAATTATTCGAAGTGAAACATATTTGGTTTTTGCTTCTTTATCTGAAACAAGTTTGAATAAATGCTTGCCCGAATATTCATTGTAGGGCTTGAGGCCGAAGCTGGAAACCTCTGTCTGGAGACTCTCTTTGCTTACAACAACTGCCTTTGATGTTGCTAAGAACGGCTCTAATTCTTGGTCATCTTTGTGGAGTTTCCCTTTGGCTGTAAGGTTAAACCACTCTCTAATTTGGTAAAGGAACTGGGACGCTGTAAATCTGTGTCTGACTTCATCAAACGATTCTTCAGTAATACACAACCATACAGGGCGCATCCTGATATTCGTATGTGGAATTCCTTGCGGGAAGTCAGGCCGCAAAGCATGCACAGCGGGGAAATCAGTTTCTATTTCGTCGAAGACAATGGCAATATCTTCGTATTCTCTAATATCTATTACCGGGTATTGAGGTTTGTCAACAGCAATAGTAAGAAACAGGTATTCGGTATTTCCGTGACGCTTGGCTCCTGTGACATTGTAAATCTCAGAATCATAACTAGCAGCACGAACAAATTCCTTTGCACGTGGAAAGCGTAAATCAGAAATAGCAATATCTTCGTAAGCCGCTAAATCTATTTTGATTTCATCCATAAACCTGCACGCGGAGTGGAACTGCCCAGTATTGTTGTCGTGCCCGTATATGAAAGAGCGCGTTTAAATGTAATTCCGTCTGAGTCAAATTCATAAATTACAGGCTGGGGCTTTTTCTCCCCACCGTTGATGGCTGTATTTTTGAACCTTTCAGCTGTTACCTTTTTGATGTATTGCTTGCGCGCTTGAAAATGAGGAGGGTTGTTGTCGTTATCTTCTATCTTGTTTGATGATGATACGATGTGTGCTCCTTCATTTGCGTATTCCAAGAATTTTGAAGCAGATTCAACGACATCAGGATTATCTTTTTGGGGCGTGTCGTTGAAGAAAGACCAGGAGCAATGGTGCGGAGCGAGAAAAATATCCCATTTTAGAGCATCCTCGTTTGAATGCGCTTCTGAGATATCCATAATGTGCTCAAAAACATAATGGTCGGCATCTCCACAAATAAACACTTTCGAGATGCGTTGTCCTGAAATGATATTCAACTGCATGACAATGCTGGCAATGTTCTCATCCTCATCCGCCCAACTAGTTTGGATGTCGCTCTTTAATGGTGCATGGATAAAAACATTCAATCCAGATAAATATTTGCCGTTTATCTTGTGGATGTTTGAGCCTGGGATATAGTGGATACCTTCCTCAGTCTTGTCCTCGTCATTGTACCCGATGATGTGAATTCTATTGCCGAGTTTATCGGCTTTCGCATCGCCGGATCGAAATAATCTGAGACGGCGGTTCGCTTCATTCCTGATGGCATTGGCATCATCACACAGATCGAGTTGAAAAACCTTTTGAGTCACCCAAAGCTCGCCGATTATGATTTCTTCATTTTCCTTGTTGGTATCGCCATAGTCATCCGGGTCTCCGTGATAAAAGTTGGCTTTATATCCGAGGCAGTGATCCATATGGGGATGAGAGTTGACAAACAAGTCAACAAACGGTTTACCGTTGACTGTTTGAAGTTCTTCCATAAGGTCTGTCTTCACATCGTACACTTCAGTGCCATCATCTTTTTTCTCTGGTTTGCGTATCTGGCAATCAAACATTGCAGTGAACCCTTCAGTGAGTTTCAGCAAAACATTGTCCCCATTTCCTACAGGGTAAAACTTTATCTTATGACTCATACTTTTTTATTGTTTTTATCTTCTAAGATTTCAATTGCTCTATAAACATTTGTATATGACTGCGTTTCTTTGTCGCACACTTTTGCGTTAGCAGTTGCGAAGCTTATCCTATTATCGGCGCAGAGTTCCTGTACCCATTTTTCCTTCTCCAAATATTCAGCACTTTTCTTGTAAGAGGTAAGATGCTTTCTCAATGCATCTTCGGCTGATTTCGAATCCCTGAAATAAGAATGGTTATTCTCAAAATGAAGAAGGAACCAGTATTCAATGGATGGTAAACTACTGCAAATCAAGACGTTCTTATTGTCTTTATGCTTCTTTATGAAGCCTGCAAGTCTTTTATTTTCAGCATCATCTCTAACAGAGACGTCGGCATCAAACACGCAAATTACATATACTCTATTCGATAGCAACTCTTCAACTTTTTTCTGGATCTCTTTGATGCTTGTATTCCCGAAGAACCTTGGTCGTATAGTACATCGATATCCCATTATCTGACGCAGATGCGTGAAATAGAACTGCTCAGTAATACCTTCTCCGACAATATATATACTGCCGGTCAGATTTCTTGTTTGTAGTTGACGTTTCGGCATAGTCTATATATTAGGGATTGCACCAAATTGCCCGAAACGATAGGCCTTCTGTAAGGATGTGATTCGATTGATGCCTTTGAAATCAACGAGAGAATATAGCTCCGTAGCACCATTTTCCTTTTTGCTCGTGAACCAAATGCTATCGTTGCGAAGCAAATCATCGGCTTCTAGTAAACCATCATAATGTGTAGTGACAAGCATCTGGGATTCGCCTTTGTGCTTCAGGAAATCCTCCACAATGAATTCAATGAGTGCGGGGTGAAGTGAATCCTCAATCTCATCTATTGTAATAAAGGAATTGCTTTCTACCGCATGATCGATAACTCCGGAGAGCCCGAAAGTTCTAATTGTTCCATCAGACTGAAGATTTTTTGGCAGTTTGTAGTATTCTTTCTCTCCGTTCTCGTTGGTGATACAATGCTCAAAATCAACTTTGTTCATAGTGATTGTCTTGTCTCTTTTGAGACGTTCAATCTCTGACACAGGAACTCCCTCAGAACTTTTTATGAGTAATGGAATCAGTTCATCCGGAACTGTTCTCTCAATTTGCTGGATGTCTATTCCCGTTATATTATAATCAGCCCTTTGCAAGAAATTGAGAATCGCTCCTTTTTTGCTCTCGTTATGAGATATCATGCCTTCGGTATATGCGACATTATCTTCCAGTCCCATTCGATGCTGGAAGGTAAAATGGGCTTTAGCCCAGTTCATAACCGTGTCCATTTCTTCTGCCCCGACATTTACTTTGTTGTAGGCAGCAAAGACCGAGACATTCTGGAGGCAATAAAGCGAAATTTGCTCTTTCGCGGCCTGTCCAAGTTTAACTCGTTTGGGATTGAATGTGATTTGAGATATGCCGTCCACAGTAACACGCTCATAAATAGTGGCAGGCTGCTGTGACGGATATATCAGCAATTTCTCATTCAATACGACATTATTGCTAACGGTGAGATTGTAAACATATTTTTTCTGGCCGATGTAGAATCCTATCGAAAACTCAGATGGCTGATTCGGTGTCTCACTTGCAAGAAGGAACGGGATGGCTCCGGTAGGTTGGTCTTTGTTTTCGAGATATTGAAACCAGAAGTTTCTCAGGAATTCAATCGCAGACACAAGATTTGTCTTCCCAGATGCATTTGCCCCATACACAACGGCAATGCGTAGGAGTCTAACTCCTGGTGCGATTTCTACAACCTGATAATCTTCGTATTTTTTATCTTTTGTGGCTTCGAAATTAAATACAACTTCGTCTTTGAAAGATAAGAAGTTTTTAATCTTAATGTACTGTATCATAATTATTTATTGTTATTTGCGTCTAATGTTTCCAGCAATCTTTCGGCATATCTGAATGCGTGTATCTTTATCATCCTTTCTCTTACGACAAAACTTTGAAAGGCGATTTCGCTAAAAGATAGAGCTAGCCCAAAACAGGAAAACGCATATGACATCACCCCAACAATCATAAGTGACACATATATGGGAATAGCTATTGCTGCAATCCAGATAGAAATACACTTCAATCCATAAATATTTCGCCACATTCCATAATCTTCGTTTTCACATTTGAGAAGTTGGTGTTCCGCGCCTCGGGTGTTGGCACGAAGATATTTTGACACACTGTCATAGGTTTCATCACATTTCTCCAAATCTGCTTCTTCATCTGATTTCGTGGGTAAACAAAGATCTGGCAGAAGGTGCTGAATTGCTGAATAATAACGGGCCTTTGTTTGGCAGTCAATAATAGAATTCGTTTGTCTGAGTAGAACACTTGTCGGTTTTCCACCCCAGGATTTGAACATTTTCTTTTCTTTGTCGCGACCCAATGTCCTGCAAATCGAGGCTAATATATAGAGCAGTGCAGAAATGATGATTAATGGGAAAGCGAAATCAGTTATTGAGTTTATGCCCGGAACACAGTAAAAGAGGATAGGGAACAATGGAAGCAAGGTAACTATCGCCGGCGTTAATCCTGCTTTTAACTGATAAGAATCCATTATTACCATACTTTGGTTTTCCATATTTGCAATTTTTCTGCAAATATATAAAACTAAATTCAAATATTCGTTATTCGGTTGAAAAATTTCTGCAATACCAACAGTTTTGATATTTATTGCGACAAATACTCGTTAATCCCGTCAACGTGGGTCTGGGCGAGTGCTTCGAG
>JAKSKD010000031.1 GCA_024401925.1 Bacteroidales bacterium | reverse complement strand
CTCTGGCCTCTTCATCAAGATAGTTGGTTGCTGCGTCCAGATAACAGGTGAAGCCACGCTCATTGAGTGCCTTTACCGCATTGACGCAAGCCTGACGGTACTGGGCATCGTCAAGAAGGGCACCTACTGCCTTGTTGACAACGTAAGGTATGACTTCGTCTGTGATATAGCCTGTAGGTTTTCCTGTTTCACCCAGGGTGAGAATGTCTCCTCCACGGACATCCATCAACTTCTCGCCATTATCCTTGAGAAGGCCGGCTTTTTTCAGCGCAAGAGTGTTGCAGAGGGCATTGTGGCCGCCACCGTCAATAAGTATAATAGGATATTCTGTTGAAATCTTATCCAGTGTTCCGGCATAGTCGGTCTTGTTGTCTTTTGACACATCCTGCGTAGCCCATCCGAAAGATACGAAAGGCCCAGGATTGGATTTCATCTTTTGAGGTATCACAGTTTTGACCAGTTCTTCGTACGAGGCCTTGAATCCCGGAAGCATAGTTGCCACGCCTTCAACACCGATAAAATGTCCGTGGCCTTCGGTACAGCCCGGGATGACAAGCCCCTTGCCGGAATAATCAACGACCTTGGTGTCGGCACCGGCATACCTCGCTGCTTCGTCCTTTGTCCCCACATATACAAACTTGCCGTCCTTGACGACAAAGGCTTCGACGATAGACTCCGACTGGTCTGCAGTAAAGATATTGCCATACACCACAAGGTCTGCTGGACCGGAAGTTGGTTCCGTACCTTTTGGTTTCTCACATCCGGCAAGCAGGCCGGCAACGATAATTACACAAGCAACTGCGATGAGCCCAGATGTTTTGATAATTGTCTTCATATCCAAGTTTCTTTTCCTGACAAAGTTACGCTTTTCTTCTTAAATTTCCGTCAGATGGAATCTTGCAAAGAGAAATCTCCTTGATTCTGTTCACCCGTAAACCTGCCTCCTTATTTCACATTAAAGCCGGAGATATTGAGCACCGGTATCTCACCGCGGGTATCCTCGTGCTTGAAGGAGATGCTGATTTCCTTCTGCTCACCAGGAAGGAGTGAGAAATAGTTGTCGTTATAGAGCACTGGAAGAATCATTTCCTTGTCCTTCGAGCCAATGACCTTGAGACGGACCATAAGTGCAGGAGTCTTGGTGTTGTTCTTCACTGTTCCCTTGATTGTCCATACGCCATCGTGCATTTCAATCTTCACATTTCCGTTAAGCTTGACTGAAGGAAGTGTCTTGACTGCCTGGAAATTACCTTCTTCCTTGCCGGCGAAATAGAAGTTGTCTGACAGCACTTCGCTTCCATCAGAAAGTACGAGCTTGATGAAATAGGTTTCCGTGAGGGTCTCAGGGAAGTCAAGAGGGAAGCAGATGACTGTAGCATCATCCTTTATGTCGATGACGGTCTCTCTCTCCCACTCAACTTTTCCGTAGAGATTGACAACCTGTGCCTTTGCGGTAAGGCCCGTGTGGTCGCAGGTGTGGTAGTTTACGACCTCAACATTGTCGCTTGCAGGATTCCACTGGATGTGCAGAGGTTCGCAGGCCTTCTTGCATCCGAAATAGGTTCCGGTAGGCTCGAAGTAATAGTCATAGGTCTGCCATACCATTGATGGCCAGGCCGGATGACTCATCCATAGAATCATTCCGCGACGATACTCGCTGCGTGCCTCGAAGATAGCCCTGTAGGTGTTGTAGTTGATCAGTTGTGCGTATTTCGCAAACTCTGCGGCATTCTTCGGTTCCCCGAATGCCTTAGCAATGATCTTGTTGAATGAATCCGCTCCCTGTGCGGATGTAAGGGTGTAGTCGTGGAGTCCGTACATATTGTTCGGATGCTCTGCGGTATTCACTGGATTCAGTCTGTCCGGCCCGAATGTACGGAGCAGGTTCTCATATGTCATCACATTAGGTGCTCCTCTCTCGCTATGCATCTTGTTGTGTCCGTGAAGGCTGTAATATGCCTTAGGGTCAAGCGCTCTGTATGGACCGCCACCGCTTACTGAACCTGCCGCAGAATGAGGGATGTAGTACATTCCCGGATGGAGCTGAGGGATAATGTCCTCACGGAGCTCCTTGTCTATCTGTGCAGGCGGCATACCTTCGTTACGACCCACATAAATTGCAAGTGCGGCGTGGTTGCGTATCTTCTTTACATAGTCTTTGGCGTTGTCCAGGAACATCTCAGGATAGTACGGATCCGGACCATCCCAAGGATTTGCAAGCCAGAAGTCCTGCCAGATCATGACTCCGTGTCTGTCGCAGGCCTCATAGAATTCTTCATCACCAATCTGGCCTACCCAATTGCGGATGATGGTGAAATTCATATCAGCGTGATATGCAACTGCAGCATCATACTCACGTCCGCGGTAGTTGAGGTTGGACTCGCTGAATCCCCAGTTTCCGCCGAAGCCGATGAAACGCCTTCCGTTCACAAATACCGAAAGAATGTCATCTTTGTCCTCATAGGTCATCTGACGCACTCCAGACTTGAATTCCTTAGCGTCAGATACTGCTCCGGCTGTCTCATAACTGATTCGGACATCATAAAGATAAGGTTCGCCATAGCCCTTCGGCCACCAGAGCTCAGGGTTGACAAGGTGCAGGGCAGGAGTATTGGAAGCATCGAGCTTCACAAGTTTCTCCTCACCCGGCTTGAGAGCGACCTCGGTCTCGAACGGGATGTCGCCGAAAAGGCCCTTCAGAACACCGCTGACAGCCTTTCCGCTATGGTTCTTCAGTGTGGTCTCGAAGAAAAGGTCTGCCTCTGAGGTATCCGGCAGAGGAAGTTCTGCGCGGATGAACGGGTCCTCAACGGTTACAGGGCCGTTGAAGGTAAGATATACATCATTCCATATTCCTATGTTGCGGCCACGGATCGTAGGAATCCAGTCCCAGCCGATGGAGGCGTGGAAGGTAGGGTTGTCGGCGCCCGGGATACCGCCATTCTGGTCTGCACTGAAAGCGGTTTGCTCCTTGATGGCACCGGGGTGAGCGTTCTTGAAAATATGAACCGCTATGGCGTTCTTTCCTTCGACGATGAGGTCGGAAACATCGAACTTGCCCCTCATAAATGCTCCGTCAATATGACCTGCAAGCTTCCCGTTCATGAAGATGTCGGCTTTCCAATTGATTCCGTCGAAATTGAGGAACTTGCACTCTGCGGCATTGTTTACCTCAAATTCATTGCGGTACCAGAAATCGGAAATGAAGTATGAGTCTGAAATCTGCAACTGGTTATCGGCAAAATTAGGATCAGGAACAGAACCGTTGTTGATGAATGAAGACAGCACCGTGCCCGGGACCGTAGCGATAACCCAGTCCTTGTCATTGAAGCCGACCTTCGAGAGTTCCTCGCCTGCGGCATCCACGAGGCTGAGTCTCTGAAGTTTCCAACTGCCTCCGGCGATATCCTGCCTTGTGAAAGTAGGAGCCGGAGCGGCAGCGGCAACAGGTTTCAGTCCGCCTGTGCCGAACACTTGAAACTCGCTGAGTTCATACGGACGTCCGTCGGCGGACTCTTCAAGCAGAAGCCTAACATATCTGCCACTGCCCGATGCTTTTATCACATCCTCTTTTGAATCCCCTCCGGGAAGTGTGGCAACCGTCTTCCAGATCTTCGCATCATTTGAAGACTGAACGGAGCCTCTGACGGCCTTGTTTACCCAATTGAGGACAACTTTATCGAATTTAGCCTTCGACCCGAAATCCACATATATCCATTCCTGCCCTGCGGAAGCCGTCTTCCACACACTTGAAAATTTATCAGCCGGCAGGGACGGGACGATATCGGCGCCATCATAGAATTCCCAGGTGTGGAAGGTCCAGTCCTTTGCGCCCGGCATATCGATAGCATACTTAAAATAGGAATATCCCTTTGAAGGGATGGACATAGGGAGATCCAGTTTCTGAAAGGTTTTTCCGAATGTTACGATGTCTGCTGCCGTAATAGTCCCTATCTCATCCCAGTTTTCACCGTCACAGGACGCATAACCCTTTACGGTGTAGCCCCTTGGCTTTGTCGGATCGATTTCCACCGTGGCACCAAGGACCATCCTGTCTGCGTGGGGAGCGAAATTCTCCCTGTTGAGCTGAAGAAATATATCGGTCCCGGAAAGGGTGATCTTTGAATCCGGCTTGCCGTCGAAGAACCAGTCCCTCTCGCGTTTCTGGAGTTCACCGCTCTGTGTGAACATTCTCAGGGAAGCAGGGCTCTCCGCAGTGATGATACCGTCTGTGGCAAGCTGTGCGGTCAGGTTGTAATCGTGGGCCGATGAATGGTATGCGGCCTTGAATGCTGCTATGTTGCAATATTCTGTGTTCTCAACCAACTGCGGGGCAAAATTCTCTGCCGGATTTCCCGGATAGACGCCGATACCGCGTGTGTATGGTGTTGAAGAACAAAGCACAATGGACAATGACGCGAAAGCGGTCAGGGCCACAATGAAGGACAAAATTCTGATGTGTATTTTCATTTTAGCAGTGGTTAATTGTGTCCCATAAAGATAACGTTTTACTCCACAAAGAATAAATGTAATCTTGATGAATCACAATGATATTTCTATCAGCTCCGCTATGGAGTGGCCGCCTGTATGAATGATGTTGCGCAAAACGCGAGTGACTCGCGTCCGCGCAATTTGTCGGGAATTGCAGGACCGCCACAGGATGAAAATTTTCGCTATATTTGCTAGATACAGAAGAAATGACGCATATGGATTTCATTAGCTTGTTCAAGCAAGCCGCCTGCAGATGGCCGGAGAGGACTGCACTGGTGGACAGAAACGGAGAAAGAAATACGAGTTATGGCGAACTGGACAGACTCAGCAGTCTCGTAGCCGGTAAACTGATATCTTTGGGATACACCAAAGAGAATGACAGGGATTTTATTCTTGTGAATATGAGCAGGTGTATGGAGTATCAGGCTGCGTATATCGGAGTGCTGAAGGCGGGGTGCGTAGTGGTGCCGGTGGTTCCGGATTATCCGGAAGAGAGAGTGGCCTTCATAAAGAAGGACTGCGGGTCGCGCCTGACTATCACAGCAGAATTCTTCTCTGACATTGAAAACTTTGAAGCCCGCGAAATCCCTGCCAACGGCTCTGCACCCGCACTGCTGGCCTATACATCAGGTTCTACCGGAACACCGAAGGGAATACTTTTCAGCACAGCTGACCTGGCAAGGGGAGCGATACGCCATCAGAGCGTATTCGATGGCATTGAGCCGGTGATTTACGGAGGAGGAGCACTATTCTCTTTCCTGCTTCATATCATTGAATACCTCACTGTCTATTCAATAGGCGGCACCACCCACATACTTGAAGACAGCGTCAGAAAATCAGCCGTATCACTGGCATCATACTACAGGAAGAACGGCATCACAGTTGGTATCATCACCCCTCAGATGCTACGCCTCTACCACAACAGCGACCCTGCACTCCAGAGAGTCATCACTTGCGGAGAAAGGCTCTCGAGAGTGGCTCCGGACGGATTTGACTTACTGAACGGATACGGTATGAGCGAGACTGCCGCATTCGTCACCACCTTCAATGTCGACCGGGCATATGACAACACCCCTGTAGGCAAGAGTATGGACGGAGTGGAAGTCAGAGTTCTTGATGACAACGGAAATCCCGTCCCAGACGGAACCGAAGGAGAAATCTGCGCCCTGGGAGAATTCGATACAGTATATTTCAAAGACCCCGAGAGGACAAAAGCCGCTCTCCAGCGTCGGAAAGATGGAAAAACCTTGGTACGCACCGGAGACATAGGCTATATAAATCCGAACGGAGACATAGTTTACTCGAACCGCAAGGACTGGATGGTAAAAGTGAACGGCCAGCGAGTGGAAACCCTTGAGATAGAAGGTCGCCTGATGGATATGCCGCAGATAGCGAACGCTGCGGTGAAAGCCTTCGAGGATGCCGATTCCCAGAACTACCTTGTGGCTTATTACGTAGAAAAAGAGCCTATTGAAGAATCCGAACTTCGCAGGGAGCTCTCCCGCACTCTGCCGGAATATATGATTCCGAGATTCCTGGTCAGGATGACCGAGCTGCCGAAGAACGCCAACGGAAAGCTTGACCGTAAATCCTTGACTCCGCCTGCTGCAGACCTGTACAAAGCAAGCTACCGCGCCCCTGCGGACGCACTCGAGAAGAATATCTGCGACTCATTCGAGAAAGTTCTTCACTGCGGCACCATAGGCACAGATGACGACTTCTTCTCTCTCGGAGGAGACTCCATTAAGGTTCTTCGTCTGCTCGAGGGGCTCGACTCCTACGGCCTTGTCCCCGATATGATATTCAAGGCCAGGACCCCGAGGGCGATTGCAGCCCTATGCAAGATGGAAGCAGTAGAAAAGACCGCCCACAGCACCGAAATCCCGGAATTCTGTCCACTGTCAGATTCCCAGCTGGGAGTGTACCTTGACTGCAACTCGGACCCGGATTCCGTCAAGTACAACATCCCGGTACTCTGTACCCTGCCTGAAAATACCGACCTGGAGCGTTTCAAGGCCGCGGTGATTACCGTAGCTACGAGCCACAAAGTCCTGAATGTTACCGTAACCGAACAATCAGGCATTCCTGCAATGCGTTTCCAAAACAGGGAAATCACCATAAAGGACATAAGTGTCAGCAACATATCAGAAGACTCCTGCAAGGAACTGGTATTGCCTTTCAACCTTGAGGAAGGCCCCCTGTACAGATTCTTTCTGCTCCACTCACCACAGGGGAACGCCCTCTTCCTTGACATCCACCATCTTGTCTTTGATGGCAGTTCCGTAACCGCATTCCTTGAGCAGACAGCTGCCGTTTACAGAGGAGAGGAATGTCCGCAGGAGGCTCTGACCCTCTTTGACCTGGCGGCGGGAGAACCGGCCCTTCACGAAACGGAAACATACCGCGAGGCACGGGAATTCTTCAAGGCGCGGCTCGATGGAATGGAATGCGACTCCACCCCTGTACCTGACAGGGTCACGGACGAGGACTTCAAAGGTGCGGGACACCTGACCCTGACCGCAGAAGACATCAGTTCCAACAACGTCAGCCACTTCGCCAGAACTCGCGGAATCACGGAAAACACCCTCTTCCTAGGTGCCTTCGCCTACACTCTGGCAAAGTTCAACGGAGCGGCAGAAAGCTTCTTCTGCACAGTGAACAACGGCCGTCACGACATCAGACTCGCCGATTCAATAGGTATGTTCGTGCGCACACTGCCGTTGTATTTTCAGATAGACGAGAGCCGCGCGGTCACTGACTTCCTTAACGAAGCGCAAGACACCCTGTTCAGCACAATGTCACACGACTGTATGAGCTTCAGCGAGTTGGCGGCTCAGTACGGAATAGGAATGAGCATCTCCTTCGTCTATCAGGCAGAGATGTTCGCCGGTCCTCAGATGGCCGGAGACAGGATGAACGTAAAAATGCTCGACACCGCGGACATTCAGTCTGATATACACTTTATGCTATACAGGACTGGCGACAGCTATACCCTGAACGTGGGCTATCGCAGGAAACTGTACTCTGAAGGCTTTGCCGCCCGTGTTGCCGCAATGTACTTCAAGGTGGTCAGAGAAATGATGACCGCAGGCACCCTTGCAGAGATTCAGCTCGCCGACTCCAAGGCAATAACCGACATCGGGACCTTCAATCACACTGAAGTCCCTTACGAGAAGGACTCCACGGTAGTCGACCTTTTTCGGCATCAGGCAGCACAAACCCCTGACGCTGAATGTCTTGTTTTCGAAGACAGGAAATTCAGCTACCGCGAGGTAGACCACATCACAGATGCTTTGGCTGCAAGTCTGGTAGCTTCCGGAATGGAACGCGGCGACGTGGTGGGTATCCTCATACCTCGTTGCGAATATATGCTCCTGTCTTCTCTGGGTGTCCTAAAGGCCTGCTGCACATACCTGCCGCTCGACCCTACCTACCCCGAAGACCGACTCAACCTGATGGTAAAGGACTCCGGAGCCCGTAAGCTCATCACCACAGCGCAGCTCAGCGGAATCATTGGCGATGACTTCCGCGGTGAGAGAATATTCACAGACACCATCCCCGCACTGCCGGAACCATCAGCACCGCTGCCACAGCCAAGGCCTGAAGACAGGTTCGTGCTGCTCTATACCTCCGGCTCTACCGGCACTCCGAAGGGAGTAATTTTCACCCACGCAAACACTATGGTGACCGCCGCCTGGGAGCACCGCTTCTACTCGCTGGGACCAGGCTCCAAGGTTACCGCATACGCAAGTTTCGGATTCGACGCAAACGTTTTCGATACCTATGCCACAATAATCTCAGGTGCGACCTTGCATATCATCTCCGATGAAATCCGTCTGGATCTCCCGGCCCTGCGCAGCTACTTCAACAGGAACGGCATCACCCATTCGACGATGACCACCCAGGTCGGCCGCCAGTTCGCACTGATGGGAGGTCTCGAGACTCTGAAATACCTCAATGTGGCAGGAGAGAAACTAACTCCTCTGGCACCACCGGATGGTCTCAACCTCTTTAACCTGTACGGCCCTACAGAAGGCTCCATCCTTGCCAGCGGCTTCCTGGTTGACAAAATGTACAGGGACATACCTATCGGAAAAGCTATCGACAACGTGAAACTCTATGTCGTAGACCCTAAGGGCAGACTGCTGCCTCCCGGAGCTGTGGGAGAACTCTGGATATCCGGCACCCACGTGACAGCAGGCTACCTCAACCGTCCGGAAAAGACAGCCGAGGCATACGGAGACAACCCATTCTGCGAAGATCCGGAATATAAAAAGATTTACCGCACTGGAGACATTGTACGCTATATGGAAGACGGCAATCTGCAGTTTATCGGCAGGAGAGACGCCCAAGTTAAAGTGCGCGGCTTCCGAGTTGAACTGACCGAGGTCGAAGAGGTGATCCGCAGGTTCCGGGGCATCAAGGATGCCACTGTTGCAGCATTCGACGACCCGGGCGGCGGAAAGTTCATAGCAGCTTATGTGGTCTCTGACAACGAGGTTGACGTGGAGGCGCTGGAAGACTTTATCCGTGAGGAAAAACCGCCGTATATGGTGCCTGCCGTAACTATGCAGATAGACCGCATTCCTCTGAATCAGAATCAGAAGGTGAACAGAAAGGCTCTGCCGCGCCCTCAGCGCAAGGCAGAGGACATCGTGCCTCCTGAAAACGACACCCAGCGCAGAATATGCGCAATTGTCGCCGAGGTGCTGGGGCACGACAGTTTTGGCATAGACACCAAGCTGTTCGAATCCGGACTCACCTCAATAGGAGTACTCCGGCTCAATGTGATGCTGGGTACGGAGTTCGATGTGTCGGTGAAGATAGAGGACATAAAGGCGAATGACACTGTCCGGAAACTGGAAGCGCTGCTGCTGTCCGCCGGAGGAGCCACAACCTACGCTCTGCAGCAGGATTACCCTCTTACCCAGACCCAAATGGGTATTTTTGTAGAGTGCAGTTCCGATCGGGACAGCATAACCTACAACATCCCCGTACTGTTCAAACTGGGAGCAGGTGTTGACGCCGACAGGCTCTCCGCTGCCGTGAAGGCGGCAATTGATGCCCATCCTTATGCCAAGACAACACTGTTCGCAGATGCGGACGGCAATATCAGGGCTCGCAGGAACGACAATGTTCCGGCAACCGTGAGTCTTGAGAGATTTGAACATATTCCTGACGATTCCGAACTGGTTCGCCCGTTCAAGTTGCTCGACGCCCCTCTCTACAGGGCATCCGTGCTTCTTACGCCGGAAGGGAACTGTCTCTTCCTGGATTTTCACCATATCATTTCTGACGGCACTTCCGAAGCAATACTGCTCTCCGATATCAATAAGGCCTACGCTGGGGAAACTCTGAAGCAAGAGGTTTTCAGCGGTTTCGAGGCGGCCCTTGAAGAGGAGCAAGTGCGCGCCGGCGCGAGGTATGCCGAGGCAAAGGAATACTACACCAGGGTGTTCGGGGAATGCGAAGCCGAATGCCTTCCGCCAAAATCTCCTGAGACCGGCAATGCTGCCGATGCAGGAAGGCTGACTGTGCGGTTCGGAGTTCCGGCAGGAGATGTACGCGGGTTCTGTGAGGAGAAGCATCTGACAATGAACGCTTTCTTCAATTCTGCCTTCGGCTTCACTCTGGGGCGTTTTTCAAATAGGGAGGAAACGGTTTTTACAACTATCTACAACGGCAGAAGCGACTCCCGTCTCTCATCTGCATTCACTATGCTGGTGAAGACACTTCCAGTGCTGGTGCGCGAAGAAAAGGATACAGGAGTCATTGATTTCATCAAAGCCACACAAGACCAGCTGATGGATAGTATGGCCAACGACATCTATCCTTTCTCCGAGATTTCCCGCGAATTCGGGATAAAGTCAGATATCATTTTCGTGTATCAGGGAGACAGCTTCAACTTTGACAGACTGTGCGGAGAAAAGGCCGTATTCCGTTCTCTCTTACCGCCTGTGGCAAAGGCTCCGCTCACCCTGAACCTGAACATAAAGGATAACACCTTTGAAATCGAGGCCGAATACAAAAAGGACATTTTCAGTGCGGCTTACGTAAAGGCCTTCCTTGACGCATTGGAGCAGGCTGTATCAGGGTTCCTCTGTCAGGAGAAATTGGGACGCGTTTCCCTTCTTTCCGGCAGGACCGCAAAGAGGCTCGCCGCGATAAACGACACCGCAAGGCCATACAGAATCACCAGTGTGAACCGCCTGTTCGAGGAGCACGCCGCCGCCTGCCCAGACCGGCTTGCAGTGACTTGCGAGGGCATATCCCTCACTTATGACCAGCTCAACCGCCAGGCCAACCGTCTTGCCCGCAAACTCAGGGAACTCGGAGTCGGAACTGACTCTGTTGTGGGAATGATACTTGACAGAACTGTTCTTCTGTCAGTGGCTGAAATCGGTATTCTCAAGTCGGGAGGAGCCTTCCTGGGCATACTTCCCGATTACCCTGACGACAGAATTTCATACTGTCTTTCAGATGCCGGGAGTCCTGTGGTCATCACCACGGCCGACATTCTTGCCTCAAGGCCCCAGCTCTTCAATTCTGACAGGAAATACCGCACTGTTGTGCTCGAGGAGGCCCTGAAAGACGGGTGTGAGGACAACCTTAATCTTGACATTCCGGCCGATAGTCTGGCTTACTGCATTTACACTTCGGGTTCTACCGGAAAGCCTAAGGGCGTGATGATAGAGCACAGGAACCTGGCTTGCCTGGCGCAGCCTGCGGACTTCACCTATTCTCTGTATCACGGTGACAAAGGAGGAAAGGTAAGCCTCGCCATCAGCTCCATTTCCTTTGATATGTCTGTGTTCGACAATCTGCTTCACCTTCTCAACGGCAGGTCTGTCTGCATCTCAACCGACAGGGAGATACACAATCCCGCGGCTCTGGCCTCCTGTATGGCAGAAAGCCACGTGGATCTGCTGGCAACCACCCCTTCAGTGCTCTCGAACTACATCAGTATTCCTGAGTTCCGCAAGGCCGTTGAGAAAATACACACAATAGTTTCCGGAGCAGAAGCGTTCCCCGGATTGCTGTTCGACGAACTCAGGAAGATCTCTCCGGAGATGCATATCATCAACGGCTACGGCCCTTCTGAATGTACCGCAACCTGTTGCGCCAAAGAATTGAAGAGTGGCAGCGGCATCACTATCGGAGGCCCTGCTGCAAATACGGCCTTCTATGTGGTGGATAAACACGGCAACATTCTGCCTCCTTTTGCCTGTGGAGAACTGATTATCTGCGGCGACCTGGTGGGCAGGGGCTATGTCAACCTGCCAGACAAGACCGCAGCATCCTTCTTTACATTGGACGGGCGCAGGGCTTACCACAGCGGAGACACCGTGCGTCTCAATGGAGACGGAGAAGTGGAGTTCTTCGGAAGAATGGACAATCAAGTCAAACTGCGCGGTTTCCGGGTTGAACTGGACGAGATTGAAAGAAGCATCGTGGCGTTCGAAGGAGTGAAGCAGTGCAAGGTGGTGGTCAAAAACAATGGTTCCGAGGACTATCTGGCAGGCTTTTTCACCGCTGACCGCAAGACAGACATTCAGGCTCTGACCGCATTCCTGAAGGCACGCCTGACCTACTACATGGTACCTGACGTGATGATGCAGCTTGACAACATACCTCTGACAACTAGCGGAAAGGTCAATGTAAAGGCTCTGCCTGAAGTCAAGAGAGAGGCTCGCAAAAACGGACGCAAGGCTCCGAAGAAGTCTCTGGAACAGCAGATATGCGAGCTTTTCAAGTCGGTGCTCTCGCTTGACGACTTCTTTGCAGACGACAACTTCTTTGAGATGGGAGGCACCTCCCTCTCTGCATCAAAAGCGATAATGCAGTTGATGTCAAAGGGAATAAAAGTGGAGTATCAGGATATATTTGACCACCCTACCCCTGAGGAGCTGTCAGAGTATATTGAGTCCCAAAAGCTACTGGAAACTGCACCTCAGGAAGTCGGGACGGCATCAGGCTTCAAATCCGAGTACGAAGACGTTCTGAGGAACAACACCCTGGAATTCGCTCACCTTGTCAAGAGGGAGCCGCTGGGAGACGTACTGCTCACCGGAGCCGTGGGATTCCTGGGCATTCACATTCTCAGGGAACTGCTCGAGCGTGACGAGGGCCACGTTATCTGCCTCGTTCGAAAGGGGGAAATGCCTACCGCCGAAGTGCGCCTTCAGAATATGCTGATGTACTACTTTGACAATCCGTTCGAAGATGCATTCAAGGACCGCATCACCGTAATTGATGCAGATATCACCGACCACAACATTCTTGAGACCCTCTCTACCGTTCACTTTGACACTCTTATCAATTGCGCTGCGATAGTAAAGCACTATGCTTCAGATGACATCATAGAGAAAGTGAATGTTCACGGAGTGGAAAATCTCATTGAAGCAGTAAGAGCTGCAGGGTCGAAAATGGTACAGATTTCAACGGTTTCCGTGCCGGGAGTCCACACGAGAGAAACCTACATCAAACAGGTGAAGATGCACGAAAACGAACTGTTTGTCATCGATTCGATGGACAACAAGTACTGTATCTCAAAGTACCACGCCGAGCTCAAGATGCTTGAAGCGATACGCGGCGGACTCCGAGGAAAGATTATCCGCGTGGGCAACCTGATGGGCCGCCACAGCGACGGTGAGTTCCAAATAAACTTTAACTCAAATGCCTTTATGAATGCCCTGAGGGGCTTTACCACCATAGGCAAGTGCCCTATCAGCCACGCCACGGACCCTATGAACTTCTCGCCTATCGATATGACGGCTAAGGCGATAGTACTGCTGGCGGGGACCAATGACGAATTCACCGCCTTCCACGCAGACAGCCGATTCGGGTTTGACGAGATGCAGCTCATTGAGGCCAGCAATCGTTGCGGACTCAAAATCGTGCCTGTCCAGGATGAGGAGTACTATTCTGACTACTACAGAATGCTGGGCGACGTCAGAATCAACTCAAAGCTTCAGGGCCTGGTAACCAACGACCGCCCTGACCTTCATATGGTTGACACAGACAACCTGTTCACGGCCAATGTTCTTTACCGTCTGGGCTTCTCCTGGCCTCTGGTTGACAACTCCTACCTTGAAAGAGCCATCGAGAGCCTTCTCACACTTGATTATTTTGAGCCTGATGAATAAAAGTAAGAAATCGATAGCACGGAAACTTGCGTCACGAGTTTCCGCCGTTCTTGCCGCAGCCTTCTTGCTGCTGCTCCTGGGGGCCTACTTCTCACTCAACCGCGAGGTCATGAAAAAGGGGGAGCAGTATACCAAGGCCCTTGTGGGTATTTATGCAGATTTAATTATGTATGAATCGAATAATCTCCAAAGGCCCATTGACATCACTTTCAATGACCGGCTTTCCTTCTTTGGAGAGTATTTGTGTTCGTGGTATCGGGTTAACTATATTTACGCCTATGTCCCTGATTTTGAAAACGGCACCATAACCGTTCTTTCCTATACAAAGAACCCTAAAAAATCCGGTAACGTTCCTGAGGGCAACATAGATGGAGTTACCATAAAGTACACTCTGACAGAGAGCGATATGAGGGCCTGGAACGACAGTACCCAATATGCCGTTGAGGAGAGCGAGCTCTTTGAAAAATCTACCAGCGTGTCTTTGAGGATTTCTGACCAGTTCGGGAACCGGGCTATGGTAGGCGCCGATATGGCCAATGACGAATTGAGGGGAGATGTGGTTCACGGCTTTTATATCGTGGCCGCATTTATGTTCATCATAATTTTAATAGTAGCCGGGCTTCTTTACCTGTTTATCAGAAAGATGGTTTCAAACCCCGCGAAAAGCATTTCCTTGGCGATGAAAGACTATATCTCCGGAGGAAGGTGCTCCGCCATAAAACTTGACTCGGGCAACAGCGATGAATTTGCAAGAATTGCAGACTCCTTCAACCATATGACGGAGGAGATGGACAAGTATATTGATGACATTGCTCGGATGGGCAGGGAGCAGGAACGTCAGCAGGCGGAGATTGATATCGCAGCAGACATTCAGAAGGGCATACTTCCGTTCAATTTCGCCTACCTTGAGAATTGCGCAATCAAGGCTGTGATGAACCCTGCGAAACTGATTGGAGGAGACCTTTATGATTATCTTGAAATAGATGATACACGCACTCTCTGTGTTGTCGGAGACGTCTCCGGAAAGGGTGTTCCTGCCGCACTCCTTATGTCAATCACACTATTCTCAATACGGCAGTTTGCAAAGATGGGCTACAGCCCTGCGGACATACTTAAAAGCATGAACGACCTTATTACAGAGGAAAATCCGAAGATGATGTTCATCACCGCCATCGTATGTCTTTACAATTCCGAAGATGGAACTTTGACCTATGCAAATGCAGGACACAACCCTCCATATCTGATGAAGCCGGGACCTGTTGCCCTCGACGGCTTAGGCGGGACTCCACTGGGACTATTCCCGGGAGAAGAATATGAAAATGTTGTAGTTCCTGTTCAGGAAGGAGATTCGTTATTCCTATATACTGACGGTGTGAATGAGGCCGTAAACAAGTCTGGAGAATTCTTTGGAATCGACAGGCTTGAAAAAGTACTGAAAGAAACCTCAGAATCTTCTCAGAAGCATTATGTTGAGGCCGTTGAGTCCGCCCTTCACAAGTTCACCGGTGATGCCGAGCAGAACGATGACATAACTATGCTGAGTTGTTTCATCAGGAAAAGAAAAGTACTTGCCCTGAACTACGACATCAGGGAGTTCTCCGCCATCAAGGAATTCCTGTTCAAGAGCAGTATTCCAAAAGATCTGTTGATGGACCTCTGTGTAGCTGCCGAGGAATGTTTTGTCAATATCTGCACCTACGCATTCGAAGGCCCGGTTCCTGAGGGAGAGAAGATACTCTTCGAATTGGAATACTCGAACAGGGTGATTATGCGCTTCTCTGACGGAGGCCGCCAGTTCGACCCTAGGGTCAACATCCCCGATGCTGCAGAATATGACATAGACACTGCCGTGGGCGGACTCGGAAGACTCATAGCCTTCACCGTTGCAGATTCCGTAGATTACGAATACCGTGACGGCAGGAACATACTTACAATAACAAAATCAATAATGAAATAGTATCTATGAATATCACTAAAACATTTGAGAACGGCACCATTACCTTATGCCCTGAAGGATGGCTTGACACAGCTTCCTCCCCGGAACTCGGAGAGGTGGTTGACGCCATTACAGATGCGACCTCCCTTGTCCTTGACTTTGACCTGGTTGAATATATGTCCTCTGCGGGGCTCCGTCAGGTGATAGCCACCCACAAAAAAGCCAAATCCCTGGGGGCTTCATTCTCGATAATCAACGTTTGCCCTACAGTGATGAGCATCTTCAAGATGACAAACATCGACAAGAAACTGGACATCAAGGCCGGATTCAACTTCTAAACGCAATTTTTGAGAAAGAATCTGTGAGATAAAGGTTTATATTAAGTATAAATCTTTACATCGGGGCGGTCTGCCCGCAAAACAGGTTCAAAAATGACGCATTTAAGAGAGTGGCAGCGGTATCAGATCGCTGCAAAACTGGAGGCCGGATGTTCAAGGAAGATGTCAGGAAGAAGGTGGATGAGATGATTCTTATGGATTACAGTCCCGAGCAGATCATCGGCATCCTTGAATGCCTCAAACAGTATGACCTTGTGAAGACCATAACCGCTGACAATGGCTTGCAGTTCGCCGAGCACGAACGAGTTTCCAGAGCAACAAGTGTGGGCTTCTTCTTTGCCAGACCTTACCATTCGTGGGAGCGTGGAGCCAACGAGAACACCAACGGACTCATCCGTCAGTACATTCCCAAGGGTTCCGACTTCACGAACATCACGCAGGAGTTCCTTGAAGAAGTTGAGCGCAAACTGAACGAGAGGCCGAGGAAAAGACACGGATTCTTGTCTCCGAATCAGGTGTTCAGCAAGTCAACTGGGCTGGATGCAGGGATGTTCGTGTAAACAAGTATCTTACAACTGATATTGATAGACGGCGTAAAACGAACTCAGTTTGCGTTCATCCGTTTGCGCATATGATTCTCGTACAGACGCGAATGATTCGCGTGTATACGAATTCATTCGTCTGCGCGGATGCGTCGAACTGAGAACAAAGGTTATCCCTTCTGTAACTAGTGAAACTTATGAGATTTATTCGTCCTTCGGGCCTGGCACGATAGTCCTGTCCGCCGATATGGAAATGCCATACGAGACATCTCTTACCCTTCCTGGCTTAGGGACAAGAATACCTTTCTCGACGAGGTCTTTCACATCTCTGGCAGCAGTATCATCAGATACTTTAACCTGCTTGGCCCAATTCTTAACATTCAGCTTTCCACTGTACCCATCGAGATAGATGTTAAGGGCTGACTTCTGACGGTCAGACACAACCACCTGTGAATGGGTCTGCCAGAAGATGGACTTGTCAAGAATTGACGAGAGCATCTCCCCTGCACTCTCTATTGCACGTAACATACAATCCAGATACCAGTCTATCCAAAATGTAATGTCGCATCCTCCCTTTTGGCAGCGCTCCAGAATGTCGTTATACCTGCGCTTATCCTTGTTGATTTGTCTGGAGATACTGAAGAATCGGAGTGAGGAGTCATCCGCCTGGCTCAAAGCCATGTCGGCAATAGCACGGCTGATTCGGCCGTTGCCATCATCAAAAGGGTGGATACTTACAAACCAGAAGTGCGCCACGGCGGATTTAATATAGTCTTTGGGCGTTGAATCAGCGTGAAACCAATCAAGGAATTGTTTCATCTCTGCCGGTACTGCATCCGCTGCTGGAGCCTGGTAATGTACCTTCTCCCTGTCCAAAGTGCCAGACACAACCTCCATAGAATCGATTCTATACTTACCAACATTTATGATTTCCATTCCGCTACGTCCAGTTGGGAACAGGCAGTTATGCCATCCGAAAAGTCTATCATCAGTAAGGGGCTGGCCATATTTGCGTGTGGCATCCATCATCATTTCCACTACACCCTCAATATAATGAGAAGGTTCCACATCACCGATGATGTGTACTCCCATTCTTCTTGCCACCGAAGAACGCACCTGATTAGAATTCAAGACAACTCCTTCAATCTCTGATGAAGCAAGGATATCATGAGTCAATGTCTCAACTGCAGCACTCATCTGGGCGTCGAACCCAATGGCAGAAAGCCTGCCTGCAAGAAAGCCGGCTGCCTTGTTAACATTGGCCAATTTTACATTAATTACGTCCTTATCCCACGAGAAATGTGGCCAGTCCTTAGTTTGATGTATATACATAATTATTCCGTTAGTACTGCAAATATAATCAAATGCGGCTAATAAACCGCAAAAACTGCGGATTATTAACCGCAAACTACTCCAAAGAAATTCTACAGTTCTTCAAAGAGTAAGTTTCACGAAGCTATATGGCCAGCAACAAAACTGAGTTGGATATTTGGATGTTTTAGATTACATCTTCTGGTTTGCAATTGTTAAGAAATATTCTTACAGTTGTCAAAAACATAGTATATGGCACGCACAATGACGGTTGCTCTCGGACCTCATTACGAGAATTTCATTCAATCAACAATCACCTCTGGCAGATATAACAATGCGAGTGAAGTTGTCAGGGCGGCACTTCGCCGTCTTGAGGATGATGAAGCCAGGTTGGCTGCCCTTCGCTCTGCCATTGACGATGGTGATTCAAGTCCGGATGTTGAAGATTTCAACAGAGATATCTTTCTTGCCGAACTGAAGGCGCAACGCAAATAACTTGTGAGCGTATCGCTTCCAACCCGGAAATTGTCGGCCGCAGTTATGATGAAGTCCGGCCAAATTTACGTGGTGTCAACTGTGGACGTCATATCATATTTTATCGTATTATATCTCAACGAAAAGTAAGGATCGTCCGTATCCTTCACATGAGGATGGATTTTCCGAGACACTTCTAAATTCCATCACGAATAACAATATTCACCAACATATAGTTATTCATGATTCAAACAGATT
>JAKSKD010000030.1 GCA_024401925.1 Bacteroidales bacterium | reverse complement strand
AATTATTTTTAAACAGGTTCTAATATTCGTATCTTTGCGAAATGTTAGAACCTGCTATGAAGGTATTGTTCGTTTGTAATAACGTATATATAAGGGGAAATGGCCTGACGACATCTGTCAGGCAGACGATAAAGGCATTGAGAAATACCGGTGCAGAGGTCAGACTACTGTGTGGTGAGAATGCTGATCCCAACGGACCGTCTCCAGATTACAAATTGAAGATATTCAAATTCCCTATATTCCAGCCTCTAATTGATGCGAATTGCTATTCTTTTGCCGCAGGCGACAAGACCGTGATACGGAAGGCAGTGGAATGGGCTGACGTGATTCATCTCGAAGAGGCTATGGTCTTGCAACTTAAGGTGGTCAAGATTGCTGAGGAACTTGGAAAACCTATGGTCGGTACGTTTCATCTTTATACCGAGAATATTTTCTACAACATCTTCGGCAAGGCTGGTGAAATGAAATTCGCCAACAAACTTCTGATGAGATTTTGGAGAAATCATATCTACAACCATTGCAGTTATATTCAATGCCCGGCAGAAAAAGTCCGACTGGAGCTGATGAGGGCAGGATTCAAATCGCAATTAGAGGTGTTCTCCAACGGAATCCGTTTTGACAATCCGATAGAGGAATCCGTGCCTCAGACTTCGCCGTTCATCATATTGAGCATTGGTCGGTTCTCTCCGGAGAAGAATCACGACGAAGTTATTGATGCGATGAAGTATTGCCGCCACGCCGGTGATATTCAACTGTATTTTGCAGGGAAAGGCTCAGGAAAAGCCAAATATGAGCGAAAATGCAATAGACTGTTGAAAGCAGGCATCTTGAAGCATCAGCCGGTATTCGGTTTCTACCATCACGAGGAGCTTTGCGAGATGCGCCGCAAGGCATATCTCTATGTCCATTGCGCCAACATCGAGGTTGAAGGACTTTCCTGCCTCGAATCGATACGTGAAGGCCTTGTGCCGGTGATTGCTGATGCCCGTCTTGCTGCGACGAGCGGCTTTGCGCTTTGCCCTGAGAGTGTATTTCCTCACGGTGACATAAAGGCTCTGGCAGAGAGGATAGACTGGTGGATAGAACACCCTGAGTACAGGAAGGAAATGAGTGCGAAATATGCGCTTAAGGCCAGGGAATACAGCATCGAGCACTCCGCCGAGCGGCTTCTGCAGATGTACGGGAAGGCAATCAGGGAGAAAAAACAGGTTTAATACTCATTCTTGTGAGCTTCCGGCTGAAAAATGGTTTTCGGTATGAAAATATTTATATTTTTAGCATAAATAACACGTGACAATGAAACGAATAACTGTATTTGTTGCGGCCGCATTATTATCTCTGGCCGCATGTTCGCCTAAGGTTGTACTTGTAAGAGTTCAGGATACCGGGGAGGTGAAACCGGGAGAACAAGCCCCGCCTGCGAATCCGGGACAGAAGAATTTCGGAGGAGGGATGCCTTCGGACACTGCCGGTATGGCGGCAAGAATGAGGGCGCGAATGCGCGAGCCTGAAATCAGGACTGTCCATTTCAACGACCTGGCAATGAGCGACCCTTATATCTATGCCGAACCTGCAAGCAGGACTTACTATCTGACCAGTTCCGGTGGAAGGATGTATAAGAGCAAAGATCTGGTGATGTGGGAAGGCCCGTACAACATTATCGACATCAAGGGCCTGTGGTTGGAAAAGGCCGGTTTTGCCGCTGCAGCTGAGATTCATAAGATTGGTAAGTATTACTATTATGCAGGGACCTGGAGTGACCACAGCGATCTTATCCAGCAGGTTCCGAGACGATATAATGTTCCTCATAATCAGACCTATCTTCTCCGCTCGGAGACTCCCGAAGGCCCGTACAAGACCTTTGCGGTGGAGCCGGGGTATGATTACCAGCCGCACAATTGGGACTGCATAGACGGAACCCTCTACGAGGAAAACGGAAAGATATATATGATTTTCGTGCACGAGTGGACTCAGCTCATTGACGGTACAATGGACTATATCGAGCTTGCCCCGGACCTGAGCTATACTGTTTCGGAGCATCCTGTCACTATGTTCAGGGCATCGGAGCATCCGGCAGTAGCCGAGATGAACTCTAACGGAGAGGCAACATTCGGGATGAAGATGCCGGGATGGGTCACCGACGGGCCGCAGATGTTCCGTACGCAGACCGGGCGTCTCGGAATGCTCTGGGCAAGTTGGGGAAAGGACAGATATATCCAGTGCGTATGCTATTCCGAATCAGGGACTATCGCCGGTCCGTGGGTTCAGGAACCTGAGCCTTTCCTTGCCAACAATTCTGGCCACGGTATGCTGTTCCGTACATTCGGCGGTAAGTTGATGTATGTCGTACACCATTCAGAGGGCAACGGACCGAGAAAGCCGCAGTACTGGAATGTGGATGATTCCGGCGACAAGTTGGTGCTTGGAGAGAGGATTATTGTTGACGAAAATTTCGATATTCAGTGATAATTCCATTCTTGGTATCATTTTTGGGAAAAGGAAAGTAAACATTAAGATTATGAAAAGAATATTTGTGTTTACACTCTTTGGAGTGCTTTTGATGGGAATCAAATCGGAATTATCCTTTGCCCAAAACGTTGAGGGATATCCAAGTTATATAGAAGTCAACGGCTCGGCCGAGAAGGAAGTCGCTCCCGATGTCTTCTATCTCAGAATTGAAATAAACGAGCAGGACAGCAAGGGGAAGAAGTCCGTCGAAGAACAACAGAAATCCATGCTCTCGGCTTTGAAGTCTCTCGGAATCGACATTGAGAAACAGCTTGTGAGAACATCCCTGTCGAGTTCGTTCTATAACCGTAGGACCAATCTCTCCACCGCCACCTATCAGTTGAAGGTTAACACCGCGGAAGCTGTATCCTCAGTATGGCAGAGGCTTGACGGCCTGGGAATCTCGGATGTATCCTTCATCAAGGCGGAATACAGCAAGATCGAGGAACTCAAGGACCAGGTCAGGCAGGAAGCCGTCAGGAATGCAAAGAAGCAGGCTGAATCCATGGCCGGGGCAATAGGGCAGACAGTAGGGAAGTGCTTCTATCTCAACGGCGGCTATTCCGGAAATTCAGTCCTCTATGCCCAGCCGAGGATGGCGGCAAAGGGTATGATGATGGATTATGCCGCAGAAGAAGCCGCTGTCGAGGAATCGATAGAATTCGACAACATCAAGGTGTCCCAGAACATATCCGCCAAATTCGTCCTTGAGTAAAAGCCTTACTGCAACCTGCTTTTTGCGGATTCTCCAGCACCGGTGCCCTTGTATTTGTTGGAGGCGCTGTTGAAGCGGTAGGATATGCGCAGAGTAATGCAGGAATTGTAATTGTCGTTCGACTGGTTGATGATGTAGCGCCCGAAATCGACGTGCGCATATTCGACGGAAGAGTTGAATATGTCTGCCCAGGTGAGACGGAAGGTGAGGGCGTCATCCTTCAGGAACGATTTCTGGATGCTCAATGATGCATTCTGCATGGGCCTGAGTGTTTCCGCAGTGGCAACATTCATCCTGCTGAGGTACTGGTATCCAGCCTCCAGAAGCCAGCTGTGCTTGAAACGGAAGGCATTGTCAAACTGAAGCAGATACATCGGTTTGCCAAAAAATTCTGTGCGGTGACCTCCTTCAGCCGTGGGGTCTTCGAGAGTCAGGGTAAGGAACTGTTTCTCCATTCCGACAGTATATCGGGGACTCCAGACTCCAATAGTAGGAGACGCTGTGAGGTAAACGCTCAGCTTGCGCTGCGGAGTATCCAGGTTGGCGCTCTTTATCAGAATCACTCCCTTGTCATTGTATTGGGTGCCCCACTGGACAAAAGCGTTGTCTATCCGCGAATAGTTGGTGCTTAATGTGAGCCAGTTCCAATTTGCATTCAGAGAACCGATGAGGTGTTTTTCGCTGAGGAGCAGAGGATTCCCACTCTGATAACAATATCGGTTGTTGTATGATATCTCGGTGGAAAGTCTGCTGAAATCAGGGCGTCTGGTCTTGCCGGAAAATGATATAGAGAGCCCAACAGGTCCTGCCTTTGTGGCAAAGCTGAATGACGGGAACCAGTTGTCGTATTTTTTCCTGAGATTATACTCATCGTTGAGATTGTCGTGGTAGGAATAGTCGTCGTGTTCGAAGCGGAGGCCGGCGCTGAGCTGTCCGAAAGGCAGTGATGCGGCATACTCGGCGAAGCCGGCAATATTGTTTTCTGTAAGGAAGGCATCCGTTGAAGGAATGTCGTCGAAAGTGATATTATAGGTCTGACCGGCATAGACGTAGATTTCTTCAGCTCCGAACTGCAGCTTTCCTTTCCACACCGGAAGGGAAAGAATAAGTTTCCCTGCGCCCAGATATGTCGTAGATTTCTGCTCTGAGGACAATTCCGCAGGGGAAATCCAGCTGGACTCCTTCATTTCGTTTGAAGTGTCGTTCCTGCCGTTAAGGAAATCAGCGTTGAAGTTTATATTCAATTTACCAACATTTCCATCGTAATAGAGATTGCCTGTCCACTGGTTATTGACCGGCATCCGGCCGTCGTTGACAGTATTGAGCTGGTCTTCCTGTACGTCATCAAGGAAGATACCGGCATCAACCAGAAGCCTGTTGTTGCCGAACAACCCCTGGTCCCGGTCAATCTTGAAACCGAGGGAATGATTCTCGTTAATCTGCCAGTTGGCTCCGGCAAGGAACTGCAGACCTCCGTTATGCCCTCTGTAATCGAGCGAGCCCTTTTCGAAGAACAGATGGTTCCCGTCCGTCCTTTCGAGGTAGGTCAGTCCTTCAAGGTCGCTGATCTGGTAGTTGCGCTGGTTCCAGTAAACGAACTTGCCGAAAAAGTCCCATCCTTTGACACGGTAGTTGAGGTCGAGCACGGACCAGGACGGTTCGAAGTCACTGCAGGTATAGATATGCTGCTTGGCTTGGCTGGTCAGGGCAAAGCTGAAGCCTTCTCCCTGACGTTTGACAGTGCGTATGCGCACAACGCTGTTGATATCTCCTCCGTAAAGTGCACCGGGGTTGCTGATTACCTCGATTGCCTTGATGTCTTCGGACATAAGGTCGCGCAGTTCCGAGTTGTCGGTGACCCTGCGCCCATTGATGTAGTATAGAGGAGTTCCGCGTCCTATTACTTCGAGGTTTCCGCCACGGTTAATCATTCCAGGGACTTTACTTAATACGTCCAGGGCATTGCCTGTGTGCTCGAGGACCGATCCTGTTACATTCGTTACCACGGCATCTCCCTTCAGCTCAGTACGGGGAAGCTGTGCCTGGACGACGGCTGCATCCAGAGCCTGTGCATTTTCCTTCAGGACAATGGTGCCGGCATCAATTGACTCACCATCAAGAAGACACGTACGGTGATAAGTATCATAGCCTATCATTGAAGCCGACAGGGTATATGACCCCGGCCTGACTGTAATGCTGAAATTTCCGTTTTCGTCCGTAAGCCCTCCGGCTACGACAGTGCTGTCCTGCCCTGACAGGGCTACGGTTGCGAACTCCAGCCCTTCTCCGCCTGCGACGATCCTGCCGCTTACGGTGGTACTGTTTTGTGCAAAACAAAGATTTAATGCGCCACAAAGAAGTATTGCAAATGATAGAGTAAACTCTTTCCTGAAATTTTTCATCATATTATCTTCACTGCATTAATAACTAACTGTCATATTGACGACGGTAAAGGTATTTTGTTAACTGAAGAGACGCAATATTGAGGGATATTCGGGGATGGAGCAGGGACAGATATCTGTCCCGGACTTTTTTCCAATCATCCCTGACCACTTGCAAGGATGCGTGAAATGCGTATTTTTGCACCGATATGAAAAAGATTCAGAAGATAAGCATCTGGGATTACATTCTGCTCAGCCTCGGATTCTTCGTGTTTTTCACCTTGATGAGGCCATATGGAATCCAAAACTCAGTAAGTGATAATTTGTGGGCTCTCCAGAGTCTTGGATGTTGCACATTAATTTTCATCGGGTCAATGATTTCTGAAATCATTGTTACCTATGTTATGGGATTCCCTTGCGATTATTCTAAAGAATGGCCCTACCAGGTCAAAAGAAAAGTCTTTTTTTATTTGATTCTGGTAATTCTGGTCTCTGCAATCATCGGAGTGTATTTTACTTCCATCGAATGGGGATTGGAGCACTGGTATTACTATTGGGTGGACTATGACGGTAAGTTCACCCTCGAGTATTATTTTAACAGTTTCACCCAGAATATTATATGGACGCTGTTTGTGTCTATTTACTGGTATTTTATTACCAGAAGCCGTATGAAGGAGTACAAGATACAGGAACTGCTTTCCCTCAATGATGCCATTGAAGGAGCGGAGCCGGTCAGGGATGAGCAGACCGATAAAGTGGAGATTACAAGCGAATACAAAGAGTCACTGACAGTGTCGCCGTCCGACATTCTGTATATAGAATCAGTCGCCAACTACCTCAGTATATGGTATTTCAAGGACGGGGAACTGGTGCAGAAGAGAATCAGAAATACCCTCAAGAATATCGAGGAGATGCTTGAGGGCTATACCTTCCTCCTCCATTGTCATCGTGCCTTTCTGGTGAATACACGGTTCATCACACACGTGGACGGGAACTCCGCCGGCTGCCAGCTCCACCTGTTCAGCATAGACAGGACCATCCCGGTGTCCAAAGCCAACATCGAGTCCCTCCGCCGGATACTTCCAGGGACGGGAAAAGCCGGGTAATGTATCGTGGGGCTACTGGTTGTAGAAGCTCTGCAGGCGTATTAGTTGTCGTAATATGCTGAGAGTATTGCGTCCTTGAGGGCCGGCATTGTCCAAGCCGGTTTGCTGCGGTCCGCAGCGTCGCTCAGGTTCATCCAATAGAAGCAGGCAATGCCGTATTTCTTGGCTGTAGAGACGTAGTGGGCGGCTTGTTTTGACATTTCGGTTTCCCCGGCTTTGCTTGTGCATCCATACTCTCCGATGATTGTCGGGATGCCTTTTGATACCAAATGTGTGTTGAGCCCGTCAATGATTGATTTGACCTGGGACTCGCACTTTGCGTCAAACTTGGTCCACTGGTCGGCCGGATTGACCATTTCGAATGCAAACTGGTAAGGTGCGTAACTGTGGACCTCTGCGATAAGATGTCCGCTTACGCTGTCATATGGCAATTTGAAATTCTTCAGCGCGTCGGCATCCGCACTTGCCGCATACGTGTTCACAACAAGATTGCGGTATGCATTGTTCCCTCCTGTCGCACGTACGGTTTGTACGAAATCGTTGTTGTACTTGTTTATGATGTCATATCCAGTTCGGGTAGTGGTGTTCCACCTGTTGTTCCCGTCGAGCATCTCATTGAAGGATTCGAACAGCAACTTGTCGTCATAGCCTGCAAATTCAGTGGCTATCTGGTTCCACAGATTAGTGAATCTCTCTCTATACTTTTCGTAAACGGCTGGATCGGCCCTCAACCAGGCGGTAGAAGCTTCTCCGGTATCGTGGTGGACATTCAGTATGCAGTACATACCTTCGTCTATCACATAGTTCACAACTTCCTTCACGCGCGCCATCCATTTGGAATCCACTTCATATCCGGTCCAGCTTTCCTTGTCCCAGATTGGCTTTCCACCGATGACGTTCACTGTCAGCTTGCCCATATGAGGATACCAGGTCACAGGAACACGGATAGCATTGAACCCCGCCTGTTTGAACATATGTATCAGTTCTCTGGTGGCCTGAGGCTGGCCCCAGGCGGTTTCGTAGTCGGCCACCGTAGGGTTTTTCCACCCTTCAATCCACATATTGTTGACATCCCCGCTGTTGCTGTCCAGAGTGTTGCCCAGATTCCAGCCTGTCTTCATTGCTTTGACGGCATCCGTGGCGCTCTCCCAAGAGTCAACCGGCTTTTTCTTCATCGAGAAACTGTAATTTATTGTCCTCGCGGAAAGTTCAGGTGCGGCCTGACTGCAAATACATCCCTCAGGTATCGAGATAGTGTATGTCTTGCCCGGCTGGAGCCCGTTTACGCTTATTGTGACGTATCGGGCCATAGCGAGTATATCAGTTATCTCTGCGTCACCGGCTGAAATCAGGCTTCTGCTCTTTCCGGAGCAGGAAACAGGAGAGTCAAAGCAGAATTTTACGGTGAGGGAAGACCCTTCGAGGTCCGAAATTCCGTTTGCCGGATCGACTGAAACGAGTACCGGAGCAAGTACTTCCGGTGCTTTTTCTCCGCAAGATGCAGGCACTAACAGCAATGCTGCCGCAAGCAGCAGTGATACTCGATAGAACAGGGATGTGATTTTCATAATTATAAAAATGAGGCCGGCCTTTCGGGACCGGCCCCAGATGAATAAGTTATCTACTTAGCTTAGAAAAGCGTTATCTTGGTAATCTTGACATTGTCACCGTTACCGATGAAGGTTCCACCCCACCATTGCTGAACGTATGCCACATCAAGCATTTCCTGAGTAAGCGTCAATGGGATATAACCTCCGTTGGCATCAAGATCCCATTCAATCCTGCTGCCGTCGTTGGCGCCTGGTGAACAGAATGAAGCGTATGTGCCGCCCCAATGACCTTCAACGATCTCCAAGAACCATGGGCTGTCAGTAGGAGTGATATAGAATCTGACTTCCTGACCGGCTGTTGCGCCGGCCTCCTGAAGTTCAATTCCGGCATCGCTGAGAAGATTCGGCTGGTTGCCCCAGTCGTCGGCGATAGCCTCGCCTTCCCAGAGAATAATCTCTTTCTTAGGCTCATCGCCGCCACCATCTTCTACCCAGACTTCTTCCTGCTGATAAATCTCAAGAAGCTTGTAGCCGTCTCCGGTGAAGAGAAGATGCTGATCATCTATTGCAGCGAGAAGCGCTTCGTCCTTCGTGAGGTCGATTTCCAGGAACAGAACTCCGTCCTCATCCTCCTGAATTTCTTCGAAGCAGTTGTGCTCCTTACCCATATAATCGGTGCTCCACCAACCGGTAGTGATTCGGATGTTTGGATAGTCAACAGTTTTTTCGATTGCAACGCGGAATGGCTCGGACTTGATGATGTTCCAAGTTTCCTCATTAAATGTGGCGATGCACTCGTTGTTGCCATCCTTGCCGTCCATACCGAAGCGGAATGTACCACCCCAAGCAGGTATGGCTTCGCCTGTTCCATTCTTCCAGAAGGAGTTCTTCTGAATCTCCATATGACCGTCGCCGACCCAAACCTCTTCGAGTACGTAGATTCCTATTGGTGTATAAGCGTCTCCGGTGAAGAGAAGATGCTGATCATCAATGAGGTCGTAGATGTTTCCATCTTCCTTGATGTTGATTTCAATGGTCTTCTTGCCGGTCTCCTCGTCATCCGTTGCGAAGTCAATACAGTTATGCTCAGGGCCTCCGTAGGCTGCTGACCACCATCCTGTGGTGATGCGGACGTTGGATCCGTCATTTCCATCGTAGAGGAAGTAGAAAGTACCATTCTTGATGATATCCCAAGACTCCTGGTCGAAGGTGGCGATACATTCATTGTTTCCGTCTCGCCCTACGAGACCGAAGCGGAAGGTGCCGCCCCAAGCCGGAACAGGAGTTCCGTCATTTTCCCAGAGGAAATGCTTCTTCACCTCCCAGTGACCGCCTCCTGATGCAGGCTTGTATGAGAGTTCAGGCATTGTGAATTCTTTACCGTCATATGTGAGTACCTTGCCGGCGAAAGATCCTGTGAAGATATTCGTTCTCGGGATTGTGACTATAACGGTGCTTGTACCCTTGCGGTAGAAATCCTCTTCAGGAACAATCATCGGGTTTCCGTCGACATCAAGAAACTCGACGCCGTTGATGAATTCAAGATCCTCTCCGAATATGGTAAGCTGTTCTCCTCCCTCAATTTCTTCTCCTTCCTGCTTGGAATATCCTGTGACAACAGTATGCCCAAGAGTAAGTGGAAGACGGGATTCAACCTCTTCTTTTGCAGTGCGGATAATGAGTTTGCCTCCTTCGGCTGAAATGCCGGACGGTGCGGTAACCCTGATCATCTCGCCACTGACAATCTCGAAGTCAGTGACAGAAACTCCGTTAGGAAATACTATCTCGGTAGCCTCCAGAAAACCTGAACCATTGATGGTCATAGGCTGTCCGGCAACCACCTTCGTCGGGAAGAACACTTTTATGTCCAATTCGACGGTGCCTGGTTCGTCGATATCCTTAGTGTTGCATGCTGAAACAGCAGTAAGGATAGCAACAGCCAGTAATGTTCTGAAAATTTTATAGATATTCTTCATAATTGAAATTCTTATAAGTAAACAGAAATACTACCATCCAGGGTTCTGTTCCAAGGCGGAGTTCTTTGTTATTTCAGACTGTGGAATAGGGTAGAAATAATACTTGTCATCCCACTGGCGTGTTACTGTGGACCTTGTCAGCTGCAAATCACTGCTGATATTCGCAACCTGAATGGTCTTGAAGTACTTGTTACCCTTCATCCAGCGGCGTACGTCCCAGAAACGGTGATTCTCGAATGCGAGTTCGACAAGTCGCTCACGCTCATAACGCTCAACCCAGGCTTCGCCATCTTCTGTGAATTCAGGCATAGCGATGTCTGCACGTTTGCGCAGAGTGTTTACAGCTTCGTTCGCACTCATACCGAAAGTCTTGTCATTAGCGCTTCCTGTAGCGTAGAAAGCTGCCTCAGCAAAATCGAGGTAGAATTCTCCTAAACGGAAGATTATCCAAGTGTGACGGCGTGTAGTCTGGTTGTCTGTTGTCGTAACGCAGTTTCCGTCAACATACTTTCTCAAATAGTATCCCGTAGGGGTTGCACCATACGCCGGAAGAGCATTGAATCCTCCATTGAAGGTTTCGATGATTTTCTTCTGGCTACCGTTGGTAGGCCATTCGTCTCCATTCTTTACGACGGTAAGTGCAAAGCGAGGGTCAAGATCTTTATATGGATCAACTTGTTTCAGGTTGATGGCTCCAGGATAGCGTGAAGCAAATGTTTCGCCATTGTCTATATACTCATACTGGTCAACCAGACTCTGAGTAGGACAGGTCCCTGATTTGCCGTTTTCAACTCCGACCGGATAGTTGTCCATCTCGAAAGAGTTGCTTTCCACTCTTCCAAGTCCGAAAATGATTTCTTGATTGAAGAATGCCTCGTGGCCCCAGAGTGCGCTGTAAGTGCTCAGTTTGAGATTCCAATCCTTTGTTCTGTCAAGAATGAATTTGCAAGCCTCAGCTGCTTCAGCCCACTTTGCCTTGTCGTTTGTCTTGTTGAAAAGAGGGGATGCGGCATAGAGCAGTGTACGGGCCTTGAGCGCGTATGCTGCAACTCGTGTTGCACGTCCAATCTCTGCACCGACTTCTGTCAGGTAGGAAACAGGCAGGTGTGGAGCAACCTCATCGATTTCATCAACAATGAATTTCACAATCTTATCGGCAGGAGTCCTGGAGATAGTATTGGCCTGTTCGTTTGTGAGAGTCGTTGTGACAAGAGGAACGTCTCCATAAGCCCTCAGCAGCTCAAAATAGAAGTATGCCCTGAGGAAACGGAGTTCGTAAGGGAACAATTCCATCTGCTGGTTCCAAATATCGTAATCTGGATTATATTTCCATTCCGAAATGTCGGTCTGGTCTATCTTTTCCAGGTACATGCAGATTTCAGCAATAGCAGTGTAGGCCTTTTCCCAAGTGTGGGAATAAGGGTTGGCTGCACTCCATCCGCCATTTACGTAGTTGTTTACTGCACCGTTCTCAAGAGCATACTGAGCCTCATCTGTAGCTCCTGCAAGGAAGTAGGCGCTGTTGGATTCGAACTCGTTGTTGTAAACTTGTGCGTAAACGTCAAATACCATATTTTTTATACCTTCCGCGTAGTATTCATAAGTCCACTCCTCATCACGCGTGTTAACCTCTGAATAGTTGAGATCGACACATGAGGCAGGGATGACACATGCGAGGATGAATAAACATATTCTATTTAGTTTCATAAGGCAATCGTTATTAGAATACTACTGACAGACCGAAATTAACGGCCTTCATTACAGGATAGCCGGTGTTGAGATTCTCGGCATCCATTGCCGGAATATTGTCGAAAGACAGAAGGTTCTGTCCCTGAACATACAACTTGGCCTCAGAAATCTTGATACGGTTGATGAGTGATGAAGGAAGTTTGTAGTAAACTTCGCAGTCACGCAACTTGAGCCAACTTACATTGCGGTACCATATTGTAGAACTCTGGGCGTTGTTTGCAACGGCTGTCGTTGAAAGACGAGGATACAGAGCATTCTGTCCGGCAACATCAAAGCAATTGCTGTAATATTCCTGTGACAGATTCCTGTTGTCTGAGAGAGCCCCCCAGACACCGTCAACATACATAAGGTTCTTAATCTGGCTTCCTGCGCCCTGGAATGTGGCATTGAGTCCGAATCCCTTGATTTCGAAACCTAAATTGAATGCATAGTTCAGAGACGGGAACTTGGTGCCATAATCCATTGCAACAACGTCATTTTCGTTGATGACGCCATCTTCATTGATATCCTTGTACTTGATATCTCCGACCTTTACCTGTCCGAATTCCTGGCGAGGGCTGTTGCTGATCTCATCCTGGCTCTGGAAGAATCCGAGGGCGACAAGACCGCGTGCTGCATCAGCCGGGGTTCCAATGACGGAGAGGTTAGGATAGGCAGGAGTCTCAATCCATTCGAGAACCTGGCTCTTCACGGCTGCAATGTTTCCTCCGAAATGCAGGTTGAAACCATTTGAGAATGTCTTTGCATAACGCAGACCGGCCTCAACTCCATAGTTTGCAACTGCGCCCTTATCATCGTATGAGGACTGGATTCCGACTACTGCAGAGTTAAGAGAACCTGCGCTGACGAGGATGTTGCGTCTCTGCTGGTAGAACATATCCACGGTGAGGTCGAGACTGTTTGCAATTCTCAAATCTGTTCCGAGGTTGGCCTTGTATGCGGCTTCCTGCTGGAAATCAGTTGTAGGGAAGTGTGTCAGGAATGATCCCCATGATGATGCATAATTCTGACCGTAAACGAACTGTCCGTGTGAATTGTTCCAGGTCGCAAGCCAGAGACCTGCCTCCGGAACGTAATCGGTGTGCTGGATACCTGCTGAGAAGCGGAGTTTACCATAGTTGATGAAGCTTGCTTCTGGCCTGTTTGCATATATCCAACCGAGTCCGAGAGTAGGGGAGAACGCCCATTTTGCAGGGTAACAGCGGTTTGAACCGTTGGCTGCAAGGACGAGGTCTGCCACGAACTTGTCCGCATGGTCATAATGTGCAGCAAGATTGATGTTCCTGCGGTACCAGGTATTGCTCTGACCGTCACGGATTTCACTCTTGATATTGTAGTTGAGGTTTGTCATGAAGTGGTCTCCGTTCTTGAACGCAGTGTTATATTTGAGTCCGGCGTTCAAAGTACCGATTCGCCATTGTGAATCAACCCAGTGATTGAACACGAGCTTGTCTTCTACGGTTCCCATCACGGCCTCCTGCATTACGTTGTTGGCGTCATAATAGTTCCATCCATACTGATAGCCTTTCGAGCGGTTCTCGATGGTGTTGGAAGCATTGTCATATGAACCTCCTGCATAGAACTGCAATCCTTTGGTAATGAAGTCAAGATCCTGCTCAAGAGTGATGTCAGCCCAGATCTGGCGCTGGTGTGTCTTTGAGTAACCTGTACCCTGGGATTTTGCCACGAGGTTGAAATCTCCGTATGTCTGGCTGCCTCCCCATACACCGCCCTGGGTCTTGATAGGGAATGCCAGTGTCGGAACTTTGTACAGATGCCACCAGGCATCATTTGAACTGATGTTCGGAACTCCGTTGGTCTCCATGAAGATTGCGAGGACATTGGTCTTCACTCTTGTTGACTTCGTGACCTGGAAATCCACGTTGGCGCGGATATTTGCCTTTGAGTACATCAATTGTGAGTTCCAGTCACGCTGGACAGGATTCTTGTAGAGTCCGCGAGCATCGGTATAGTCTATCTGTGAATAGTACTGCACCTTCTCTGCTCCACCGAACATTGAAATGAATGCGTTGGTCTCATTTGCGGTATTTTTGAAGACTTCGTTCTTCCAGTCCACGTTCGGATAAACGAATGGATCGCTTCCGTCCTGGAATTTCTGCAGTTCGGCAGGAGAATATGCAGCACCGAGGCCGTCGTTCATCCTGGCGATATTAAGAGCATTCGCATAGTCGTATGCACCTACCATATCGGCAGATTGAGGGTCAAACTGAATCTTGTGGGAAGCACCGACTTTGAAATGGTATCCACTGTCATCTCCGCGTTTGGTCTTTACGAGGAGGACTCCATTGATTCCTTCGTGACCATAAAGAGCCACTGCGGCTGCGTCCCTGAGAACGGTGACACTTTCCACTTCTTCAACCGTAAGGCGGTCGATAGGGCGTTCTACACCATCCACAAGTATAAGGATGTCTGTTTCACCGGTGGTTTGTGCACCACGGATGTTGAATGAAGCACCTGTATTCTCTTCTCCCTTGAAACCGGTGTTCTGAAGTGCGGTAAGTCCCAGCAGTTTGCCATAGAGAGCATCGGCAAGGCTGATGGCAGAGGTATGCCTGAGTTCTTCTGCGGTGATTGTATAACTTGCCGCAGTGGTAAGGAACTCAGAACTCTCGACACCATAGCCCAAATCCACCATCTGTGTTTTCTTGTCGCCCAGATTTGCTTGAGCGAAAGCTGTCACAGGTGCGGTGCAGGATACCAACAGACTGAATATAAGTATATTACGTAATTTCATAATTGTGTAGATTTCTATATATTACCAACCAGGATTTTGAGTAAGTCCATAACCCTTTTGAATCTCAATACGTGAAACCGGATCGAGATACCACTTGTTTGTCCAGTAGCCCGGCTCCCACCAGCGGCGTGCGCCGACAGTGATAACAGGTTTCTCATATTCGAACTTAGGCCAATCTGTGCTTGGATCCCAGCATTGGTCTCCTTCAGTAAGGCGATTGCCGTTGGCGTCGAGACGGAAGATCTTGATTTCGTGGAGAGGTTTGGTGAAAAGATCCTGGCGTTTGCGGCGAACCATATCATAGAGGCGGTCTCCGCATTCGGCTCCAATCTCACAGTTGCGCTCGCGGAGAATCTCATTGATGAGGTTCTCTTTGTTTGTCGTAAGATTGAGGCCAGGGTTCATTTTCTCGAGACGTCCCAGACCTACGCGGTTGCGTACGACTGCGATATCGTCAAGAGCTCCTGCAAGATCACCTGTCTCAGCTTTTGCTTCTGCGCGTATGAGATACATTTCTGCAAGACGGATGTAGGAAACTCCGATGTACTCGTCATCCATTTTGCCGGAGTTATAATCAAGCATCCACTTGAATTTTCTGAAACCGGAATGTGCGTCATCTGAGGTGATGTCTCCAAAATTATCCTTTTTGTAATACATTGCGCCGTTCACCCAGGTGTCAATGTATGTAGAACCGTTGTAGTCTCCTACAGTACCTGAAGGGAATGATTTCCTTGGAACAAGCACTGTCTCGTAGAGACGAGGGTCGCGGTCTGCAAACATATCTATTCCGTCAGGGTTGTTTCCTGCGCCATAAAGATTCTCGTATGGGAAGTTGCGTCCGTCACTCATACCGAAGCATTCAACAAGCTCGTTGGTAGGGACTGCGCCTCCCTGGCGGTAACCGTCAAGGGCGAAGCCTGCCCATCCCCATCCCCAGGCACCTCCGGACAATGTGGTGGTCGGGTGTGCATCGAAGATTTTTTCGTGATGGGTTTCATCATTACGATATCTGTAGGCCCTGCGGAATGCCATTCTGTATCCGCCTTCATCTTGTGTCGAAGGCTGAATCAGCTGGTAGTAATTTCCGTTTGCGGCATTTTCATTGAAGAAATCATTGCAATATTCAAGGCAGCGGTTCCACAATGACGGGTCCTCTTTCCCGAACCATACATGCTCAAGATTGGTAAACTCTGTAATCTTGTCCGGAGAGTACTCCATATATGCTTTGCTGTTGTTGAACAGAGGTGAAGCTGCAAACATCCATACCTTTGCACGGAGAGCGCGGGCAGAAGCCTTTGTGAGACGTCCTGACCACTGGCCGATATCCGAGTTGGGAATGTTCCAGATGAAGCCCGGTTCATTGATTGCGCATACGGTCAGGGAGTCGATGAATTCAACTGTCTCCCATGCGGTTGCACGTCCTTCAGTGAAATCTTCACCGACGCCATATGCCCTCTTTGCAAGGCAGAGTCCTCCGAAATTGCGGAAAGCGTCGAAATAGCGGCTGGCCATAATGGTATATGCCTCACCGCGGAGACGGCTCTTCTCGTTGTCGGACATATCCGGCACCTTGTCGATGTTCTCAATTATCTGCCAGCACTTGCGAACTGTCTCATAGATTGAAACACGACCGTCTGAATCGTAGCTCGGGTTCTTGGTTGAATATGAGAACTTGCCATAAAAGTTACCGTTGTTGGTATCCTGGCAGTCTTCAGTGATTGAACCCGGATAATAACTTTGGATAGGAGCGCCCCAGGAGCAATAACAATGATATGAGTCCGAAAGTGCATCAATAGGGGCACCGTTCATCATATTTCCAGCGGTATATGTGCAATAAATCTGTCCATAAGCACTCCAGAGGAAATTACGGGTGTATTCTGCGCTTGAGAAAACCGAGTCGATATTTACATCGACGCCCGGAGCCTTCTCGAGGAAAGGATCGCCGACGGCGAGACGGTCTACACAAGCTGAGAAAAAGAATATGGAGCAAATTCCTAAAGCCAGTATATAATTCAATATCTTTTTCATAATCATAATAATTTAGAAGTTAAGCTGTGCACCGATGTTGAAGATACTGGTCATAGGGTAACGTACTCCGTAATCGAGTCCTGAGCCAGGAGCTTCAGGGTCATTACCCTTGAAATCAGAGAATGTAAGAAGGTTTTGTCCTGAAAGGTAAACCCTGATGTAGTTGAAGAACTGGGAATCCTTTGTTCTGTTGAAGGTGTATCCTATTTCAACATTCTTCAGGCGGACAAACTTTGAATCAATCACCCAAGCCTGTGAGTCACGGTTGTTGTGAACTCGGTTTGTGAAGGAAATACGAGGAAGAATCGCATTCGTGTTGTCTTCAGTCCATGAATTGTCTGCAACCCATTGTGTGAGGGCGGATGTGTTGGTTGAACCGAACTGATCGCGGAAATATCCGTTAAGTGTACGGCTGACATTATCGGCGCCAATCCACAGCATTGAGAAATCAAGATGCTTCCAATTGAAATTGAAGTTCAATGAGTAAGTGATTTCAGGTGTGCTGGTGAAACCGAGAGGCTTTTGGTCATTCTGGTCTACGATTCCGTCCCCGTTGAGGTCTACATAGACGCAGTCGCCATATTTGAGTTCGGTGTTCTGGTTAGGCATTTCGGTGCCATATTTCTCTCTATAGCGGTCTTCTGTACCCGGCTGATAGAATTCGAACAGGTCATATCCGAATCCTTGTCCTACAGGAAGTCCGGTGCGGCTGAGGTAGTCATACATAGGCTTCACTTCGAGCATTTCGATGACCTTGTTTCTTGCGAATGCAAAGTTTGGCGAAATGCTGTAGCGGAAATCGCCCACCTTGTCCTCCCAGTTCAAAGTCACCTCAAAACCGTGATTCTTTACGCGTCCTTCGTTTACATAACTTGCAGGTAATGAAGTTACTGCAGGCAGTGTTGAAGCGTTGGACACAAGGATTCCGTTACGGTCCTCCCAGAAGAAATCAACATAAGCGTGGAGATGGTCGTGAATGAATGCGGCATCCATACCGATATTAATCTTGCGGGCTGTTTCCCAGGTAACGTTAGGGTTTCCTGATGTAAGTTCCTTGACAGCCTGCAGCCAGTCTCCACTCGTTCCGAAGTTGGCACCACGGTTCTGCGGGTCAACTGTCATGGAGCCTTGATAGAACTGCCAGGCGCCAGGGAGGTAGAGGAAACGCGCACCATTGGTGTTGTCATTTCCTACGATACCATAGGAACCACGGATCTTCAAATATCCGATGGCATCCTTGACAGGCTCCCACCAAGGTTCGTTGGAAGGAATCCAACCAACTGAAACTGAAGGGAATAGACCATATCGTTTTCCTGGTGCGAAATTCTCGGATCCGTTGTATCCGATATTGAAATCGAGCAGGTATTTTGTGTCATAGTCATAGGTGACACGGCCTACAAGTCCTACATACCCCTTAGGAATTGACTGATACAGACTTCCGTCGGAATCCCAAGGATAATAGGTTTTGCTCTGGTTGTAAAGAAGAAGAGCGGCGACATTATGCTTGCCGAACTTACGTGCATAGTCGAAGCTGGCCTCTGCATACCAGTTGCGGTTGCCCCACTTTCCTTCGTTGTATGGTGTAGGCCACGTTACGTTCTCTTTTCTGAGCACCTCATTTCCGTTCTCGTCAAGAGTTGCTACATAGGTCAAACCTGTACCGTAACCGTTTTCGCGGTTCTTTTGGGCAGTGTAGTCCGAGTTATAGGATCCTTTGACCTTGAAAGAGAGACCTTCTGTGATAAAACCAAGGTCAAGCTTATACTGGAGGTCGAAGTTGAGGACATTGGTGCTCTCATTCTGATAGCCGAGGCCATAGTAGTTTGAGAGAGCATCGCGGTCGTACGGACCTACAAGGTTCTTGTCGGATATGATGTGACGGCCCTGTGCGTCAATACCGCATCCTGCATAAGGAGTGGCTCCCTGAAGATAGCGGAACAGGAATCCTTCACCTCCACCCATCGTGGTACGGTTTTGCATACGTCCGCCGAGGGTAAGGGACAGCTGGCTGCGCTCGGAAATGTCGATATCGAGGTTGGCACGATAGTTAAGACGCTGATAATCAAAGGTTTCGTTCTTGTTGTTCGTGAAAGTCTTGAACAGGGAATCCTGGTTCAGGAAACCGGCTGAAACGAAATAGCGTACTCTTTCAGTTCCTCCGTTCACATTGACATTGGCCTGCTCCTGCCAGGCTGAATCATTCATAATATATTTGATCCAGTCCATATTAGGGAATGTCTGAGGCATGTCTCCTGTGCGGAAATGCTCCATAACATTCTGGCTGAAACGGATACCGTTATCAGCATATTTGCTGTAGTCAGAAATGTTGACTGTTCCCGGCCACTGACTCATAGGAAGAGCATCAGTGATGGCGGTATAGTTCCACATCTGGCCGTATGTGTATGAATCTGTAAAGTCAATGAACTTGGAGATTCTCTGCATTGCACCATTGACAGTGGCAGTGACGGAAGCTTTTCCTACCTGTCCACGTTTTGTGGTCACGAGGATGACACCATTTGCACCACGGACACCGAACACTGCAGTAGCGGAGGCATCCTTAAGAACGGAGATACTCTCGATTTCATTAGGGTCCAACTGTGAGAACGAACGTTCAACACCGTCGACCAATACCAATGGTTCGGCGCTGTTGAGGGATCCTACACCACGGATTCGGATAACAGGTTCATCATCACCAGGCATACCTGAAGCCTGAACGGCAGAAACACCCGGGAGATTTCCCTGAAGTGCGTTTGCAACGTTCGCTACAGGCGCTTTCAGAAGGCCTTCACCGCTGACTGCCGATACGGCACCGGTGATGGTAACCTTCTTCTGCTGACCATAGGCTACCACAACTGACTCTTCGAGGGCACTTGCATCCGGCTCCAATGTGACGTCAATGTGTGTCCCCGTGACAGTAACCTGTTGTGTCTTGTAACCCACACATGAGATTTCGAGTGTGGTACCGCTAGGAACAGATGAGAGGACGAAGTTTCCGTCCAAATCGGTAATCGTTCCGTTTGTGGTCCCTTGAATGACCACGCCGGCTCCGATCAAACCTTCTCCCATTTCATCCAGAACCTTGCCTTCTACGCGCAAGTTCTGGGCAAAAGAATGCTCAGGCAAAAGGAGCAAAAGCACCAGAAACCCAAGCAGAGTAGTTAGTTTTTTCCTCTGCAACATATCAAATAGATTAAATTGAAGGTCAAAAAAACAATTGGTTATTATTAATGGTTACATCCGGAGATGCTCAAAATACATTCAAGTGCGTTAGTTTAGTCCTAGTAAAAGTAATAAGAAATAAACGTTTTTACAAATTGTCATTGAAAAGCAATATATTTGCAGTAATAGTAGAGATGATATGATACAGGTTTGGATGAGTGCCGCCGGATTGTGCGGAGCAACATTAATAGGTTCAATTCTCGGATTTTTTTTTAAAAATCTGCCACACAAACTGAACGACACCATACTTGGACTTTGTGCCGGAATTATGCTTGCGTCTTCAACAATAGGGCTGATTCTTCCGGCATTCGAAGGCACAAGCCAGTGGTGGTGGGTCGCCGTCGGAGTGATGGCCGGAGCATTTTTACTGAATCTGCTTGATTTACTGACACCTCACCTGCATACCATATCCGGACTTGACCCGGAGCAGCACCACAACGGCAGCATAATTAACAAAGTACTTCTTTTTGTGATTGCCATAGCATTACACAAACTGCCGGAGGGAATGGCAGCCGGAGTAAGTATGAGCCCGGCAAAAGGAGTATCAGCCGACTGGACTGTGTCTTTGGGCATAGCCATCCAGAATATTCCTGAGGGTATGGTGATAATTGCACCGCTACTGTTGGCGGGGGTATCCAGACTGCGAACTTTTGCAATAGCACTATCAATAGGTATGCTGGAAGTGATAGGAGTATGGGCAGGCTTTGCTCTTGGCTCCATTTCGGAACTGCTTCTTCCTGTAATGCTCGGTTTCGCAGGAGGAGCGATGCTGTACGTTACTTCAGATGAGATGATTCCGGAAACACACGCACACGGGTATCAGAAGCAGGCGACATACGCTCTTCTGTTTGGATTTGTCTTCATGATCATTGTAGAAAAGCTATTTTAAGTTGCGCAATACGCGAGTCACTCGCACCCGCGCAACATCCATTCGTACAGACACGAATCATTTGTGTCTAAACGAATTCATTCGTTAGCGCTAACCAATTGAGGGCGCAGGCAAAAAAGAAAAGGACACCGATAACTCAGTGTCCTGTCTAGTAGACCAAACGGTCCGGGAATCGAACCTTATTACTTATGACGGCCATATTCTGGAGCAGCACTTTCGCTGAGATATTGACGGGTTGGCTGAA
>JAKSKD010000003.1 GCA_024401925.1 Bacteroidales bacterium | reverse complement strand
GTGCCGCAGAAGGTTGGTGGCCACGCCCGTCGGTGCTCTCAGAAGGGTGACGGGCCAAGTGGATGCAACAATAGCTGATGGCAGCCCGCTTCCGGCTACAGGAAGGAATCCTTCCGGGACTTCCGGCTTGCTGTATTTGAGTTTCCACCAGAAGTACTGGTGATCGGGGATGCCTTTCTGTTTCAGTGGGTTCTTGACGGAGATACCCTTTTCGCGGCTCTCTGCATGGATCTCTTCTATCTGTTCTCGTGTAAGCATATATCAATTTATGTTAGTGCGACAAAGTTAGGTCTCACTTACACGAACTGAAATATGTACTTCTTCGAATGCTCACAAGCACGTTTTGACTCTTTTGACTCCGGAGGAGGCGAGCAACCTCGCCGTGGAGTCGCATCCATCTACGAAGAAAGCGACCAATAATCACTTATTAGTCGCCCTCCTTCTTGTCCATATTGAAAAGACCTATTTCTTGATCTTCATCACAATGATCCTGTTGTCGTGGTCCTGCTCTTCGGTGATTTCCTCGCAGAAGCCGCGGACGAGCATGGCGGAGATTTCATCGACACCCGGCCTGTCAAGTATGGATTCCTCGAAGTGCTCTTGTACAATGGTCATATAGAGGGAGTAGTCGACCTCGCTGTATTCGACCTTTATGTGTATCGGGCCGGTGAAAGGCAAGATGTTTGAAAGCATCTCTTCGTTGAGGAGCTGAGCCTTGTTGAGGGTGCTCGGTGTAAGAGCGTACTTCTGGCAGAATCCCTCAATCTTGGAATTCATTCCATACAGGTCATAGTCGCGGTTCTCAATGTTGAAATCGAGGGCTCTGATGCGCTGTATGAAGGCTTTTGTCTCCGGTTTCTGCGGATTGTCGAAAATCTGCTCAGGGGTGCCCTCTTCATAGATGACGCCGCCATACATGAAGAAAATGCGGGAGCTGACGTCACGGGCGAATTTCATCTCGTGAGTGACTATTGCCATTGTCATTCCCTGCTTTGCCAATTGACGGATTACGGCAAGTACCTCGCTGACCATTGTAGGGTCGAGGGCTGATGTAGGCTCGTCGAACAGGATAATCTCCGGCTTCATTGAAAGGCAGCGGGCGATGGCGATTCTCTGCTTTTGCCCTCCTGATAGTTCTGCCGGCATGGCATCAGCCTTTTCTGCCAGTCCGACCATTCTCAATAGTTCCATTGCCTGTGCTTCTGCCTCCGCCTTCGGCATTCCAAGCAACTTTATCGGGCCGACAGAGACATTCTCCAGGATTGACAGATGGTTGAACAGGTTGAAGTTCTGGAACACCATACCCATCTTCCTCCTCATAAGAGGCAGGCTGGTGTTCTTGTCGAGAATATTGACACCGTCAATCTCTATCTCCCCGGAAGTAGGGGTCTCAAGGTAGTTGAGACAGCGCAGGAAAGTACTCTTACCGGTCCCCGACGGGCCTATGATGGAGATGACTTCTCCCTTCTTTATTTCGCAATTTACATCACGGAGTACCTTGAAAGGCTCTCCGAAATTAGTGTATTCTTTCGCAAGATGTTTTACTGTAATCATATTACTTGATAAGTTTTGACATCCTGTCCAGACCCTTTCCAAGCAGCCAGGCGAGAATGAAGTAAATAATGGAAACTATGATAAGAGGGAAAAATGCGTCGAAGGTCCTCGAACGTATGATGTCGCTGGCCTTTGTCAGATCCTGGATGGCTATGTAGCCGACGATTGAAGTATTCTTGATAAGGGATATAGTCTCAGATTTGAAGACCGGAATCATTTTTTTCAATGCCTGAGGCGCGACAAATAGCGAGAATGTCTGTACCTTGCCGAATCCCATTGCGAGTCCGGCTTCCGTCTGTCCTTTGTCTATGCTCATTATTCCGGAGCGGAAAACCTCGCTGATATAAGCTCCGAAGTTGATTGCGAAGGCAATGATTGCAACCACTCTCGCGGAGGTGTGTGATGAGGCGAAGATGATATAGAACATAATCATAAGGAATACAAGGATAGGGATTCCCTGCATGATGTCAATCAGCACCTTTGCCGGTTTCCAGATGAATGGCTTCCGGGACATTCTCATCAGGCAGAGAAGGATTCCTACCAGAATTCCGAAAACGATTGCGAAGAAAGATATCACGACCGTTTCCCAAAGACCTTTCGTAATAAGTTTCCATCTGTCCTCCACAATGAGGTTGGAATAGAAACTGTCTTTTATTGTTGTAAAGAATTTTCCTTTTGACTTTTCAGTGCTGTTGTCCTTTCCGAAGCAGGCGGTCTTGCTCACGTAATAGACATCGGAGAACAGCATTTTCTCAGCTCTTTCCGATGTAATGAAGAGGAAGCAGGCTATCACGTCCACCTTACCGGTCATCAAAGCTGCGCTCAAGGCATTGAAATCATAGCATATGAATTCGACCGGTCTTCCGACATAGCAGCCGAACCTTCTCATCATTTCTATCTCGAATCCTGCGAAACCGTCACTGCTTATGAAGCCGGTAGGAAAGGAGTTAATCATTCCAACTCTTATAGGTTCGCCTTCTGTCGGGAGCGGAAACTCGGGAACTCTGGCTGATTCTGCATCATCCGTCATCCATCTGGCGTTGATTTCGGAATATACACCGTTTGCCTTTATTTCGGAGAGGAATTCGTTGAATTGCCTGCACAGCTCGGTGTGCTCTTTTCTGAAGCCCAGGGCAACTCTTCCTCCTTCGCCGAGATTATTGCTGAATTCAACTCTTAGGCCGCGCTGCTCGATATGTGAACCAATGCAGGAGGTGCTGTCTTCGACACAATAATCGGCTCTTCCTGATTCCACTGCGGCTAATAACTCGGCTGGAGAGGCCAGACGCAGAAGATTAAGGTCACCGCGCTTTGACAGCTCGATATCCTGCATCGCCCCATTGATGACGGCCACTTTGTAGCCTACCAGGTCATCATAATCTTTGATTTCATTCTGACTGCCGGCATCCTTGCTTCCCGAGCATGCGGTCAGAATTATCGATAATAGAACAAGAAATTTTAATTTCATCTGTTGACGGATTGTGCACTAATGCTTTATCCTACAAATGTAACCAATTTATTTGATAGATTGGAGGGAATTTATGCTATTCTTCCGTCGGTTTGTCATTCAATAGGGCAGAGAAGGCATCCAGACTTGCCTTCTTCAATACACAGATGGTACTCCGCAAATTCAATGTCCTTGCATATCTGATTGTTCAGGCTTTTTGTGCAGGACAATGCCAGTATCGCTATGCATACAATACTGACTGATCGTAACAGTCTAGTCATATTTGCTATTTAAATTAATCCTGATACCGAAAGGAAGGGAGAACATAAATGGATGTTCGGATCTGTAGGTGTCAAGAACCCTGTTGTTTGACGGAATATTCCAAGAGAATGTAGGATCAAGGAAGAGCCCAAATTTGTCGGTAATGTTGAATTGAACGCCACCGGCCCCAATCAAGGAAAATCCAACCCCGTCCTTGGCAATCCTTTTGCCATCTTCAAATGCAGCCACGCATAAATCCGCAGAGGCTCCGGCTCCGACATATACGTCCAGCCATCTGTTCCGTGCAATGGTGAAATCCGCCCTCAGGGGAATGCCAAGATAATGTGCGCTCTGTTTGTGGATACCTGAAAGGGAGTATTCCAATCTTGAATCATACCACGAATAGTCAAGACCTGTCGTCAATGACCACCTGTCGGTAAAAGGTATTCGAATAGAAAGTCCTGCACGCAGCGGCATATAATGAGTCTTGCCGTCAACAGACAGATCCGGATTGTTCAAATTTCCTCCGGGACCTATGGGTTCGGTGGACGGTTCGTGATAGACTTTTTCTCCATTTTTTATGATTGACGGCAGGACACTTGCCAGCGCCAATGCCCCTGTGCCTCCAAGGATTCCAGCGGTAGCCTTACCGACTTCCACACTGACCGGCTTACTGCTGCCACTGCTTGATGGTACGAATGGAGAATATCCTGCAATGTCGCTCGTCAATGGGCGGTCATCTTTTCGCTCCTCTTCTCCATCCTGCTCGTTCTTCGCCGTTTGCCGGACATTTCCGACCTGATCAGATGTGCTCTGCTCAGAAATGCTTGATGCAGAGTCATTGTTCTCTTTATCTTCGTTCACTGCTACCGTGGCGGTATGCCGCGTTATTCTTCCCGATGCTGACGGCTTGGCCTGAACCGCAGCCATATCTTCGACCAGCTCTTCTTCCGCCAGACCGACAACCTCTTCAGGTATTGTTCCAACGGCATCGGCCATCAGTGAGCTGCCATCAACCACCTGAATAATATCCTGTTGCGGGCTGTGTCCAAATACAAGAAACAGCGCAAGACCAGCCGCCACAACAGCCGGTATCAGCCAGGCGATATATGACGGACTTCGCTTCGCCCCTGAATTGGCAGATGCATCCAGCAACGCCTTGAACTCGGCAAGGTCGCCTTCAGGGAGGTCGCTTTCGAAGCCTTCCAGTCTGTCCTTGATTTTATCTTCCAGTTGTTTCATCCTACTTAGAATTCTTAATATAGTCGTTGAGCTGTTTTCTCAATGTATGTTTCGTCTTCGCCAGCAAACTTGACGACCCTCTTTCGCTTATCCCCAGCATCTGTGCAATCTCCTTGTGGGAATATCCGTCTATGCAGAACATATTGAAGATTGCTCTCTGCGTGTCAGGCAGATTTGAAATGATTTCCAGCAGTTTCTCCTGCGGTATTCCGGTGAATTCTTCATCGGTTGGCTCAGGGATGGTCTCTGATGATGAACCGGTCAATCTCACAAAGCGGAATTTATACCTGCTTATGTTTGCAAGAGCCGTATTGATGGCTATTCTGCTGATCCAGGCATATAGAGAACCGCTTCCCTTATATGTGAATGAAGAAATCTTATCAAGTGCCTTGAGCATTGAATCGTGTACCAGGTCCTGGGCTTCATCCCGGCTGTCGGAGTATCGGAGACAGAGCGTATAGAGCCTTGCTGCATACCTTGTATACAGTTCCTCCTGCGCACGCCTGTTGTTCTCTGAGCAAAGCTTGGCCAGACTCTGCTCGTCCAATTCTTGATACACTCTATGCTTTCAGTTCGATATTGCAAATTTATGTATTTTACTTCGTTCTCGTAAAATGTTTGAAATCCGAACCGACAGTTCCTTTGGCAAATGAGGTTCCCACCCTTTGCCATTCCATCTCCGTAGCGGTCAATTTAGTGATGCTGTATTGTTCCTCTTGATTATTTACACCTTCGCCCACTACAGACTCAAACGGACCGAGAATGATTCTGCCGTTTTCCACATAGAAAGAACGGAAATAGTCATTCGTCCCTGCGAAAACGTCATAAACATGAATGCCGGCAGTATTATTGGTATTGAAGGTCCAATCAAGGAATCCATCGGGGGCATAATACGGATATCCTTCATATGATTCAGCCCAAGTGCCGATGATATTGCCCTGCGTTGCTTCCATCTTTGAGCAGGATACAGCAAGCAAACATACGCCTGCCAAGAATAATAATGATAGAGATTTTATAACCTTCATGACATCATTGTTGTCTCTGCCCTATAAATACAGAACATAGCGAAATGCGTCAAATTTATCAGTGAAAAATTAATCAGCCACACTTCAGCATCCGCACAACTCAGCTCTACGCAAAGATTGTCGATGAGAACAAACGGAAGGCTGTAAACCTCGTTCCGAAGATATAATCAAAACGAATCCGTTTCGATTTTTGTTTATATTTTTGTTTGTTTGTTTATTTATTTCTACCTTTGCAAACCAATTTACGACTATGGCCGATAATAAAGCGACAAAAGAAGAGGTTGAGGCTTTCTTGAACGAATTCAAAGAGAAAGCAAGAGTTTTCGGCATAGTATATAATGAAGACAAAGGAGAAAACAGGCAAACACTTTTAGACCTGGAACTATTTGGAAGCAAGCGAGACCAATACATATTGAATCTCAGACCGGAGGATTATTATCAAGGCCCTGAAGAAAATGAATATGATGAAAATGAGGGACCTGTATGGATGTTTGGAATAGGTATCAAAAAGCGAGGTAAAGGGAAAAAGATACCAATCTACATAAAGATATATATTACCAAGACCGAAGGTGCATCAAACTATTGCATATCCTTCCATATAGCCAAATTTGAAATGTTGTTCCCTTTTAATACAGAGTTATGAAAAGCCCATTTACAGGCGGAAACGTCATAAAAAAATCCAGACAAGAGACATTTACATTCAGAAATGAAGAGTATACTGTCTTGGCGTATTATTTTGAGTGCGTGGATACCGGAAAGACTTTTACGAATGCTGATGTTGATGATAGATTGATGGAAGATGTCTATTGCCAGTATCGTAAGCGTCACGGCATTCCTTCTCCGTCAGAATTGAAGAATCTCAGGGAAAAATATGGATTGTCCGCTCACATAATGTCAAAGATTGCAGGTATTGGAATCAACCAGTACGGGCTTTATGAAAATGGCGAAATGCCGACAATCATTGTAGGCCAAAAACTTTCCACTCTTTTTGAAAAAGAGTCCCTTCTGAAAAGTATTGATGGAGCGCGCGTCAAATTGGGGAAAGATTTTGAGCGGGTAAGAGAGAAGGTCGAATCATATGCTGAGCCTAGATCTTTTAACCTCGCCAAAGTATACTACCCTCAATTCGATGAGATTATTCCATTGATATATCCTCCCATTGCCTATTCGATAAGAAAATCGAGATGGGCAACATGCCAATAACTATCATAGACAACCATTATGGAAGAGAAAGTTAATATAAAGTTCAGACTTGTCTCAATTGACAATGAGCGCTATGCTCCAAACTTTGAAGGAGTTGATTTCTCCTCAATTCCTGAAGAGAAATTAAAATTCCAATATAAGATTGACACTGTAATACAGATGTCAAAGGATACTATTCTTGTAATTCCGAGCATTCGATATTCCTACGAAGGGAACGAATTATTAGTTGCCAACGCTGTATTCACATACTCTGTTCTAAATCTTGATAGTGCAATCGCTGTAGATAAAGAAAACCAAAGGATTAATGTGAAAGCGGACATCTTCCCATCCCTTGTGGGCGCGGCGTATAGCACTCTCAGAGGAATAGTATATGCCAGAACATCAGGTACCCCCCTTGCGAAATACCCTCTTCCGATGATTGAGGTTAAAACACTCGTAGAGAAAAATGGAATATCTGTTGAAGAATAAATCGCAGAAACAATAGAAAAATCATCATAGACTCCAACTGGAGTCCAAGAATTACCCCGAAACATCCATATAAATTTGCTGCCGTTACCTCAGACGAGGTAGCGGTTTCTTTTTCTGTGGCCACAAATAAAGAGACCATTGTTCAACCCTCAAACAGCCCGCCCCCAGCAAATCTTGAAAATCCTGCTCAAGGTAGTAGCCGTCCCGAATGTTGAGGATGTCGCAATGCACACAGAACTCCAATCCGGAAATACAGGTCCTTGAATCGCCCCAGTTGCCTAAAAGATTGTTAAGTACGACACTGGAAATCAAAAAAGTCCCACCGAAGCGGGACTATAGGATAAAATCCTTCGGCATATAGCCTTATTGTGGTAAGATGTAGAACTTACATAACAAAGGTAATCAATTTTTACATAAATTTATATAAATTAGTGAAAATTAATAAATATGGGCAGAATACTCGGTATAGATTTGGGAACCAACTCGATAGGTTGGGCAATAGTTGATAAAGACAACGGAACCACAAAGTTGATTGATAAAGGTGTAAATATCTTTCAAGAAGGTGTCGCTAGAGAAAAGAATGTAGAAAAGCCACGAGTTCAAGAGCGCACTCAAGCCAGAGCTTCCCGAAGACATTATTTCAGGAGAAGACTGCGCAAAATTGAGCTTTTGAAAGTTCTTGTTTCCGAAAAGCTTTGCCCGTTCCTTCCGGAGGAAGCATTACGAGAATGGAAGGAGAACAAAAAATATCCTCTTGATGATGCTTTCATAAAATGGCTCAGAACTGATGAGCCAAGTGGTGACAACCCTTATGCAGATCGATACAGATGCCTTACAGAAAAGCTCAATTTTGATATTCAGGCAGACCGGTACTGTTTTGGTCGAGCGATGTATCACATTGTCCAGCGTAGAGGTTTTCTTAGCAATAGAAAAGATTCGTCCAATGACACGGAAAGTGGAAAGGTCAAGAAAGACATAAGCAATCTTTCAACAGCCATACATAATTCGGGCTGTGAATATCTGGGAGAATATTTTTATAAGCTCTATCAGAATCCTGACAAATCATCTGCCAAAATCCGATGTAATTATACATCACGCAACGAACACTACAAAGCGGAATTTGACAGGATATGTCAGGTTCAGGGCATATCCGATGAGTTAAAAGAAGCACTGGAAAAAGCTATTTTTTATCAGCGTCCACTTAAATCCCAAAAAGGCTCTGTCGGCAAGTGCACTTTTGAAAAGAACAAGGCACGCTGCCCAATATCCCATCCCAGATTTGAAGAATTCAGGATGTGGCAGTACATCAATTCCATCAAGGTAAAAGGGCCGGATGACACTCAACTGCGAATGCTGTCAGAGAAAGAGGTCATATCAATATTGCCTCTGTTTCTCAGAAAAAGCAAGATGTCTTTCGATTTTGAGGATATAGAAAAGAAAATTGCTGGAAAAGGGAACTACGGCTATATTGATGAAGAAAAGCAAGTGCTATACCGCTTCAATTATCGTGAGAAAGCAGGTGTTACAGGCTGTCCTGTTCTTGGAGGCATATTATCATTCTTGGGAAAAGACAACGATTATCAAAATTGGGATTCGGATATAGCCGCCATTTATATGAAAGCCGACGGCAAGTCTGTCGATCAGATTGTCAATGATTTGTGGCATGCTCTGTTCTCTTTCACTGATGATGAAATACTTACAGAATGGCTTGAAAAGAATTTTCAGACAACTGAAGAGAGGGCTAAAGCATTGGCAACAAAAACCAAGGTACCGAGCGGTTACGCTTCTCTCAGCCTAAAAGCGATATCGAAAATACTTCCCTTTCTAAAAGAAGGGTATAGATACGATCAGGCAGTGGTTCTTGCCGGAGTAGAGAATGTGTTTGTCCCTTCCCGAAGGCAAAATTCTTCTCTTTTATCGAAAGCCCAAAAGGCAGTTTGTGACGAGTTTGAATGCATAGCGGCTGGAATTGTTTCGGTTGATGCAAAAAAAGGCAAGTACGTTATTTTGCAGGATCTATTAAGGGATAATTTCGCTGCAGAACATCCGGAAAGATTGTATCACCCGTCAATGATTGAAATTTATCCACAGGCTGTTCCTGACAAGAACGGTGTTCTAAAACTTGGTTCTCCCAGAGTGGCATCCATTAAGAATCCTATGGCAATGAGGGCTCTTTTCCGTCTGCGTGCGCTCATCAATGAATTACTTGCGAAGGGTATAATTGACAGAAACACCAAAATTAATATCGAATTTGCCCGAGGACTGAATAATGCAAATGTCCGAAAAGCCATAGAGGCATATCAGAGAGATCGAGAAAACAAACGGGCAAAATACAGAGCCTCTATAATTGAAGACTTCAAGATTGGTGCTGGAATGGATATCATTCCAACAGAAGATGATATCCTCAAATATCAATTATGGGAAGAGCAGCGCCATATTTGTCTTTACACCGGCAACGAAATCAATCTCACCGATTTCATTGGAGATCATTCAAGATATGACATTGAGCATACTGTTCCAAAATCTCGCGGAGGAGACAATTCAGATATGAACAAGACTCTATGTCTTAACGTATTCAATCGCGACGTAAAAAAATCAAAACTTCCTTCAGAGCTTGCAAATCATTCAGAAGTTCTAGCCCGAATCGAGTCCTTGCAATGGCAGAAGAAGATAGATGATTTGAGATTTCAAATTGATTGCCGCAGGCGTGATGCCAGAAGTGCGGAAACAAAAGAATCAAAAGACATTGCTATTCAAAGAATGCACCAGCTTCGAATGGAACTTGATTATTGGAAGGGCAAGTATGACCGTTTTACGATGAAGACTGTTTCTGAAGGATTTTCCAACAGGCAAGGCGTTGATATCGGTATAATTGGAAGGTATGCGCGTCTGTACCTCCAATCCGTATTCAACAAAATTTATGTGGTAAAGGGAGCTACGACTGCCGAATTCAGAAAGGCTTGGGGGATTCAGGATGAATATGAGAAGAAATCCCGCGACAGTCACTCACATCATTGCGTGGATGCTATTACGATTGCCTGTATTGGTAAAGAAGAGTATGATAGATGGAAGATTTATTCAGAACAAAATGACAGATTCGTTTTCGGGGATGGCCCCAAACCGTTATTTGAAAAGCCCTGGTCGACTTTCTCCGAAGATGTGAAAGCCGTGGCGGATGAAATCCTTGTTTCACATACCACTCCGGATAATATGGGGAAGCAGTCGAAAAAACGCGTCAGGATAAATGGGAAGCTACAATATGGCCCCGATGGACAGAAATTATATGAGCAAGGAGTTACTGCCCGTGGATCCTTGAACAAGGCTACGTTCTATGGGGCAATCGATTGTGATGGGGAAATCAAATACGTTGTCAGAAAGGCTATTGATGTTATTCAGGAGTCCGACGTTAAAAACATTGTTGACACTGTCGTTCGACAGAAAGTATTAGATGCGATTGCAGAAAAAGGGTTTAAAAAGGCTGTGTCCGAACCCATCTGGATGAATGAAGAGAAACATATCCCTATCAAAAAAGTCAGACTTTTCACCAATGTAACTTCCCCATCAATTTTGAAGAAGCAACGCGATTTGTCCGACAAAGAATATAAACGAAACTATTATGTAATGAATGACGGCAATTATTGTATGGCCGTTTACGGGAATCAGACAAAGAAGCCATCATTCAAACTATACAGCAATCTTGAGGCTGCCCGGTTGTTCAATTCTGGGAACAGGTCTTTCATTCCTGAATCGGATGACAAAGGCCTACCGTTAAGTTTTGTGTTGAAGCCTGGCACTATGGTGCTCTTCTATGAGAAAACCCCGCAGGAGATTTATGCTTGTTCTTATGAGGAGTTGTCAAAGAGGTTATATAAAGTGATGGCATTATCTTCTATGTTGGTTTCAGGAAAGTATCTATTTGGTACCATTGTATTGAGACATCATTTGGAGTCCCGTATAAAAAAGGATCTTAAGTCAAAGAATGGATTATGGAAAATAGGTGAGCAATATCGTCCGATTGTTGGAATAAATCATAACCAACTCAGATGTCTTGTTGAGGGGTATGACTTTAAACTCGGGGTAGATGGCAAAGTCACATTTCCGCATAAATAATCTATGATTAAGAAGACCATATACATATCCAAGCCCTGCTCGATCCATTTGAAGAATTGTCAGATGGAAGTAGCGGACAAAGAGTTCGGGGATATCCGGACTATCCCGATCGAGGATATCGGGATAGTCGTGGTTGAGAACCAACGTGCTTCATTCACCATACCTGTTTTGAACGCTCTTTCTGACAATAACGTATCAGTGATATTCTGCAATGAATGTATGATGCCTCATTCCATATTGCTTCCGTTCGAAGGTAATACTGTGCAATCCGAGACTTATAGACTGCAAATGGATTCCAGCGAGCCTTTGAAGAAACAGTTGTGGAAGCAGATAATTGAAGCAAAGATACGAAATCAGGCATCTGTTCTTGATGCTGCGGGGAAAGAGGGTTCGGTTCTAAAACCCTTGTACAGTAATGTCAAGAGCGGAGATTCCGACAATAGGGAAGGTAATGCTGCCAGGATTTACTGGGGACAAGTTTTTAACGATGATTTTGTTCGGGATCAGAATGGAGGAGATGGGTTGAACGCTATGCTGAATTACGGATATGCTATCCTCAGAGCTGCAATTGCTCGCGCAATAGTAGGTTCTGGCCTTTCATTATCCTATGGACTTTTTCACAAAAACAGATACAATGCTTTTCCGCTTGCGGATGATTTGATGGAACCGTTCCGACCATATGTGGACATATCCGTGATGGAACTATGGAAAAAAGGAATATGTGAACTTAACAAGGAATCAAAAGTAGGGTTATTGTCCGTCCTAACTTGTGATGCTGTTTTGGATGGGGTACTGCGACCACTGGAATTAGGCCTTACAATAACAACTGCCTCATTGGTGAAATGCTTGAGGGGGGAGGCAAAAAAACTAATTCTGCCCGTTATGTGAAATGTTGACTTATGAACGTCTGAATGCATATAGGATTATGTGGCTCTTTGTTTTCTTTGATTTACCTACTAACACAAAGAAAGAAAGGTCTGCGGCATCAAGGTTTAGACGTGATTTGGAGAAAGATGGCTTTACTATGATGCAATATTCCGTATATATCAGACATTGTCCATCGCGTGAGAACATGGATGTTCATATAAAAAGAGTCAGGCTTATGGTTCCGGAGAAAGGACAGGTTAGTATTTTGAACATTACGGACAAACAATATGGAGATATCATAAACATCTGGGGGCGAATCGAGAAGGACCTCGGGCCTACACCTGTTCAATTGGAACTTTTTTAGATTGAAAAAAGTAGTTCTTTGAAATATTTTTCTGCATCATTTTGCGTCTGCGGCTATTGGCTCGGATGTTTTTTCTATGCAAATTGCATCATAAACCATTACAATACAATCAATTAGGCATTGCAGATTGTGGTTTGATGTAGAAAAGGAATGATTAACAACTGACAAGATATTTTGCAAGATAAATCTTAATTGTGGTTTGATGTAGAAAAGGAATGATTAACAACCATCACGTTAACATTAGCATTAACATTAAATTGTGGTTTGATGTAGAAAAGGAATGATTAACAACAAATAATCAAGAAATATGATAAGCGAACTTATTGTGGTTTGATGTAGAAAAGGAATGATTAACAACGGTCAAGATGATATGATCGACAAGGTCGAATTGTGGTTTGATGTAGAAAAGGAATGATTAACAACACAGGCAGGTAACAAATCCGCAGGTGCAAATTGTGGTTTGATGTAGAAAAGGAATGATTAACAACTACCAATAGGTATCCGTCCTCTCCATATGAATTGTGGTTTGATGTAGAAAAGGAATGATTAACAACTCGACAAATGTAATAACTGCATCCATATTGATTGTGGTTTGATGTAGAAAAGGAATGATTAACAACTGCTCATATCTTGCACGTCTTTCGTCAAAATTGTGGTTTGATGTAGAAAAGGAATGATTAACAACCAAATGTAAGATTTTTTCAAAATTGTTTGATTGTGGTTTGATGTAGAAAAGGAATGATTAACAACCTCTGCCGAGAGAGTATAAAAGCATAATTAATTGTGGTTTGATGTAGAAAAGGAATGATTAACAACGTTCCAAGAATCAGACTTCCTTGTTCGTAATTGTGGTTTGATGTAGAAAAGGAATGATTAACAACTTCAACGGCAACAATGGCAACCTGAACTAATTGTGGTTTGATGTAGAAAAGGAATGACTAACAACAAGAAAATTAGTGGATTAGTTGCTTAATGAATTGTTTTGTTTATCCCATCTGAAAAGAATCACTATCTTTGCACTATTATGGCTGACAGTAATTTCATAGACTACGTAAAGATATATTGTGCATCCGGGCACGGGGGCGCGGGGTCGGTGCATCTGCACCGCGCCAAGTATGTCCCGAAGGGAGGCCCGGACGGGGGTGATGGCGGTAGGGGAGGACACATTATCCTCAAGGCTAATCCTCAGTTCTGGACCCTCATTCATCTGAAGTACCGCAAGCACGTGAAGGCTGAGGATGGAGGCAAGGGCGGTGCTGCCCTGTGCAAGGGAAAGAACGGTGAGGATGTTACGCTTGATGTTCCGCTCGGAACTGTCGTGAAGGATGCCGAGACCGGTGAGGTGATATTTGAGATGGTCGATGCCGGTGAGGAGAGAATACTCTGCAAAGGCGGTAGGGGAGGCCTTGGAAACAACAATTTCAAGTCTGCCACCCAGCAGACTCCCCGATATGCCCAACCGGGTGAGGATGGGGAGGAGGGATGGTTCATTCTTGAACTGAAGCTTCTCGCCGATGTCGGTCTTGTAGGATTCCCGAATGCCGGCAAATCTACACTGCTTTCCACGATTACTTCCGCGAAACCGAAGATTGCCGATTATGCGTTTACTACTTTGGAACCGAATCTTGGCATCGTGAAGTATTATGACGACCGCTCGTTCGTGATGGCGGATATCCCGGGAATCATTGAGGGAGCGCACGAAGGAAAGGGTATCGGAATCCGTTTCCTGCGCCATATCGAGCGCAATTCCGTTCTTCTTTTTATGGTATCAGCTGAGGAAGGAGACATTAATGCGGCCTATAAGACACTGTTAAATGAGCTGAAGCAGTTTAACCCGGAACTTCTCGACAAGGAACGGGTTCTTGCAGTTACAAAATGTGACCTCATTGACAGTGCGGCTATGGAGAAACTTAAGAAGACAATGCCGAAGAAAATCAAGAGCGTCTTTATCTCTTCTGTAGCACAAACCGGTCTGGATGAACTAAAAGATAAATTATGGAAGAGCTTGACCAAGTAATTACTCTCTACATCAACAGCCTGCATAGCGGGATTACGGACTGGATCTGGATGGCATTCTCCAACAAGTTCATCTGGTTTCCGTTCTATTTGCTTGTGCTTGTTTTTATTTTCAAGAGACTAGGTTGGAAGAAAGGCGGTATAGTAGTGCTGTCCCTTGTGCTGATGGTACTTGCCACTGATCAGTTTGCCAATCTCATAAAGAACAGTGTATGCCGCTATCGTCCAAGCCATAACGAGTGGATGCTGCAGAACGGTCTCCACCTGCTTGAGGATGCCGGCTCTATGTTCGGATTCTACTCCGCACATGCGGCGAATTCGTTCGGCTTTGCCGTCACTTCGCTGATGGGCTTCAGAAACGACAAGTCGAGAAAATACAATGGCTATGCCTGGGGCGTGTTCTTCTGGGCCTCTATGGTGGCAATCAGTCGAGTATTCGCCGGAAAACATTTTCTCGGAGATGTACTTGTCGGAATTGTTGCCGGACTGATATTCGGCTATATCTTCGGATTTATTGCAAGGAAGATTATTACTTCTTTGGAATCCTGATTTTCATCCCCGGCTTGATATTGCTGGAGATTCCATTGAATTTCATTATGTCATCCGCGCTGACTCCCGGGAAATTCTTTGCTATTGTATAGAGCGAATCCCCGGACTTGACTGTATAGACACTATATCCGTCAGGATCCGTCGTGGTATCAGCCTTTTTCTCTGATGCTGGTGCAGGACCTCCGTTTGAATAAATTGTGAGCCTTTGTCCGACACGGATCATCGAGCCGCTGATATGGTTCCATTTTCTCAACTGATTGACACTGACGTGGTATCTTTGCGCTATCTTCCCGAGATTATCCCCGGATTTTACCTTATATGTTATTGATGCGCCGTTCCCTCCTTCCTGGATGTTCTTGATGACTTTAGGACTCAGCAGGGTATCAGCCTTATGGGCGTAAATCGTATCTACTTTTTCTATGAAATCTCCGGTATAGTTGAAAGGTATTTTCAGAATATAGGTTCCTTCATTTCCCGGAACGATATCGTGCCTATACTGCGGGTTCATCTCCCGAAGTATTTCGATAGGAACGCCAATAATTTCGCTGATTTGCTTGAAATGGAGATTCTTGTTGATTTCGAGAGTGTCTGCGTGGATAGGAAGCAGGGTTTCGCCCTTGACAAGTCCGTATTCTTTCTGGTATGTGAAGGCATACATAGCCCCCACGAATGCCGGCACATATCCTCTGGTCTCTCTTGGAAGATAAGGATAAAGGTCCCAGAATTGTTTGCTTCCGCTGCGTCTGATTGCTTTCAGAACATTTCCCGAGCCGCAGTTATATGCGCATATCGCAAGATTCCAGTCTTGAAAAGTTTTGTATGCATCGAGAAGATAACGAGCCGCCGCATCAGCCGCTTTCTCCACATCCAATCTCTCGTCCACGAAAGAATTGATTTTCAGCCCGTACAACTTGCCTGTCTGGTACATGAACTGCCAGATTCCGAGTGCTCCTGCTCTGGACCTTGCCACTGGATTGAGAGCCGATTCAATCACTGACATATACTTCAGTTCCAGCGGCATACCGTAGCGGTCGAACACCTCTTCGAAAATAGGGAAGTAGTAGTCGCTGAGCGTGAGCATCTGGGTCATCTTGGTTCCGAGCTTCTCGGAGTACAGGACCATATAACTTTTCACTGTCTCGTTGAACGGCAGGGTGATGTAGGAATTCATCTTCTCCAATCTTTGTATCAGCACGGAATCGGGTACATTGGAAGTGAATCTGACGCTGTCCATCTGATAGACGTCAACAGCCGGAGTACTCATCTTGAGATACCATTCACCCATCAGTGAGTCAATCTGTGCAATCTGTATGCTGTCAAGCTGCTGAGCATACGAGAATACGCATGCAAAGGCCAGAATTATTGCTGTAAGTCCTTTCTTGAGTGCCATAATCCTTTAAAATCGCAGACCGAGACTTAGCCCTATGCCGGTAGGCTGCATTGCAAATTGGTTGTCGGTTGTCAGTACTGTAGGTGCCACGTTCATTGATATGTCATCTGTAACCTCGAAATCCTGCATGTAAGAGAATACGTTAGCGTCAATAACCTGCAGGAGGTAGAACGCGGCCAATGCAAGTACCGAGTAGTCTCTATAACGTCTGTAAATGTCCCTATAGTATTTGCAGGTCTCTGCCGGCACAGGAACCAGATCCTTGGTCTCCGGGTCAATTGCCTGCAGATACATCCTCCTGAACCTTTGGAAATTTGTGTTGTTTACGTCCAGAAAATGACCTGCTCCGAGAAGACAGCCCCAGTAGATAGGAACTTTCCAAGCCTCTTTGTTGTAGATTTGTCCGAGTCCGGGACAAAGTATGGAATAAATCGTTGCTTTGCCGGGCTGTGGATATTTGCCTTTGTCGAAGCAAATGGCTCCATCCATCAGGGTGCCCCAGTAGATCAGCCCCGCACTTGCAAACATAATGGTGCTGAGATCCTTATTACCGATGTTCTTGTAGTGGAATCCAAGTCCGAGTGTGGTCCCGAGTCCGCCATAGATGACTGGCAGTTTCCAATATTTCTTCTCGTATATCTGCTGACCTCCGATGAAGACAAAGGAACCTCCGAAATTGGTTCCTATCTTGAGTTCGTTCTTATGGCTTAGACCGCCGAAATATTCCTTGAATGAGAACCAGGTTTCTGTGGTATCCGAAGTCGTGGCCTCGTCACTGAATTCCTGTGAGAAAGCCTCCTTTCGGAACTGAGCGTGTGCTCCAAAGCTGAAGGCAAGGGAGAACACGATGCAGAAAAGAATATGTATTATTTTATTTTTCAAGCAGTTGAAGAAGTTTTTTCATTTCCTCGTCGGACTCGAAGCGTAGGGTGATGCTTCCTTTGCCCGAATTGGACCTTTTAAGTGAAATATTATTTCCGAAGACTTTTCCGAGATGCTCAAGCACTCTGTAGTAGTCTTCAGGAAGGTCAGGCGTGTCATCCTGAATCAGTTCGATAGGTCTGTTGAGCTTACGCACCTTATCTTCAAGCTGGCGCACTGAAAGATCATTCTTGATAGTGAGGTCACAAAGCTGTTCCTGCATCTGGGAATTTTCGACTCCGAGGAGGATCTTTGCGTGGCCGACACTGAGGTATCCGAGCTTGAGATCGTGCTGAATCTTTGCAGGAAGGTTTAGAAGCCGCAGATAATTTGTCACGGAAGAACGTTTCTTTCCCACTCTCAATGCCATCTGTTCCTGGGTGAGCTTACATTCATCAATAAGCCTCTGATAGCTCATTGCTACCTCGATAGGGTCGAGATTCTCTCTTTGGATGTTTTCCACGATTGCCATCTCGAGCATCCCCTGGTCGTCGGCTTCGCGTATGTATGCGGGAATCATATCCATTCCTGCGGCTTTGCAGGCTCTGAAACGTCTTTCTCCGCTTATTATCTGATATTTTCCGTCATTGATTCGTCGTACGGTAATAGGCTGGATAAGCCCGAGGGACTTGATGCTTTCAACCAATTCATCCAATGCGTCTTGGTCGAATGACATTCGCGGCTGGAATGGGTTTGGCTCAACATATTCCACAGGGATACGGAGAATATCCGCCTTGCTCTGCTTCGATGTCGCACCGGCAATCTCCTTATTTACGTAACCTACAGGCTGGCGGAAATTGCTTATGTCTGTCTCTTCTCCAAGAAGGGCGCCAAGGCCCTTACCCAGTCCTCTTGGTGTCTTGTATGCCATATCTATCGGGTTTTGTCCAGTATTTCTTTTGCGAGATTGAGATAATTGCTTGATCCGTTGCTCATCACATCATAGAGAATAATAGGCTTTCCGTGTGACGGTGCCTCGCTGAGTCTGATGTTCCTCTGGATGATTGTCTTGAAAACCATATCCTTGAAATGCTCGCGCAGTTCGTTTACAACCTGCGTGTGGACCTTGGTACGTCCGTCGAACATAGTAACGACAAAACCTTCAATGGTAAGCGAGGTGTTGAGCCTGCTCTGGACAATCCTGATTGTCTGCAGGAGCTTCCCGAGTCCTTCAAGTGCGAAGAATTCAGGTTGTACCGGTATGATGACGGAATCCGCTGCGGCAAGACAGTTTACCGTGATGAGCCCCAGTGACGGTGCGCAGTCGATGATGATGAAATCATAATTGTCCCTGATAGGCCTGAGAGCGTTTGCAAGCACAGATTCCCTATCCTCTATGTCAAGCATTTCTATCTCGGCTCCTACGAGGTTGATATGGGAAGGAATCATATGGAGGTTTGCTACTTCCGTCTGTATCAGAGCGTCCTCTGCACGTAATTGCCCTATCATAACTTCATAGAGAGTTCTTTTCTGGCCGTCTTCCGGCGAAAAGTTCAATCCGGAGGTCGTGTTGGCCTGAGGATCGGCGTCTATTACAAGAACTTTCTTCTCCAATACTGCAAGGGAAGCTGCAAGGTTGATTGCAGTCGTCGTCTTTCCGACACCACCTTTCTGGTTCGCTACAGCAATTATTTTACTCATATTTTATTTTTACCAAATCAAGCAAATTTATGAAAAAACAGTATTATTTACTAATTTTGTCTGCACGTTGTTGATAACTTAACTGAAACCTATGCCTTCAATCAAGGAAGATTGGTATTGCATTGTCAATCCTCACGCCGGCTCCGGTAAGACAATGTCCGAGTGGACAATTGCCGAGCAGACACTTACGGAACTCAATATTCCGTACAAGACATCTCTTACAAACTATAAGTTTCACGCGACAAAACTTGCGTATGAGGCAGCCCTTCACGGCTATCGTAAACTCCTTGCTGTTGGGGGTGACGGCTCTGTTCACGAAGTGATGAACGGCATAATGAAATATTGTGACGAGACAGGGATGAACCCTGAAATGTTCTGGCTTGCCGTGATTCCGATCGGGTCGGGCAATGACTGGATTAAGTCCACCGGTGTTCCTCACGATACCCAGGCCGTTGTGGATCTTCTTGCAAGCAATTCATTCGATAAGCAGGACGTTATCAAAGTTGAAGCTGGGGATACCGTCTGCTATATGACGAACATCGGGGGCGTCGGATTTGATTCGCACGTCTGCCTGAGAGTCAACCGCCAGAAAGAACGTGGAAAAAGAAGCGCAACCATTTATGCAACTGCGTTGATGCATACGATAAGGTGGATACGTGCCCTGAAAGGTACGGTCAAGGTGGATGGAAAAGTCCTTTATGATGGTGACTTCTATTCTATCGCTCTCGGAAACGGAAAGTATTCAGGTGGTGGGATGCGGCAGGTGCCTGATGCTGTAATGAATGACGGGCTTGTGGATGTGACGGTGATCCCGAAACTGCCTATACGTACATTACTTAAGGAAATACCTAAATTATTCAATGGCACACTTGCTGAATCAAAGTTCGTTTTTATGTCTCGCGGCGCAGTCATAGAGGTGTCTGCAGACCGGAATGACGTTGTGGAGATGGACGGCGAAATAGAAGGAAACCTGCCTCTGAAAGTATCAGTGACAGGTTCCTGCATAAATGTCCTTGTATCAGGACCTCTTAAGTAAGTCTCTTAGATCATGATCGCTGCAATGAGCGAAAGGATTGCGTAGAACTCAGGAAGTGCTGCGTAGATCAAGGTGTTGGTCATCACATTGTGTCCCTGGCTTACACCTACGATACCGTTTGCGCAGACCTGTCCCTGGCGGATTGCCGAAAGGAGACAAACGAGACCTACACCGATTCCGATGCAGAAGAGCTTGATTCCGTCAGCGGCGAAGTCCCTTCCGAGCCAGAGGATGAATGCAAGGAAACCGTAAAGTCCCTGTGTGGCTGGAAGTGCAGAAAGGATCATGTATGTTGATGATGCTTCAGGATTGAGTTTGAGTGCTCCTTCAGCGGCATTTCCGGCGATTGTTGTACCGATTGTGGATCCGATTCCTGCAAGGCTCAGCATAAGCCCGAGTCCGAGATAACCTAAAATTAAAGTCAGCATAGTAATTTATTTTTTGTTGTTAATATTTTAAAGGTTTATAGTCTTTTCCCTTGCCCTCATATCCTGAATTCTTGAAGAATTCTACGAAGTTGAGTCGGAGAGGGTGGACGAACGCACCCAGACAACTCATCGCAAGGTTGATGGCGTGGCCGAGAATAAGTATCAGAATGAAGCCGACCCAGTCAAGTCCCGGGACTCCGCATCCTTTCACCATCTCTGCAATGGAATTGAATGTCGATCCCAGCATTCCTCCAGAGAGTCCGAGGGCATACAGACGGATATAGCTCAAAACATCTCCCATCAGTCCGGAAGCCATATTGTATGTATCCCAAAGGCCGGAACCGATATTGATGAGAGGATTCCTGCCCGGTTTGTTGAATATATAGATTCCGAGTGCGGAAACTGAGGCGATTCCTATGATAATCCATTTCGCTGTGCTCTCGCTGACAGCCCCGAAGATTGCGAAAGCCAGTACGATGACGGTACCTACGATGAGCAGAGTCCATCCTATAGTGCTTATGCTTTCCTTGAATCCGCTTCTCTTGAGACTGTTCACGGCCTTGACAATCAATGCCAGACATATATGTACGACACCGATGCCCAATGCGCATACCATCTGGGCCGAATAACCTGCTATCTCACCTGTCACCATACAGGACTTCAATCCCTCAGGTACCCAGCTCTGTGCTGTCAGGTCCACTCCGAAGAAGGCCCCCATAATGATGCCCACTATGAATGTGCCGACTCCCAGCGCGATTATCAGACCGTAGAGGTTGGCAAGACCTCCTTTCTTTCCCTTGAGCAGTAGTCCGATGATAACGAGCATGATGCCATATCCGGCATCGCCCATACACATTGCAAAAAACAGAAGGAAGAAAATGCTCAGGAACGGGGTGGGGTCAAATTCTCCGTACACCGGCATTCCATACATCCCTGTCAGAGTGGAGAACATTGATGTGAACCAGTTGTTCTTCAGTTTGATAGGGGGATTGTCCTCTTCGACAGCATCTTCCTTTATATAGAATACATCAAGTTTGTCAAGTGCTTCGCAGACAGCCTTGTCGTCTTCTGTCGGGGCAAAGCCAACCATTACGCTGATAGTATCTTCGGCAGCCTTTTCTGATGACAACTGTGCCAGATGCCTTTCGAGACTGGACTTCATCTCATTGATATCCTCTTCCAACTCCGGAATTGTACTTTTCCTGTTCTCGAGGATAGCCTTGTAGCCTTCAATCTGTTTTTCGGCTTTCTTGATTTCGGCATCAACTTGCTCGATTGGCTGACTCGGTGCCGGAATCTCCGCAATAGGGAAGTCCTTTGCTTCATCGTCCTTCGAGACAAGGACGAAATATGTCTTGCCATCCTGCCTGTTTATTACCTCAATAGGGTACTCCTCAGCCCATTCGGCTTTGAATTTCTTGTCTGAAACTTTGTAGAAATGCAGTTGGATCCCCTTCTGATTCAGGTCTTCGATAGCTTCTGCATCAAAATTGCCCCACGCACGGATTCCGTCAGCTTTCCTGACTAGGGCGTTGTATGACGCCCTCATATCCTTGAGCTGCTGGTCTTCGCCTTTCTTGATGTTGGCGATATCCTTCCTGATTGCCTGCATACGGGCTATCATTTCAAGCGATTCCTCATCTGCAGGTTTGCTTGACCTTGTGATATCGATGACACCGAGTTCTGAAATGTCATTCAGAAAACCTTCCGCCTGCCCGCTAAGCAGGATGAAGGAGTATTTGGTCATTTTTGTAATCATAACTCTTCCTCCTCCTCTTCTTCAGCCGCGTGGCGGTTCTTGACTATCTTGGATGATGCCTTTGAAAGATTTTCTTCATCTTCCATAAAGCGTTTGATCTTTCTGATTGCTTCCTGATACCCCGGAATCTGGACTTTTTCGTAGAGATTCACTTTCTGTGTCGTCTTTTTGCGCTGGAAATCCAGAATACGGCTTTTATATTCGTAAACTTCGGATTCTATTCCCAGCCTTGTCAGGTCCTGAAGAATCCTGACTCCATCTGCATACCAGGCAGGTTTGCAGAAAGCGTTGAAAGGTTTGATTTCGTAATGGATCTCACCGAGCTTCGGGGTCTTCACTCCCGCAACTTTCTCAGTGCTGAGATCCACGTCCGTAATGGAAATCAGACCGGGGTCGAATTCGTTCCACAGCGCAGCAAGATAGTCGTATTTCCCGAGGGCCATTTCAAGTTCAGCAAGAAGCCTCTCGGACTCGGCCTTTGCGGCGATGACACTGACTCGCAGTGCCGATTCCTTGTTCTTCAGGGTCGGCAGAGCCTGCGTACGCACCTTCAACTGCTTGTTCAGGTTGTTGAGCGAGGTCTTGTTGTATTGAAACTTTATAGCCATAATTATTGCTGTTGCTGTGGCCAGTATTTATCTATGAGTTTCTGCTTGATACCTGTCTCGGCCTTGCTGAAATGCTTGGCGAACAGGTCCCAAGCAGTGTCGAGCATCTCATCGATGGAAATATTGACGTCGATAGAAAGCAGTCTGATTGCATATTCCTTCGCATATTCCAGACATCTCAAATCGTAGTCCGAAAGGTCGAATCCGTTCTCCAATTTTGTCTTGGCGTTCTGGGCATCTGCATACAGACGTACAGAGGCATTCATTATCTGCGAGTGGTCCTCTCTTGTTTTCTTTCCTTGAACGAGTTGCTTGAGTCGTGAAAGGGAACGGAACGGGTCGATGATGACCTTACCTGTTTCGGAATCCGCACGGAGGTAAAGCTGTCCCTCGGTGATGTATCCGGTGTTGTCAGGAATGGCGTGGGTGATATCTCCGTCGTTCAGAGTGGTGACTGCAATGATAGTAATGGATCCTCCTGCAGGAAGCTGCACTGCCTTTTCGTAAATCTTTGCAAGGTCTGAGTAGAGAGAACCCGGCATTGAATCCTTTGATGGAATCTGGTCCATACGGTTTGAGACGATGGAGAGGGCGTCGGCATACAGGGTCATATCTGTAAGCAGAACAAGCACTTTCTCATTTTTGTCCACTGCAAAATATTCTGCTGCGGCAAGAGCCATATCAGGAATAAGCAGACGCTCCACCGGCGGGTTCTCAGTGGTGTTCACGAAAGAAACGATTTTGTCGAGAGCACCTGCTCCTTCGAATGAATGTCTGAAGAACAGGTAGTCATCATTCGAGAGTCCCATTCCGCCGAGGATGATCTTGTCCACATCGGCTCTCAGGGCTACATCTGCCATCACCTGGTTATAAGGCTGGTCAGGGTCTGCGAAGAAAGGAATCTTCTGTCCTGAGACGAGTGTGTTGTTGAGGTCGATTCCTGCTATTCCGGTAGGAATGAGTTCTGAAGGCTGGCGCCTTTTGTACGGATTTACGGATGGACCGCCAATCTGTCTTTCTTCACCTTCTATTTCAGGGCCTCCGTCAATAGGTTCGCCATAAGCGTTGAAAAACCTTCCTGCGAGCTGGTCGCTCACCTTGAGTGTAGGAGGTGCTCCGAGGAATGCCACTTCAGCATTGGTAGGGATTCCTTCAGTCCCGGCAAACACCTGAAGAGTGACAAGATCGCCCTTCGTTTTTACAACCTGTGCCAGCCTGCCGCTTACTACGGCGAGTTCATCGTTGGATACACCCTTGCATTTGAGGGATACAGTAGCCTTTGTAATGGCTTCCAACTGAGTATATACTCTTTGATATGCTTTACTTGCCATTGTTTTCCAGGAGTTTGTTCAGTTCGTTCAAATAATTATTGTATTCTTCACTTCCGTCAACTGTGAAGTTCATCTGACGCAGTATGTTGATTATTCCCTTGAAATAATTGCTGCATTCCTGATAGTCTTCGAAAGCGAAATTTCTGTCGCAGATATCGAGGACGGTGTTCAGCATAAATTTCTGCCTGCTGAGAGGACAGAGGGCATCAATGGCATCGAATGCATCCTGCTGGAGGAGGACGAAGTCAATCAGCTCGCTCTTCCAGTAGATTTCGTGATAGCTCATAGGAACTCCGTCATCACCCAGGATGTTGATCTGCTCCTTAACTTCCTTTCCTCTTCTGACCAGGTTCTTTGCCTTGAGCACTTTTTCGACCCATCCTTCTTCGATGGTCTTGTTGAGGTAATCGACGATTTCAGGATATTCCAGATACTTTGAATAGGAATCGATAGGATTTACTGCGGGATATCGTTTCTGGTCGGCCCTGGCCTGCTCGAGAGCATAGAAACAGCGTGCAGCTTTTTTTGTGGATTCGGTCACAGGCTCCTTGAGGTTACCTCCGGCAGGGGATACCGTTCCGAGGAAGGTCACTGCTCCGGTCTTGCCGTTGTTGAGGACTACCATTCCGGCGCGGGCGTAGAAATTCGAGATGATGGATGAAAGATCCACAGGGAAAGCATCGGCTCCCGGAAGTTCCTCCATACGGTTACTCATTTCCCTCAATGCCTGTGCCCAACGTGATGTCGAGTCGGCAAGAAGTAGACACCTGAGTCCCATCGCACGGTAATATTCGCAGATGGTCATCGCCGTATAGACTGATGCCTCACGCGCTGCGACAGGCATGTTGGATGTGTTGCAGATGATTGTGGTACGCTCCATAAGGTGACGTCCGGTATGTGGGTCTATCAGCTCAGGGAATTCGGTAAAAATCTCCACAACTTCGTTTGCACGCTCTCCGCAGGCCGCCATGACGATGACGTCGGCTTCGCCCTGCTTTGCGATTGCATGCTGGAGAACCGTCTTTCCGCATCCGAAAGGTCCCGGGATGAAGCCCGTACCACCTTCGGCGATAGGATTGAAGGTATCGAAGATACGGAGCCCCGTCTCCATAATTTTTTGCGGCCGAGGTTTCTCTTTATATCCTTTGATGGCCACCTTTACTGGCCATTTCTGCGTCATGGTCACATCCACGTCATCTCCGTCTTCATTTGTAAGAGTGGCGATGACGGTATCGACATTATATGAACCGGATGCGGCAATGGATTTGACTGTGTAGGATCCCTTGAAAGAGAATGGAACCATAATTTTGTGAGGAAGCCATCCTTCCTTCACTTCTCCAAGCCAGTCTGCGGCTTCCACCTTGTCTCCTGCCTTAGCTGTAGGGGAGAACTCCCACAGCTTCTTGCGGTCCAGAGGATCAGTATATTCTCCTCTCTTGAGGAACACATCCTCCATCGTTGTGAGGTCGTTCTGAAGTCCGTCATATACGCTTGACAACAAGCCCGGCCCGAGTGTAACCTCAAGCATTTTACCGAGAAACTCCACTTCGTTTCCGTTCTTGAGACCTCTGGTGCTCTCGAATACCTGTACGGATGCTTTGTCTCCATTCACCTTGATGACCTCGGCAAGCAGCTTTGTGCCATCCAGGTTGATGTAGCAGAGCTCGTTTTCGGCTACAGGACCGAAAGTCTGCACTGTCACAAGGTTCGAAACAATTCCCGTTACCTTTCCTGTACTGTTCATATAATTAATTATGCGTTAAATTCAACTCCTTTGAATGTGCCGCGCACTTCGTCCACGAGTTTGCGGAACATCTCCCTGCCACTCTTCTCGTCCAGCTTCAGCCAGCGGTCGATTATGTGAAGTTTGGCAATGAATGCAAGAATGACCGTCAAGTCAAAATAATTAAAAAGGGTCATCCCGCTTATCTTTTCCCACGTCAAGTCGTCAAGCCCTCGCTCCCGTGAAAGGATATCCTGTCTGTGAAGTACTTCCTTCACTTTTGCGGCTTCCTCAAAGATGCCTCCGTCAATATCCATTACGTCCTGTCCTTCCGGCCTGTCAAGCGCCTGGTTGAGATAGTGTACCTTGGCATTCCTGAGATTGAGGTCGAAACGGAAATATTCTTTGAGAAAGCCGTTCTTGTGGCTGAGCGCCTTCTCATAAAATTCCTTACCCAGTTTCCCGTCGTCGAACCCGTCCATCAGAAAATCGATGGTTTGTCTGTCCTTTTCTGAACACTGTTCCCTGATACGCTCAAGTATCTTCCCGGAGTCGAAATCCTCCGAGTATTTCTGCTTTGTGGAAATGACCGGCAGACTTGCGATTATGTAGACGTAGTTGTTCATCAGCCAAACAGTAATTTCTTTGTGACAGGCCTGAGATATGCACCTATCAGTTCATTGAATGTCTCGTCCGTCAGGCTGATGAAATAGCCTCCGTCCTTTGGACCGATGGTGAATCCTCCGGAGATCTTCTTGCTGAACTGTGCTTCCACACCGTTCTTCAACGCTCCGGCAAGTTCTCCCTTGACGAATGGCTCGAGGTCTTTCTTCAACGATTCGGGAAGGACAATCGACAGATCCTGCGCGCTTTCCGTACTGAACTTCTCCGCTACGGACCTGATGATTTCCTTGAGGAACTCCGGAGCTTTCAATGCTGCGGAGATTTTCTCGTCGGATATCCTTGAGATTACAAGGTTCTCCACATCCTTCTTGGTCGCCTGGATTGTCTGTGCGGAAGCCATCTTCAGGTCGCTTTCCACCTTCGTCCTGATGTCTCCGGCGTCCTTATGCGCCTTTTCGATAATTCTGGCTGCTTCCTTGCGCGCTTCCTCTACAATCTCCCCGGCCTCTTTCTTCGCGCGTTCGAGGATGAGTTCACCTTCTTCCTGGCCTTTCGACAAACCTTCTGTATAGAGCCTGTTTGTCAGTTCTTTTAATTTATCTTGCATACGTTGATCATTTGCTCAAAATTACGAACTATTTTTCCCAATTCAAACAAATTTCCCCCGATTTGTTCCGTGACTGCAGGGAAGGAAGGACGCTTAAAATATGTATTTGGAAATGGAAATAGATTTTGTAAATTTGCAAGATTATTGGAGTTTCCGATAATCTCAGATGAAAAATATTAAAAAGTAAAACAGATATGGCAACATCAAAAACACAGGCTCCTCAGGACAATCAGGAGAAAATCAATGCTCAGGTCTCAAAGACAGAACAGTTTTATAAAGAAAACAAGAAGACTATCTGGTGCTGTTTTGCAGCAGTTGTTGTAGTCGTTCTCGCAGTATTGGCATACCGTCAGTTCGTTTATGAACCAAAGGTTGTCGAGGCTCAGGAGCAGATGTTCCCTGCAGAGGCTTCTTTCCAGGCAGGTGAGTTCGAAACGGCACTCAATGGTGACGGAAACAACTTGGGATTCGCTGACATCATCGGTGAGTATGGCGCAAAGGCCGGCAAGTCTGTATTCTTTTATGCAGGTGTATGCGAACTCCAGCTTGGCAATTACGACTCGGCGATAAGCTATCTCAAGAAGTATAACGGAAAGGACAAGATTCTCGCTGCAAGGGCAACAGCCTGCATCGGTGACGCATATGCAGGACTTGAGGACTATCAGACAGCAGCCAGGTACTTCGAATCTGCAGCAAAAAAGATCGACAACATCTACGCTGCTGAATATCTTCTCAAGGCCGGAGTTGCAAACGAGGAACTCGGTAACAAGGACGCAGCGCTCAAGTGCTACGAGACCATCAAGGACAAGTATCCTCAGAGTGTTGAAGGCTACGACATCGACAAGTATATTTCCAGAATCAAAATCAGCGAATAATTATGGGAAGAGCATTTGAATTCCGCAAGGAAAGGAAAATGAAGAGGTGGGGTCATATGGCTCGTGTATTCACCAAACTCGGAAAGGAAATCACTATTGCTGTAAAGCAGGGTGGAGCTGATGTTACAGGAAATCCACGTTTGAGAGCTCTCCTCGCCGAGGCACGTTCTGAAAGTATGCCTAAGGAGAATATCGAAAGGGCTATCAAGAAGGCTACCGATAAGGATACAGGTGATTACAAGGAACTTGTTTACGAAGGATACGGCCCTCACGGAATCGCTTATCTTGTTGAAGCCGCTACAGATAACAATACCCGTACTGTTGCCAATGTACGCAGTTACTTCACTAAATGTGGGGGAAGCCTTGGTACCAGCGGTTCTGTAAGTTTCATGTTCGACCATAAGTGTGTGTTCCGCATCAAGGAAACTGAAGGAATGGACCTTGAAGAACTCGAACTGGAAATGATCGATTACGGTGTCGAGGAACTTTTTGAGGAAATCGAAGTGGACCAGGATGACAACGAGACAAAGATTGTCGTCATCTATGGCGCATACGAAGCTTACGGTGCAATCCAGAAATACATTGAGGAACAGAATTACGAAATGGTTTCCGGAGGTTTCGAGAGAATCCCTAATGTTGACCTGAAGGAAGTTTCTGCTGAGCAGCGTGTCGGTCTCGACAAGCTTACAGACCTCCTTGAAGAGGATGAGGACGTGACACATGTATACTCAACCCTCAAGCCTGCAGACGAATAATTCCTTATTTTTAAGAAGGATAATAATTCAGAACTTCAGGAATATCGAACTACAGGAGCTGGAGTTCTCTCCCAATGTGAACTGTATTTCAGGAAACAATGGAGAAGGGAAGACCAATCTGATGGATGCCGTGTACTATTTGTCAATGACAAAGAGTGCTTTCGGAGCTTCTGACAAATTCAATTTCAGATATACACAAGACAGTTTTGCTATATCGGGAACCTACGCGATGCCAAGCGGCATAGAGTCGAGGTTCTCGATTTCCGTTTCTTCTGACGGTTCCAAGGTGCTCAAGCGAGACGATAAGACCTGCCAGAAAATTTCTGATCATATCGGTCTGCTTCCGGTGGTGATGGTCTCACCGTCCGACATTTCTCTCGTGAGCGAATCCGGGGAAGAACGCAGACGTTTTGTAAACTCCGTAATCTCTCAACTGGACAGAAACTATCTTTCCAACCTCCAGCAGTATAATCGTCTTCTGCTCCAGCGTAACAAACTTTTGAAGGAAGGCTTTGCTGATCCTTCATTGCTGGACACGTTCGATGAGAGGCTTGATGCCTTTGCAGAACCTGTTTCCAGGACACGTCGCGAATTTACAGACAGTATTAAGCCTGTGGTCAGGGAATATTATTCCCGTCTGTCCGGAGGAATGGAAGAAGTGGACATAGAGTATAGAAGCGACCTTCAGAAGGATAGTCTTAAGAATATCCTGTCTGCAACCCGTGACAGGGACAGAGCGCTCAAATTTACCGGTTCCGGAATCCAGAGAGATGATTTTGTGTTTACGATGAACGGCTATCCTATCCGTAAATGCGGGTCCCAGGGACAGCAGAAATCATTTCTGGTTGCGCTGAAATTCGCTCAGTATGAGATAATGAAGTCCTCATACGGCTTCGCCCCGGTAATGCTCCTGGACGACCTTTTCGACAAATTGGATATGGAAAGAGTGGGCCATCTCCTGAAGATGGTGTCAGGCAATGATTTCGGCCAGATATTCATAAGCGACAGCAATAAGGTCAGACTTTCTTCTCTTGTGGACAGTATCACTGAGGACAGGTCTTATTTCGTGGCGGAAGGAGGCGCTTTCAGAAAAGATGGAGAGCGTTAGAATGTCCAGAAAGAAAGCAATTGATATGAAGGAACTTATGGCTCAGTTTCTGAAATCAAGCGGCTTATACAGAGGACTTAACACACAGCGTATCTTTGCTGCCTGGGATGAAGTGTCCGGGGCTGCCAGGTTCACTGTGAAGAAATTTTTCCGGGAAGGCAGGCTATATATCACTCTGGATTCATCGGTGGTCAGGAGCCAGTTGATGTTCCAGAAAGATATGATTATGGAAAAGATTAATGATGCCTTGAGCAAGGATGATCTCTTTACCAAAGAAGGCGCGTCCTGTCGGGTTGTCACGGAAATCATACTTAAATAATGAAGATTGTTATTGACAGCGGCATTCCTTTCATAAAGGGTGTGTTTGAGCGGTATGCGGACGTTTGCTACATCCCCGGTGCGGAGATGACGAACGGTGATCTGCTTGATGCTGATGCTCTTGTCGTTAGGACCAGGACAAGATGTGATGAGGCGTTACTCCGGGACACTGCTGTCAAGATTATAGCAACGGCGACAATCGGTACAGACCATATTGATTTCGATTTCTGCAAAAAAGCAGGAATTTATGTCCAGAATGCATCAGGGTGTAATGCCGGTGGCGTCATGAATTACGTTTTTTCCGCGTTGTACGGCTCTGCATCACGCCGTGCAATCCGTCTTGATAATATGGTTATCGGCATCATCGGTGTCGGCAATGTCGGAAAGAGAGTTGAAGAGATGGCCCTCCGTCTTGGGTTCAGTGTTCTAAAATGTGACCCTCCGAGAGCAGAGGCTGAAGGTTCTTATGGCTTTGTAACGATGGATGAACTTTTACGTGAATCCAATATAGTTACAATGCACGTTCCTTTGAATGATTCTACGAGGGGGATGTGTGATTTTGACTTCTTCGCGAAGATGCAGCCCGGTGCGTTCTTTATCAATGCTGCCCGTGGGGAGATAGTAGATGATGATGCTCTCATATATTCTATTCCGAAACTTGGCCCTGTCATTATCGATACCTGGAACAATGAACCTCACGTGAATCTTCATCTTGTTGAGAAGGTGGACATTGCAACGCCTCATATCGCCGGGTATTCCTATCAGGGAAAACAGAATGCTACTGCAGCCGTCGTAAAGGCTATTGCACGTTTTTTTTCTTTCACTGAGCTTTTTGATTATTTTCCGGAAACGGATCCTGACTCGGGCCCGATTAAACTTGATCTCAAGCGTATGAGCCAAGGACAGGTGACGTCTGCATTCCAATATAATTTTCCTATATTCACCGATGATTTCCTTTTCCGGCTCAATCCTTCGGATTTTGAGAGGATGCGTCTTGAATACAATTATAGAAGAGAATTTTTCATTGAATAATACATTTTGTTATGGCACAGAATTTTGACTCCCAGATTGAAAGGTTTAAAAAAGGTTTCCCTTGGCTTAATATTGTTGCTCCTGCTGTTCCCGGTAATGGAATAGAGGTACTTGACCAGTCTGGAATCGAAGCTGCGAGAAAGTATTACCATAATGCTGACATCAAAGGCAAATGTAAATTCGTTCCGGCATCCGGTGCCGCTTCCAGAATGTTCAAGGATATTTTTGCCGGACTTGAATGCCCAAATGAACAGGTGGCAAAACTTGCATCTCAAATCAAGTCATTCGCCTTCTACGACCCTTCAATATTTGACGGTAAGGATGCCGCCAGGATGCTTCTGACTGACGAGGGCTTGGGTTATGGATCCAAACCGAAAGGAGTCCTCAAGTTCCATCGTTATCCGGACGGAGAGTGCCGTACCGCTCTTGCAGAGCATCTTGTTGAAGGTCAGGAATATATGAGGAATGACGATGGAAGTGTAAATATCATCTTCACTATTTCCCCGGAACACCGCAGCCTTTTCGAGTCTGCGATGAGTGAGGTGCTTGACAGATATGAAAAGAAGTACAACGTACGTTACAACATCAGTTTCACGTATCAGGATCCGGAAACCAATACTGTTGCCGTCGATCTTGAGAACCGTCCTTTCCTCAAAGAGGATGGCACTGTGCTGAGGAGACCTGCCGGCCACGGCGCCCTGATATATAATTTGAATGAAGTCGAAGACGAACTTGTCTCTATCAAGAATATTGACAATGTATCCAATGAAAGATACCTTCCGTTGACGGCAGCATATAAGGAAGTCCTTATGGGACGTGCCCTGATGCTCAGGGACAGAATTTTTGCCTACCTCAGGAAAATTGATGAAAATCCTTCTCCTGCGTTGTATGACGAGATTGAGGCGTTCCTTGCTTCGGACCTCTGCGTCAATCTTCCTTCAAGTTGCGACAGGGAAAAGGCCATCAGGAATAAACTCAACCGGCCTATCCGTGTCTGCGGTATGGTCAGAAATACCGGAGAACCTGGCGGAGGGCCGTTCATTGTTGCCGCTTCCGATGGCTCGACATCTCTTCAGATTCTGGAAGGAGCGCAGATTGACAAGAACAATCCGGATGCAGTCGGAGCATTGAAAGCTTCAACCCATTTCAATCCCGTGGATCTTGTATGCTGCTTGCGCGACTATAAGGGCAATAAGTTCAACCTTATTGACTTCGTCGATGAAGAGACCGGCTTCATAAGTGAGAAAAGTTATCAGGGACGAGTTCTGAAAGCTTTGGAACTTCCGGGTTTATGGAACGGGTCAATGAGCGACTGGAACACTCTCTTCGTTGAAGTGCCTGTTGAAACTTTCAATCCGGTAAAGGTCGTACTCGACCTCCTCAGAGAACCTCATCAATAATTTTTCAGAAATTATTTGGAAGTATTGATTTTTGATTTATCTTTGCAGTGTACTAATGCTCTAATACACTAATAAAATATGATTGAAATTAATGATTTAGGCTTCAGCTACGGTTCGAAATCCGTTCTTGACCATATTTCAATTAGGCTTGAAGATGGCAAGATATATGGCTTGCTTGGTGAGAACGGAGTGGGAAAGACCACATTGCTGACTCTGCTCGCTGGATTGAAGAATGCTGGAAGCGGCTCAATCTGCACTGATGGAGAAAATCCGTTCAATCGCAGACCGTCTCTGCTTAGTAATCAGTATTATCTTCCGGATGAAGTTCAGGCTCCCAATATTCCGGCAATACGTTATGCGAGGATGTACGGGGCTTTTTGGTCGAATTTCGATCTGCAGAAATTCCAGACCATACTTGAAGAATTCGAGGTGGACGGTTCTTCGAAAATGAATACTATGTCCACCGGTCAGTTGAAAAAAACTCATATCGCATTTGCTCTGTCGCTGGGAGTCAAGTATTTGTTCCTTGATGAGCCTACAAACGGGTTGGACATCCCGTCCAAGTCGCAGTTCAGGAAAGCGCTCTTGAAATATACATCAGATGATTCGGTAGTTATTATTTCTACACATCAGGTGCGGGATCTTGAAAGTATTATCGATCCTATCATCATCCTGGATAATAATGATGTACTGCTCAACCGCAGCGTTGCTGAGATTACAGAGAAACTGTATTTTGATTATGGGAACACAGTCAAGCCCGGGTCGCTTTATTCAGAACAACTGCCCGGAGGTTTCGTTCAGGTGTTTGTCAATGAAACAGGAGAGGATTCAAAGGTCAATGTGGAGGCTCTTTTCAATGCGGCACATAGTAATAAGGAACTAATAAAGAAGCTATATGAGTAACGTATTCAATATAAAACGGTTCTGGAAGTATTTCCGTTTCGATCTCAGGAATGTTGCAGACAGATATGGGATAAGTCTGATTATCTTTACCATTATGCCTGTAATAGTCTACCTTATTGCGGGAAGTTTTGCCGTAATGTTTGATGAGTCCCATATGTGGCACGTTGATGCTACGTCTTGTGCAACATCAGCGATATCGATTGCGCTCGTTTCGATGGTATTTTCATTCTCACCAAAAATGTATGGATACCTGACATCAAAACAAGGAGGAAGCACCTGGGCTATGATGCCTGTCACGACTCTTGAGAAACTGGTCTCAATGCTAATCATCTCACTGATATTGGTCCCTGGTGTAGTGCTCCTGGGAAATGTGCTTTTCAATGAGGTTATTACACTTTTCGACCACTCCTATACCAACGAATTATCGATTCTGTTCTCAAAATCATTCTTTGAAGGGAGCACTCCACTGCTTGTGAATATCTGCCCTCTTTTCAGTATTTGGCTGGAAGCTGCGGAATTGATGATCTTCTTCCTTCTGGGAGCACTGGTGTTCAAAAAGGCCAAGGCCGGAAAGAGTTTCCTGTCATTACTGCTCCTTATTATGCTGTTCGTATTGGCCATTTTCCTGATTTTCGGATCTCTGGACGATGACAGGATTGAAGATTATTTATTTTCGGTAAATGAAGAAACAGCAGTATTTTTACTTAATGCAATCGTAAATGTGGCGCTGTTCCTGTGGTTTGCTGTATTGGCCATTGCACTTTTCTTCAGGATAAAAAGAATTAAGTATTAGGTATGGAATTTGACAGTAATAAACCGATATATCTTCAGATAGTCGATGTGATATGCGAGAAGATTCTTTCCGGGGAACTGTCGCCCGGAGACAGGGTGCTTTCCGTCCGTGAGTATGCTGCCGAAATCGGAGTGAATCCGAACACCGTCGCCCGTTCTTTCGAGAAGCTGACGGATATGGGGGTCATTTATACAAAGCGGGGACTCGGGTATTATGTGGCAGGTGATGCCAGGAATATCGTCCTTGCCGCCCAGAGGGCCGACTTCATGGAGAATGAACTTCCCCGTATATTGAAGAGAATGAAATTATTAGGAATTAAACCAAATGAAATATTAATATGAAAAAGTTAGGAATTGTTGTTCTGTGCTGCATTTTGAGCAGCTGTGCATTTGTAAAGGTCAACGGCGAAGGATGGGGCGGAAAGCGGATTGTAGGCTCCGGTTCAATCGTTGAAAAGGAATATACTGTTGAGGCATTTGATGCTGTGAGTGTTTCAGTACCTGCCGACATATATTATTCATACAGCGAGGATGCTCCTTCGGTGAAGGTTGTAGCATATGAGAACCTTCATTCATTCATCACAGTCAATGTGAAAGGTTCATCACTTGAAATCAAGACAGAAAAGAATGTATCCCTTGTTTCCAAAGAAGATATCAGGATTTACGTAAATTCTGACAAGCTCAGGAAGGTCAGAATTTCCGGTTCCGGAGACTTTGAGAACCTGAGTCCTGTTTCCGGTGATTCTTTCGAGATATCTATTGCCGGTTCCGGTGATGCAGAACTGAAGAATTTTAATGTCGGTACATTCTCTTCATCCATAGCAGGCTCAGGCGATATTGATATTGAAAATGTAACTGCAAAATTCTTCTCTACATCCATAGCCGGTTCGGGAGACCTTGAGGCCGAGGACATTGACGTTGAGAAGATTGCTGCGTCCATAGCAGGCTCTGGCGATATTAAGCTCTCCGGTAAGGCAACGGAAGGTTCTTTCTCAGTTGCCGGCTCCGGTGACATCTATATCAACAATCTGGCAATTGATCATTATGATATGAAGACGAGCGGTTCAGGCTCGATTCATAAGTAGTGTTTTTGTGTGTTTTATTATTGTGTGAAAACGAAGGCGGCTGAATTGGCCGCCTTCACTTTGTCTGCACTCATCGTGTGCCGACAACCCCGGTCGGGCAGTTACAGCAATGACGAGATGTCGGGATGCCGCTGTTTCCGCTCATTCCTGCGCCGGTTTCTGCGGCATTTGCGGCTATGGATGTCCTTCCATTGTGTCGGGCTTATTCCTGTCTCCTCAATAAACTGCCTCCGGAAATTTGCCTTGTCGTTGATGCCAACCAGGATTCCAATCTGCTCCAGCGGGGCTTCCGGGAATTCCAATAATAGATTCCTGGCATAGTTTATTCTCAATTTCTTCCTCCACACCACGAATCTGATCTGGATGTAGCACAGAAAGAACCGTCGCAATTGATCGGCTGTAACGTCAAGTTCTTCGGCTACATCTTCCACTGAGTAATTTGACTGACAATATTTCTTGTCAGTGCACCATTGTTTGAGATTGCGGGAAATTCTCTTGGCAATCTCCCTTTCCACGTCATTTTTGTGTTATCATATACATTTAGGTTAAAAATTGATGGCGGACATCTTTGGTTTAAGGTTTTTTAAATAAATTTGCACATTATGTTTGAAAATCTATCAGAAAGACTCGAAAGATCCTTCAAAATCCTGAAAGGAGAAGGAAAAATTACCGATATTAATATAGCGGAAACTCTTAAGGATATCCGGCGTGCGTTGCTTGATGCCGATGTGAGCTACAAGGTAGCAAAGGATTTCTGCGACAGGGTCAAGGCAAAGGCAATAGGCCAGAATGTCCTCACTGCTGTCAAGCCTCAGCAGATGATGGTCAAGATCGTCCACGACGAACTTGCCGATTTCATGGGGAGTGCGTCGAGTGATATCAACGTGAAGGGAAGCCCTGCGGTTGTGCTTGTGGCCGGGCTTAACGGTTCCGGTAAGACTACGTTCTCCGGCAAGCTGGCCCTCTATCTCAAGAGCAAGAAGGGTATGAAAGTGCTTCTTGCCGCCTGTGATACATTCCGTCCCGCCGCAATCGAGCAACTCAAGACACTGGGAGAGCAGATTAATGTACCGGTATTCTCCGTCGATGGAGAGACAGATCCGATAAAAGTTGCGGATGCTGCGGTCAGAAAGGCCGGTCAGGAAGGTTTCAGTGTTGTGATTGTAGATACTGCCGGACGCCTTGCTGTCGATGAGGAATTGATGAACGAGATATCAGCCCTGCATAAGTCTGTAAAGCCGACGGAGACCCTTTTCGTAGTTGATGCAATGACGGGACAGGATGCCGTCGAGACGGCAAAGGCTTTCAATGACAGGCTTGATTTCGACGGAGTCGTTCTGACCAAGCTGGACGGTGATACCAGGGGAGGTGCCGCCCTTTCAATAAAGGCTGTAGTAGGAAAACCGATAAAGTTTGTCTCCACCGGTGAGAAAATGGAGGCTCTCGATGTATTCCATCCTGCGCGTATTGCTGACCGTATCCTCGGAATGGGTGATGTGGTATCCCTTGTGGAGAAGGCGCAGGAACAGTTTGATGAGAAACAGGCACGTGAACTCAAGAAGAAACTCGTCAAGGATCAGTTTACCCTCGAAGATTTCTATAATCAGATACAGCAGGTCCGTAAGATGGGAAATATCAAGGACTTGGCCGGTATGATTCCGGGTATGGACAAAGCAATCAAGGATGTCGATATCGACAATGATACAGCGTTCAAATCCACTGAAGCCATCATACTTTCAATGACACCTTATGAAAAGCATCATCCTGAAGCCATCAACGGTTCCCGTCGCAAGAGAATTGCGGACGGATCCGGGACGTCACTCCAGGACGTCAACAAACTCCTCAAACAGTTTGAGGGTACGAGAAAGATGATGAAGATGGCTGCCAGTGGTGACTTGGCCCAGCGTCTCCGCGGTTTAAGAAGATAATTCTCTATTAATTTCCAAACATAAGGTTCCAGTCTCGTTCCAGGGCCGGACCGCAGATGTTTTCAGGGACGAAATTCCAATGCCCGAGATGTGGGCCAGCAATCAGTTCCGGGGTTATCGTACCGTTCTGCGTAATGAACTGGTAGATCAGATCACGTATCTCAGGATATTTTGCAACTACACGCTCGTCAATCGTGGATGTATCTATCCCTGCCCCTTCAGTCATTGCACCGCCTCCTCCGGATGCCCGGTATGATGTCATTGCCACATTATATTGCTCATCAAAATTGAATTCGGAACCATCTGCAAGAGTTGAAATGCAGACTCTGTCTCCGTACTCTTTTGTGACATCAACAGTATAGTTTATGCCGGCCGCGGAGTCAAAATTGTATGAGGCCTTATCAAATGACCATTTTTTTGTCCCGGCTCTAGCATCTTCCCGTGGAATTATTCTAAGAATATGGTCTTCCGGTCTGCTCGCTGTCTGAATCCACAGATTATATGAATACTCCAGGAAGTCCTTCAGTTCCTGTCCGCTCATTCTGACCACGAAGAGTTGGTTCTCAAAGCGATATATCTTGAACATATCGTCATATATGAGTGTGCCGGCCTTTATGGTCTGATTCATTGTCAGAGGTGCCGCAATAGAAATCTGCGCAGGACTGCATCCTAATGAGACGGTATGAAGAAGATTAATATAATCACACATGCCGACAAATGAATCGGATGTCCTCATATCCTTTTCCAATTTCCCTACTTCCTTCATTGTGAAGGCTTTGACTGCATCATAATCCTCTTTGAATTTTTCCTTCATTGACTGGCTGGCGTTTCCGGGATCTGCTGCCACAAGGGAACTTTCCGTAGTTTTGCTGGAAACCTTCCCGTCTTCTATCGTGATGCGGATTGTGCTGAGCCCGAAATTCCGCGCCGCATTTCCGGCATTGATATAACTGAAGCTGCTGTCTGATATGCAGTATGGCCGATGGTCGTGGGCTCCAATGAGAAGGTCCACGCCTTCCAGTGAATTGTACAGATCCAGAGCCTGACTTTCAAGAACGTTTCCCTCGCCGTCACCTGTGCCGGAATGAACAGCAACGATTACTGCCTGTGGCTTTTCCTTTGCAATTACTTTATTGACATCTTCCTGCACCGCCGGAATAAGAGATTTGAAGTCTAATCCTTCCCACAGGCTTTCATTGAGCCAAGCCTTGATATTGGCGTTGGTGTATCCCAAAATTGCGACTTTAAGCCCATTTTTTCTGAGAATAGTGTATGGCTGGAAATATGGCTTTCCGCTGTCTGTTCGTATTGCGTTTCCTGCCAGAAAAGGAATCCCTTCGCTTTCAAGTTCCTTCCTCACTTTGTCATAGATATTATGGCCTGTCTCTATGTCGTGGTTTCCCACGATTATGGCATCATATCCCATATATGCGGCAATCCTTGGAAACAAGTGAGCCTTTTCCGGTACGATATAGTTGTAGTAGTAGCTGGCATTGTCACCCTGCAGGCAATCCCCAGCATCGATGAGGATGACATTCTCCGGACCTTCTGCCTTGCGGATGCTGTCCACATAACTGTTTATTGCTGTCAATGAAGCACTCTGCTCTCCTGTAACGTAGTCTTCGTCGAACCAACTTCCATGTACGTCGTTGGTTGAAATGATTTTTAGTGTATATGTTCCGTCTTCAGGACTACATCCTGAAAGGATCATCAGGACAGATGTGATTATGATATATAGCTTTTTCATACAAGCAAAAATAATAAAATTCTTATATTCGTAAAAAATAGTGTGTCACGAGAATGATAAAGTTGCAGACTCCCGTTAATTTTGATGCATCTTCAGTGAGGATCGGACTGAATGACAAGGTGCTTGTCGTAGGTAGTTGCTTCGCTGATGAGGTCGGGTCGCGTATTGTGAGAGCAGGCTTTGATGCTTGTGTAAATCCTTTCGGTACTCTGTACAATCCGGTGTCAATCCTCAATTCCCTTGTCAGACTTGACGAAAACCGCCGCTTCACTGATACAGATTGTGTTGAGATGGGCGCCGGCGCCGGACTAATATGTTCTTTCTCTCATCATACGTCATTTGCAAAGAAAAGTGCTTCCGATTTTCTGCTGCACGCCAATGAGGAACTAGAGAAAGCCTCTGCTTTCTGGAAATCATGCAGCAAGGTCATAGTTTCTTTGGGAACTGTGTATTGTTTCCATTCCACAATTAACGGCATGGTGGTTTCCAACTGTCTGAAACGCCCTGTATCCGAGTTTGAGAGGAGAGCCCTGACACTTGATGAGACCGCATCTGCTTTGCGCTCCATCATAGAAATATGTAAGGGGAAAGAAATAATATTCACGGTTTCCCCCATCCGGCATCTTGCTGATGGCGCACACGGAAACCAGTTGAGTAAATCCACATTGCTTCTTGCCGTAAATTCGGTAGTAGGGAAGGGCGTGGAATATTTTCCAGCCTATGAAATCCTCCTCGACGAGCTCAGGGATTATCGCTTTTATGCTGAGGATATGGTGCATCCGAGCGCCCAGGCAGCAGAATATATCTGGCAGCGTTTCAAGGAATTTGCAGTTCCGGAAAATGAAGTAGAAAAGATTGCGGCGAACGAGAAGGCATTCAGGGCTTCCTGCCACAGGCCAATGCATCTATAATCCTGATTCCAGAAATTTTATATATTCCTCAATGTTAAGGTTATAGCCTCGCACCGGGGCGAGAAGTCCTCCGGTCTGCGGGTCGAGCAGGGCATAGTTCGGCTGCGCGTTTACATTGAACTTTTCCCGGACGATATAGCTGTTCACACGACCGACATCTTTCAGCACTTTGCCGTTATCTGTTGTTATCCATTTACTTTCCGGCAGTTTTGTCTTGTCGTCGGTATAAAGTGTCACGAGGATATATTCTTCATCAAGTATTTCCCTAACACGGCTGTCGCTCCATACACGTGCCTCCATCTCCCTGCAATTCACGCATCCGTGCCCGCTGATATCCACAAATACGGGTTTTCCGGCCATTCTGCCTGCTTCAAGGGCGTCGTCTATGTTGTCATATGCTTTAAGCCCTTGTGCGATTGTCAGCGTCGGACCACCGGCATTTGCCCCGGATTTGGAATATGCCCCGGATATGAAGTCTTGTGTCTCCATTGGTGGGAGATATCCGGAAAGAGCCTTGAGCGGAGCTCCCCACATTCCTGGAATCAGATAAACGACGAATGAAAATGCCGCTATGGCCAAGGCCAGCCTTTTGACGGAAATATACTCGAGCGGCTCATCATTCTTGAACCGTAATTTGCCAAGAAGGTAAAATCCCAGCAGCGTGAAGCATACAATCCAGATTGCAAGATAAACCTCCCTGTCCAGAATGCCCCAGTGGTATGTCTGATCCGCGGTGCTGAGGAATTTGAATCCCAGGGCTATTTCGACGAATCCCAGAACAACTTTTACACTGTTCAACCATCCTCCACTTTTCGGAAGACTCTTCAAAAGGGCTGGGAAGAGAGCCAGGATGGTGAATGGAAGAGCGAACGCTATTGAGAATGCCAGCATTGTCACCATCGGCGTCCAGAACTCTCCTTCGGTGGATTTAATCAGGACTGTTCCGACTATCGGCCCCGTGCAGCTGAATGATACAAGTACAAGTGTGAGTGCAATGAAGAAGACTCCAAGCAATCCTTTCCGGTCGCTGTTCTTGTCTGCCTTGTTTGTCCATTTCGACGGGAGCGTAATCTCGAATGCTCCGAAGAATGATGCCGCAAAAGCCATAAACACAGCAAAGAAAAGGATATTTGGCAGCCAGTGGGTTGATAACCAGTTGAATATGTCTGCCGTCACAGATTCTCCGCCTATGAGCCAGGTTATTCCGATGATTGCGCATATTGGAACCGTGTAGAGCAATACAATGAATGCTCCATATGCCAGGGCTTTTGCCTTTCCTTTTTTCTTATCCTCAGAGCCTTTGAGGAAGAAGCTTACCGTCATAGGCACCATAGGGAAGACGCACGGTGTAAGAAGCATCGCGAAGCCCCAGAGTATTGCTTCAAGAATCAGTCTCCACATTCCCGTAGAAGATTGTTTTTCCGATACGGTTGATGTGGAAATTGCGCTGGATGCAGACGTGGCCGTGATTTCAGCCTTAATATCGAATTCCCATTCCTCCGGCATATGGCATTCATCACCCTTGCAACTCTGCCAGGTGATTATGCCGCTGACTTTATGATCTCCGGAGAAAGAAATTCTTTGCCGGATGACGTGTTCCCCTTCAATTACATTCTCCCCCTTGTAATCGGTGAACCCGCCTTCTTCAGATGGAGTTCCGACCAGAACGGCGTCTTCTGGAAGAATGAAGTCGATGCCTGTCATTCCAGCCTCATCTCCATACGGATAAGTGTGCCAGCCGTCAAGGATATTCCCAGTCAGGACGACTTCGAATTCATTTCCGGATACCGGGACAAGTTCGGCGTTCCATCTGATTGTGCCCTCGCCCGGAAAAGCAAAACTGACAGTACCTGTAATGAGGGCTGTCAGTATTGATAGGAAAAATCTTTTCATATGCTATTTCGCAAATGCGACTGAACGTGTTTCCCTGATGACGGTGATCTTTACCTGTCCAGGGTATGTCATCTCTTCCTGGATCTTCTGTGCGATGTCGGTTGAGAGTACGGCAGCCTGCTCGTCTGATACTTCCTCGGCTCCTACAATGACGCGGAGTTCGCGGCCGGCCTGAATTGCATATGACTTTGTTACACCCTGATATGACTGTGCAAGGTCTTCCATTCCCTTGAGTCTCTTGATGTAGGACTCGATGACTTCGCGGCGTGCCCCCGGACGTGCTCCTGAAATTGCATCTCCGACAAGGACGAGAGGTGCGTAGATAGTCGTCATCTCTGTCTCCTCGTGGTGTGCTCCGATGGAGTTGCAGATTTCCGGACGTTCCTTGTACTGCTCCGCAATCTTCATTCCGAGGAGTGCGTGTGGAAGTTCAGGATCCTCTTCTGAGACTTTTCCGATGTCGTGGAGAAGTCCGGCACGTTTTGCAATCTTAGGGTTCAGACCAAGTTCCGATGCCATAATTGCACAAATGTTCGCAACTTCCCTTGAGTGCTGGAGGAGGTTCTGCCCATATGATGAACGATATTTCATGCGCCCGATAAGCCTTACAAGTTCCATGTTGAGGCCGTGGATGCCGAGGTCGATACAAGTTCTCTTTCCGGTTTCGAGAATTTCCTCTTCGAGCTGTTTCTGAACTTTTGCAACGACTTCTTCGATGCGTGCCGGATGGATACGTCCGTCAATTACCAGCTGGTGGAGAGCAAGGCGTGCGACCTCTCTCCTGACCGGATCGAATGCTGAAAGGAGGATTGCATCAGGTGTGTCGTCCACGACAATCTCAACACCGGTTGCTGCCTCCAGAGCCCTGATATTCCTTCCTTCACGTCCGATGATGCGCCCCTTGATCTCGTCATTCTCGATAGGGAACGTTGTGACCGCATTCTCGATGGCTGTTTCAGTAGCTGTCCTCTGAATTGTGTTGATGACAATCCTCTTTGCCTCTTTCGCTGCATTGAGACGTGCTTCATCCATAGTGTCGTTGATATAGGCCTGGGCCTCGGTACGAGCCTCTGCCTTCATATTTTCCATAAGGATATTCTTGGCTTCCGCTGCGCTCATTCCTGCAATAGCTTCAAGCTGCTTGTTCACCTGGGCAATCAACTGATTATGCTCTTCGGTCTTCTTTTCCAGAATCTCACGCTGTGCGGCAAGGGACTTCTTTGCGTTCTCAGCATCATTCAGTCTGCGCTGGAGCTCGTTGTTCTGCTGATTGAGAGTATTCTCCTTCTGCTTTGCGCGGTTTTCGATCTCGCGTATCTCGGAGTTTTTCTTGTTGATGTATTCCTCGTGCTCGCTCTTGAGTTGAAGGAATTTTTCCTTGGCCTGAAGTATTTTCTCCTTCTTGATGTTTTCGCCTTCCAGTTCGGCTTTCTCAATGATGGCGTCCCTGCGCCCCTTGAGAGATGCTTTTTTGATTATGATGTATACGGCAAGCGCCACTGTGGCACTCAGTATTGCTGTAAGAATGTATGTTATCATATTTACCGGTATGTGTTTAATAATAAAAATCCACTTCTTGTCTTTGCACAAAAAGCAGATTCAGAAAAAAGCCGTTAGCTTGGTTGTCAGAAAATCTTAATGAAAAGATTTGAGCTCCGCCACTGTTCTGGTATCCGACCGAATCGGCGCGCCATCCGGCGGCGAGTGAACTCGGTTCCTAGGAACTTGTTGTTTTCAGCACTCAGGAACTAACGGCTACTTTTTATCAATATTCTCAAGGTATGACCCCGTCTCACTGATAAGATGTTTGATCTTCTCCTCCATGTCCGCGCATTTTCTCTGGGCGGTAATCCTGGAAATAGCTTCGTTCATCGTGACAAATGCAAGTTTGTCAGCTACGCTCTTGTCCGGGAACTTTGCATCGTATGCGGCGTATTTTGCGTTGATAGCCTCAGCCGCAAGACGCATCAGACGCTCCATTTCGGGAGTGCTGGCCTTGAGGGGGTAGGTGTTCCCCGCAATCTTGACTGTTATGTTCTGGCCGTCCATACCAAGCTATTTCTCCAATAAAGAGATGCACTTGTCAATCTCCTTGATCAATTTCTCTATCTTTTCCTTCGCTGCGGTGGAGCTATCACCGGGCGACATAAATGCTTCAGTGAGATTCAGGTTTTCAACCTTTCTCTCCAATTCCGAAATCTGCTTTTTGTAGGATTCGCATGCAGCTTCGCTCTCGATGAGACGGGCGGAAAGGGTTTCATTCTTTCCCTTCTCCTTCTCGTAGAGGGAGACAAGACTTTCGAAATTAGCTTTTAATTCTTCCAGCATTGACTGCAGTTTTTCCTAATCGAGCAAAGTTAAGAAAATAATTTCTAAATTTGAAAGACTAATAAAAATCTGAAAAACTAAAAAGCGAGCTTCTATGAAAAAATCAATTATTGCCTTTGCGTCATTACTGATGTTTGTTTCAGTGGCTTACGCCCAGAATCCATATCTCCCTATGTGGGAGTTCATACCTGACGGAGAACCTTATGTCTTCGAGGATCCGGACAAGCCCGGGGAGTATAGAGTATATATTTATGGCTCGCACGACACTTTGATTGAATATTACTGCGGTCTTGAGCAGGTAGTATGGTCGGCTCCTGTGAACGATCTTTCAGCTTGGAGATATGACGGCATCATCTTCAAGTCGGTTTATGATGCGAATGGGAAATTTCTCAACCCTGACGGGAAAGGGGATGTGCTTTATGCTCCCGACGTGACCGTAAAGATTGACAGGAACGGAAAGAAAACATATTATCTTTTCCCGAACAACCAGGCCGGCGGCCGTAACAGCATGATAGCGAAGAGTAACCGCCCTGACGGCCCGTTCGAGGTCTGCAACTGGGACCCTGAGAATCCCAGGGAGACTATGGGCGACCTCAGGTTCGATCCTGCAGTTTTCGTCGATGACGACGGAAGAGTTTATGGATACTGGGGATTCGGTGAGTCTTATGGCGCTGAATTCGACCCTGAGACTATGGCAGGAACGAAACCCGGATGCGAACCTATCCATAATATGATTTCAGGACAGAATCAGGACGGTATCTTCCGCTTTTTCGAAGCTTCTTCAATGAGGAAAATCAAAGACAAATATGTATTCATCTACAGCCGTATGATGCAGGATGGAGAATTCGGACTCCCGCAGTGCAACTACAACCTTGCCTATGCCTATTCGGACAATCCTCTCGGACCATTCACGTTCGGAGGCACTCTGATCGACGGGCGCGCACGAGGGACGGATGCTTCAGGCAGGACCATCCCTACGGCAAATCCTTATGGAAACACCCACGGAAGCATCTGTGAGATAAACGGCCAGTGGTGGGTGTTCTACCACCGCCAGACCGGCACAAGCGAATATTCACGCCAGGCAATGGTGGCTCCGATAACTGTTGAAGTTGAGGAAGGACCAGGTGGAAAGGTCACTATCAGCGAAGGCGAATACAATTCCGAAGGTTTCAGGACCGAAGGCCTCAATCCTCTTCACAGGGCTGCTGCCGGATGGGCCTGCTACCTTACGAATCCCAAAGGCGTACGCCAGGAATTCCCGAACTTCTTCTTTACAGGGTCATATATACGATCTACGCGTATGGATCCGGAATCTTACGAGGGACCTTTCAACCTTAAACAACCATATTGCCCTGTGGTGAACAATACATCAGGTTCTGTTGTCGGATATAAATATTTCAATTTCGACTGCACCTCATCTGCCAAGCGTATAGACCTTGTCGCCCACATCAAACCTGAAGGTGTCAGGGGCCGTATTACAGTCAGGGCAGGAGAGAAGACCATTGGCGAATTCAAACTGAGCGGCAAGGAAAAACAGGAGATCTGTGAAATGAGGATTCCTGTGGACGGATTGTCCGGAATTGCCGGAAAGCAGCCTCTCTTCTTTGAATTCCATTCCGGAAAGGAGGATGTTTCTCTTTGCGAATTATATGACTTTATCTTTGAAATCAAGGACTGAAATGAAATTCAATAGAATAGCGGCCGCTGTGCCGAGGGTGCATCTGGCAGATGTAGATGCCAATAAGAAAGAAATTCTTGACTTATTGGAGATGGCAGAATCCAATGGCGCACAGCTCGTGGTTTTTCCCGAGCTTGCAGTAATTGGGGCTACCTGTGGAGATCTTGTATTCCAGGAGATTCTTATGGACAGGGCTTCGGATGCTTGCGCTGAAATCCGGGAAAGAGCATCCGAACTTGGAATTACGGTGGTGCTGGATGAAAGCGATTATCCTTCGGATGAGGGCATCATAATAGTGCAGGATGCCGTCCCTGAGATTGTTACATCATATAGATACCTTCGCAAGGAACTGTCTGATTCATCCAAGGGAAGGACTGTGGTCTATTGCTCAGCCGGTTATGGGGAATCCACTACGGATGGAGTATATTCGGGAGCCGCTATGATATTCAAGGACGAGTATCTGCTGGCGGAGAATGAAAGGTTCTGCACCGAATCTTCAATCGTATTCGCAGACCTGCGTGAAGAGGGGACGAAAGTGCCCGAATTCGAGGCCTGCCCGGTCGGGCGTCATCCTTTCGTGCCTGAAAATCAATCTGAATTGGCGGCACGCTGTGAGGAAGCATTTTCAATTCAGGCGACAGGACTTATGTCCCGTCTGGAACATATCGGAGCAAAGAAAGTTGTCCTCGGCATTTCCGGCGGGCTCGACAGTACCCTTGCCCTTCTGGTCTGCTGCAAGGCTTTCGATCGTCTCGGAATACCCCGTTCCGGAATCGTTGCCGTCACTATGCCGGGATTCGGAACGACGGACCGCACCCACGACAACGCGTGGAAATTGATGGAGGGACTCGGCGTAGATATCCGAGAGATTCCCATCGGCCCGGCAGTAATTCAGCATTTCAGCGACATAGGACATCCGGCTGATGTCCATGATGCCGCATACGAAAATGCCCAGGCCCGCGAGCGCACCCAGATTCTTATGGACCTTGCGAATATGGAGGGTGGAATCGTTGTCGGCACTGGAGATTTGTCGGAACTTGCCCTGGGATGGGCTACATACAATGGCGACCATATGTCGATGTACGCTGTCAACAGCGATGTTCCGAAGACCATGGTGCAGGCTATTGTGAGATGGGCTGCGGACGGAGAATTCAACAATGTCGGAAATATTCTCATCGACATCATCGATACTCCTATCAGCCCTGAGCTTCTCCCGGGACAGCAGACCGAAGACCTTGTGGGACCGTATGAGCTCCACGATTTCTATCTCTATTATTTTGTACGCCACGGAATGCGGCCGTCTGAAATCCGGGAACTTGCACTCAGGGAATTCGAAGGCATATACGATGCCGGAACCATAGAAAAATGGCTCAGGACCTTCATACGACGCTTCTTCAGCCAGCAGTTCAAGCGCTCCTGCCTGTGCGACGGACCGCGCATCGGCACAGTCTGTCTTTCTCCGAGAGGAGCCTGGACAATGCCATCAGACGCCAATGCCACTGCGTGGCTTGACGATTTGGAATAATAGATAATCGTGTTTTAATCAGACGTTTATCCAAAAAGAGATATATGCTAAATGCCGGCGATTCTGTTGAAAATAGGCATCAGAACGGAGGTCGCAACACCCATCAATGCAATGCAGAGGCCACTTACGGCGCCTTCTATTGCGCTTTCTTCCAAGGCTCTTGATGTGCCTATTCCGTGAGAAGCACAACCCATTGCGGAACCTCTGGCAATGGGATTCTTGATTTTGCACAGATTGAGAATTGCCGGTCCGATGCTGGCTCCGAGCATTCCGCAAATTGTGACAGAGACGACCGTGATAGCTGAAATACCTCCATTAATATTTGAGAGTTCTATTGCAATGGGAGCTGTTACGGATTTCGGCTCCATGGAAATTATCAAGGCATTACTCAGTCCGAGTAGTTTACCAAGTCCCCATACGCTGACTGTATCTTTTAGGTATGGTCAACATTTTTATTTCACATAATATTTGGTTTGCAACTAATTTTTAGTTACATTTGCAATTGGCATGGGAACTAAAGAGAAATTAATAGAGCGATTCAAGACAATCCCGTCGGATTTTACGTTCGATGAGTTGGAACGATTGTTGGCAATATATGGGTTTGAGCGCTCAAACAAAGGAAAGACATCCGGTTCCAGAGTCGTTTTTAAGAACCAATGCGGAACACCGATTATGCTGCACAAACCACACCCTGGCAATATCGTCAAAACCTATGCGCTCAGGCAGATAATGGATGAATTGAAAAATAAGGAGTTAATATGAATACATTAAGTTACAAAGGCTTTATGGGGTCAGTCAATTTTTCTGAAAAGGACAGTGTTTTTTTCGGAAAGATTGAAGGAATTGATGGCTTGGTAAATTTTGAAGGCGAAAGTGTTACCGAATTGACGAATGCTTTTCACGAGGCTGTAGAGGATTATATCGCTTATTGCACGGAGGAAGGTCTCCCTCTTCATAAAAGCTACAGCGGAAATCTGAATATTCGGATTAATCCTGAAACACATAGCCGTTTGGCTTTATATGCAAAGCAAAAAGGGGTTTCTCTGAATTCATTGATCAGCACATCCCTTGATCAGGCAGTTCTCGCTTTGTAGCTATCCTCTTCGCGTTTACTGGTGGCTTATTATCTCGGCTGCCTTGGCTGCAACTGCACATAGCAATTTATGAAATCCGGACACTCGTTCGTAATATCGAGGGGGTTCAAGAATTATTTTCTCTATTCACGCCTTTTCTGCTCTCAATCTGGTTGTTCCCAAGAAAGATAAACGTATATGGCCAGGCGGAATCTACAGCGACGCTATCATCCGGCTGAAAAGCAGACACATCTTTCCGGCTGCGATGTCGGCCTGTTTGATGACGTCATCGCCGTCATTGAGTTCGCCGGAACAGTTGTCAAAATTCGAGATATTGGTGATGACGGACATTCCGAATACCCTCATGCCGCAGTGTCTGGCAACGATGACTTCCGGGATGGTGGACATTCCGAGCGCATCGGCACCGATGGTGCGGTAGAAACGTACTTCTGCCGGAGTTTCATATGTAGGGCCGGTACTCCCAAGATATACGCCCTTTCTGAGGGCTATCTCTTCCTGAAGGGCTATCTGCTCGGCCAATGCTATGAATTCAAGGTCGTATGCTGCCGTCATATCGGGGAAGCGCGGGCCGAATTCTTCCATGTTCGGGCCTATCAGAGGGTTAGGGAAGAAACTGATATGGTCCTTGATTATCATCAGGTCTCCGACCTTGAAGTCTGGGTTGCAACCGCCGGCCGCATTGGAAACAAACAGGTTTTCGATTCCCAGTTTGCTCATCGTGCGTATGCCGATGGTGACTGTCTGCATGTCATAGCCTTCGTAGTAGTGGAAACGCCCCTGCATAGCAAGTACGGTCTTTCCGCCAAGTTCTCCGAGAATCAAGTTGCCCTTGTGACCTATGGCTGTAGATACGGGAAAACCGGGTATGTCCTTGTACGGCACCACCACCCGGTCTTCAATTTTGTCTGCAAGACTTCCGAGTCCGCTCCCGAGCACTATGCCGGCAACAGGTTGCCTATCTTGAAATATATTCTTCAGATAAGCTGCCGCCTCGTCAATCCTTGTCATCATAAATCCTCAAACTCAACCCCGGAACTTTCTCCTTCAGCTCTTTGTGGAATCTCTCCGTCGAAGCAGTTGTTCTTTATGTATTCGATAACTTCGGCAAGACCTTCCTGAAATTTCTCGAAGTCTTCCTTGTAGAGGAAAATCTTGTGCTTGTCAAAGACGAAACTTCCGTCGTGCTCCATCCTTTTCTTGCTTTCGGTGATGGTCAGATAGTAGTCATTGTTCCCTTTGGTTGACTTGACATCGAAAAAGTAGGTGCGTTTTCCCGCCCTGACAGGCTTGGAGAACACATCCTCGGAATTCCTCTCCTGGGAGTTCCCGCGTCCAAAATCGTCTCTGTACATAGCTGGTTGTTTTAACATTATTTGTTAAGCATTCTTGGCAAAAATAAGATTTTTTATCGATTCTATATTATATTTGCATAAATTTTTGTTTGAAATTATGCTGAACAGGAGAATTCTCAGAATCAAGGCTTTCAAAACGCTCTATGCGTATGCGGAGAACCCGTCAATGAGTTTGAAGGAAGCCGGGAACCTGCTGGAAGAATCGTGTCAGGCCGTACGTGACCTGTATCTTTTTATGCTTGCGCTCATTTCCCCTCTGACTGCAGAGGCCGAAGCGCGTATCCGTGCAGCAAAAAACAAGTTCAACCCCACCGAAGAAGAAAGGAATCCGAACTTGAAATTCGTTCAGAACGGCATTGCCCACATCTTGAGCAGTGATCCGGATTTCCAGAAAATTATTTCACGTCAGAAACTCTCCTGGGAACAGTATGACGTTTTTCTGCGCAAGTTGTACGAATCGGTACGTTCGAAACAATATTTTAGGGAATATATGGAGAATCCCGAGCGTTCCCTCAGACAGGATGCCAAGTTGTTTGTTTCCATTTTTGAAGAAGAACTTGTGGACAATGCAGACCTTGAGGCAATACTTGAGGAACTGTCCATATTGTGGAATGACGATCTGGCATATGCTCTGACATACTGTTGCAGGACAGTGGAATCCATAGCCGAGGGAAAACCGTGGTCTCTTCCGGACCTTTATGACGGTGAAAGGGATTTCGTATTCGATCTTGTCAGAAATGCATATTGCTCATTTGATACGTACAACCATATGATTGCCGAGGCTGTGCCTGGCTGGGACAAGGACAGGCTTTTCATTATTGATGTCGTCCTCATTATCACAGGAGTGGCGGAATCTGCGAATTTCAAGGATATTCCGGACAAGGTGACCATCAACGAGTATGTTGAGATAAGCAAGTACTACAGTACCCCGAAGAGCAGTTCGTTCGTTAACGGACTTCTGGACAAACTGATAAAAGAAATAAGGACTAATTAATTTAATACTTTAGATATGAATATGTTATTGCAGGCCGGACAGGCCACAACAGCACAGGCCGGAGGCGGAGCAGGCTTCTGGATTATGATTATCCTTCTTTTTGTCGTGATGTATTTCTTTATGATACGTCCGCAGAGAAAACAGCAGAAGGAGCTTGAAAAATTCCGCAACGAATTGAAGAAGGGCGACAAGATTGTCACTGTCGGAGGAATTTTCGGAACCGTAGACGAAATCAAGGAAAGCTATATTCTTATCAAGGTCGATGGCGAGACGAAACTCAGAGTAAGCAAGAACGCCATCCAGAAGGATTATACCCCTAATGCTTAATAAGATTACCGGCATCGGAAAATCTGCCAGAGGGAGGGACTTGTTTTTATTCATTGTTTCCCTGCTTCTGGCTTTCGGCATATGGCTTATTCATATGTGCTCTCTCGAGTATTCCGATATTGTGACCGTGCCGGTGATTGCAAAAAGCAACATAGAAGGGTATTCCTATCTTTCTACAAATCAGGGCGATGTCGCCGCAAGGTGCAGGATGAGCGGGTTCCGCATCATTCGTTTTTCGCGTTCCGATACCAAGCCTGTAGTCGTGGAGTTCAGTGCCGCCGATTTAAAGTCCGAAGGGAACGGGACGTTTACGATAACGGCTTCCAGACTCAGCCACTACGTCAATCAGATTTTCGGAGAAGGCTCTTCCCTGGAATCCTTTGTGACACCTGAGGTGGAGTTCCGCTTCACACGGGAAAATTATAAGAAGGTACCTGTCCAGGCAGTCCCGTTGCTGACTTTCAAGCCCCAGTATATGGCTGTCGGCTCTTTGCAGCTCAAGCCTGATTCTGTTGTTGTTTACGGAGAAGAAGGGATACTGGAGAATATTGACAGGGTAATGACACAGCCGCTGAATAAGTCGAACATCAGTTCGAGCATACACGGGTTCATCAAACTGGATACACCGGCAAATGTACGAGTATCCGAATCGCAGGTCAATTACTCTCTCGAAGTCTGCAGATATGTGGAGATAAGGGAGAACGTCCGCATCAAAGTCCGTAATGCCCCTGCAGGAAAGACACTGTCTGTTTTCCCGTCATCAGCAAATGTCGTCTTCAGGTGCTCTTTCCCTCCGGGGAACAATCCTGTTGAGGACGTGGAATTCTATGTGGATTTCAATGAATTCACGAAATCGATCAGCGGACGCTGCATTGCACATCCTTCAGGGCTTACAAAATCAATAATTGACTATACACTTGATCCACAGGTGTTTGACTGTGTCGAAAATCTCGAATGAAGACCATTATCATAACGGGAGGCATAGGAAGCGGGAAGAGCGAGGTATGCAGATATCTTGCTGTGAAAGGAATCCCTGTATATGATTCGGACAGCCGCGTCAAAGAACTTTATGATGAAGTTCCGGGACTTTGGAATTATATTGCGTCAAAGTTCGAAGTCAGGGACAGGAAGGAACTTGCTGCATTGATATTCAGTGATCCGGCCGCAAGGGAACAGCTTGAATCCGTTGTCTATCCTGTCCTGAAAGATGATTTCCTGGACTGGAGGGATTCCCTGAAAGGAAATCTTTGCGTGTTCGAATCCGCTGTGGCTACAAGCAAACCGCTTTTTGATGACATTGCAGACGTTGTCGTACTTGTGGACTGTCCTGAAGAAATCAGGCTCCGGAGGGCTGCGGAGCGCGACCGGACAACGTCCGCTGCCATTGCGGAACGTATTAAGTCCCAGTCAATTGATAAGGACAAAGCTGATTATATCATTGATAACAATTCGGATTTATCTGCTTTACGCAGGAAAACCGATGAAATATTTGCTAATTTTGAATAAACTGGAAAAATGAAAACTGATCTTTCGAAAATCCTTTCAGTATCCGGACATCACGGATTGTATGAATATATTGCTCAGGCCAGGACCGGAGCCATCGCAGAAGCGCTCTGCGACAAGAAAAGGACGGTATTTGATATACATAGCCGTATTACGACGCTTGCTGATATCGCCATCTTTACATCGGAAGGTGAAATGAAGTTGAAGGATGTATTCCTTGCAATCAAGGAAGCTGCCGGTGACAAGCCTGCACCTACTTCAAAGTCTGCCGACAAAGATATCAAGTCCTTCTTCGCCAAGGCTGTTCCGAATTATGATGAAGACAGATTTTATGTTTCCCATATGAAGAAAGTCCTTGACTGGTATGGGGAAATCGTGAATTATGCTTCCCTTGATTTTGTGGAGGAAGAAGAAAAAGAAGATAAAGCTGATGAAAAGTAGCCTTCAGGTCATAACGCTGGGATGCTCGAAAAACACAGTTGATACAGAACACCTTCTGGGTCGGCTGGGTGACGCGTTTTCCATCGTTACTGAAGAATATACCGGAAAAGTTGATTACCTTCTGCTCAATACCTGCGGTTTCATAGGCGATGCAAAGGAGGAGTCGATAAATGCAGTCCTGGAGGCTGTGGAGAGAAAGAAAAGGGGAGAGGTCGGGAAACTTATTGTTTTCGGTTGCCTTTCCCAGAGGTACTCTTCCGAAATGCCCGGACTGATACCGGAAGTCGATGAATGGTATGGAGCCAGAGACCTGGATCCCGTTGTCCGGGCTTTGGGCGTGGATCCGTCCGACGCAGTCGATACCGCAAGATATCTTTCCAATCCGGGAAAGGGCTATGCTTACTTGAAAATTTCAGAAGGCTGCGACAGGAGGTGTTCGTACTGCGCCATCCCTCATATCCGTGGGGCGCACCGCTCTGTGCCGATTGAAAAACTTGTAGAAGAGGCCGCTGCACTTGCGGGAAAAGGAATAAAAGAACTTGTCGTAATTGCGCAGGATACCACATACTATGGTCTGGATCTGTACGGGCGCAGGTCTTTGGCTGAACTCCTGCAGAGGCTTTCGGAAGTCTCTGGCATCGAGTGGATAAGGATACATTATTCCTATCCTGCCGATTTTCCTGAGGATGTGCTGGACCAGATGGCCACTAATCCGAAAGTCTGCAAATATCTGGATATCCCTCTTCAGCACGTGTCTGATCCGGTGCTGAAATGTATGAGAAGGAATGTTGACGGCAAATGGACCAGGGAACTTATCCGTACTCTGAGACAGCGGGTTCCCGGAGTTGCATTAAGGACCACAATAATGGTAGGACATCCAGGGGAAGGAGAGAACGAGTTCAATGAACTGTTGGACTTCATAAGGGAAGCCGGGTTTGAACGCCTAGGCGCATTCGCCTACTCGGAAGAAGAGGGAACATATGGAGCCGGACATTTCAAGGATGAAGTCCCTGCGGAAATCAAGCAGTCCAGGCTGGATGCCCTGATGGAACTTCAGAGAAATGTTTCATTGGATTTCAACCGATCTAGGGTAGGCTCTGTGGAGAAGGTGATTGTGGATGATTATGTGGACGGAATACTGGTTTGCCGAAGCAAGTTTGAAAGTCCCGATGTTGATGGCGAGATTCTTGTTAAGTATGACGGTGCGGATGCCGGAGAACTTGTCGGTAATTTTATCGATGTGAGGATTGAAGGCGCTGATGAATATGATTTAATTGCAAGCAGAATATGAGAAGATTTTTATTGATTTGCATTCTTGTCGTGGCTGCCGTGTCTTGCTCGCCTCAGGCATTCACTATTCTTGTAGATAAGAGCGCTCCGTCCGAATCAGGCCTTGATTTGAACGGAAAAAGTATTTGCCTCGTGTATGTCAGGGATGGTGTAGTTCGTGATTCCGTATTCTCCAGCAATTTCTGTGACGGATTCGCACAGGGACTGGAAAGCCGTTTGTTCAACGGAAAGAAGGCCGTCGAGGTTTTCAGTATCGAACAGGATCCGGACAAGGATTTTGGCGGCAGGGATGAAATGGTCAGACTCGTTGTCGAAACTAATGCCGATGTTGTGTTCCTGCTTGACAAACCTATGCTGAACGTGTCCGAAGATGGTCAGAGGTCATGCATCTTCAGTGTGTATGCCTATGACTCAATGTCAAAAAAGGACGCTGTCACTGATTTCAGGAAATCGGCAAAGATCAGCGATGAAATCAGGGATCAGGAAATGTTCGCTTCCGATGCGCAGTACCTTGGTTTCGATTTCAGCAAGAGATTCGAGATCGAGTGGGAAAAAAGGCAGTATTCCTTCATTTATTTTGAATCGATGAATCCGGCCTGGACGCAGGCGATAGAGGCTGTTTATCAACAGAACTGGCAGGCTGCAATAGATATCTGGATTCCTTTTGCTGAAGCCGATACAGGACAGATTGCTTCGTGCGCTTCATACAATGTTGCGCTTGCCTGCCATCTGCTCGGCGAAAACAAATTGGCTCTGGAATGGCTGGACCATTCGGACAAGGTATATCCGGTGTCTTTGTCCCCGGGACTCAGAAAGAGAATAGAAGCTGAGCTATAGTCTTTCTCGGATTGGCTCCTTCATACAGGATACGATATATTGCATCAGCTACAGGCATAGGTATCTGATGCTTTTCGTTTATCACCCTCAATCCTTTCACGGCATAATAGCCTTCTGCCACCATTGTCATTTCATTGAGGGCGCTCTTGACCGTACATCCTTTTCCGATGAGCTGGCCGAAGCGCCTGTTGCGGCTGTAGGTCGAATAACTTGTGACCAGCAAGTCTCCGAGGTAGGAGTAGTTTGTGGCGCATCTGCCCTCCGGCATCGTGCTGTTGATGAAACTCTGCATTTCTTCCGCACACCTGCATACCAGCACGGCAAGTGTATTGTCTCCATATCCCAGACCCGTGGCGAGACCGGATGCGATTGCGTATATGTTTTTCAGAATCCCTGTATATTCAATTCCGTAGATGTCGCTTGAATAATTGATTACGAGATGTTTTGCGGAGATGATGCCCTGTACGACATCTGCGTCCGATTTGTCTGTGCAAACGACATTGACATAGGTCAATTTTCCTCTGGAAACCTCTTCTGCGTGAGTAGGACCGGATATGAGAGCAATGCGGCTGTAAGGGATGCCGTAGGTCTTGTGGATATATTCTGTCGTGGTAAGATTTTCCTCGGGGATGATTCCCTTGATGGCAGAAACGATGTATTTTTCATCGATAGGAACAGAAAGTTCTTCCAGGAAATTCTTCAGGAAGGCTGAAGGGGTCGCCAGCAGGATGATGTCGCACCCGGAAACTGCTTCATTGATATCTGATGTTGCCTCGATAAGATTCTTGTCAAACTCGAGTTCGCTGAGGTACTTCGGATTGAAGCCTTCCTCATTTACGCATTCAAGAATATCCTTGTTGCGTATGTGCCAGTTGACTTTATGTCCGTTCGCGGTAATCAGCCCAACGAGGGCTGTGGCCCAACTTCCGTAGCCTATGACGGCAATTTTAGGTTCAGTACATAACATATTCCGCAAAGATAAGGATTTTTGCCATAGTATTCGAATTTTCGTATCTTTGAATCGTGAATAAACGTCAGGTGGTAATATTGTCAAGGGTGGTGTCCGTAGTGTATCTTGCGGTCATTTCGTATCTGTGTTTTGCTCGCTTCAACAGTCTTCACTCTATCGGCGGTCAGGACAAAGTGGTGCATTTCATTATGTTCTTCCCTTATTCGTTCCTGGTATACGGCTCCCTCGGAAAACGGGTTGAATCCGGATGGCGATCCCTGTTTCAGATAATCCTCATTTTTCTTTCGGGATGTGTCGTTGCGGCATTGACTGAAATCGTGCAGATATATATTCCATACAGGGGAGGAGACTTCCTGGATTTCAGGGCAGATATACTTTCAATTGGAATCAGTTCCCTGATTGTATTCATTATTGTGATATGCCAAAGAAAGTCCTGACTCTTCTCATCATTCTTTTTTCTTCTGCATCTGTTTCACTTGCTCAGCGTGTCCCTCTGGGGGATGACTTCGTCAAGGTCGCAGATTCATTGAATGTGCTGCTGAAGCAAAGGACGGGAGTCGAATCCGAAGTGAAATTTGAGAAGATTCAGAAGCGCGGTGGCATTCTTGATTGTTATTTTTCGACAAAACTCGGGGATTTTCCCTGGTATGACGGCGACATTTCCTGGTTCAAGGGAGAATTGAACGAAATTCTGCCTGATGATTATGATGATTGCAAGGCCGGCGAAATATATGTCCATACGCGTCCTCTCAAAAATTATGTAACCCCGGCCCTGAGCAATAGCGGACGTCCGGCTATGTACCGGTTTGCATATGAAGAAGAACCCCCGGTAAATTTCGTTCACGAAATCGGGGGAATGAATTTCCGCAGAGGGATGAGTGGAAAACATATTGCTCTCTGGCAGAGCCACGGACGCTATTTCAACAATGACGAGCATCAATGGAAATGGATGAGGGCACCGCTCCATACTACGGTTGAGGATATCTATACACAGAGTTATGTGATACCGTTCCTTATTCCTATGCTTGAGAATGCGGGAGCATACGTCATTACTCCGAGGGAACGCGATATCCAGCCGCGTGAATTCATCGTTGACAACGATCCTTCATTCACGGAGCCCCGTGAGGGTTTGACAAGACGCAGCGGCAAATATTTCGAGTCCGGGAAATGGACGGATGGGGAGACCGGATTCGCGGACAGCAAGCTCTACTACAGTCTCGGGGAGACACCATTCTCTATGGGTACGACACGTATGACGGAAATAACGGCAAAAGAGGCCCCGACGGCCATGGCTGTGTGGGAAGTACAGGTGGAGGAACGTGGAAAATATGCTGTCTATGTATCATATTCTTCATTGCCGAACAGCAGCGAATATGCCCATTATACGGTCAATCATCTTGGAGGAAAAACAGAATTTACAGTAAACCAAAAAATTTCTGGTGGCACCTGGGTCTATCTTGGTACATTTGAAATGTCTGGCAACAGCAGTGTCGTGCTTGACAATGGGACGGTAAAGGATGCACGTTTTGAAAAGGGCAGCGTTGTCTCAGCCGATGCGGTCAAGATTGGCGGAGGGATTGGAAAATATGAGAGAGAAGGCTGCACTTCAGGACTGCCTTCATTCGTGGAGGGCGCTCTATATTGGGAACAGTGGGCCGGATCGGATGAGTCTCTTACCGAAAAATGGGAGGGTGATTACACCAAGGATCTTGCAAGCAGGGGCGCCTGGACCACTATGATGAAACAAGAAAAGGGAGTTCCTGTGGATCTCTCGCTTGGATTCCACAGTGATGCCGGAAGTAGCCAGAATGATTCTATTATAGGTACTCTTGGAATCTACACACTTGTTTGTGATAGATCCACGGTCTTTCCTGACGGAAAGGACAGGAACCTGTCACGTTCATACACAGACCTTGTCCAGAGTCAGGTCGTAAATGATATCAGGCATTATTTTGAGCCGGAATGGACCCGGCGGGAAACCTGGGACAGGTCATACAGCGAGAGCCGCACGACATCTGTTCCGGGAATGATTCTGGAAACTCTGTCTCACCAGAATTTTGCGGATATGAAGCACGGACTTGATCCGACATTCCGTTTCACTGTGAGCAGGAGCGTATATAAGGGAATGCTCAAGTTCCTGAGCAATATGTACGGGAAGCCATATGTGGTACAGCCTCTTCCTGTCGGCTCGATGGCTGCGGAGATAGGACAAGGTATCGCAAGAATTTCCTGGAAATCTACTTCTGATCCTCTGGAACCGACTGCTGATGCCACTGGATTCATTCTTCAAATCCGAGAAGGCTCAGGCGTATTCAGTTCCGGAAAAATAATTCCTTCATCCGAACTGAAACGCTCTGGCGACACGTTCTATACAGATGTCAGTATTAAGGCCGGAAGGATATACAGTTTCAGGGTGATTGCCTATAATGACGGAGGAAAGAGTTTTCCGTCGGAGACTGTCTGCGTAGGATTGCCGGGAAGCAGCGCGGATTGGAATGAAACGGCAAATACAGTGATGGTTGTCAATAATTTCGATCGCGTTTCTGCCCCGACCTGGTTCGATACACCCGATTATGCCGGGTTTGACAGAGAACTTGACAGCGGCGTCCCATATTTGTATGATATTTCGTATGGTGGAGAGAATTATCAGAAGCGCAGGGACTTGGAATGGGTTGATAATGACAACGGAGGTTTCGGCTCATCCTATACTGACCACGCCGGGATGGTAATTGCCGGCAATACTTTCGATTTCGCGTCGGTGCACGGAAAGGCTCTGATGGATGCCGGATATGCTTTCTATTCTGTCAGCAGAGATGCCTGGTGCGCAGATACCTCATTGGTGGACAATGCATTTGCTATTGACCTTATATGCGGGAAGCAGGTGACCACAATGATGGGAAGAGGAGCCGTTGAAAATAGATACAAGGTCTTTCCGTCCGCACTTCAGTCTGCCATAAGAGGCTTCACTGAAAAGGGCGGAGATGTCATTCTTTCGGGTGCACATATAGGAATAGATGTGTGGGACAAGGTTTTTCCTTATCAGATTGACAGCGTGGCGCGCGAGGCGGACATTGCATTTGTGAAGGATGTTTTAGGTTATAAATGGCGTATGGCATATGCTTCTCCGTATGGAAAGGCATATGGGAACGGAACTATTTTTGGCCATGATGAATTCGACTTCTATAATGAGGTCAATGAGCAGGTTTATTGTGCGGAGAATGTGGACGGCCTCATTCCGGCCTCAAAAAAGGGCAGGATTGTGATGCTTTATCCGGGAACAGAGGTCTCAGCTGCTGTACTGTATAATTCAGGCTCGTACAAGGTACTGTCCGTCGGATTCCCGTTGGAAACACTCAAGGACAGAAACAAGATATGCGATATCTTCAGGAAAACTCTTGAAGAATTCAAAAAATAAATGATTGGGGTATCCGGAAACGGATTGAGAGAGTCCCTTTGAACTTGATGCGGTTCATACCGCCGTAAGGAAATGATTATTGATTTGTTCGCAGCTTTCGCGCTGCTTTTCTCCACTGCCCCGTCAGTAGGTCCGGATGACGGGAAATCGTTTGAAAATGACAGGATTGACAGTGTCGTGGTCGCGGCTTCAAGAGCCGGGAAGCTTACGCCCGTTGCCAATGTCTTTGTCGGAAAACTTGAATTGGAACGGTCGGAACCGGCCTCGTCCCTGCCAATGATGTTAGGCTCGCTTCCGTCTGTCGTTTCCACTCAGGAAGGCGGTACGGGTCTTGGCTATACCTCCATAAGGATCAGGGGCGTAGGCGGCTATCAGACGAATGTCACTCTAAATGGCATTACGCTTAATGATGCTGAATCCCAGGAGGTTTTCTGGGTGAACATTCCCGGATTGTCCGGCATCCTCGGGTCCGTGCAGATGCAGCGTGGCCTCGGTACAATTTCAGCCGGGCCGGGGTCATTCGGAGCCGGAATAGACCTTGCCACGGGAGTCCATGATGCCGCCAGCGCCTCCGCAGACATCTCCGCCGGGTCTTTCGGTACTTTCGGAGCTTCTGTCTCTGCATCATCGGGTACACTTCCATCCGGTTTTTATGCTGATGCCGCATTTTCGCTCAGCCATTCGGACGGGTACATCAGGAATGCTCCGGCTGATGTCCGTTCTATTTATGGCGTGGCCGGATGGAAGAATGACAATAATTCTGTCCGGTTTACTTTTTTGCAGGGAAAACAATGTACCGGAATAACCTGGGAGGGTGTTCCTTTTGAGACTTTTGACAAGGATCCTCGTTACAATGCCGCTCCGGGCGCAACCGACAACTATATCCAGAACCATTTCCAATTTAATTATTCACATTTGTGGCACGCGCTATCCTGGAGTACGACTCTGAATTATTCCAAAGGCTCGGGGTACTATGCCTATCCCGGAACTAAGGACGCGCTTGATAATGGACTTTATGTCGTCAGGACTGATTTGAATGCGGATCTTAATAAGGTCAGCCTCCGAGCCGGTGTCTATCTCTCGCATTATGACGGGCAGCATTTCGGGGAAGCGGACAGCGTGCAGTGGTACCGTAACTCTGCCGTGAAGAATGAAGCGGATATTTGGCAGCGTGCCGAATGGAGTGTGAATGACCGCGTCCTGCTGTATGAGGAACTGCAGTACAGGGGAGTGCTGCATAATATGTCCGGTCCTGATGAGTACAGCCAGATGCTGGATTATCAGGAATCCTGGAATTTCCTTAGCCCGCGATTGGGAGTAAATTTTCAGGTTGCAGACAATCAGGGCTTACGTGCGTATGCGGCAATTGGAAACAGGGAACCGTCGCGCTCGGATATCCAGGCGGATCTCTCCGTACGCCCTGAAAGAATGCTTGATGTCGAGGCCGCCTACACATATACGGGGAATATTTTCTCTGCCGAAGCCAATGTCTATGCTATGGAATATAGGGATATGCTGCTGGAAACCGGTATTCTGAATTCATCCGGATATGCTGTGAAGAGCAATGTTGAGATGGGATTCAGGAGGGGAGTGGAACTATCCGCTTCCGCTTCCGCCACTTCCTGGCTGCGTTTCGAAGGAAATGCCTGCATCAGTTCCAACCGATACAAGGATGGGTCTGATGTGTCAAAAGAGATACTTCTGAGCCCTTCATTTGTCGGTGGATTGAGCGCATTCTTCGACTTCGAAAAAGCCGGTCGATTCCGCCTCACCACAAAATATGTAGGAAAACAATATTGGGACAACAGTTCCTCTTTGGAGCATCTTGTTCCTTCATATTGCACTACGGCTTTTGACTATTCCACGGATTTCTATTTTCAGATCGGAGCACACAGGCAAGGGCGTCTCGGCCTCGGAGCATATCTGAATAACATTTTCAACCGTCATTATTACGCCTATGCCTATTCCGGCGGTGTCTATCCTGCCGCACCTTTCAACGGTTCCCTGAAAATCACCTTCGCAGTTTATTAATCATACGAGAACATTTTCTGACACCTCTCACTGCAAAACTTCCGCTTCGCTCCATCCTTCCCACAGTCTCCTGCGTCATTGTCTTCGCAATGACTTGTATCCTGCGGGCCCCTCTTCTTGCAGCAACTTTAGTCGTATTAATCCCATCCGAACTCTATTTTTATCAGGACTTTATTAGTGTTAATTAGCATTAGGAGACCTCAATGCAAAAGTCATGGGTTTGACAATTTCAAACCTGAGGCCGAGGGCATCAATGATTCTCAGAAACGTGCTTGCGCCCGGTTCTACCTGACCTTTTTCAATGCGGGAAATATACGATTTGTTCGCTCCGATTTTTTCAGCCAGTTCTGTCTGGGTCATAGATTCTTGTTTCCTTGCTTCTAGAATTAACTGTCCCACGCAGTAGTTGTACGCTTCTTTTCTGAATTCATTCCTTGATTCGGAACCAACTGCACCGAATCTTTCATTCATCATTGCATCTATATCTACTATATTACTTTCCCTTTTCTGCATAATATTCTTTTTTCAATTTTTTAGCCAGTTCTATTTCCTTTCTTGGTGTTTTCTGTGTTTTCTTCTGAAATCCATTTAGAAGAAGTACGATACTTCCATCGTCAAAAATGAAAAACACCCTGAATATATTCCCGTTATGTTCTGCACGAAGTTCGTAAATCCCATCCTCTATGTGTTTGACAAACTTTGCACTTAATCTCTCCTGCATCTTCAGCATATCAAGAATGTAAAATATTTTTCGGGCTTCCACGTCTTTAAGTGACGCTATGAAATCAGTGAAATTATTCTTGTATGCTCTTATCTCTCGCTCCATGTTGTAAAGTTACAAAAAATACCAATATCACAAAACAAATCTCCTAAATTGTTGTAAAATATTACAATCTTGATATTTCGTGACTTCGCGACCTGAAGTCACTTTCGCGCTGTATTAGTCTTTCGGAACATTTACTGACTCCTCTCACTAGAAAAACCGTGTCCGCCCTCGGACTTGTAAGAGGGAGGGGCCCGCAGGATACAAGTCATTGCGAAGACAATGACGCAGGAGACTGTGGGAAGGATGGAGCGAAGCGGAAGTTTTGCAGTGAGAGGAGTCAGAAAATGTTCCCGGAAAGTCTTTTATTGCTTTATTGAAGGTAAGCTGATGTCTTATCTGGAGTATCTGGAGCGGATGATGACTGCAATTTCTTTTTTGCGGCGGGAAAGATAGTTGTCAATGTCCTCGGCGCTAAGCCTGCAGACGTTTTCCAGGGTCGGAATCAGAAGGAACGGGGATGCTGCCAGCATCAATATATTTTCAAGTATCTCCTTCATTGAGGTTTCAACAATTCTTCCTGCCTCGATTTCCTTATTCAAGCGTGCGGCGTGTCTGCCTATCGTTTCAGACGCAAAAGATTCTGCGGATTCTCTGTAGCGGTCCAACATCTCCGGGGCTGTTCGTATGACGTCAAGAATCAGGGATGGAAACATCCTGTCTGCATTCAGCGTGTCAAATACATAATCCGACACGTCAATGAGTGCCTGAATGAAATCACAGTCTTCCTTCATTACCGGACGGAGGTTCTCGATGAAGGAATATGTGTGGCTGTCGAGTATCTTCAGGAACAGTTGCTCTTTGGACCGGTAGTAATAGTTTACCATCGCGTGTGTTACACCTGCTCGTCTCGCAACGGTCACCATAGAGGTTGCCTGATAACCGTTATGGTAGAATTCTTCTTCTGCAACTGCCTGTATTTCTTGCTCTTTTGTCATTTCCTGTACTTAATATTTACAAATTTATTCCAATTTTCTTTGAATGCAAATTTAATTGATGTAGCTTTGCCCTATAATTAACATATCTGTTAAACAACTAAGTTAAACTATGGTGTGAACAATATGAAAAGCTGTAAATCCCTCTTTATCACGGCAATAGCAATTATTATTGTCCAACCGGCTTTCTCGCAGACAGACCTCGAACGTTGCATACAGCTTGCGTATGACAATTATCCGCAGATTCAGGAGTACAATCTGATAGAGCTGACGCGTAAATATGATATCAGTAACGCGACAACGGCCTGGGCTCCTCAATTGAATGTATCAGGCAAGGCCTCCTGGCAGTCGGTTGTTGTGGAAATGCCTTTCGATATTCCGGGTATGAAGTTCGATATTCCCCACGATCAGTATGGGATTTCTGCAGACCTCACTCAACAAATCTGGGATGGTGGGGCAACTTCTGTCAAGCGGAAACTTGTTGATGCCGGGGCTGATGTGAAAAGCCGGCAGTTGGATGTGAATCTCTATTCCATCAGGTCCAGGGTTCAGAATATCTACCTTGGAATTAACTTGATTGACAGGCAGCTCTCATTGAACGAGGTGCTTTCTGAAAGTCTGAAACGGACACTCGATGAGATGGAGTCAATGGTTGAGAACGGAGTCGCATACGCATCTGACCGGGATCAGATAAAGGTGTCCATTCTTTCTTGCGACCAGCAGAAAATCGCCTTGCAGACTGACCGAAAGGCGTATGTCCAGATGCTCAGTATGCTGACAGGCACGGATATGCAGAATTATTCTTTCGAGGAACCGGAGGTGGATGCATACAATGCTTCCTATGGAGAGATTTCAAGGCCGGAACTTGCTCTCTATGATGCCCAGTCAAAGCAGATCGACTTGCAGAAACATCAGCTGAACGTCAATCTTTCCCCGCGTCTCAACCTTAATCTCCAGGCGGGATATGGCAGGCCGGGCCTCAATATGCTATCCGGCAAATTCGACCCGTACTTTGTCGCCGGCCTCAAGATGCAGTGGAACCTGGGCGGGTTTTACACTATCAGGAATGACCGCAGAAAGTCAGATGCGGAAGCCTCCAAGGTTGAGCTTGCTCGTAAGAGTTTCTTATTGAATACTTCCATAGAGGCGCTGGAGAAGCAGAGTGAGATTGAAAAAGCCGCTGACGTAATGCGTCGTGACGGCGAAATCATCAGCCTCCGGCAAAGTATACGAGAGACCGCTGAAAACCAGTATAAGGAAGGAGTGATAAAGATGAACGACTATCTGAGTCTGCTTGATGATGAGTTCAATGCCCGTTTGAATTCTGACATCCATATTATACAGTACATAATGGCGGTACTTGATCTGCAAAATACAATAGGAATTGAAAATTAAATAGTTATGAAGACTAAGCATATATTATTGGCGCTACTGGCGCTTTCAGCAATGGTACAGTCCTGCGGCAACGACATTAAGTTCGATGCCTGCGGACAGATTGAGGCAACTGAGGTCACTGTTTCTGCGGAAAGCAACGGAAAAATCCTTGACTTTAATCTTGAGGAAGGGGACAGGGTCGAGGCCGGACAGATGATAGGCGGAATAGATTCTATACAGATTGTGCTCCAGATACGGGAACTTAAAGAGAGAATGGAAGGAGCAAAGTCCCGTATGGTCGATATCAAACGCCAGTCAGAACCTAACCTGAATCAGCTGGAAAGTCTAGAAAAGGACCTGGTAAGATATTCCAAACTTCTGGAAAGCAATGCCGCGACCACAAAGCAAGTTGACGACATAAGGGATAAAATTGCGATACTCAATGCTCAGATTTCCGCTCAGACCCAAAGCTGGGAACGGGGAAATTCCAGCGTAATCTCCGACATATCAACATATGGAATCCAGCTTGCCCAAAAGGAGGATCAGTTGTCAAAATGCCATATTATTGCGCCGGTGACAGGAACGGTACTTACAAAGTATGTGGAAAAAGGAGAGACGGTGACGGCAGGAAAGCCTCTTTTCAAGATAGCAGACTTGGACAATGTTTATGTACGCGCGTATTTCACAACGTCTCAGCTGTCGGGTATGAAGTTGGGTGATACAGTAACGGTGATTCCTGATGACGGTACGGCTTCTCCGAAGGAGTATGAAGGACGCATCACATCAATCTCCTCCCAGGCGGAGTTCACTCCGAAAAATATTCAGACACGCGATGAGCGTGCAGATATGGTATATGCAGTAAAGGTTGCATTGAAAAATGACGGCGACATTCGTCTCGGAATGTATGCCTATGTCAGAAAGTAAGGCATATGGATGACCGGATTGCAATAAAAGTCGAAGGAATATGCAAATCCTACAAGGCAACCAGGGCCTTGCAGGATATAAATCTTGAGATAAAGAGTGGCGAGCTGTTCGGACTTATAGGTCCGGACGGAGCGGGAAAGACATCTTTGTTCAGGATATTGACCACATTGTCGCTTGCAGATTCCGGGAAAGCCTCCGTGGAAGGGAAGGATGTCGTCGAAAATTACGCGGACATACGTAGGACCATAGGTTATATGCCGGGCCATTTCGCTTTGTATCAAGATCTTAGCGTTGAGGAAAATCTGAAGTTCTATGCCACTGTTTTCGGAACATCCGTCGAGGAGAATTATGATACAATAAAGGAAATATATTCCCAGATTGAAATGTTCAAGGACCGCAGGGCCCGTGATCTGTCCGGGGGAATGAAACAGAAACTGGCTTTGTGCTGCGCTCTTGTTCATAAACCGGAGGTGCTGTTCCTGGACGAACCTACCACCGGAGTGGATGCCGTGAGCCGCAGGGAGTTCTGGGCGATGCTCGCGAGAATCAAAGCTTCCGGTGTTACTATTTTCGTCTCGACACCATATATGGACGAGGCGGGACTTTGTGACAGGATTGCTCTCATTCTCAATGGAAAAATAATAGGACAGGGTTCTCCTGAAGAAATTCGCTCGCGCTATCCGTATAAAATATACGCCGCAAGGGGAGAGAATATGTTCAATATTCTGAAGACTTTGCGCCCGTTGGACGGTGTTGTCCAGTGCAGTTCATTCGGCTGTGAATGCCATGTTTCCGTGTCCGAAGATGGACCGGGCGAGGGAGAACTCCTGTCGGTTCTTGATGCGGCCGGAATAAATGGATGTACAATTGAGCCTATTGAGGCCGGAATCGAGGATTGTTTCATCGGATTGTCATAATTATGGAAGCAAACGAGAAAACGGTAGTGATCAGGGGTCTTGTCAAGCGCTTTGGAAATTTTACGGCGGTTGATCATATATCCTTTGAAGTGAGCAAAGGCGAAATTTTTGGATTCCTTGGTGCAAACGGGGCCGGCAAGACCACGGCGATCCGCATTCTCTGCGGCTTGAGCGTTCCCACATCGGGCGAGGGCACCGTGGCAGGCTTCAGCATTAAAAACCAGCAGGAGAGCATCAAGAAGCACATAGGATATATGAGTCAGAAGTTCTCGCTGTATTCCGACTTGAAGGTCTGGGAGAACATTGAACTGTTCGGAGGAATCTACGGTCTGAGTGACAAACAGATAAAAGAAAAGATCAGCAGTATGCTCAAGGCCCTTTCAATGGAAGATGCCAGGGATATGTTTGTCCGTGACATGCCGCTTGGCTGGAAACAGAAACTGGCGTTCAGCATTGCTATGGTCCACGACCCTCAGATTGTTTTTCTTGATGAGCCTACCGGAGGCGTCGATCCTGTAACCCGCCGCAATTTCTGGGAGATGATATATGAAGCTGCATCAAGGGGCGTGACTGTATTTGTGACCACCCATTATATGGATGAGGCCGAGTACTGCGACAGGGTTTCAATAATGGTGGATGGAAGGATTGAAGCTCTTGGCTCTCCGTCACAGCTGAAAATGCAGTACGGAGCCGTGAATATGGATGAAGTGTTTACAAAAATCGCCGGAAGGCCCGGAAAACAGCAATGAAAGAAATACTGGCATTCATACAGAAAGAATTCTGGCACATCTTCAGAGACAGGAAGACCACTCTGATTGTGCTGGTAATGCCTGTCGTCCAGATTGTGCTGTTCGGCTTTGCAATCAGCACCGAAGTCCACAATGCTGTTGTCGATGTGGTCGGGGATATAAGCGATCCTGTAGTGCAACGCATAGTAAACCGTATAGATGTGAATGAATATCTCGAACTCGGCAGGATTCTGAATTCCACATCGGAGGTTGAAGCGCGTATCCGTAAGGGTAAGTCCACGGCAGCAGTTTGCTTTGAAGACGGATTTGACAAGGCTCTGACAGCTGAAGGCAAGGCGACTGTGTCCATTATCAGTGACGGGGCCGACCCGAATACGGCACAGATGGTCACAAGTTATGTCAGCGGAGTGATTTCTTCCGAACAGCTGTCAATCTCTACTCGAACTGCCGGGGGCGGAGGCGCAACGATGAGGCCGAATGTGCAGCTTATGTACAATCCCGCCATGAATTCCTCATATAATTTTGTTCCGGGAGTGATGGGCTTGATACTGATGCTGATATGCTCGATGATGACGTCGGTTTCCATAGTGAAAGAGAAAGAACTCGGCACTCTCGAGCTTGTGCTGGTGTCCCCCGTAAAGCCGTTTTGGATTATCCTCAGCAAGCTTATTCCATATCTCGTCCTGTCCGCCGTCAACTTCATAAGCGTTCTTCTTCTGGCTGTGTTTGTGATGGATGTGCCGGTGAACGGAAGTATTGCGCTGCTGTCGTTGGTTGCGCTTATCTTTGTGGGTTCTTCGCTTGGACTTGGCCTGCTTGTTTCGGTAATTTCTTCTACCCAGCAGACGGCGATGCTGCTTTGTGGAATGGGCCTGACAATGCCTACCATGATGCTCTCCGGCCTTATTTTCCCTTGTGAAAGCATGCCGGTGGCACTCCAGATTTTTTCCGACATCATTCCTGCAAAGTGGTTCATAATCATGGTCAAGAAGATTATGATTCAGGGCGCAGGGATTTCGTCGATAATAAAAGAACTGACTGTTCTGACGGGGATGATGGTATTCCTGTTGTGGTTCAGTATTAAAAAATTCAGGACCAGACTATGATAGCAATGTGGAAATATCTGTTGAAGAAAGAGTTCAAGCAGTATCTCAGGGACCCCGGGATGCCCCGGATGACTCTTATGTTTCCGTTCCTTATCATTCTGGTCTTTCCGTTTGCGGCCAATATGGAGGTGCGGAACATAAAACTGGCTATGGTCGATACAGACCATAGCGAACAGTCCGGGCTTCTGATGGAGAAGTGCGCGAGTTCCGGCTATTTCGAGATTGTGGATGTCACGGCATCACCGGAAAAGGCTCAGGAGATGATGGACCGAGGAAAGATTGACGCTATTCTGACAATCAATGCCGGTTTTGCTCGTATGCTCGAGGGTTCGGTACCTGCAGAGGATGCTATCCCTCTCGGTATCAAAGTGAACACTGTGAACGGTACGAGGGGAAGTATAGGCTCCCAATACCTGAATGCCTGCATCTCTTCATACATTATGTCGAAGAAAGGCGGATCCATACCGGGCTCTGCTCAGATAGAAGTTCGTGAAACTTATCTGTTCAACAGGTTCCAGGACTACAAACTGTTTATGATTCCTGCACTCATTGTCATCGCAATCACTATGATGTGCGGTTTCCTGCCGGCGCTCAATATAGTTTCCGAGAAGGAAAAGGGTACAATAGAGCAGATGAACGTAACTCCGGTAAATAAGTTTGCATTCATAGTATGCAAGATGATACCTTATGTGGCGGTAGCTTTCTTTATGGTGTTCTCCTGTCTGCTGCTGGCAAAAATAGTATTCGGATACGGTTGTGCGGGCAGCCTGCTTGATATAAGCATTTTCACTCTTGCCCATATCATCGTGATGGCGTCTTTCGGCCTTCTCGTTTCAAATTACAGCGAGAATGCTCAGCAGGCAATGTTCATCATATGGTTTTTCAGTATGGTATTTATGCTTATCAGCGGCATTTTCACACCTGTTGATTCTATGCCCGGTTGGGCAAAGCTGGTCTCCTATGCGAACCCTCTGACGTATTATGCCGATGCCATGCGTGGAATCGTCCTGAAGGGCAGTAGTTTAGCCGACACGTGGGTCGATCTTGTATGTCTTCTCGGAATAGGTGGCCTGACCACGACCTGGGCCGTACTCAGCTATCATAAGACGAACTGATTTTTCTTTCTGCGGGCTTGTACCCTTTGATGGCCAGCCTTCGCGCTTCGCGCTCATCCCGTCACTCCCTACGGTCGTGCCACCCATTCACGAGGCCATGGGCGGCCACGGGCTTCCATCAAAGGGTACAAGCCCGCAGGTGATGATGTTATTTTGCGATGAGCTGAACTTCGTAGAGGCGCGGCCAGTATTTGCCGGTAAGGAAGATGCGACCGTCGGAGCCGTATGAGGATTTGGAACCGTCAGACCCCGGCAGATAGGCTATGCCGTTGAGGACATCGGTCTTGGGAGCCCTGAGCTTTGAAGGAAGCAGGCCGGAGCAGTCTATTGATGCTTCGACCTCTCCGTTTGACGGATTGATGATGACAATCATATCGGTAAGATAGACGTTGGCCCATATCCTGCCGTCAATCCACTCCAGTTCATTGAGATAGCGAAGGGGTTTGCCGTTCATAGTTACATTGAGGGTCTTTGTAACTTTGAATTCCGGCGTCATATAGTAAATCTTCGATGATCCGTCTGATGCAATCAGGGATTTGCCGTCGGTAGTTAGGCCCCAGCCCTCGCGCGGGTAGGAATACGACTGCTTGTATTCAAGGGTCTTTGCGTCATAGACGAAGGCCACCTTGTTGGTCCAGGTGAGGATGAACAGTTTCCCGTCCAGCACTGCGGCGCCTTCAAGGAAATATTTGGCAGCAAAATCCATTTTCCTGACCACCTTACCTGTCGTGTAGTCAACTTCACGGAAATTGGACTCCGAGAACTGGCCGGCGCTTTCATACATGGTGCCGTCAAGAAAATAAAGCCCCTGGGTGTATGCCTTTGTGTCGTGGGTGTATTCTTTCACCACTTTCAGCTTGTATTCCTTCGGTTTTGCGTTGCAGGAAATTGCCGCAAGAAGGATTATTGTCAGAGTCAGTATTTTCTTCATTCCGGTCACAATTGTTACGTGTCACAAAGTTATATAATTTTTATTTACCTTTGCCCTTGAATTACAGGTAGGACGATCTGCCGCTCATATGAGAGGAAAGTCCGGACAGGGAAGGGCATCCCGCTGCGGAAAGCGCAGGTGGAGGTAACTTTACGCATACCGTAACAGAAAACAACCGCTGAAAAGCAAGGGTGAAAACGCGAGGCAAGAGCTCACGACGGGGCGCAGCGATGCGTTCCGCGTACGGTCCCGGGACCTGCAAGACCAAATATACTGGCAGTCGAGGGCGGCCCGCCTGATGCCAGGGGGTAGGTTGCGAAGATAAATGGCGGATTTAAAAACAGAAACCGGCTTACGGCCCTGCCTGATACATCAAGAGGTGCTTCCAAAAGGGGCACCTCTTTTTATTATTTGATCCGTTCCAATTATCGGATGTAATCGTCAATCAGGGCAATGGTGTTATTGACCGTGTTCCTGACCTCGGAAGAACTGTGTGACATCTGAAGGCGGCTCAGTTCCCTCAGATACTGTTTCCCTTCCCTGGAACTGGTAATGGCATCCCACAGCTGTACGGCAGTGATGTCGTCATTTGCCAGTACTTCTTTCACCTTGCCGCCCAGGGCGTCTTCAAGATACTTACTCCTGCGCTCGTGGTAGAACCTCACTACAGCAATCTCGTCTGCGATTGCCCCATAGGTATGGATGATTTCCAAAGACAGGCCTTGGTCTTTGATCTTGGTAAACAGACTGGAAGTCTTCAAAAGTTCAAGGGCATCATCCGCGTGGGAAATCTCAAAGATAGTGAGGGGAACATTGCAATAGGCAGCCATCGAATCTGCAGGTGCCTGGGCATAACGTCCCTCGTACCTGATAAGGAATTCAGCTGCATCTGAAAACAGAGCCAGCACTGAATCGGAGTATTCGATATAGGAAATATTGTCCTGCAATTCGTTCTTGACCAGGAGCAGACTCCGCTTCACCTCATTCTTTTCTGCGTGTCTGTTGATAATGCCCTGTCCGGCAAAAGTGATGACAATACCAAGACATACCGCTGCGAAATTCATCAGATAGCCGAACCAGTCCCTGTTCTTTTTAGATTCCATATCAGAATAATTTAAGAGGATATTCAAATTTTATTTTTACAACATTGTACAAATATACTCATTGTTCCGATTTATATCTGACAAAATGCCGGTCAATTATTTCTTGGTAATAAAGCAGATGCCTGAAAAATGATTTTGCAAAGCGGACACATTGCATACAGCACTTTCTGGGGCCTGTTCCTGCTTTGCAAGGCCCAAAATTGAGGTCTGCAAAACAATTGCCACCTCTACATATACTCGTATTGCATATCGTTGCTTTGCAGAATCATTTTATGAATATCCTAGTTCTTTTTATATTTGCCAATGATAATGTTGAAAAGAGGGGAGAGGTTATGGAGAATTATTATCATTTGTTTGCGAACGGTGATGATGCGAAGAACTTCATCACAAACGAGAGAGATTTCAAGGCTGCCTGACATTCAGAGAGAAACGCCTGTACTTCCCCAGTTCGGTGATACTACCGACACGACATTTGAATCCTCAAGAAAGGATACTTCTGGGACAGACTCTCCGGAACAAATACCAGCTATCATATCGCCAGCTTTCCACTTTGATTAAGATTCCGGAGAGCGAATTGCGGAAATATATCAAATAAAATCTACAGCGACTGCATGTCGTTGAGTTTCTTGTAGTAGCCGTTCTTGGCGAGGAGGTCTTCGTGGGTGCCGCGCTCGACTATGCGGCCTTCGTTCATTACGATTATCTCGTCGGCATTCTTGATTGTCGAGAGACGATGGGCGATTGCAATGGTCGTACGGTTCTTCATAAGCCTGTCGAGGGCTTCCTGCACTGTCCTTTCGGATTCGGTGTCGAGGGATGCCGTTGCCTCGTCAAGAATGAGGATAGGAGGGTTCTTTAAGATGGCGCGGGCGATGCTGATACGCTGCCTCTGACCGCCTGAGAGCTTTATTCCACGGTCTCCGATGTTCGTGTCGTAACCCTCTTCCTTTTCCATGATGAATTCGTGGGCGTTAGCGATCTTCGCAGCCTCGATCACCTGCTCCTTCGTGGCGTTATCGACACCGAAGGCGATGTTGTTGTAGATGGTGTCGTTGAAGAGGATAGGGTCCTGGTTTACATTGCCCATAAGGGAGCGCAAGTCGTTTATGGCGATGTCCCTAATATCAGTTCCATCTATTTTTATGCTGCCGTCATAGACATCATAGAAACGCGGGATGAGATCCACGAGAGTGGTCTTTCCGGCACCTGATGCGCCCACAATGGCGATTGTCTTACCCTTTGCGATATTCAGGTCTATTCCGTCAAGCACCTTTTTGCTCCCGTCCCTGTAAAGGAAGTCAACTCCGCTGAAACTTATTTCCCTTTCAAAACTGCTTATATGCTTTGGATTCTCAAGTTCCTTTATTCCGCTTTCTGCAGACAGAATCTTGTTGATGCGGTCCATTGACGCCATACCCTTAGGAATGCCGTATGCGGCCTTGGAAAGGTCCTTGATAGGCTGGATGACACTGTAGAGCATCACGAGGAAGAATATGAAGGTTGGCGCGTCGAACGGTGCGTTGTCTTTGAGGATGAGCTGGCCTCCGAACCAGAGGACTATTGCAATCATCATCGTACCGAGACACTCGCTGACAGGATGGGCCGATGCCTGGCGGATTGAAACCCTGTTGTTCTTCTTGCGCATCGCCTCTGTCGTCGCGTTGAAGCGGGATGCCATCTTCTTCTCGGCAAGGAAGGCCTTGATTATGCGCAGGCCTCCGAGGGTCTCCTCGACCTGGCTCATTGTGTCGCTCCAGAGAGCCTGTGCTTCAAGAGACTGTGCTTTGAGCTTCCTTCCGAGCAGTCCCATGAACCAGAGCATAACGGGAGCGAATATGACGGTGAATACGGTCATCTGCCAGGATACGAAAATCAGCACTCCGAAATAGCCTATGATGAGGATAGGGTTCTTGATGAGCATATCGAGGGAACTTGTGATGGAAGTCTCTATCTCCTGCACGTCTCCGCTCATCCTTGCGATGATGTCGCCCTTTTTCTCCTGCGAGAAGAAGCCGATAGGAAGAGACAGTATCTTGTTGTATATCTCCATCCTCATATCCTTCACCACTCCCGTACGGATAGGGACCATCACTGCCGCTGAACCGAAGTAGCAGGCCGTCTTGAACACCGTCATTATGCAGAGGAAAAGGCAGAGGAACATAAGCGTCTTTGATGCTCCGTATGAGCCTGTGAACTCTGCAACATAGTAATAGAGGTTGTTGACGATATCCTGCGAGTTCTGCACTTCATTCCAAGGGATGAGGGTATAGACCGTGTCATCCAGACTGAAGAGCATGTTCAGTATCGGCATTATCATACTGAAAGAGAACACATTGAAAATGACTGACAGGACATTCAAGAGAACGGACCCTATCAGATAGTGCTTATAAGGAGCGACATAGTGCCGCAGCATATTCCAAAAACCTTTCATAATCCAAAGATAGTTAAAGAATCTGTATCACGCGTTCAATCCAATGGAAAATCAGCCAGCTTCTCTTTTTAAGTACCGTCATATCAATATATTCCGGACGGTCTTCGTACCTGTTTGTCTTCATTGTGATGCCGGAAGTGAAAAGGACTGAGTAGATTCCGTGCTGGAGGAAGACCTTCTGGTCGCTCACCCTGTTGAGGAACATGTCGGTGAATCCTTTGCTCCCGTAGTAGTCGAACGCTATGTCGAGATTGATATTGTAGTTCTTGTTGGTGGTTGCGAGGAGGGTGTTCTGCTGCCGGCCTCCGAGCATCATCAGATAATCCGGACGGCCCTCGTGCAGGGGAGCCTCAGTCCCTCCGAGAATGTCGAGGTTGACGAACATTGTAATGTTCTGTCTCCTGATTATATTTCCGGTTACGGGGCTGCACATTGTACCTGAATTTATCCTGCGCCATAATTCTTCTGCCCCTGCCATACTGGACTGCTTGCCATCGAGAGCCACGAAGATAATATGCTGGTTGTAATTCCTTCCTCCTTCCCGCATGAATTTGAACATCCCGGCGAGTCCGAGCATCGCGGAAACTCCAGATGCATTGCTGTCAGCTCCCGGGTAGATCCTTCCGTCCAGTTCGCCAAGGTTGTCAAAATGGGCTGCCACGATTATATATTTGTCCGAACCTTTATACGGATTGCTCTTCAAAACCCCCACGACGTTATGCCCGGCGAGGCCATTGACGGTTTTGAAGTTTTGGAAGTAATTGTCATTGATTGGCATAAGCCCTTCCTGCCTGAACCTGGCAGCTATGTATGCGGCAGCTTCACTTGCACCTCTAGTGCCTGTGGCCCGTCCATTGCAGATGGAATCGGTCAGAAATTCGATGTCGTACAGAAGGCTTTGCTCTGAAATAGCATTTTCGGCATCCTTGCTGGAGGCGGTAAAATTCTGAGCCTGAATCTGTGACGTACACAGAAAAAAAACGAGTGGCAGGAATTTTATTTTTTTCGATAAATGCACTTTTGACTATATTTGTAAATTGTGTCAAAATTAGTCAAATAAGTCGGTTTTTGGAAATTTTATATGCGCAGGAAAGCATTTCTGGTAATTATTCTTCTTTCTGTCTGCTGCAGCCTGCGGGCGCAGTATGACAAGGAAGTTTTTTACTTCAGGGGCCGGAATGCTCTCGCTGACGGAAAATATTCCATGGCAATAGAAAATTTCAACATTCTCACCCGGTTGGATACGACGGATTACTGGACATTCTTCTATCGTGGAATCGCAAAATACAATCTCGGGGATATCCGTGGCGCAATGCAGGATTTTGACAATTCGGTACGGCTGAATCCAGTGTTCACTGACGGTTACCACTACAGGGCCATCACAAAAAGCCGTTTCGGAGGATATGATGAAGCCCTTGCTGACCTTCAACGTGCCATAGAATTGCGCCCAGGCTTCATAGGCTTGTATTTCAGCCGAGGTGTGACATATTTTTTGGCGCAGCAGTTTGACAATGCAGTCAAGGATTTCGACAGGTATATCAGAAAAGAACCGCGAGACCCTGCGGCATATCTTAACAGGGGAGCTTCATACCTTTTCCTCGGAGATACTCTGAAGGCCTTCAATGATTATAACAAGGCTATCAAACTCGACCGTTACGACCCTGAGGGCTATATCCGACGCGGAAGACTTTATGCCGAACAGGAAAAGTACACTGAGGCTGTTCAGGATATGAACAAAGCTATCGAGCTTGAGCCGGATAATGCATTTGCTTATTTCAACCGTGCATTGATGAACTACGAGTTGAATGATTACAATTCAGCAATGGGAGATTTGAACGAGGTCCTCAAAAGAGAACCCGGCAATGCGCTCACTCTGTACAACAGGAGCTTGATAAATGCCCAGGTCGGTAACTATGAGGGCGCCCTCGAGGATATGGACAGGGTTATCAACATCAATCCTGGAAATGTGCTTGCATACTATAACAGGGCGGCTTTCTTTGCCGAAATGGGCCGATGGAGCGATGCTCTGGATGATTATGACAAGGCCATCGAACTGTATCCTGATTTCGCAAAGGCATATTTGAACCGGTCATATGTGGAGAATATGCTGGGAATGCAGAAGCAGTCGAAGGCCGATTATCAGATAGCCCAGAAGAAAGTTTCGGAATACAGGGCCAAGACAAGCGTCGAGGCTGGGTCATTTGCCGATACGACCAAAAAATACAGTTCCCTCATTGCTCTCGATGCTGAATTTGCGAAGAAGGATTTCGATGACGAACTTCTGCAACATAGGGATATAGACATCAGACTGAAGCCATTGTACAAGTTTGTTTTTACTCTGGAGAGAGCTTCCGGATCATATATTGTTGGGCGTCGCTTTGAAAATGCACTTCTTGACAGGTTCCTTGCCGGTACCGCAGTCCCTGTGGCGATTACGAACGAGCCAGGCGATGCGGTAGTCTATCCGGCTGAGCACGTACGTCGTATGTCCGATTTCATCAAGGGACTGAATGAACTTCAGAACCGTCAGTTCAACCAGGCCCAGTCCTATTTTGACTCTGCTGTCGAGAACGCCGGCGACTACAATAAGGCCTTCTATTACCTCAGCCGAGGTGTGCTGAAGGCTGATATGATTGAATTCATTTCATCGATCCAGTCGAATGTCCAGACGCTGACTATGGATGACAAGGGTGCCACCCGAGCGCGTGTGGGAGATCAGGTGGACCAGATATTCGATTATTCCGACGCCATTTCGGATCTTGAGAATGCGGCTGCCATCGCTCCGGACATCCCGTATATCTACTTCGACCTCGGTAATCTGTACTGTCTGTCATCCCAGCTCGTAAGTTCCATAGAGAATTATGACAAAGCAATACAGCTTTATCCGGGTATGGGGGATGCATACTACAATAGGGGACTGGTTCTTATTTATCTGAAGGATAAGGAAAAGGGTTGCATCGATATGTCGCGCGCCGGAGAACTTGGTGTTGCAGATGCGTACAGCGTAATATCCAAATATTGTGAAGAGGATAATGGCGGGAAGTGATATAGTATTCAAAAGTTTTTCCAGCGGCAGCTGCGGCAACTGCTATTTCCTTGGACTAAAAGAAGATGGCGCCATAAAGGCCGGCATAGTCATAGATGCCGGAGTCAGTCTAAGACGTATGAAGAAGGAACTGGCCGTTGATGGTCTGACTATGGATGATTTCAGCGCGGTGCTTGTGACTCACGACCATCTCGACCATATCCGTTCTCTCGGTTCTTTCTGCAAACATCTGAAGAAACCGGTATATGCCACTCCGGACCTTCTTTTTGCTCTCTCACATCATTCTTTCACACTTGATTATATCGGAGCCGTGAAAAAGGAACTGTGCGAAGGATGGAATGAGATAGTCCCCGGGATAATTAGCGCAAAGTACTTCATAGTGCCTCACGACGCCACCCAGACTGTGGGATATTATATCCGAATAGGAGAGCATAAGTTCGTCATAATGACTGACATAGGGAAGATGACTGATGAGGCTTTGAAATATGCATCGGAAGCCCGGACAGTCGTAATAGAATCCAATTATGACAAGGAAATGCTTCTTGTCGGGCCATATACTGCAGAACTTAAGTCGCGAATCATATCGGGACACGGGCATCTGAGCAATGAGGAGTGCGCCGATGCAATACGGAAGTTTATTCACCCCGACTTGAAAAACATCTTCCTCTGCCATCTCAGTGAGAACAACAATACTCCCGAAGCCGCTCTTGAAGCGTCAGTCAAAGTCTTGAAGGATAACGGAAAAGAAGGCATCATATCGCTCCGGGCCCTGCCACGGCAGACCGCCTCGCATCTCTTAAACCTCTAACATCTACTCCTCAGTAATTACTTTTGATACAGGGATATCCCATTCCTCCATTGGGATTTCATCAAAGATTTGGAAGGAGAAAGCGGGTCCGACTGTTGTACATCCCAACTTCGGAATCAGTCTGTCGTAGAATCCTCCACCGCGGCCGAGCCTGTTTCCGCTTCTGTCGTATGCTACTCCGGGAATGACGGCGAAATCAATAGTTGAAGGGTCCGGGAATGGGTTGTCCTCAGGAAGAACAAGCTGTTTGCCATAACTGAACAGGGGACGGACATCGACTTCTCCCTTAATAGGAGTGTAGCACAAAATAGTCCGTGCATTCTTGAAGTCCTCGAGCTCTGCAATTTTCGCGCAGATGACGGCGGAATCGGATTCAATCCGTCCGTATTCTTTTCTTTTCTGCCGGATGATATCCCGTATCTCTTTTTTTGTCATTCCGTCAATACATAAATAACAGGAATGTGATGAAGAAAAACATTCCTTTACAGAGAAACAAAATTTATATCTGACAAATTGCTAGTCAAACATCCAGTTGACGCCGATCTGCACTGAGACATTTCGCCCGTAGTCATCCACCTGCTCGGCATACATATTTGGTGCGAATGTCCTGGTCGCGCCCCAGCTGAATTTTACGTCAATTCCGATGTTGTCATTGAACATATAGTTGGTCTGCAAAGCGAGTGCAATATTGAAGCTGTTGCACTCTGCTGTCGAATTGATTTTCTGATCGGGAGTGGAGGTCGTCGAGTTGATGAGGTATCCGAATTCGGGCCCTGCCATTATCGTATAATTGGATGAATAGAAACGGTATCCGGCAAACAACGGTACCTGCAGGTATGACAGGCTACGGACATACTTGCCACGGAGTTCGCTGCGGTCGGAATGGCCTTTCCCTGCATAGAGAAGCTCAGCCTGCATAATGAAACCGTTTGAAGCATCGTATGTGGTGTATGCGCCTGCATAGATACTGTTATGCGGCAGGACGGTTTCGTCTCCGATTACAACTGTATTTACAATCCAGCTTGCTGCCAGACCGCCTTTGACACCGAATTCGAAATACTGTGCATTTGCTGCTGTAGATAGGAGCAGCGCCGCTGCTATTGCAATATAGTATCTTACTTTTTTCATATGAATGAATTGTTTTAACACGTAAAGTTACTAAGAATATGTTTCGAAATGAAAAATTATTACGTTCCGAAACAATTTTTATTTTTTTGACTAAATTTACTGCGTTTTACAACTGACGATGTATGCACTCTAAACCTGTTTGTCAGTATGACGTGTTGAGAGACTGCGCCATACTGAAGAACGAACTTTCGTTCAGGAATCTCTATGAACTGATATGTGCTCACGGAGATAATGAAGCGGCAGTGTGGCTTGATGGGGATATTCAGAAATCGCTGTCATACAATCAATTAAGCCCTTTATGCGACAGATGCGCTGCCGCGCTTTCCAAGGAATTCGGTACTTCCGGAAGGGTTTGTGTATCTATGGATGCCGGCAAAGAGTGGTTCCCAATATTCTGGGGACTGATCCGCTCCGGACACGATGTCCTTGCTGTAGATCCTTCTTTCCCGGATGACAAAGTCAAATACTTGATGGACCAGTGCGGATGTCGGATGATAGTCTCGTCCCGTCCCAGGACAATCGGTCCGGAATACCCTTGTATTTTGTCCTCCAACATATTGAAGGCTCCTGCAATCGATGACTATAAGCCTGTCTGGGGCCACGATATTGCGTTGTGTACAAGCGGTACGACTGCTGAGAGCAAGATTTTCGTCTATGAAGAGGAGACAATATGCCAGCTTGCGCTTTTCTCAGAGAAAGTATATAACGAAAATCACCGGCTTATTGATAATGAGGCTTTCAGGACTCTGGCGTTCCTGCCTTTCCATCATGTGCTGGGATTCGCCGGCATATTCATATGGAGCCATTTTCTTGGATATACTGTTGTGTATCTAAAGGACAGAGCTCCCCAGACCATACAAAGGACTGCGAAATTGTGCCACGTATCGCAGATAGTGACCGTGCCTCTGCTTGCCAACAGCATCAGCCGTAATCTTTCGGCCGAGGTGGACAGTATGAATTTCCTTATACGCGGAGCCTTCAAGGCTATGGTCAATATAAGCCTGTCAATACAGTTCGTGGCTCCTAAATTCGGTCTGGCCTTTGCATCCAGCGTATTCAAGGGAATCCAGAGGAGGATACTCGGCACTGATATCCGCAGCATAGTCCTTGGCGGGAGCCATACGGATCCTCGCACATTACGGCTTCTTAACGGTATCGGTTACTATTCTATCTGCGGTTTCGGAATGACAGAAACGGCTATCAACAGTTTTGAAACGTCATACTGTATGGTGAACCGTCTTTCCGGCAGCGTGGGCGCACCCCTTACTGGAACAGAATACCGTATAAAAGGTGGCGGTAATGTGGGCGAACTGCAGATACGCGGAAAGGGTATTCACGATGGCCGTTTCGTCAACGGCGAACTCCTTCCTGCAGATATTGATAAGGACGGATGGTTCAGTACCGGTGATGTGATGAGAATCATCAAGGATGCCGGTCTATATTTCATTGAAGGAAGAATCAAGGAAGTCATCATAAATGAATCCGGAGAGAATGTCTATCCTGACGAACTCGAGGATCTGTTCTCAGGCCTGCCTTTCGTTCAGCAGTTCTCTGTGCTGGGACTCCCTAAGAAAGGCAGTCCGAAGTATGAGGATATCGCTTTTGTTGCAAGCGTAGGGGAGTGCATTGCTGATGCGGAAGCCCTTAACGGTATCGCTTCTGCCCTGAATCAGGTAAATTCCAAGTTGCCTGTCTATAAGAAATTAAACAAGGTCTATATTACCAACTCGAAACTTCCTTTGACCAACACGATGAAAGTCAAGCGTAATGAGTTGAGAAAATCTATAATTAATGGAACGGTTTCCGTCAAGGAACTTGATATTGTCCGCGTTGCGGAAAAATCTTCTGCTGACCGTGATGCCGTATGTGGCAGACAGGATGGCGATGAGATTCGCGAAAGAATACGCGCAATATATGCCGAAGTCCTGAACCGTACTCCGGACCAGATACCGGATGATGCCCACTTCATTGACGAACTCGGCGGCGACAGCCTTCAGGTTATGGCAATCACATCAAAAGTTGAGGATGAATTCGGTATCTTCATACCATCTGAGGCATATTCACGCGTGGCTACAATCCGTGAAGCCGACAAATATGTACACGAACTTCTTTTCGGAACAGTGACCGGTGCCGGAAAGCTTACAGAGCATACTGCGATATCTGATTTTGAGGCGACAAAGGAATTTCAGGAATTCAAGCTCCGCATGGACTCCCTGAAAGGCGAAGAGAACAATCCTTATTTTGTTTGCCACGATTCCCCTCTGCTTGATACCAGCGTGATAGGAGGAAAACCTGTAATAGATTTCGGTAGTTATAACTATGTCGGTATGAGCGGACGCAGGGAAGTGTCCGATGCCGCCATCGCCGCCATCAAAAAATATGGCACAAGCGCAAGCGGAAGCCGTCTTCTTGCCGGTGAGAAACCTGTGCACGGAGAACTTGAAAGAGCCATCGCGGAATGGAAGAATGCCGAAAGCGCCCTTGTTTGCGTCGGCGGTCATTCGACCAATGTGACCGTTGTCGGCAATTTCTGCGGCAAGAACGACCTCATCCTTTATGATGCGCTTGCTCATAATTCAATCGAACAGGGATGTAAGCTTTCGGACGCGATGGCGAAGTCATTCCCTCATAACGATATTGCTGCACTTGAGAAGATATTGAAGGCACAGCGCAAATATTTCGAGAAAGTATTGATTATTATTGAAGGCGTCTATAGTATGGACGGCGATATCGCTGACGTGCCGGCTTTCGTTGCTATCAAGAAGAAATACGGCTGCTTCCTTATGGTTGACGAGGCTCACAGTTCCTGTGTGCTCGGCGAAACAGGAGGTGGCGTGGATGAATATTTCCACCTTGCTCAGGACGATATAGACATCAAGTTCGGTACTCTGTCAAAGGGACTTGGTACTTGTGGCGGATATATTGCCGGCCGCAAGTCTCTTGTGGAATATCTGAGATATAACCTTCCGGGATTCGTGTTCAGCGTTGGAATCTCTCCGGCTTTGGCCGCAGGTTCCCTTGAGGCTGTCAGACTGCTCCGGAATGAACCGTCCATTATGAAGAGGCTCCACGACAATATCGCCTGCTTCGCGGAAGAAGCGAAGAAAAGGAATCTCAATATCTGTCTTGGCGGTAAGAGCGCCATCCTTCCTGTACTCGTCGGAAAGGATGAAGATGCATTCGCTATAAGTACCGAAATGCTCAAGAGAGGTGTCTCAGTGCCTCCTGCTGTATATCCTGCCGTGCCTAAGAACAAGGCAAGGCTGAGGTTTGACGTGATCAGCGAGCACAAACCTGAGCAGATTGTCTATGCTCTGGATACATTGCTTGCGGTTGCTAAGGATCTTGGAATCGAACTCCCCGGGAGAGAATCATAAAGTGCAGGGCTTCAGTTTCGGCAGCACCTTGTAGTAAGCTACCAGCTGAAGCAGGCCTGCGCCCACCCAGGCGAGGACATCGACAAAGATAAGTCCCGTATATCCGAACAATACCGGAAGAGTGAATGATGTAGCGCATCTTATGACAAGTTCAAGGATGCCGGCCATAAGTGTCCAGAATGTCTTCCCGACTCCCTGAAGTGCATTCCTGTAAATGAACAGTTCGAAGAGGAACGGGAAGAATATGGCGCTGGTAAGGAGGTATTTTCCGGATGCGGTGTAGATTTCGTCAAGGGATACAGCTCCCGCCACGTCACCCGAAGTCAGGAACAGCGAGGTCAGCGGCCTTGAAAGAACAACCATCAGGATACTTATGACGACACAGGCGGAAAGGGTGATGATAAGAGTTACCCTGACACCTTCACGAACGCGGGACATATATCCGGCTCCGTAGTTCTGACCGACAAAATTGGCTATTGCCACACCCATTGAGACTGCAATCAGGGATCCGAAGTTCTGAATCTTGTTTGCGGCAGTGAATCCGGCAATGTATGTGGCCGGGAAGGCGTTAAGCGCTGCCTGGAGCAGAACGATGCCTATGGCGATAATACTCATCTGGAATGCCATCGGCAGACCTATCCGCAGATGCTCCCATATGAAGCTTGCAGATGTGTTGAAATCTTTCCTTGACAGTCTCAGATAAGGATATTTCCAGAAAGCATAAATAAAGCAAAGCAGTGCAGACAGGCCCTGTGATATTACGGTTCCGTATGCCGCACCCTTCACTCCCATATCGAATATTACGATGAACAGGAGGTCGATGACGATGTTAAGCAGGGAAGAGAATATTAGGAAATACAGTGGCGTCCGGCTGTCTCCGAGTGCTCTCAGGATGCAGGAAATCATGTTGTAGGCAATCTGAGTGGAGACTCCTGCATATATGATGATGAGATAAGTACTTGCGAATCCGAATATTTCTTCTCCCGTGCCTATGAGCCTGAGTAGCGGGCGGGCGAGAAGAACAGAAAATGCAGTGAGGATTACGCAGGAAGCGAGGCATAGCAGGAGGCTTGTCGCGACAGAACGCCTCATTCCGTTCAGGTCTCCGGCACCCACAAGCTGGGCCGTCCTGATTGCCATACCGCTCGTGATACCCATCACAAAGCCCAGGATGAAGAAGGTCAGACCATTGGTGATTCCCACCCCGGCAAGTGCCTGATAGCTGATGAATCTGCCGACGATTATCAGGTCCACGACATTATAGAGCTGCTGGAATACATTTCCCAGAATGATGGGAAGTGCGTAGATAACAATCACCTTTGCGGGATTGCCCCTGGTAAGATCACCGTCCATTTTTCAAAAACGGCTGCAAAGATAGAATAAATTCACTACTTTTGTTACGTATGAAACTTATTACGACAATCAAAGGCTTTTTCTATTTTTCACTTCTGAGCATAAGTTGCCTCAAGTACCCTGAAGAAAAATCATATATTGATGTAAACGGACAGCACCTGTTCTATGTTATGCGCGGACCTGCTGACGGAAAACCGGTTGTTCTGCTCCACGGAAACGGCGGGTCGCACAGGAGTCTACGCACCCAGGCTATGGAACTGGCAAAAGCCGGATACAGGGTGTACAGCCCTGATTCAAGAGGTCAGGGCGCAAATCCGGTACTTGATGAATATCATTATGCGGATATGGCTGAGGACAGTTTCTGCTTCATTGAGAAACTCGGACTTGAAAAGCCGGCCGTTTATGGATGGAGCGACGGCGGCATTCTTGCACTTATGCTTGAAATGTCGCATCCCGGTACTTGCGGCCTTCTTGCCATAAGCGGTGCAAATCTATATCCGGATTGCGGACCTGATTTCGAGGAATTCAAACTTTGGATACTGAGAGACGGCTCCCCGCTGGCTATGATGATGCTTAAGGAACCTGACATCAAACCTGAAGAACTTTCGGCCATTAAATGCCCCGTACTGGTCACTGCCGGAAGCAAGGACCTTATTTCCGTCGAACATACTACTCTGATTGCAGACTCGCTCCCGGATTCGGAACTGGTCATCTTTGAGGGCGAGACCCACAGCAGCTTCATAAAGAAAAGCCCGAAGGTGGGCAGGAAGATGCTGCAATTCTTTAAACAGCACAATTATTAGTTCATTATCAATATGTTCCTGCAGATTCTTATTCCTATTTTTTTCGGCACATACGGTAATAATATCTACACTGCCGATTTCGATACCGAAACCCGTACTTTTTCAAATATAGTTGCAACTCCTGCTCATGATGCGTCTTTCATTATCAAGGATGAGGATGGGTATTTTGCTGTTTCAGAAAATAAAGACAAACCAGGCGCCTACACTTTTTCTCCTGATTTCAAGGAGACTTCGCATATTTTTTCGGGGATAGGTGAATATCCGTGCAATATTTACAGGGATAAGAAGCACAATCTTGTCTATACTGCAAATTATGGAAGCGGAACGATTTCTGTCCTGAAACTTAACAGACAGAACCGTATAAAGAAGGTTGCGGCTACATTGGAGTTCGAGGGAAGCGGCCCTAAGGTGGACCAGCAATCCCATCCGCGCATCCATCAGGTTTTTGCGCTTAATGATGACTGGCTGCTGGCGAATGACTTGGGTGCCGATTGTATCAGAATACTTAAGGTGAATCCGAGAACCGGTATGCCGTCACATATTTCGGATTTCAATCTTCCTGCAGGATGCGGACCGCGTATTATGACTTTCAATTCCGACCACAGCATAATCTACCTCGTAACCGAACTCAGCAGGGAAGTATATGTGATAAGGCCGGATTTGAGCGGAGACGTTCCGTCATTGGAACTTGTGCAGAGGGTGAAGTGCGATGATTATGATGATGCAAGAGGCGGAGCCGATGTTTGCGTCCATCCATCCGGAAAGTGGCTCTATGCCTCGATGAGGCTTGAACACGAGGGCATCGCACGTTTTGAGATCAAATCTGACGGCACTCTTGAATATCTGGACTATACATTAACAGGAAGTCACCCGCGTAATTTTTCAATTACTCCTGATGGTAGGACTCTTCTCGCTGCCTGCGTTTTTTCTGAATTCGTCCAGGTGTTCGCAATCAATGATGAAGGTGAACTGATACCGGCAAATACACAGTTGAAACTCGGCGAAGAACGTCCTACCTGTGTGCAGACGGGATATCAGAAATAGGATGTTTGAGCAGTGCATTATCATATGAAAAATTATACCCCACTTGTTGCGCTGATAATTCTATTGTCAGCAAGCTGTTCCAAACCGGCGGAGATAATAACCGCACATTCATACGAGGAACTCAAAGGTACTGTGATAGGAACATATCAGGGGGCGGTAGTGGAGACAATCCTGTCTGCCCACGCAGAGGAGTGCGGATACAAGGTGGAGTATCATACGGAACCGGCTTCAATCATCCAGGGGCTGAAAAACGGTTCCATTGACCTGATGACTGTCCGTTTTCCGGAATTCAAGGCATATATGCATTCGATTCCCGGATTGTATCAGGTATGGGATTCTCTCCTGGTGGATAATCAGCTTGTCCTGTTCAGCCAGAAGAATAATGAGCTGAAGGATCAGTTCAACGAATGGCTCAAACTTCCGGAAACACAGCAGCTGATGCAGGATTCAAAGGAGTACTGGTTCAGACCATACGGTGCCCCTGACCCTGCTCCGAGAGACTATGATGCCCCGGCTGAAGGTGACCCGATCCGCGCAGCAAGCTCCTTTACCGTTGTTGGGACGACATACATATCCAACGGCAAGCCCGCCGGTGTCGATATGGACGTGCTGTATGGATTCGCAAAATATGTCGGCCGCCCGGTGGAGCTTCTGAATATGCCGACGCTGAGTATTCTTGCAGCAGCACAGACCGGACAGATTGATATGGGAATATCGGGCATTTCCCGGAGACCGGACGGAAGCATAAATGAGAATATGCTGATTTCCGATCCGTACAACAGGGCATCGCACGCTCTGGTAGGATATAGCGAAGAACTTGCCGTACAGCAGATGAAAGAGGCCGGGCTGTATAAGGAAAAGAATTTCTTTACCAATATGTACGATGCCTTCCGACGCACATTTGTTGAAGAAAACCGTTGGCAGATGATTGCCGGCGGACTGTGGCTTACTGTCAGGATTTCCTTATACGCGCTGATCTTCGGAACACTGTTGGGCGCACTGATATGCGCAATGCGTATGAGCCGCAGACGTTTCATATCCGGGGCCGCAAAGGTCTATATTGAGATAATGCGCGTGGTTCCTATCCTGGTGTTCCTTATGATTATGTATTATGCGGTCTTCTCTACGATGGGAGTAAGCGGGGAGATTGTGTCCGTAATAGCTCTTGCCATGAGTATGGCCGCTTTTGTCGGCGACGTGTTCTGTATGGCCATACAGGGTATCGACCGGGGGCAGCGTGAGGCCGGATATGCACTCGGATTTTCAAAGAAACAGACTTTTTTCAACATAATATTGCCGCAGGCAGCCCGCAGTGCCCAGGACGTGTATAACGGACAGGTGATTGCGATGATAAAGGCGACATCTATCATAGGTTATATCGCAGTCATGGATTTGACCAAGGCAATGGATATAATCCGTAGCCGTACCTTTGATGCCTTTTTCCCGTTCATCGCTGCTGCGGTCATATATTATCTCATCGCAGTTGTATTTGTCAGACTGATAGGCTGGCTGCTTGATGTGGCTCTCCCAAAGAAGGGCAGTGCTGTTGCTCCGGAACTGATAATCAATCAAGCAAAGAAGACAGTTGCGCCGGTTTCTCCGGATCACTCTGCCCGGAACAGTGAAGTCGTCCTTTCCGTAAACGGTCTTCGTAAGGTATTCGAAGACGGAGTTGCGGTGCTGGAGAACATTACTACAGATATTCACAGAGGCGATGTGGTGTCGATAATAGGCCCTTCAGGAACAGGAAAGAGCACCTTCCTGAGATGCCTGAACAAGCTGGAAACATCGACGGAAGGAACCGTGACGATGCAAGGAATCGCTGAAGACGAAATGCGTAATCACATGGGGATGGTATTCCAGTCCTTCAATCTGTTCGAGCATCTCACTGTGCTTGAGAATGTCTGTATCGGCCCTATGAAACTTCTGCACAAAAGCCGTGCGGAGGCGGAAATGCGCGGAATGGAACTGTTGTCCGCTGTAGGACTGGCAAACAAGGCTACATATATGCCGAGCCAGTTGTCCGGCGGTCAGAAACAAAGAGTGGCCATAGCCCGCTGCCTGTCAATGGATCCTGAGGTCATTTTGTTTGATGAACCTACTTCAGCCCTCGATCCGACAATGATTAACGAGGTTCTTACAGTTATCCGCGAGCTTGCAGCCCGTGGTATGACCATGCTGATAGTCACTCATGAGATGAAATTCGCACGTAACGTTAGCAACCGTGTGTTCTTTATGAATCATGGAGTGATTTACGAAGAGGGAACCCCGCAGCAGATATTCTCCGAGCCGCAGCGCGAGGAAACCAAACGCTTTATCCAGGGTATCAGCAAGTTCGACTACAGCATTGTCAAGGGCTATGATTTCATAGACCTGAGCAATAGTCTGGAACAGTTCCTTCTGCCCCGTATGATGACGCAGTCTGTCGTTTCACACACTATGGCAGCGGTGGAGGAACTGCTCCTGCTGTTCCAGAACGGTAACGGATGCGTGGCAAGGATCGAGTCTGGTGCCAGCCTGACAGTCCAGTATATTGAGCTGAGTCAGAGTACGGAAATAATATTGTCGTATTCGGACAAGTTGCCGCAGATACTTTCCGATTCAGACAGGGAAGACGACCTGAGCATCACCCTGCTGCGCGGTTACACCTCTGTCCTCGAAGAGTCGGCCGGTAAATTGTATGCAAAGATCAAATAAGTTGAACCACTGAGTCTTGCAGGTTGGTTCTATTTCCAGGTAGCTGTTGAATAAATATACCCTGTGGATTGGTTGATTTCTGTAGTGAAGGCAACCCCATTCGCATCGGAAAGGACATCTTTCAGGTTGTCTCTCAGGCCTTCTCCGGTAAGTTTCAGGAAACTTTCCTTGCGGGTCCATATTTCCGTAAACTTCACTGCCGGCTCATCTGCGCTTCTGACGGCTCCTAGCTCCTCCGGATTGAAGATAACTTTTGCAAGATCCTCGTCGAACTGAATTTCTTCGATATCTATCCCGACAGGCTTGTCCATAACCGCGCAGGCTATCCCCCTGTGGCAATGGCTTATGTTGAAGAATATCTCAGAATAATCCAGCAAGTAAGGCTTTCCGTGGCATTCGTAAGAAAACTCCGGGCATTTGTCCAGACCGAAGTTCTTGCGAAGCATATCCTCAAGCAGCACAAACGATTTGGCACAGAGAAATTTGTCAATGCCCTGACGATAAGACAACACCTTCAGCAGACGCCACTGAGGAAGACGTGGCAAAAGTTCTTCCAGTTCTACGGTGGCGTCAAATCCATCTGGTATGTCAAAGATTTGAATCATTCTATCATTTCCTGATTATTTTCCATGCCGTAAATATAAAAAATTTCATAGTAACAACCTTGAGTAGGGGCGGAACTCTGAGTTGCGGAATCCAACTACAGTTCATTCCAGAGGTATCTTCAGCGCACCCCTCGCAGAAATGCTTGAGGTGTGCTGAAATTTTTGTATTTTTACAGGGGTTACTGTGAAATCATATAAAAGCAATCCTTGAGTTTTTAGCGAATCCGACTGACTTATGCACCTCAAATCCGTTGACATACACAACCACCTGCTTCCCGGGGTGGATGACGGCTTCGCCACGGCGGAGGAGTCGCTGGAGGCTATCCGGAGGCTCTTGGCGGCTGGGGTGGGGGAGCTGGTGTTCACCCCTCACATCAATCCGGACGTCTATCCGCAAAATGACGAGGACAGGATGCGTCAGGCCTACGGACAGTTCCTGCCTCTGCTGCCTGACGGCTTGAAAACTTCCCTTGCTGCAGAGTATATGATTTGCGGCGGCTTCGAGAAGGAACTCCCAAAGCGCGCGGGCGGACTGCTCTGCTATGATGACAGATCCGTCCTTGTGGAGATGTCCTATCTTTTCAGAAGCCCGAATTTGGAGAATGCGCTGTTCGAGCTGCAGATGGCGGGATTCAAGCCGATTCTCGCGCATCCCGAACGCTATCTCTATATGGCTGAAAGCCTTGAGGACTTCGATCGCCTCCACGAGAACGGCTGCCGCTTCCAGCTTAACTATATCTCTTTTGCCGGTGTCTATGGCTGGGACTCTGTGAAGATTATCCGGTATCTCGCCCGCCGCGGCTACTGCGACTTCGTCGCCACCGACCTTCATTCTGTCCACCAGCTGGAGCGCATACTGTCGAGTGATGCGGCATTGCTCCTGAGGCGGCAGTTTTCCCGTCTTGCATTTAAAGAAACTGAGAATTAACTCCGCAATGAGGCCGGTGCAGAGAAATACTCGTGGGTAGTTGTTTCCGATTAAGTATAAAATTACTTTCTGAAATTGAAGTTGAAATTCAGGTTGTAGGTGGCTCCGATTGAGAATATAGCACCTTCGCACCAGTTTACGAGCGCGTGAACTCTGAGATCCCTGCTGTCCTTGAGCGGATACCAACGGACAGCGGCGCCGCAATTGAACGATGTCCCTTTGCTGAGGTTGAAGTAACCGACTCTTGCCTGTGCTTCGAACTTGTCGTTGATATTGTAGAGATAAGAAATGAATCCTTCATTATAATCTTTTGTGATGTATTCGTCCAGGGTCAATTCCGAGGAACCGAACGACAGCTTGTTTCCGAGCGTAGCCATGAACCGGCTGCTCTCTCCATCTATTCCGAAAGAATGAATTGACCATCTGCTGGAGTAAATTCCGTATTCGCCTTCCCAGAGCAGGGATACACCTGCCTTTGAGAAAATCTTGTCTGCAAGAGGTGATGATGTTACGCCAAATGTGAAACTTGTACTCTCCCAAGTCTGTACGCTGAATGTTCCGCCCCATTGATATGTCGTGTAGAGGTTCCATGACGTGGTGGAGAAAGGATAATCGATATAAACATCATCGAACTCCTGCTCGAATGTACCCATCGGAAGGCATACTTTTCCGAGCTTCGCCGAGAACCATTCACCTTCATATCCCACGTTCGCCGTGAGAAGCCAGGTATAACTGTTTGTGCCAAGTTCTGAGTAAAGATATTTCGGGTCGGAGTTTAGCCAGCAATTCGTCAGTTCGTAGGTGAAATTATCGGCGAATGTACCGTATGCAAAGGTATAGATGGATGAGTTTCCCAGAATGCTTTGGAAATCGTTCTCCCAAGTTTTATCCTCTGAATAATAGGCCGGATTCGCCTCCAGACGTGCCACTGCACTGAACTCAAGATCCTGTGCCACTGTCGCAGCACTGAAGCATATGAATGCCAAAAGGAAAAGTGATAGTTTTTTCATGCTGCAAATATATGTTTATTGAATAAAATATTGCAAGTTTTTATTGCGTAAATCCGCATTAATAAATTATATTTGCCCCCATTATTATAGTAGTGCTGATGCTTAAGATATTCTGCAAGAACTCAAAGACCTATAAAGACTTCCAGGAGGGCACGACCTTGATGGAAATGCTTGAGGAATTCTCCTTCGACCGGCCTTATCCGATTGTCTCTGCGAAAGTCAACAATGTTTCGCAGGGACTCAAGTACAGGGTTTACAATAACCGTGACGTCGAATTTCTTGACGTCCGTGATGCAAGCGGGATGCGTGTTTACACGCGTTCCCTTTCTTTTTTATTATGTAAGGCTTCAGCTGAGGTTTTCCCTGACAGCCGCATTTTCATCGAGCATCCTCTGTCCAACGGATATTTCTGCAACCTGCAGAAAGCTGACGGCCTCCCTGTGACTGAGGTGGACATTGACGCCATTAAGAAGAGAATGCAGGATATAGTCGCGCAGGACCTTCCGTTCCGCCGCTATGAGGTGAGGGAGGAAGAGGCGATCCGTATTTTCCGTGATCTTGGGAAGACAGACAAGGTGAAGCTTCTGGAGTCTTCGCACAATGTCTATCTGGACTACTACACTCTCGGGGACACTCCGGACTATTATTACGGACGTCTTGTACCGTCATCAGGATTCCTCAAACTGTGGGATATATCCAAGTGCCACGACGGAATACTTCTCAGGTGTCCGGACAGACACAACCCTGATGCGCTTGCTCCGCTAGTGGAACAGCCGAAAACATTCGCTATGTTCTCGGAGAACCTGAAATGGAACCTCATCATGGGACTCAACAATGTTGGAGAACTCAACCTGGCCTGCCAGCAGGGAAATGCTTCGGAGCTTATCCAGATAGCAGAAGCCCTGCAGTCCAAGAAGACTGTCCAGATTGCTGAAGAGATATACCGGCGTCATTATCTGCCAGATCCGGTAAAACTGGTGCTCATTACAGGCCCTTCCGCCAGCGGAAAGACTACCTTCTGCAAGAATCTTTCGATCCAGCTCAAGGCCTGCGGACTGAAACCTATCTCGCTCTCCACAGACGATTATTTCGTGAACCGGGTGGAGACTCCGCTCCTTCCTGACGGTAAATACGATTTCGATAATTTTGATACTGTGGACCATGACGCCCTCCAGAAGGATGTCCTGAAGCTCCTCGCCGGAGAGGAAATCGAAGTCCCGGAATACAACTTCGTAACCGGCATCAGGGAGTACAATGGCAAGAAAATGAGGCTCGGGGAAAGGTCCGTCCTTCTGATAGAAGGTCTCCACGCCCTGAATCCTATGCTCACCAACCTTGTCCCGGAGGCTGCGAAATTCCGCATCTTCATCTCGACACTTACCAGCATCTCGCTGGACCATCATAACGCCATCCCTACAAGCGACAACCGTCTGCTGAGGCGTATCATCCGTGATTTCAACAAGGGCGCATTCACAGCACGTGAGACCATCAACCAGTGGCCTAATGTATGTGACGCCGAGGAGAAATGGATATTCCCGTATCAGGAACAGGCAGATGTGATGTTCAATTCATCATACCTCGTCGAGTTCGCTGTGCTCCGCGACTATGCTGAGCCTATACTCCGCTCGGTTCCTAAGGACTGTCCGGAATATGCGGAAGCGCACCGCCTGCTCCATTTCCTCCATTATTTCACGGCAGTTCCCGGTAAAGAAATACCTCCAACCTCGCTCATGCGAGCATTCATATCATAAAAATGAAAGAAGATTGCATCATCAAAATCGATCACCTCTCGAAATCATTTTCGGGAACAAAGGTTCTTGACGACATCAGCCTTGAAATCAAACAGGGCGAATTCGTGACTTTTCTGGGCCCTTCCGGCTGCGGTAAGACCACCCTTCTTCGACTCATCGCCGGCTTCCATACTGCCGATGAGGGAAAAATCTTTATGGACGGAGAGGATATCTCCGGTGTACCTCCCTACAAGCGCCAGCTGAACACCGTGTTCCAGCGCTATGCGCTTTTCCCGCATCTTGACGTCTATGAGAACGTTGCCTTCAGTCTGAAACTGAATAAAGTTCCTGAGGCGGAAATCAACAAACGTGTGAAGAAAGTCCTCAAGATGGTAAGTATGACGGATTATGAGGAACGTGATGTGGATACTCTCTCCGGCGGACAGCAGCAGCGTATTGCTATTGCGCGCGCGCTGATCAACCAGCCGCGTGTGCTGCTCCTCGATGAGCCTCTTGCAGCGCTTGACCTCAAGATGCGCCAGGACATGCAGATCGAGTTGAAGGAGATGCATAAGAAATTGGGTATTACCTTCATATATGTAACCCACGACCAGGAGGAAGCCCTTACCCTCAGCGACACCATCGTTGTGCTTAAGGAAGGCCGCATCCAGCAGGTCGGCACTCCTATGGATATCTATAACGAGCCTCAGAATGTCTATGTCGCAGATTTCATCGGACAGAGCAATATCGTTGACGGAGTTATGCTTGAGGACAAGAAAGTCTCTTTCATAGGACACGACTTCGATTGTGTGGACGAAGGTTTCGGCAACAACGTTCCGGTGGATGTTGTAATCAGGCCTGAGGATATCTACATCATGAATAATACTGAGGCTGCCCAGTTCACGGGCGTCGTCAAGTCCTGCACCTTCAAGGGCGTCCATTACGAGATGTTCGTGGATACTGCCGAAGGATACGAAATGATGATACAGGATTACAATCCTTTCGAGGTCGGAAGCACCGTAGGTATGCTCATAAAGCCTCAGGATATCCAGGTGATGCACAAGCCTTGCACAGCCAATCGCTTCGAGGGTGAGATGATCGATTCTACGCATGTCCGTTTCATTGACGGAGAATTCGAGTGCGCGGAGACTTCATTCCAGGCCGGCGACAAGGTGGACGTGGAAATCGCTTTCAAGAAAGTCGACCTTATGGATGACATCGACGAGGGCGTAGTATCCGGACAGATTACCTTCCTGTTCTATAAGGGAGACCATTATTTCCTCGAGGTCAAGACCAATGAGGGATATACCCTGCAGGTTGATACACAGGACATCTGGGATAAGAATGACCTTGTGGGTATCAACTTCAAACCTAAGGATATAAAGATAACAAAACGGGAATCAGCAGATGAATAAGAGATCATCCTGGGCTCTGCCTTATTTCATATTCCTCCTGATCTTCGTTGCCCTTCCGCTTGTCCTGATTGCCATATATGCATTCACGGATGCTGACGGAGGTTTCACATTTGCGAATTTCGTAAGGTTCGCACAGGAGGAGGAGACGATCAATACTTTCGTGTATTCGATCGAGATTGCTCTGATCACGACGGCTCTGTGCCTTCTGCTGGGCTATCCTGCAGCATGGATTCTGAGCAACAGCGAATTCAACCGCTCCAAGGTCGTGGTGATGCTTTTCATTCTTCCGATGTGGATCAATATGCTCATCAGGACACTTGCAACGGTTGCACTCTTCGATTTCCTGAGACTGCCTCAGGCTCAGGGAGCGCTCATATTCGGTATGGTTTATAACTTCCTGCCTTTTATGATTTATCCTATCTACAACACTCTGAACAAGATGGATAAATCATACTCCGAGGCGGCGCAGGACCTCGGCGCCAACCCTGTACAGGTGTTCACCAAAGTTACCGTACCTCTGTCCATGCCGGGAATAAGCAGCGGAGTGATGATGGTATTCATGCCTACAATCTCCACATTCGCGGTAGCAGAGCTTCTTACAATGAACAAGGTCAAGCTCTTCGGTACCACCATTCAGGAGAATATCAACAACGGAATGTGGAACTATGGAGCTGCACTTGCACTTATTATGTTGATAATCATAGCAATAACTTCTCTCTACACGGATGAGAAGGAAAATGCTGAAAGCAGTGGAGGGGGACTGATATGAAAAAGTTTTTTGCAAAAGCCTATATATGGCTGCTCCTCACCCTGCTTTATGCTCCTATCCTGATTATCCTCATCTTCTCCTTCACTGAGGCGAAGGTGCTTGGAAACTGGACAGGATTCACATTCAACCTGTACACATCGCTTTTCTCGGGCGGCGTAAGCAATTCCCTTATCAAGGCAATCGAGAATACTCTTACAATAGGTATCATCGCCTCCATATTCTCGACCATCCTTGGTACCGTCGCTGCTGTCGGTATCTATAATATGCGTGGCTTCAGGAAGAAAACGATATTGCTCCTGAATGACATACCGATGTTGAATCCGGATATCATCACCGGTATTTCGCTGTTCATATTGTTCATCGCCGTAGGTATTACGCAGGGATATGTAACTGTCCTTCTGGCTCATATCTCGTTCTGTACGCCTTATGTCGTACTCTCGATAATGCCTAAGCTCAAGCAGATGAATCCGAATACCTATGAGGCGGCTCTGGACCTCGGAGCAACTCCTTTCCAGGCCTTCCGTAAGGTGATAGTTCCGCAGATTCGTCCGGGCATTGTACTTGGATTCATCCTTTCATTCACCTTGTCCATAGATGATTTTGCGGTCACTCTGTTCACCAAGGGCAACCAGGGACTTGATACGCTTTCAACTTTCATCTATGCAGATGCCCGCAAGGGAGGACTTACTCCCGAGCTGCGTCCGTTGATGTCGGTCATCTTCATTGTCGTACTGGCACTTCTCGTTGTTATCAACCTAATTTCGAAGAGAAATGAAAAGACTATCGGCCATAATTCTTAGTGCAGTCCTGGCTTTGTTCTGCCTTGTATCCTGCGAAAAAAATGACAGGGAACACACGCTGAAGGTATATAACTGGGCTGACTATATCGATGAGGACCTCCTTGATGAGTTCGAGGAGTGGTATGAGGAGCAGACAGGGGAGAAGGTGAAGGTCATATACCAGTTGTTCGATATAAATGAGGTCATGCTTTCCAAGATAGAGATGGGCCACGACGACTATGATGTTGTCTGCCCGTCCGATTATATCATCGAGAGGATGATGCGCAAGGACCTCCTTCTGCCTATCGACAGGAATTTCGGGGACACCCCTGACTATACAGTGAATGTTGCACCTTTCATACACGACCTTTTCGACAAGATTATCTGTTCAGAAGGCAGGAATGCCAATGATTATGCCGTAGGTTATATGTGGGGAACGACAGGTTTCCTCTTTAATACACGTTTCGTGGACAGGGAGGAACTGTCATCCTGGGGTTCGCTTCAGAACCCTAAGTTCGCCGGGATGCTCTTTATGAAGGATGCCTTCCGCGACATATATTCAGCCCTCCTGCAATACTGCCGTTATGAGGATATCTGCAACGGTACCGTCACGAGGGACTCCCTGATGCTTGACGCTTCGGATGAATCCATCGCCCTTGTGGAGGATTTCCTCAAGAGTTTCAAGGATAACGTTTCAGGCTGGGAGGCCGACTTCGGAAAGGAACAGATGACGAAGGAAAAGGCCTGGGTCAACATGTCTTGGAGCGGTGATGCTGAATGGTCCATCGAAGAGGCCGCCGAGGTGGGCGTGCCGCTGGACTATGTGGTTCCGAATGAAGGCTCCAATGTATGGTTCGACGGGTGGGTGATTCCTAAATATGCCGTTAATGTCAAGGCTGCAAGCTATTTCATCAATTTCATGTGTATGCCTGAGAATGCTGTCAGGAATATGGATGTAATCGGTTATGTGAGCACTATTGGTGGCGATTATATCCTTGATGAAATGCAGGATGAGGAGGAGTATGAGGCCGTGGACGCATCATATTTCTTTGGCGAAGGAGCTGACTCGGTATTCCTGAATCCAGTTATGTATCCGGATAAGGCTGTGGTGGACCGTTGTACTCTGATGCACGATTCGGGGGACAGGACTGAAGCGCTTCTCGCAATGTGGTCCAGGGTGAAAGGCGATAATGCCACCAGTTTTACCTACATTATCATTATCGCAGCCGTTTCCCTGCTTCTTGCCGGCGGTATAAGAAAGAGAGTCCTCAGGGCTAGAAAGAAAAATAGATCAAACAGGAAGAAGTATAATGAAAATAAACGATATCTCTATAACTGACAGGCAGCAGCGTGCTGAAAACCTGTTCCTTGAGGGGTACAACTGCTGTCAGGCAGTTGTACTCGCTTTTGAGGATCTGCTTCCCGTCGGGAGGGAGGAACTCCTTGCCCTGACATCCGGGTTCGGAGGAGGAATGGGACGGATGAGGGAGGTATGTGGCGCAGTGAGCGGAATGACAATACTCGCCGGCTTCATCTCCCCGGGATCCGATCCTACGAACAAAGCTGCAAAAACAGCAAATTATGCGCTCGTGCAGCAATTCGCCGCTTCTTTCAGAGAACAGAAGGGCAGTATAATATGCCGTGAGCTGCTGGGCTTGCGGGCAGAAGAAAAGTCTGCTCCCGAGCCTTCTGACAGAAATCCGGCATATTACCACGCAAGACCTTGCCAGGCCAATGTCGGACTGGCGGCAAGGATAGTAGCAGAATATCTCAAATCACTTTCTTAATATGAAAAGATTAGTCATTTCAATCGTCCTTATTCTTTCATCCATTGCCGTATTGGCGCAGAATAAGGATCTTACGGTTAAGATTACCTATTACAGCCCGGAAATCGTCAGGGTTGAGAAGTTCAGTTGCGAGCCTCGCAAGACTCCGAGCGTCAGTGTGATTATGGAGCCTGCAGCAAGTGTTGCGAGTCCCAAGGTAAGGGTGAAAGCGGACAAAGACGGACTGCTTACTTTTACTGATTCAAAAGGACGGAAATTGCTTGCCGAGTCATATTCCACATCATCTCTTATTGTGGACGGCCCGGACAGCAGCTTCTACAAGGTGAGCCAAGGGTGGAGCCTCGGAAAGGATGAGCCTATCTACGGCCTTGGAATGCTCCAGAACGGCAAGATGGACCAGAGAGGGGAGAACCGTCTTATGGTTCAGTCCAATCTCGAGGATTTCACTAATTTCTTCCAGTCCGTCAAGGGGTACGGCGTGTTCTGGGACAACTATTCCCCGACAACGATAAGCGATGACGGAACAGTTCTAGGCTTCGAGTCAGAAGTTGCCGAGTCCATTGATTACTACTTCATATTCGGGGGCGATGCGGACGGCGTCATTTCAGACTTGCGTCAGCTTACGGGCAAGGTACCTATGCTTCCTTTATGGACCTATGGCTATCATCAGAGCCGTGAAAGATATAAAACCCAGGAGGAAATGCTCAATGTCGTACGCGGTTATCGCGCTGCCGGTGTTCCTCTTGACGGCATAATCCAGGACTGGCAGTATTGGGGCAACAACTACCTCTGGAATGCTATGGAATTCCTGAGCCCTGATTTCCAGCATCCACAGGAAATGGTTGATGAGGTTCACAACAGCGGAGCCCATATGTCCATATCAATCTGGCAGTCATTCGGACCTCAGACAAAACCTTACCGCCAGCTTGACGAAAAAGGCCTGCTGCTTGATTTTATAACCTGGCCTTTGAGCGGACTGGCCGAGTACTGGCCTCCGAGAATGGACTATCCTTCTGGGGTTAAATGCTATGATGCATATAGTGAGGAAGCCCGTGATATATATTGGGACAATCTCCGCCGCCTGTATGATTTCGGTATTGACGCCTGGTGGATGGACAGTACCGATCCGGACCATACGGAACGTCCCGGAGACTTCGACCAGAAGACTGCAATGGGCTCATTCAGAAGCGTAAGGAACATATATCCTCTGATGTGCGTAGAAGGTGTGTATGACCACCAGAGAGCCGTTTCTTCAGATAAACGTGTATTCATACTGACACGCTCATTCTTTATGGGCCAGCAGAGGACGGGAGCAAATACCTGGAGCGGTGACACGCAAAGTACCTGGGAGGCGTTCAGAGCCCAGATTCCTCTTTGCTTGAATTATACAATGACAGGCAATCCTAATTGCAACAGCGACATAGGAGGCTTTTTCCCTAGCGGATACAACAAACCGGGCGAGACCCAGACCTGTTCACGCAATCCTCTTTTCCAGGAGCTTTATGTGCGTTGGCTGCAGTTCGGCCTTTTCAATCCTATGATGAGAAGCCACGGAGAGTCCTCAAGAAGGGAGATATGGGAATTCGGAAAGAAGGGCGAGCCTGTCTATGATGCAATAGAGAAGGCAATACGTATGCGTTATGCCCTGCTGCCTTATATCTACAGCACAGCCTGGCAGGTAAGTTCAAATGATGACAGCTTTATGAGGGCTCTGGTTATGGACTTTGCCAAGGACAAGAATGTATGGGACATAAATGACGAGTTTATGTTCGGACGCTCATTGCTTGTTGCGCCTGTTACCCACGCCATCTTTACTGATGAGGGCCGCAGATGGAGCGAGGATACACCTGATTGGACAAAACCTGCATCCATAGACGTATATCTTCCGGCCGGGGCAAAGTGGTATGAAGTGTCAACAGGAAAGAAATATAATGGAGGTACTGTGGTTCAGTGTGACGCATCCCTTGACAAGTGCCCGGTTTTCGCCCGTGAAGGCGCTATTTTCCCTGTTGCACCGGTTATGCAGTACAGTTCTGAGAGCAAGTGGGATGAACTTGAGATCAGAGTTTATGGCGGTGCAGACGGCTCTTTCACCCTTTATGAGGATGAAGGTGATAACTACAATTATGAAAACGGTGCTTTCGCAACGGTTGATTTCACCCTGAAAGGGACGAAACTGACAATAGGCGAAAGAAAAGGATCCTTCCCCGGAATGCTCCAGGAAAGGACCTTCAAAGTCGTATTCTATGATGGCAGACAGGTCTGCGAAAAGGATGTAACCTATTCTGGCAATAAGTTGATCCTTGACCTTGGCCGCTGATGATTAAGTTTGCATTCTTGTAAATGTAATCATAATTGATTGATAATCAAAAAAAAGACTCCTGCGTCATATTGATACAGGAGTCTTTCGAGTATTAAGTCTGTAATTACATAGCCTGTGCGACTGCAACAGCGACAGCTACGGTAGCGCTGACCATAATATTCGGTGTCGCATTCAATTTTGGAAAGATGAATGCGAGAAATAATGCCGCCGCACAGAATGCTATGTCCGGAATGATATATTGATTTTGTAAAAGCAAGAAAAACCGTTGAAAGTTGAAAACCTGACGCAGGGTTTTGAGAAAGTGTGAGTTATATTGGTGAGAGAAAGATAATTCTTATATTTGATAACCATAGCAATTCACATTATGAAAACGTTACGTGTATTCAGCATGCTCGCAGCAGCTGTTTTGTCCATGACCATGATTTCGTCTTGCAATCATGACCTTGATCCGGATGATGCTTCCAATTCAGAAGTTATTCGAAGAATGAACCAGATGAACAGAAGCGTTTCCATGGATGGTGACATCGAATTCCAGATTCTGACACCAAACGGACTGGTCGGGGTCGGCTGGAAGAGTTTCACCATGTCGGCAAAGGAAGACGGCGATTTCAAAGATCTTGATGGTACGTCTTTCTTCTCTGTCATTTCCTCTGGCAGGTATGCTAATGACATGTTTTCCATAATGGCATATTCCCAGAATCTCAGTAAAAGCCAGCCTGGAGACAAACTCGATCTGAAAAGAGTATCCTGCGGAAACTTTTTGTCAAGCAACATCGACATCGCTTTTGCTACTTTTGAGGGCGGTGATATCTATGTCAAGAACATTTCCGATGCTACCATCACTCTTCGCTTCGTCAAGATTAAGGGGAGCAATGCACTCGGAGATTTTTATTTCAACGGAGACCTCGCCTTTGATATTGAATAAATGAAAAGGCAGGAAGTTTTCGATGCTCCTTCCTGTGATGACAGCATTCTGGCCGCAAACTGCGCCCATGGTGATGCTGCCTCGCAGGAAGAATTGTATAAAAGATACGGTGGCAGGATTCTGTCACTGTGTCTGAGGTACTCACGAGACTTGCCTGAAGCTGAGGACCTTATGCATGATGCATTCGTGAAGGTCTTTCACAGAATCGGGAAATTCCAGTACACAGGTCCTGGGTCGTTATATGCCTGGATGTCCCGTGTCACCATAAATCTCTGCTTCGACTCATCGAAGAAGCGGAAGAAACTGGCGGAGACGCTTACGGACAGCATGACAGGTTTCGATATCGCGGATGAGACAGATACCGGCGATCTGCCGGACATCCCTCCAAACAAGCTCAGGGAGATGGTTGAAGGGTTGCCGGAGGCATATGGAACTGTGTTTAAGCTTTATGTCGTGGATGGACTTTCACACAAGGAAATAGGAGACATGCTTGGTATCAAGGAAAGTACATCCTCGTCAAATTTCGCCAGAGCAAGGGCGTTACTCATGAGAAAAATTAAAGAATTTGTTAAGCAGGATGAGAAATGAAAGACTTGTTTGATGCAGTAAAAGAAGCGTACTCACAGAGTGAGCCGTCACCCGTCGAGGGCGGATGGCAGAAGGTGAGCACGTCCATGCGCAGGACTTCCGTGCTGCGTACGCTTGCGTGGAGCGGAGCTTCCATTGCCGCTTGTGCGGCAATAGCCATGCTTTTCGTTCGTACCCCGCACAGCGGGCTCGATACTCTTCCGGTCTCCCGTATCGCAGTGGTGACGCCATCCGTTCCTGCCGTGGAAGTGCTGCCGGAAAAAAAGCCTGAGCGGACTCAGCCTCTGGTGGCGCAGGCTCATGTTGAAACGGAGGAACCTTCAATCGATAGGGAAGTGGCGGAGACTGATACTGCCGAAACAGTAAATGAAATCACCGATACATTCAACGCCGTGCCGGATGATGCTGAGGCGCAACAGCCTGCACGAAAGACGGCATCAGACCGTGACATTTCCAGTAAAGAGGAACCGCAGCCTGATAACTGGTGGGCGGATGAACCTGCTCCTAAGAACAAACGATATCTAAGAATCGGGTTGAGCGCTTCAGCATCACCTATGTCAAGTGTGACGTCCAATACGCTTGTTCCTCAAATGGATTATCTGCCCGTCTTGAAATCCAACACCACATTATACAATTTCACCAATTCGGAGAAAAGGTCTTTATTAAGCAATTTCAGCTCCGAGCCGACTTCAGTCAGCAATAGCCATGACTTACCGCTAGGGCTTGGAATAGCTCTCAACTTCCCGTTGACAGACAGGCTCTCCATTGAGACAGGATTGAGCTACACTTACCTCCATTCGCTTGAAGACAATAATGGCTCTCTCTCAGACCAGAAACTCCATTTCGTGGGCATTCCGCTTAGAACGGCTTATTCTTTCATCAGGGAGGGGAACTTTTCACTATATGCAGGAGCGGGCGCGTCACTGGAAAAGTGCCTTTATGCTTCCATCGGCAGCAGAAGTTATGACGAAAAGCGCCTGCAGTGGGCCGGAGAGGCATTCGCAGGAGCTGAGTTCAAACTTTGGAAGAATATATCGTTGTACCTTCAGCCGACGGTGTCCTACTGGTTTACTGACACAGATCTGGTAACCTACCGTACCGAGAACCCTCTCGTGTTTTCCGTAGATGCAGGTCTCCGCTTCCACCTCTAGAGCCGTATGGAACTCCTTGAGGAAAGTACCTCCTTTTTCTTGGTTCGTCCAGCACGAACGTATTCTAAAGGGTGAAAGTCCCTAAACCGCCCTGATAGTGGGAAGGTTACAGCCAAAG
>JAKSKD010000029.1 GCA_024401925.1 Bacteroidales bacterium | reverse complement strand
AGGCCTCGTGGGCCTTTCTGTCAAAAAAAATGAAATTTATTCTGTCAAACTACCGAGTCGCCGTGCAGAGTGCCCTCAGTGTCGTGCCAGTTCTGCATATACATAGCGAACACGTCATAGCCCTGCTGCTTGAGAAGCAAAGCGGCAACACTGGAGTCAACCCCACCCGAAAGCCCTACGCATATTTTCATAATGGCACAAAGATAAATATTTTACCTATATTTGCCCCACATAACGTCACAATATGGCACGTAAAGAAATCAACATCTCGTATGAGGAATATTCTTCCATCGAGGAAATGAATGCAGAGGACCGCGAGCTGGCCGCCGAGGCTGTGGCTGCAATGAGCAATGCCTATGCGCCTTATTCCCATTTTCACGTCGGCGCGGCAGTTAGAATGTCCAACGGACAGATAGTCAGAGGCTCCAATCAGGAAAATGCGGCATTCCCGTCAGGACTTTGTGCGGAAAGGACTGCTATGTTCGCCGCCGGGGCGAAATATCCGGACAAGGATATGCGCAGCATTGCGTTGGCTGGAGGTGTACACGGGAGGTTGTCAGAACGTCCTGCTACCCCTTGCGGAGCCTGCCGTCAGGTGATGGCGCAGTATCAGACCAAGGCCGGAAAACCTATGTCAGTAATAATGATAGGGGCGGGAAAAGTTTGGAAATTTAATAAAGTGGATGATATTCTTCCTCTGATTTTCGACAGTATCTGATTTTTTACTATATTTGCTGAGGGAAAGTCGTACACGACCAGCTCCCTCTGAACTCCCCCAGGGCAGGAATGCAGCAAGGGTAGGAGGTTGTAGCGGTGCGATGTGCTAAGCTTTCCCTTTTTTATTTTCTGATATCGTATGTTCGGTCTAGAAGAACTTGGCCTCCTGGGCCTCTTTATTGGCACATTCCTGGCTGCAACCGTTCTTCCTTTCAGTTCGGATGCCCTATATGTGGGCGTTCTTCTAACTGGACTACCTCCAGCCGCCGTTCTTTTGACCGGCACGCTGGGAAACTGGCTTGGGGGTGTCACTACGTATTTTCTGGGACGTCTTGCTAAATGGGAATGGGTCGAACGCGTTTTTAGGGTCAAGCCGGAAACTATTGAGAAACAGCATCGTTTCCTTGAAAAATACGGAGTATGGGCAGCCCTGCTTACCTGGGTGCCGTTCGTCGGCGATGTGGTCGCCCTGACCCTCGGATTCTACAAATGTCCGGCCGTGTGGTCGCTGCTGCTTATGCTTGCAGGCAAGTTCGGAAGATTCGCAATCTGGACTATGCTCGTAGCCTGAAATGAGTCAGGGACTATTCTGCGCCATTTAGTGAGGATGCTGCCGACTGCCCTGCGAGGAATCCCGTGCAGAATGCGGTCTGCAGGTTGTAGCCGCCCGTATCGGAGTCGATATCCATCACCTCCCCGCAAAAATACATTCCTCCATTGACCCTTGATTCCATTGTCTTCGGCAGTATCTCATCCGTGTTGACTCCTCCGGCCGTGACGACGGCACGTTCGTAGCCTACATAGCCGATGATGTCGAACTTCCAACTCTTGAGAGCCTTGGCTATGCTTATGAGATTGACCCAGACCTTGGTCTCATTGCGGGACCTTCTCTCTAGCGTCATTATTTCTGGATTATAGACCGTGAATGCCGGGATGAGGTCCCAGGGCATCAGTTTGCCCAACAGAATGCGGCATTTCTCCTTCTCCCGGAGATTCCTACTTCTCGGATCCTTGTCAACTTCGCTCCAGAGGGATTTGACCCTCTCGGTGAGCTCGGTGAGGGATACTCCTGACTTCATATCAATCACCAATGACACCTTTGAACCGTTGATCATGGATTTTACAGCCTTCCTGCTGAGTTGGAAGCCGACAGGACCTTCTATTCCTCCGTCAGTGAAATCAATGTCTCCGAATTCTGAACCGGCTTCGGACCCTTCTACAAGGAGCGTGACTCCGACATTCTTCAGCTGAATTCCGCATAGGGATCGCCCTGTTTCAGAAAGCGGTGTACTGCGGTCAATATGCCATTTTCCCTCACTCGAAATGACCTCATCCACTTTGTATCCGCGAGGGACGAGGGCTGTAAGTGAAGGAAAGCATTGCCTTATCGTGTGACCTGCGGCTTCAGCCCACCCGTATCCGTCTCCCGTAGAACCTGTCGTAGGGTAGGAGAGTCCGCCGGTGGCTATGATGACTTTCTTACATCTGGAAGAGCTTCCGTCTGCAAGGTCTATGTCGAAATTCCCGTCAGCCCTTTTTCTGACGGCGGTGACAGAGCATTCGGTCATGATTTTGACACCATACCTGCTACAGGCATTGATAAGTGTGTCTACGACGTCAGATGCGTGGTATGATGCCGGAAAAGCCCTGTCGCCGCGCTCTATGACAGTCCTCATACCGTATTCTTCAAAGAAATCCACAACTGAGGAACTCGGGAGATTGTAGAATGACGGCTTGAGGAAATTTGCTTTTGACTGTATGTGTGCGGAGAACTCGTTCCAATCCTTGAGATTGGTGAAGTTGCAACGACCCTTGCCGGTTATCATCACTTTCCTAGCCGGCCGTGGCATACGTTCAAATACGGTGACAGATGCACCATTGTCGGCATCTACAAGTGTTTTTGCCGCCGCGTAGGCCGCCATCAGTCCGGAGGCTCCTCCGCCTATGATTATGATATCAGATTTCATTGGGACAAATGTACAATTTTACCTTTAAATTATTTATATTTGCACGGATATCATTAACTGAAGACAATTATGAATTTTACCGTTTCCAGCAACGAATTGCTTAAGGGTATACTTGACGTTTCTAAGGCTATACCTTCTAAATCTGCACTTCCTATACTTGAAAATTTCCTGTTTGTTCTTAAGAACGAAGAACTGGAGATAACAGCATCCGATTCAGAGCTTACGCTCAGAACTTCTGTCACGGTAGAGAGCACGAAGGAAGAAGGAAGCGTAGCTGTTCCGGCAAGGCACATCACCGATATACTCAAAGCGTTGCCTGACCAGCCTGTAAGCATATCCATCGATGAGGACAAGTCTTCTTTCGAGATTGCCTGGGCAAATGGTAATTCCAGCCTTCCGTACTTCCCGGCAGAAGATTATCCGGAGATAAAGGGAGTCGGTGAGGATGCGGAGACCATCGAATTCAATGCACAGTCCCTCGTGGACGGCATCAATGGTACCATTTACGCTACTGCCGACGATGAGATGAGACCTGCAATGAACGGTATTTTCTTCGACATAGATACGGATGCTACCACGCTTGTGGCCTCTGATTCCCATAAACTGATCTGCTACTCCACAGCTGACGTCAAAGCTCTCGCCAAATCGTCATTCATACTCCACAAGAAGGCTGCGGCTATTCTGAAATCCATCGTCAGCAAGGATGCCGAAGAAGTCAACATCGTTTTCGATGCCAATACTGTAGAGTTCAAGTTCGGGAAAATTCTTATGATCTGCCGTCTTGTCGTAGGTAAGTTCCCTAAGTACAGGGATGTCATCCCTATGAACAATTCCAATATTCTCAAGATAGAGAGGGAACAATTGCTTAACACCGTCAAGCGTGTCGCTGTCTGCGCCAACAAGGCTTCGAACCATATCAAGTTCGACCTCAAGCCGGGCCAGATAGAGATAACCGCCCAAGATCTCGGATTCGCTCTTGCAGCTTATGAAAAAGTTGCCTGCGACTACAGCGGCGAAAACCTTACCATTGGCTTCAAGTCCTCATTCATTTCCGATATTCTCAGCAATATGACTTGCGACAATATCGTCATCAAGTTTGCCGATGCCCGCAGGGCTGCCCTTGTGGTACCTGCAGAGGAAGAGGCTGAAAGCGAAAAGATTTGTGGCATCATAATGCCGATAATGATTTAAATCCTGAATTATGGAATTGAACCTTGAAAGACCTTTGCTTTTCTTCGACATAGAAAGCACGGGCCTGAATATCGTATCCGATGCAATCATTGAGCTCAGTTTCGTGAAAATCCTTCCCGGAGGGGAACAGAGGATTAAGACTTGGAAGATAAAGCCTTGGGACTATGTAGCGAAGAAACAGCTTCCGATCAATCCGGCCGCCAGTGCTGTCAATGGGGTCCACGATGAGGATCTGGTTGATTGCCCGACATTTGCGGATGTCGTGGACGAAGTTGTGGAGTGGATTGGAGACAGCGACCTTGCGGGTTTCAATTCTGCCAAGTTCGATCTTCCGCTACTTGCCGAAGAGATTGAACGTGTCAGGGAATACACCGGGAAACAAGTCGATATCAACCTCCACGATAAGAAGATGGTCGATGTGCAGAATATCTATCATATCCTTGAACCGCGTAATCTGAAAGCAGCATACAGGTTCTATTGCGGAGGAGAGGACTTCGACAATGCGCATACGGCTGAAGCTGATACCGTGGCTACATATAAAGTCCTTCAGGGACAGTTGGATATGTATCCGGACAAGTTGAAGAACAATGTGGATTTCCTCTCGGCATTTTCCGGAAGGACCCGTGTTGTGGACTATGCAGGCAGGCTTATCTCCAATGACAAGGGCGAAGCGGTAATTAGTTTCGGCAAGCATAAGGGAAAGACTGCACGTGAAGTCTATTTGACTGAACCTTCATATTTCGCTTGGATTATGCAGGGGGAATTTGCTCTTGATACCAAGCGCCAGTTTGCTCTTCTCAAAGAGGAGTTTGACCGGGAAAAGCTTGTCCAAAAATTCAACGGTACCCTGTTCTGATGAATATTATTGTCAAGACATCGTCGTCCAAGTATATTGTCAGACCAGATACCACCTGGGAAAGGGATAATGAAGATTTCTTTCCTCCTGAGTTCGTTGATTCCCTGAGCTATACTCCTGTCCTTTTTGCAAGAATCAGCAAGCCCGGACGCAGTGTCTCGGAGAAATTTGCATCACGCTACTATGATGGCGTGGGATATGGCGTACTTCTTTATCCCGAGAATCTGCTCGGTTCTGCCGAAGAGGATTTTGCGTGCGCTTCCTGTCTGGACCATACCTCATTCCTGCCGTTCCCGACATATCTTCCGATAGTTCTCGGGGAGGATGACAATCTGTTCAGACTTTTCAAAGACGGCTCCCTCCTGTATGAAACGGCGGAAGGGACCCGGGAAATGATTGAAAATGCGATTTCAGAGGCCTCAAAGTATATTTATTTTCGTTCCGGAGATATTCTGGCTATCGAATTGAAATCCAGGGAGTTCCTTTGCCGAAGAGAGGATGGGGCCGTAAATGTTGCCGCTACGTTCTGCAAGAATAAGTCAATTGAGTTTAGAATTAATTTTTAATTTTACTATATTTGTGGTCTCAAGCCACTTTAGCTCAGTCGGTAGAGCAGCGCATTCGTAACGCGCAGGTCGCCAGTTCAAGTCTGACAAGTGGCTCAAAAGACGGATGGCTTCTCAGTCATCCGTCTTTTTATTGTATCCATTGAGGAGATTTGGCATATTATTTGACTTGGGTACTCCCTGGAATTTTTTAATTCCGCAATACAATTATCGAATTAATTCTTATTGTTATGAGTAAAAATATCATTACAGTTCTAGCAGCCGTACTCCTGAGTGCGTGCGTTGCATATGGAGTAGTCCGTGCTGCTGTCCCTGAGGCAAGTGCCGCAAACAGTACAACTTCTTTTGACGGATCCGCATACAGGACTGTCAATTTGGCACAGACCGATTATCCGGATTTCACTTATGCGGCAGAGAATGCCGTTGATGCTGTCGTATATGTAGAGGTGTCCGTAAAAACTACGCAGCGCTATCAGATAGATCCTTTCTTTCAGTTCTTCTTCGGTGACGAGGGTATGCCACAGTCCCGTGACAGGGTTCAAAAGGGCAGTGGATCCGGCGTCATAATCCGTCAGGACGGTTATATTGTTACCAATAACCACGTTGTCGCAAATGCCACCGAGGTCCGCGTCACATTGAACAACAACAAGACTTATACGGCGCAAGTCATCGGTACGGACCCGGCCACAGATGTCGCTCTTATCAAGATTGACGCTGAGGGCCTACCTGTCGTTGAATTTGCAGATTCCGACAATCTCCGACTTGGTGAATGGGTGCTTGCAATCGGAAGCCCTCTCGGAGAGGAACTTCGTTCCACAATCACAGCCGGAATCGTCAGCGCCAAGGGCCGTCAGATGCCGAATTACACAGGCGAGTTCAAGATTGAGTCCTTCATCCAGACAGATGCTGCCGTCAATCCGGGTAATTCAGGTGGAGCACTTGTCAATAAGGAAGGAAAACTGGTAGGAATCAATACTGCCATTGTATCCACTACGGGCTCATATTCCGGATATTCATTTGCAGTTCCTTCAAACATTGTCAACCGCATCGTGAGTGACCTCATAGACTTCGGAACAGTGAAGAGAGTGATGCTGGGAATCACCGGTGGAAATCTTACAGAAGAAAAAGCTGCCGAGTTGAAACTTTCCATAAGAAACGGCGTATATATTAATGAAGTACAAAAAGGAAGCGCTGCCGATAAGGCCGGCCTCAAGAAAGACGACGTTATTATTCAGCTTGGAAGTACTCCGATTCTGAGTATGTCCAGCCTTCAGGAGAGGGTGAATAACTATCATCCGGGGGATAAAGCCCAGATTACGGTTTTCCGTGACGGGGAGCAGAAGGTATTCGACGTCACATTCCAGGCAATCACCACTGATAATGGTACTGTACAGGAGGACGGCTCAGTTGCATTCTACGGCTCGATGCTCCGCACACCTTCGAAGGAAAAGCTCGAGATGCTCGGCCTGAAGAAGGGAGTCGAGATAGTATCCGTGGGTCCGGGCAAGATGCTAGAAGCAGGTGCATCGGAAGGTTTCATCATCCAGTATGTGAATGATCAGCCGGTAAGTTCCCCTAAGGATGTAATTGACATCGCGGGAAAGACAAAGAGAGCAATCTTCATCGAGGGTATGACTGCAAACGGCAAAGCTTCTTATTTCGGATTCGGAAAGAACGAATAGGAAACTTTAATATATGAGACAGCTTAAAATTACAAAATCGATTACCAACCGCGAAAGTGCCGCGCTGGACAAATATCTCCAGGAAATCGGACGTGAGGAGTTGGTGTCACCTGAAGAGGAAGTGGAACTTGCCCAGAGGATACGCAAAGGCGACAAGATTGCTCTGGACAAACTTACAAGAGCGAATTTAAGATTTGTGGTTTCTGTTGCGAAGCAGTACCAGAATCAGGGCCTCAGCCTCCCGGACCTTATCAATGAAGGTAATCTGGGACTTATCAAGGCCGCTGAGAAATTCGATGAGACACGAGGATTCAAATTCATCTCCTATGCAGTATGGTGGATACGGCAGTCCATTCTTCAGGCTCTCGCAGAGCAGTCTCGTATTGTAAGACTACCATTGAACCAGGTCGGTTCCCTGAATAAGATTAACAAGGCACTCGGAAGGTTTGAGCAGGAGAATGAACGCCAGCCGTCCACCGAGGAGCTTGCAGAAATGATCGAGGTCCCTAAGGACAAGATTGCCGATACCCTTAGAGTGTCAGGACGTCACGTGTCAGTGGATGCTCCTTTCGTGGAGGGTGAGGACAACAGCCTTCTGGATATCCTTCCTAATGACGATTCACCTATGGCCGATAAGGGACTTGTAAGCGAATCGCTCAGCACTGAGATAGACCGTGCTCTCCAGATTCTCACACCGAGAGAAAGGGAGATTATCAAGTCCTTCTTCGGAATTGGATGTCAGGAAATGACCCTTGAGGAAATCGGAGAGAGACTTGACCTCACAAGGGAGCGTGTACGCCAAATCAAGGAAAAGGCTATACGCAAGCTCAAGAAACCAAGTGCAAGCAAATTGTTGAAGACTTATTTGGGATAGAATGGCACCGGAATTATTCATCGCACAGAAGGCCTCCCAGGCCATAAAGGAATTATACAGCGCAGATGTGGAAGCCTCCACACTGCAGGTTAGTGTAACAAGGAAAGAGTTCGAAGGCGACTTTACATTGGTCGTCTTCCCTCTTTTACGTTTATCCCATTCGACTCCTGACAACACCGGAGCCGCAATAGGAGAGTGGCTTAAGACCAATGTCCCTGAAATCAGCGGGTACAATGTCGTCAAAGGCTTCCTGAATATTAATCTTTCGGGGCTGTTCTGGAATGAACTTTTCGCTTCCATTGCCGCAGACCCGGATTTCGGTAAGCTACCGGATACGGGAAAGACGGTGATGGTGGAATTCTCATCTCCTAACACCAACAAGCCGCTCCACTTGGGCCATATCCGTAACAATCTCCTCGGTGATTCTGTTTCCAAACTTCTTAAGGAAGCCGGCAACAATGTCATCAAGACCACTCTTGTGAATGACAGGGGAGTGCATATCTGCAAGTCGATGTATGCCTGGCAGGAGCGTTTCAACGGAGCGACACCTGAATCTACCGGCAAGAAGGGCGACCATCTTGTTGGTGACTGCTATGTGGAGTTTGCAAAGATGGAGAAGGAAGATCCGTCAGTGCTTGACAGAGTTCACGAAATGCTCGTGAAGTGGGAAGCTGGCGATCCTGAGGTAAGGCAGCTCTGGCAGACTATGAACCAGTGGGTGTTCGATGGTTTTGATGAGACCTACAAGGCTCTCGGAATCAGCTTCGACAAGGTTTATTACGAGCACGACACTTACCTTCTCGGAAAAGAAATAGTGCAGCAGGGACTTGACAAGGGAGTCTTTGTAAGAGACCCTGACGGCTCGGTATGGTGCGACCTTACAGCTGACGGTCTCGACAGGAAGATTCTCCTGCGCTCCGACGGCACGTCCGTATATATCACACAGGACCTCGGCACGGCAGAGAGGAGATTCTCTCAGAACAAGCTTGATTCCCATATCTATGTCGTTGGTAATGAACAGAATTATCATTTCCAGGTTCTCAAGCTCATCCTCAAGAAACTCGGATATGAATGGGCAGACCAGATTTTCCATCTTTCCTATGGTATGGTGGAATTGCCTGAGGGCAAGATGAAGTCCCGTGAGGGTACGGTTGTGGATGCTGACGACCTTATACAGAAGATGTACGAAGAGGCGAAAGCCACTTCCGAGGAGTCTGGAAAGCTTGATGGACTCGATGAAGACGAGAAGGAAAAGCTCTACCATATGATTGCCCTGGGGGCTCTCAAGTACTTCATCATCAAGGTGGACCCGAAGAAGACAATGCTCTTCAATCCTAAAGAATCCATCGATTTCAATGGCAACACAGGTCCTTTCATCCAGTACACCCATGCCCGCATCAAGAGCATACTCCGCAAGGCCGCGGAGAAAGGGCTGGTGGGCACTATCAATAAGAATGTCGAACTGAGTGCCAAGGAAGTACGTCTCGTCAAGTTGCTCAATACCTTCCCTCAGAAAGTTGAGGAAGCGGCATCTGAACTTTCCCCTGCAGTCATAGCAAATTTTGCATACGAGATTGCAAAGGAATTCAACCAGTATTATCACGATACCCCGATTCTCAAGGAAGATGACGAAAAGACCCTCAAGGCACGTCTGGTGCTTATCTCCACTCTTGCCACTGTCCTTGTGAACGCTATGAATATTTTAGGAATTGAACTCCCTGAGCGAATGTAACTATATGTTTCCGACCTCTGCAAAAGAGGTTGAGAAGCTCGGGTGGGACTACATCGACATCATCTTCTTCACGGGGGATGCCTTTGTGGACCATCCGAGTTTCGGTACGGCCTGCATTGCCCGTTACCTCCAGAAATTCGGTTACCGTGTCGCTGTTGTGCCTCAGCCTAACTGGCGTGACGACCTGCGTGATTTCAAGAAATTGGGTGCTCCTAGACTCTATTTCGCCGTCAACTCCGGTGCGATGGACTCGATGGTGAACCACTATACGGCATCAAAGCGTCTGCGTCACGATGATGCCTACACTCCCGAAGGACGTGCCGGACAGCGACCGGATTACGCCGTCACCGTCTATACGAAGATACTCAAGGACCTTTTCCCTGATGTCCCGGTAATCATCGGCGGCATCGAGGCATCGCTTAGGCGCGTGACCCATTACGACTACTGGCAGGACAAGCTTATGCCTTCAATCCTTGTCTCAAGCGGCGCTGACTGGCTCTGCTACGGGATGGGGGAGAGGACTATGCTGGAATTCACCCGTGCCATCGAGTCGGGGAGGAATCTGTCCGACATTAGGAAGATTCCTCAGCTGGCATTCTACTTAAGCGGAAAGTCAAAGCTCAAGGATGCCCTTTTCCTGCATTCATATGAGATCTGTTGTAAGGATAAAAAAGCATTTGCGGAGAATTTCCACGAGATTGAGACCCACGCCAATATGATGCATCCGCAGACCATCATAGAACCTGTCGGAGACGGATATGTGCAAATAAATCCCACTTATCCGCCAGCTACGGAGGAGGAGATGGACAGTTTTTGGGATTTGCCTTTCACTAAGTTGCCCCACCCGCGTTATAACGGAAAGCGTATCCCTGCCTACGACATGATAAAGTTCTCCATCAACACCCACCGCGGGTGCTTCGGGGGCTGTAATTTCTGTACCATAGCGGCCCACCAGGGCAAATTCATACAGAACCGCAGTGAGGCTTCGATACTGAAGGAGGCTGCAGGATTGAATAAACTGCCCGACTTTGCAGGCAATATCTCCGACCTTGGAGCTCCTACGGCAAATATGTACGGGATGCACGGAAGAGAACTTTCTTTGTGCGAAGTGTGCCGCCGCAAGTCCTGTCTCTATCCATCCCCTTGCCCAAACCTTGAACGCTCCCACGAACGGGTATTGAACCTCTATCGCAAAGTGGATTCAGTCAAGGGCATAAGACACAGCTATATTGGCAGCGGAATCCGTTACGACCTCTTCTTGGATGAAAAAAAAGGTTATGTGGATGGAACATCATATCCATATTTCAAGGAACTTGTGCTGAAGCACACTTCCGGCCGCCTGAAGGTCGCTCCCGAACATACGCAGGACAATGTCCTCAAGTATATGGCTAAGCCGTCATTCCGCCTTTTCGAACGTCTGCGCAGAGAATTCGATGCCATCAACAGGGAGTCGGGGACCCACGTCGAGCTCGTTCCGTATTTCATATCATCCCATCCGGGCTGTACAATGCACGATATGGAGTGCCTTGCGCACAATCCTTCCCTTAGAGGTATCTGGATGGATCAGGTGCAGGATTTCACACCGACCCCTATGACGGTCTCCTCCGTGATGTTCTACACAGGCCTGGACCCTCGTACGATGAAGCCAGTATTCGTGGAACGCGATATGGAAAAGAAGAAGGCCCAGAAATCGTTTTTCTTCAAGAAAGACAGATAGCCTGACTTTATTCCTTTATTCTGTATCTTCTGAAAATCGATGACAGGGTAAGTCCGGATATGATGTGCCATATTCCCCACCAGGCTGTGACGAAGAGCATACCTCCGTACATAATACCTGTTTCCGGGTTATTCCATACTTCCGGACGGAAGATGGAAGGATTAAGAAGCATTGTCAGTCCAAGTCCCGAATTCTGAATTCCAACCTCAATGGTGATGGATCTGCGGTCTTTCCTCGGAAGTTTCATAAGGCTTGCGCCGGCATAGCCCGTGCCGAATGCACAGAGGTTATGGATGAGTACGAGGATGAATATGAAAATAATATAGTCGATAAAGAATCTCCAGTTAGGGATGAACATTCCCAGTACCATCACAAAGAATACGGCGATTGAGAAAATGTTGAAAGGACTCTTCACCTTCTCCGCGAACTTAGGAAAGAAGTGGGCTGTGAGCATACCCAGAATAATCGGGACACCCAGAATGACGAATACAGTCCGGAATATTTCGACGAACGGAATCACCAGATGAGGTATGGTCATAGTTCCTGAGAGCGCGGCGAACTTGAGGTACAGATTACCCCACAGCCAGAAATTTAATGGGGTGATGACGGGTGCCACTACTGTTGAAACGGCTGTCATACTGACTGAAAGTTCAACGTTTCCGCGAGAGAACGAACTCATAAAATTGGAGATGTTTCCTCCAGGGCAGCTTGCTACCAGAATCATTCCGAGGCTTACCATCGGTGTCAGGTAGGGATTCAGCACCATAATGAGGATGAAAGTTACCAACGGAAGACCTATCCACTGAAGCAGGAGGCCTGTGATGATAGACTTCGGCTTGACGAAAATATCTTTGAGCGTACTCGCTTTTATTCCAAGTGCAATACCGAACATTATGAGTGCCAGAACGACGCTCATTATCAATCCTGTGCCGCTTCCGAGGTTGAGATTGACACTGTCGAGTGATGATAATTGTTCTTGTATCATATACAAAAATTTATTTTAGGACTGCGAAAATCGGAAATATTGTGTACATTCACAAACTTTTTTGAAAGTAACACGTGTATGAAACCTATTTGGGAAGATGATTTCCTGTACAAATTTTGCCGTCCGTATGTCGATCTATGTACTCGTATGAGTTATTCCAGACTTACGGTCAACGGTAGAGAAAATATCCCTTCTGATGGGGTTGTTATTTTTGCCCCGAACCATACCAATACAATGATGGACGCGCTTGTTGTCCTGCAGGCTCGCCGTGGCGCCACCATCTTTGGTGCCAGGGCTGATATGTTCAAGAACCCACGTTCTGCTTCTTTTCTCAGGTGGTGCAGGATTGTCCCTCTTGCAAGACAACGTGACGGCATGGCCGCCGTTGCAGGCAATAATATGGTTTTCGAGGAAGTCGTGGATGCATTGGACCACGGCGTTCCGTTCTGTATGTTTGTGGAAGGTACTCACAGACCTATGCACTCCCTTCTTCCTGTGAAAAAAGGAGTGTTCAGGGTTGCTGCACTTGCCTATGAAACTCTGAAGAAACCCGTGTATGTGGTTCCTGTTGGAATAGATTACGGAGATTATTTCCATTATATGTCCACCGCCAGGATGACATATGGAGAGCCGATCAAATATGAAGAAGGAGCAGATCTTGTAGCCCTCACCTGTATACTTCATGATCGTCTTGCATCATTGATTACTTATTTCCCTGATGATGAGAATTACGGAAAGAACTGGGCTGAATACCAGAGACAGCATACCCCGGAATTCAAGTGGTGGATGGCCCCGGTTGCGATTCTTGCCCTGCCGGTCTTCGTTGTGCTCGGAATCGCCATCTCTCCTCTGCTCCTCTTGACAGTGATTATCGGATTGAAGATAAAGGACAAGGCTTGGATGAACACGGTACGGTATTGCGTGAGGCTTCTTTTCACTCCTGTAATTTGGACGCTGCACAGCGCGTTCTATCTTCTTTTAGGATTTTATCGGAAATTATTCAAATCAATATCGAAATGAAAAAAGTTTGTTTGAGTTTATTACTCTCGTTGGCAACTCTTTCTCTTTCCGCACAGAAGGAAGGAGAAATCATCAAGACAGGATATAATTTCGGCCCTCTTCCTGCAGTTGCTTTTGATGCGGACAAAGGTTTCCAACTCGGTGCTGTCCTGCAGGTCTTCAATTATGGCGACGGGCACAACTATCCGAACTATAACTCCAAATTATATTTTGAGGCATCATTCTTCACTAAGGGTTCCCAGCTCTATCAGTTCAGGTATGACAATAAGGAACTCATCCCCGGCGTACGTTGGTGTACCGCGCTTAGGGCCGACATCGACAAAGCCTTCGATTTCTATGGTTTCAACGGTTATCAAACTTTCTATGACCAGACAAGGGTGTCTGCCGGTAAGGCAGGAGAGGATTTTCTCTTCACCCCGTTCTACAGAATGAACAGAAATGCATTCACTCTTAAGTCTGAATTGATAGGAGAGATTGCAAACAATTTCCACTGGGAGGCCGGAATTTTTGCTTCATACTACAAGACAGGCACCATTGATTATGCCAGCATCAATAAAGGCAAGGATGATGCTGCCAAATATCCTGACGGAATGCCTACTCTTCTTGACTACTATCATAAGTCAGGCGCCATCACGGATGAGGAATACAACGGAGGCTTCTCAAGCGGAATCCGTCTCGGGCTTATGTATGATACCCGTGACAAGGAAGGCGCCCCGGCACGCGGAATATGGGCTGAAGGCCATATCACGGCCGCTCCGAAGTTCCTTGCAAAGGTCCCGTTCTACAGGTACTCCCTCACATGGAGACATTATCTGCCTATCGTCAAGGATGATGTGCTGACATTCGCATACCGCCTCAATTATGAGGGTACATTCGGAAATAATGCCCCTTACTATGTCCTTCCATATATGACCCAGATGGGCGAAAAACAGGATCTCGACGGAATGGGCGGCTTCTTTACCACCCGAGGTATCATGAGGAGCAGAGTCATAGGACTAGATATGGCGGCATATAATGCTGAAATCAGGTGGAGATTCACGCATTTTACCATAGGCAAACAAAATATTGCTCTCGGTCTGAATCTCTTCAGCGATGGCGCTATGGTTACAAGGGGACGTGACATCAGTGCATTGAAGAATATCACCGGCTCACCGGTCGCTATTGTAAATGAGGAAAAAGATGTGCCTCATATCACTTTTGGCGCAGGCTTCCGCTTCATAATGAATGAAAACTTCATCGTAGCCGTAGAGTATGGTACGCCGCTCACTCATTTTCTGAAAAACTCTCCGCTCTACAACCAGGATGGAACGGGTGCTTTCTATGTCAATCTGGGATACCTGTTCTAGAATTTTAGTTATTCGTAAAAGAAAATTAAGAAAAATTCTTTGGATTCAGAAATTTGTCCTATTATTGCACAACCTAAATAATATCGTATGGACCAGAAAAAAAGACACGTAGTAAGTTTCGAGAATATGTCGGCTGAGCTTGCAGCCGCCTTTGATGAGAAATACCCTAAAGGCTTCAGTGACTATTTCCCTGACCTTGTGAAGTATACAAAGCCGGATGGGACTACTTTCTACGCTGTTACGATTGAGATTCCGGATGCAATATATCTGGTCAAGATCAAGGTGAAGACCGACGATATTGACGATATTGAGAAATGGCTCGAAGGCGAGGAAGAAGCCGAGAACGAGCAGGTTGCTGGAGCAGGAAGCGCACCTGACAGCGATGGCGAGGCCCTTCCTGACGATAATATTTCCCAGTATGGAGGTGAAGAGGATTCTGGTGAGGCTTAGACTCGCTCTGAGACGCCTTTCCGTAAAAAACAAGATACTTATTCTATCATTGGTGGTAGGCTGCGTAAGCGGCCTATCTGCTGTTTTGTTACGCTCGTTGGTGGCGCTGATCAAGACCTGGACCGGCGCAGATGTGGCAGGCCCTGGCAGCTGGAGATATCTCATACTGCCGGGCGTAGGAATGCTTATCTCGCTTTTCCTCCTCAGGAATGTGATAAAGGACAATATCAGCCACGGAGTGACCAAGGTCCTTGTGGCTGTGTCCCGCAATGAATCCAGGATCAAGCCTCATAATATGTGGTCCTCGATGCTTACCAGCGCCCTGACCATCGGCTTTGGAGGCTCTGTGGGAGCAGAGGCCCCTATTGTCTATACGGGCGCCGCAATCGGTTCCAATTTCGCCAGATATATTGGACTGTCCTACAGGAATATGACACTTATGCTTGGCTGCGGTGCCGCAGGAGCCATTGCCGGTATTTTCAAGGCACCTCTTGCCGGAGTCATCTTCACGATGGAGGTTCTCCTCTTCAATGTGACTATGACGAGCGTCCTTCCTCTCCTGCTCTCAACAGTGTCGGCCACTGTGATAGCATATATCTTTACCGGACAGAATGCAATCTTTGAGTGTACTCTGTCTCCGTTTGCAATGGTCAATCTGCCTTTCTATGTCCTTCTGGGTATAGTCTGTGGGTTCGGGTCTCTGTATTTCACACGGATGACACTGTGGCTTGAGGATAAGTTCGGAAATTTCAGGAACCCTTATGTCAAATGGGCGTTCTGCGCCGTCTGTCTGGGACTTCTGATTTTTATTTTCCCGTCCCTCTATGGTGAAGGCTACAGCTTCCTTGGAAACCTCCTGAACGGGGGAGAAGTTATGGAGGCTGGACCTTGGATGATTCCGCTTGTACTCCTTGCAATATTTCTGCTGAAAGTCTTCTCAATGACCCTGACGAATGCAGGAGGCGGAGTTGGAGGTACGTTCGGACCTACCCTTTTCGAGGGTGCCATAATGGGATTCCTTATTGCGAGGGTAATAAATCTGGTACTCATCAATTCTCCGTTCGAGGTCCCTGAGCAGAATTTCGCTCTTGTTGGTATGGCCGCAATGATGGCCGGTGTGATGCAGGCGCCTCTTACGGCGATCTTCCTTATTGCTGAGACTTCAGGCGGATACCAGCTATTCCTTCCACTGATCCTGACATCGGCTATTTCATTCGGTACAGTCCGCATTTTCGAGAAATATTCCATCTACACTAAACGAATTGCTCAGTCCGGTGACCTGCTGACCCACGATAATGATCAGGCCGCTCTGGCGCTGCTGAAATTGTCGGATTACATCAGTGACAAGTATCCGCATCTGGACATGAACGCTTCCCTGAGAAAGGTTGCTCCCGTAATTGCCGGAAGCAGTGTATCAGTCTATCCTGTCGTCGACAACAGAGACCGTTTTCAGGGTCTCGTTTCTATGGAGAATGCCAATACTTATTTCTGGAACCCGGACAATCTAGATACACTTTATGTCCGCAACATAATGGAACAGCCTTTGGACTATATCTTTGAGGACGAGAGAATGGACAGCGTGATGGATAAATTCGACAGGTCGCAGGCGTGGAGACTGCCGGTGGTTCGGGAGGATATGACGTATCTCGGCTTTATCTCAAAGTCCAGGATACTGATGGCCTACAGAGAGGAAATGAAACAGATTTCAGAAGAATAATGAAGCAGATATATGTAACCTTTATTGCGGAGCACCTTCAGGTCCGCGAATGGCAGGTTGATGCCTGCGAGCAGATGTTGTCGGACGGCGACACCATTCCGTTCATCAGTCGATACCGTAAGGAAAAGACTGGGGGACTGGATGATGCCGAAGTCGCTGAAATCAAACACTATGTGGATGTCTTCACTGAGATGGAGAAACGCAAGGCAACCGTTATTGAGACCATCGCGGCCTCCGGTGTCCTTACTGAAGAGTTGCGAAAAAGGATAGAAGACTGCGTTGTTGCGAGTGAACTGGAGGATATTTATCTACCATACAGACCGAAGCGCCGTACCCGTGCAACCATAGCCAGGGAGGCTGGCCTCGAACCTCTTGCCGACAGGATGTGGAATGTCAAGGGAGTGGTGGATCCGACAGCTGATGCACGAAGCTTCATCAATGCAAAAGTCCCTACCGTCGATGATGCTCTAGCCGGGGCGAGGGACATCATAGCTGAGCGACTCAGCGAAACCGCCGCAATTCGTGAGACGATGAGAAGCATCTTCCGGAGCAGAAGGATTGTTTCCAAGGCTACAAAGGCAGCTCAGAACTCTCAGAATGCTTCCAAGTACAGGTCTTATTTCGACTTTTCTATGCCTTTGCAGCGCATCCCGTCGCACAACGTCCTTGCGATATTGCGTGCTGCCGGGGAAGGATTCCTCTCCGTCTGCATAGATGCAGACCCTGAACGATGTGCAAAAAAAATATATTATGACTTTTGTCAGGAGCATTCATATCCGTCAAAGGCCCTTGCAGATCAGATTAATCTCGCTGTCGAGGATTCATACAAGCGTCTCATCGAGCCTTCCATCTCGAATGAAATCCTGAGGGAGGCCAAGGAAAAGGCGGATGCGGAGGCTATCAATGTGTTCGGAGAGAATCTCCGGCAGCTTCTCCTGTCTTCTCCTGTAGGGCAGAAGCGCACCCTTGCAATCGACCCGGGCTTCCGTAACGGCTGCAAACTTGCCTGCCTCGACGAACAGGGTAATCTGCTGCATCACGAAATAATTTTCCCTCATCCCCCGCAAAGCGACAAGGTGAAATCCATAATGACCCTTTCTTCGATAATTGAGAAATACGGCATACAGGCCATTGCAATTGGCAACGGCACGGCGTCACGTGAGACTGAGGACCTGATGAAGAAGGTCCCGCTTCCACAGGATTGCAAAGTGTGGACGGTGTCCGAGGACGGAGCATCCATTTATTCTGCGTCCGAGGTGGCGCGTAAGGAATTTCCCGATGAGGACGTCACTGTACGTGGTGCCGTTTCGATAGGCAGGCGTCTGATGGATCCGCTTGCAGAGTTGGTGAAAATAGACCCGAAGAATCTCGGAATAGGTCAGTATCAGCATGATGTGGACCAGAATCTGCTGAAGGAGAAACTTAGAAATACGATTGAATATTGTGTGAACAGTGTAGGTGTAAATCTTAACACAGCAAGCCCTTATCTTCTCGGCTATGTTTCCGGTATTGGCCCCTCACTGGCAGAGAATATCATAGCTTATAGAAATTCCAACGGTGCTTTTTCTTCGAGGGCTGAGTTGAAGAAGGTACCCCGTCTTGGCGACAAAGCTTTCGAACAGTGTGCCGGATTTTTGCGTATCTCCGGAGCCGCAAACCCTCTTGATAATTCTGCAGTGCATCCTGAAGCATATAAGGTTGTCGATAAGATGGCCGCCAGCCTTGGCATCAGTACGAAGGAACTTGTAGGGAACGCGGAACTTTGTTCGAAGATCAAGGCTGAGGATTTTGTTGAGGGTGATTTCGGACTGCCTACCATCAATGATATCCTTAAGGAACTGGTGAAACCGGGAAGGGATCCGCGTAATCAGGCCCAGACTTTCGAATTCTCCTCTGACGTTCATTCCATTGAGGACCTTTATCCTGGGATGGAACTTCCTGGTATTGTCACGAATATTACCAATTTCGGTGCTTTTGTGGATATCGGTCTTCACGATAACGGCCTCATCCACGTGTCCCAGATGGGCGTGCGCGGCCTTGCCGACCCTACAAAAATACTGAAACTGCACCAACAGGTGAAAGTTTCAGTACTTCAAACCGACCTCGAAAGGTCGCGTATTTCCCTTAGACTAATACAGTAGTTTTCGGCCTGATTTTGCGGAATCTGAGGTTGATGACGCCCCAGAAGGCTTCGCCGAATATTCCGCTGGACATCTTTGATGTGCCGAGCTGGCGATTAATGAAGATTACTGGGACCTCTTCAATCTTGAAGCCCAGTTTGTATGCTGAATATTTCATCTCGATTTGGAAGCCATAGCCTTTCATCTTGACTGCATCCAGGTCAATTGTCTCCAGAACTTTTCTGGTGTAGCACTTGAATCCTGCGGTGGTGTCATATATTCTGATACCAAGTACGGTACGTACGTATTGAGAAGCGAAGTAGGAGATAAGGATTCTGCCGATCGGCCAGTTGACAACGCTTACGCCGTTGCAGTATCTTGATCCGATAGAGAGGTCAGCGCCTCTGTCCCTGCAGGCCTCGAGAAGTTTCGGGAGGTCGTCCGGGCTGTGTGAGAAGTCTGCATCCATCTCGAAGATGTAGTCGTAACCCCGGTCGAGCGCCCATCTGAACCCCGTCAGGTAAGCAGTTCCGAGTCCCTGCTTACCGCTGCGCTCAATCAGGCTCAGCCTTCCGGCGAACTTTTCCTGAAGATTTTTCACAGTATCTGCCGTGCCGTCAGGTGAGCCGTCATCTATTATGAGGATGTTATACTCTCCATCGAGGGACATCACCTTCCGGATGATTGCTTCGATGTTGTCAATCTCATTGTAGGTAGGGATGATTACTAGTTTTTTCTCCATAATATCAGCACTTTCATTACAAATATATGTTATTTTTGTGAAAATAAGAACCTGTTTTATATGGATATTAATTTTTTTAGAATTCCTCCGAGATGCTCATCGGAAACGGTGAAGGAAATGGCCGGGAAGGCTAGGGGAGAGTATGTTTTTATTTACACGAAGGAAACTGGTCTCAGGTGGGTGAATTATGCGCAGGATCGTATGGCGCAGATTGCGGAGGATACCGGTGCAGTCCTGACATATGCGGACCATTTTTTTGAGATGGAGGGAAAGGTAGTCCAAGCACCAGTCATAGATTACCAGGGGGGCTCTCTGAGGGACGATTTCGATTTCGGTTCTGTCCTTCTTGTACGAACATCCGCCCTGAAGAAAGCTGCTTCCGAGATGAATGTGGAGTATGAGTATGCGGGCCTGTATGACCTCAGGCTCCGTCTTTCGCGTCTCGGTCGTATTGAGCATATTAATGAGTTCCTTTATTATGAGGTGGAAACCGATATGAGAAAGTCTGGAGAGAAGCAGTTCGATTATGTGGACCCACGCAATCGGGCTGTGCAGATTGAGATGGAGAAGGCCTGTACAGACCATCTGAAGGCAGTCGGAGGCTATCTTGAACCTGTTTTTGATGAAGTTTCATTCGATGATGATGGCTTTGAGTATGAGGCTTCCGTCATCATCCCTTGTCGCAATCGGGTGAAGACCATCGGAGATGCCATTTCTTCGGCCCTTTCACAAAAGGCTCCTTTCAAGTTCAACGTCATAGTGGTGGATGATAATTCCACGGACGGAACTGTGGATATCATAAAGGGCTTCAACGACCCGAGGCTGATCTATATTGCCCAGGATTCTACCTACCACGCTATCGGTGGTAATTGGAACGTTGCCATCCATCATCCTTGCTGCGGACGCTTCGCTCTGCAACTGGATTCTGATGACACATATTATAGTGAAGATACGGTGCGGAAATTCGTTGATGCTTTTCACGAGCAGCATTGTGCTATGGTGGTGGGAACTTACCGTATGACGGATTTCGCGATGAACACCCTTCCTCCGGGAATCATCGACCATAAGGAATGGACTCCGGAGAACGGCCGTAACAATGCCCTCCGCATAAACGGGCTCGGGGCGCCGCGCGGTTTCTATACCCCTATCCTCAGGGAGATTGATTTTCCTACCACAAAATATGGCGAAGACTATGCTGTCGGTCTTAGGATTTCCAGAAATTATCAGATAGGCAGAATCTACGATTGCATCTATAATTGCCGCCGCTGGGATGGCAATTCTGACGCAGCTCTTGATATTCAAAGCGTTAACGTAAATAATCTTTATAAAGATAAAATACGTACCTGGGAACTGCTTGCAAGAGTCAAAAAAAACAGTGAAAAAAAGTAAAATAAAGTTTGCTAATTAAAAAAGTTGGATTACCTTTGCAATCCCGTTCGCGAGATGA
>JAKSKD010000028.1 GCA_024401925.1 Bacteroidales bacterium | reverse complement strand
CGATGTAGCTCAGGGGTAGAGCGCATCCTTGGTAAGGATGAGGTCATGAGTTCAATTCCCATCATCGGCTCGATGCGAAGGGACCGGTGATTTAGCCGGTTTAATTTTGTAACACAATTTATAACATAATATTATGGCAAAAGAAACTTTCCAAAGAACCAAACCGCACGTCAACATCGGTACAATTGGCCACGTTGACCACGGTAAGACCACTCTTACTGCAGCCATCACAAAAGTATTGGCAGAGCAGGGTCTTTCAGAGCTTAAGTCATTCGACCAGATCGATAACGCTCCAGAAGAGAAAGAGCGTGGTATCACCATCAACACCGCTCACGTTGAGTATCAGACAGCTAACCGTCACTATGCACACGTAGACTGCCCAGGCCACGCAGATTACGTTAAGAACATGGTAACAGGTGCTGCTCAGATGGACGGCGCCATCCTCGTAGTTGCTGCTACAGATGGTCCTATGCCTCAGACAAACGAGCACGTTCTTCTTGCAAAGCAGGTTAACGTTCCTAAGATGGTTGTATTCCTTAACAAGGTTGACCTCGTTGATGATGAGGAAATGCTCGACCTCGTTGAAATGGAAGTACGCGACCTTCTCAGCAAATATGATTTCGACGGCGATAACGCTCCTGTTATCCGCGGTTCTGCTCTTGGTGCTCTTAACGGAGAGCCTGAGTGGACTGCAAAGGTTATGGAACTTATGGCAGCTGTGGATGAGTACATTCCTCTTCCAGTACGTGACTGCGATAAGCCATTCCTTATGCCTATCGAGGACATCTTCTCTATCACCGGTCGTGGAACTGTTGTTACCGGACGTATCGAGACTGGTACAATCCACGTAAATGACCCTGTAGAGCTCGTAGGTTTCGAAGAGAAAGCTAAGACTTCTGTTTGTACAGGTGTTGAAATGTTCCGTAAGCTCCTCGATCAGGGAGAGGCTGGAGACAACGTAGGTCTTCTTCTCCGTGGTATCGACAAGAAGGAAGTTAAGAGAGGTGAGGTTGTTGCAAAGCCAGGTTCAATTACTCCTCATACAGAGTTCCAGGCTCAGATCTACGTCCTCAAGAAAGAGGAAGGTGGTCGTCACACTCCTTTCCACAACAAATATCGTCCTCAGTTCTTCATCCGTACACTTGACGTAACAGGTGAGATTACTCTCCCTGCAGGTGTTGAGATGGTTATGCCAGGAGATAACGTTGAGATCAACGTCAAGCTCATCACTCCGGTTGCTATGAACGAAGGCCTCAGCTTCGCTATCCGTGAAGGTGGTCGTACAGTAGGTGCCGGTCAGGTAATCAAGATTGTTGACTAATTCTCATACACTATAATCAAGCCTGGTGTCCTGACACAATGACACCGGGCTTATTTAGGGGAATAGAACAAGGGTAGTTCAGCGGTCTCCAAAACCGTCGATGTGGGTTCGAATCCTGCTTCCCCTGCCAATATATATCAAAGGTTACGATTTGGTAATTGTTTAACAGACCTTGTTATAGCTTCCAATTTAACGGGGTCCATTAAAAGTAAAGATGAGAAAGTTTATTAACTATCTGAAGGACTCGTTCGTCGAGCTTACCAAGAAGACCACATGGCCTAGCTGGGAGAAGTTGCAGAGCTCTGCACTCCTTGTTATGCTTGCCACTGTCATTCTTGCCGTACTGCTTTGGGTGATCGATTTTGTCTTCCAGCATCTGATGACTGTAATTTACACTTTGTAATTAACCTTTGATAATACTATGGGCGATAAAAAATGGTATGTTCTCAGAACAGCGGGAGGAAAAGAAAAGAAAGCTCAGGAATATCTCGAAAAGGAGATTGAACGCAGCGGCCTCCAGAACCAGGTAGCTCAGGTTCTTGTTCCGGTCAAGAAGGAAATAGTAACGAAAAACAACAAGAGAAAAGCAGTTGACAAATTGCTTTTCCCGGGTTACGTGCTTATCCACGCTGAACTGAGTCCAAAGCTTGAGAACATCATTCGTAATCTCGTTCCAGGTATGTCAGGGTTCGTTACGGAGAAGAAGACAACCAAAGGAAATCAAGTAGAGAGAATTCCGGTGGCAATCAGAGATGATGAGGCACAGAGGATTCTCGGCGTACAGGATGAGAATGCAGACAATGCAGCCGAGACTGAAGTCAACTACGAAATAGGCGATTCAGTCAAGATTACAGATGGTCCTTTCAGCGGTTTCAGCGGCACAGTCGAGGAAATCGTGGAAGACAGAAGCAAACTCAAAGTTGTAGTCGTGATTTTCGGCAGGAAGACCCTTCTAGAACTCAGTTTTACACAAGTAACTAAAGAATAACAAGTTATGGCAAAAGAAATTACCGGATTCATCAAGCTGCAGATTAAAGGTGGAGCAGCTAATCCAGCACCTCCGGTAGGACCGGCCCTTGGATCCAAAGGATTGAACATTATGGATTTCTGCAAGGCATTCAATGCCCAGACGCAGGACCGTGCAGGAAAAGTACTTCCTGTAGTGATTTCAGTCTATTCCGACAAATCATTCAGCTTCGAGGTTAAGCAACCTCCTGTAGCTGTCTCAATCAAAGAGGCCGTAAAGGTTCAGAAAGGTTCTGGAGAACCAAACAGAAAGAAAGTAGCATCCCTCACTTGGGATCAGGTTAAAACTATCGCTGAAGGCAAAATGTCAGACCTCAACGCTTTCACACTTTCAAGCGCTATGAAGATGGTTGCCGGAACAGCGAGAAGTATGGGTATAACCGTTTCAGGAGAATTCCCTGAGAACATTTAATTGCAGATACTATGGCAAAATTGACAAAAAACCAGAAAGCTGTCGCTGAGAAATTCGATTCTCACAAGCTTTATTCTCTTTCTGAGGCATCTGCAGTTGTAAAGGATATCACCTATACAAAGTTTGATGCATCAGTTGAAATCTCCGTTAACCTTGGAGTTGACCCTCGTAAGGCTAACCAGATGATTCGTGGCGTCGTTACCCTCCCTCACGGAACAGGTAAGGTCACAAGAGTACTCGTACTCTGTACCCCTGACAAAGAGGCTGAGGCACAGGCTGCCGGTGCAGATTATGTAGGACTCGACGACTACATCGAGAAAATCAAGGGAGGCTGGACAGACGTTGACGTTATCGTCTGCACACCTTCAGTGATGGCAAAAGTCGGTGCACTCGGAAAGATCCTCGGTCCTCGCGGACTTATGCCGAACCCTAAGACCGGCACCGTTACTATGGAAGTAGGAAACGCTGTCAAGGAAGTAAAGGGCGGTAAGATTGACTTTAAAGTTGACAAGACAGGTATCGTTCATACCGCTATCGGTAAGGTTTCCTTCACCGCTGAGCAGATTTATGAAAATGCGGCAGAGGTGCTCAACGCTATCGCTAAGCTCAAACCTCAGGCATTGAAGGGTACTTATATGAAGAGCGCAGCTCTTTGCTCAACTATGAGCGCTGGAATTAAAATTGACCTCAAAGCATTCTTGAACAGTGCTGAGAAATAAAAATTCAATATTATGAAAAAGGAACTTAAAGACCAGATTATTGAAAGCATCTCAGCACAGCTTAAAGAATATCCTAATTTCTACATTACAGATATTTCAGGCCTGAATGCTGGGCAGACAGTCAAGCTCCGTCGCGCATGCTTCGAGAACGGCGTCAAGCTTACAGTTGTAAAGAACACACTGTTCGAGCACGCCATCAAGGATATTGAGGAATACAAAGACCTCATCCCTACTCTCGTAGGCAACACTGCAATCATGTACACAATGACCCCTAATGCTCCTGGACGCCTCATCAAGAAGCTCCAGAGGGAAGGTTTCGAGAAGCCTGTAGTAAAGGGTGCTTATGTTCAGGACTGCATTTATGTCGGCGCTGACAAACTTGATGAACTTGCTGCTATCAAGACTAAGGAAGAACTCCTTGGCGATATCATCACTCTCCTCCAGTCTCCTATCAACAGAGTCGTACTGGCTCTCCAGAATAAGGAGAACGCTGAAGCTCCTGCTGAGAAGCCTGCTGAAGAAGCAGCTCCTGCAGCTGAGGCTGCTCCGGCACCGGAAGCACCTGTTGCTGAGGAAGCAACTCCTGCAGCTGAGGAGACTCCTGCAGCAACAGAATAAGATTATTAACAATAAACAATTTAAAATAGTACAATTATGGCAGACGTAAAAAAACTTGCTGAGGAGCTCGTAGCCCTTTCAGTAAAAGACGTTCAGGAACTTGCTAATATTCTTAAGGAAGAGTATGGCATTGAGCCAGCAGCAGCTACCGTAGTAGCAGCAGCTCCAGGAGCTGAAGGCGCAGGTGCAGCAGCAGAGCAGACAGAGTTCGACGTTATCCTTAAATCAGCTGGTGCAGCTAAACTTGGTGTTATCAAGGCCGTTAAAGAGGCTCTCGGTCTCGGACTCAAAGAGGCTAAGGATCTTGTTGATGCAGCACCTTCAACTGTTAAAGAGAAAGCATCCAAGGCAGAGGCAGAGCAGCTTAAGGCTACTCTCGAAGAGGCTGGTGCAGAGGTTGAACTTAAGTAACCTCTCCCGTTTCCCTCTGCAGGAAACAAAAACAGGTTTAGAGCCAGGGGTATTAGGCTCTAAACCTTTTTGTTGTATTTAAGTTTTTTCTTTTACAAAGGCAGAATATGTCACTTAAGACCACCAACAAGCGAATTAATTTTGCAACATCTAAAATCCTGGCTTACCCGGATCTGCTTGAGGTCCAGCTGAAGTCTTTCAAGGACTTTTTCCAGCTTGAGACCACCCCGGAAAACAGAAAGAACGAGGGGCTGTACCACGTATTCCAGGAAATATTCCCAATCGAAGATACCAGGAACAACTACAAACTGGAGTTCATCGATTATTTTATCGATCCACCACAGTATTCGATTGAGGAGTGTCTAGATAGAGGACTGACTTATAATGTTCCTCTGAAGGCAAAACTCCGCCTTTCATGTACAGACCCGGAACACGAGGACTTCGACACAAGAGTCCAGGACGTATATTTGGGCAATATCCCATATATGACACCTGCAGGTACGTTCGTAATCAACGGATCTGAACGAATCATTGTTTCACAATTGCACAGGTCCCCTGGTGTATTCTTTGACCAGAGCATGCACGCAAATGGCACGAAGCTGTATTCAGCACGTATCATTCCGTTCAAGGGATCTTGGATCGAATTCGCGACTGACATAAACAATGTCATGTACGCCTATATCGACCGTAAAAAGAAATTGCCTGTTACAACCTTGCTCCGCGCAATCGGTTATAACAGTGATAAAGATATCCTCAACATTTTCGGCCTTGCCGACGAAGTAGCAGTCAACAAGAAGAACCTCAAGGCAAATGCGGGTCGCAAACTTGCTGCAAAGGTGCTCAAGTCCTGGATTGAAGACTTCGAGGATGAGGATACCGGTGAGGTTATTCCTATCGAGAGAACGGTGCCTATCGTTGACAGGGGCGAAATCCTCAATGACGATACAATCGCCAGGATTCTTGAGAGCGAGAACAAGATCATCCTTCTCCAGAAAGATGAATCCAGCTCCAATGAATACTCCATCATCGACAACACCCTCCAGAAGGACCCTACCAACACGGAAATCGAAGCTGTCAACTACATCTACAAGCAGCTTCGCAATTCCGAACCGCCTGATGAGAATACAGCACGTGACGTCATAGACAAGCTCTTCTTCTCTGAGAAGAGATACGATCTGGGCAACGTCGGAAGATACCGCCTCAACAAAAAGCTCGGTCTTTCAATCGAGCCTGACGTACGCGTACTGACAAATACTGATATCATCGAAATCATCAAGTACCTTATCCAGCTTATCAACTCCAAGGCAAATGTTGATGATATCGACCACCTCAGCAACCGTCGTGTAAGAACTGTCGGCGAGCAGCTTGCCAACCAGTTCAGCGTAGGTCTCTCAAGAATGGCACGCACCATAAGAGAAAGGATGAACGTACGCGACAGCGAGCAGTTCCATCCTATCGACCTTATCAATGCGAAGACCCTTTCTTCAGTGATCAACTCATTCTTCGGAACGAGCCAGCTCTCACAGTTCATGGACCAGACCAACCCTCTTGCCGAGATTACACACAAGAGACGTCTTTCAGCATTGGGTCCTGGAGGTCTGAGCCGAGACAGAGCAGGATTCGAGGTTCGAGACGTACACTACACACACTATGGCCGTCTCTGTCCTATCGAATCACCTGAAGGTCCTAACATTGGACTTATCTCCTCTCTTTGCGTTTACGCACGTATCGACAACCTCGGTTTCATTGAGACTCCATACCGTGACGTCAAGAATGGAAAAGTCGATCTCAGCGACAAGGGCTGCCATTATATGAGCGCCGAAGAGGAAGAGAACAAACTCGTTTCCCTTGCAAACGTCAAGATGAGCGACGACGGTGAGATTGAAGCTGAAAGGGTTCAGTGCCGCCTGGAAGCCGACTTCCCTGTTGTTTCAAAAGAGGAAGTTGACTATATGGATGTCGCACCTAACCAGATGGCTTCAGTTGCTGCCTCCCTCATTCCGTTCCTCGAGCACGATGATGCCCACCGTGCATTGATGGGAGCCAACATGATGAGACAGGCAGTTCCGCTTCTTTCTCCGGAATCCCCTATCGTAGGTACCGGACTTGAGGAGAGAGTATGTATCGACTCACGCACACAGTTCATTGCTGAGCGCAAAGGTGTCGTTACATATGTGGATGCCAATGAAATTCACGTTAAATATGAACGTACGGAAGATGAGCAGTTCGTAAGCTTTTCCCCTGAAGAGACAGTTTACAAACTCCCTATCTGCCGCAGGACAAACCAGAGCACGACTGTCACACTGAAGCCTATCGTCCGTAAGGGAGATAAGGTTTCCGCAGGCCAGGTGCTAACTGAAGGATATGCTTCACAGAATGGAGAACTTGCCCTCGGACGTAACCTTATGGTGGCATTTATGCCTTGGAAGGGTTACAACTATGAGGACGCTATCGTTCTTTCTGAGGAAATGGTCAAGTGGGATGTCCTCACATCAATCCACGTTGACGAATACCTTACCGAGGTACGCGAGACCAAGCGTGGTATGGAGGAACTGACTTCCGATATTCCTAATGTAAGTGAAGATGCCACAAAGGACCTCGACGAGAACGGTATCGTTAGAATCGGAGCTCACATCGAACCAGGTGACATTATGATCGGTAAGATTACACCTAAGGGAGAAAGCGATCCTTCACCTGAAGAGAAACTTCTCAAGGCTATCTTCGGCGACAAGGCCGGAGACGTCAAGGATGCTTCGCTCAAGGCTAATCCGTCCCTCAGCGGCACTGTCATCAAGACTGCGCTCTATGCAAGACTTGCAAAAGAGAGCAACAGGAGATCTGCAAAGGCTGAGCAGAAAACAAAGCTCGACCTCCGTCAGGAGCGTTTCGATCAGTTCTCTGAGAAACTCCGTTCAGACTTCCTCCAGAAGCTTGCTGTTTTGACAAAGGGCAAGAAGAGTGCTGGTGTCAGCGATCTCTATGGTGTTGAAATCATCCCTAAGGATAAGAAAATCACCGCAGAGCAGCTCAAAGACATAGATTACGCAAACATCAATTCCAATAAGTGGACTACCGAGAAGGAGGCCAATGTACTCATACGCGAGCTCATCAACAACTACTGCATCGCATACAAGCAGGCAGAAGCAGAGTGCAAGCGTGAGATGGACAAGATTAAGGTCGGTGATGAACTTACCAACGGCGTTATGCAACTTGCAAAGGTTTACATCGCCAAGAAGAGAAAGATCACTGTCGGAGACAAGATGGCCGGACGCCACGGAAACAAGGGTATCGTAGCAAAGATCGTCCGTCAGGAAGATATGCCGTTCCTCGAGGACGGAACTCCTGTGGATCTGGTATTGAACCCTCTTGGTGTGCCTTCACGTATGAACCTCGGTCAGATTTATGAGACTGTTCTCGGATGGGCAGGACAAAAACTTGGTCTCAAGTTCTCAACTCCTATCTTCGACGGTGCAAGTCTCGAGGAAATCTGCGACTACACAGACAAGGCCGGTGTTCCTAGATTCGGTAAGACAAATCTCCGCGATGGAGGAACAGGAGACTGGTTCGACCAGCCTGCAACTGTCGGCATCATCTATATGATCAAGCTCGGTCATATGGTTGACGATAAGATGCATGCAAGAAGTATCGGTCCTTACTCCCTCATCACCCAGCAGCCTCTCGGAGGTAAAGCACAGTTCGGTGGTCAGAGATTTGGAGAGATGGAGGTTTGGGCGCTCGAAGCATTCGGCGCAGCAAATGCCCTTCAGGAAATCCTTACCGTCAAGTCCGATGACGTTACCGGAAGGTCCAAGACTTATGAAGCTATCGTCAAGGGTGATCCGATGCCTAACGCAGGCATCCCTGAATCCCTCAACGTGCTTCTCCACGAACTCAGAGGACTGGGTCTTAAAGTCACATTGGAATAATTACAGACAATTTGAACGATAAGAAATATGCCAACTTTTAATACAAAAGAGAATAAAGTTAAGAGCAATTTCCAGAGAATAAGCATTTCTCTCGCTTCTCCTGAGGATATTACAGCAAGGTCCAACGGTGAGGTTCTGAAGCCTGAAACAGTCAACTACAGAACCTACAAGCCAGAGAGGGACGGTCTTTTCTGCGAAAAGATCTTCGGTCCTACCAAGGACTACGAATGCTACTGCGGAAAATACAAGAGAATCCGCTATCGTGGAATTGTCTGCGACCGATGCGGCGTTGAAGTTACTGAGAAAAAAGTACGCCGTGAGAGAATGGGTCACATCACCCTCACTGTCCCGGTTGCACATATCTGGTATTTCAAGTCAGCTCCTAATAAGATTTCAGCTCTTCTCGGACTTCCATCAAAGAAGCTCGAATCAGTGATTTACTATGAGAAATATATAGTAGTGAACCCTGGCGAAAGCGGACTCAAGAAGATGGACCTCCTTTCAGAGGATGAATATCTCGATGCAGTTGCAAAGTTCCCTGACAACGACTACCTCAAGGACGACGATCCGAAGAAGTTTGTCGCAAAGATGGGTGCCGAAGGTATCTACGACCTCCTCAAGGAGATTGACGTGGAGGCTCTCGGCAAGGAACTCAGAGCCGCTATGAAGACCGAAACATCACAGCAGAGGAAAGCTGATATTCTCAAGCGTCTTTCTGTTGTGAAGTGGTTCCAGGAGTCACAGGGCATCAACCGCCCTGAGTGGATGATTATGAAGGTCATCCCTGTCACTCCTCCGGATCTGCGCCCTCTCGTTCCTCTGGATGGCGGCCGTTTCGCGACATCAGACCTCAATGACCTCTACAGAAGGGTTATTATCAGGAACAACCGACTCAAGAAACTTATCGAGATAAAGGCTCCTGAGGTAATTCTCAGGAACGAAAAGCGTATGCTTCAGGAAGCCGTTGACTCACTTTTTGACAATTCGAAGAAATCTTCAGCTGTCAAGAGCGAATCCAACAGGGCCCTCAAGTCACTTTCTGACAGTTTGAAGGGCAAGCAGGGACGTTTCCGTCAGAACTTGCTTGGTAAGCGTGTCGACTATTCAGCACGTTCAGTAATCGTTGTAGGTCCTGAACTCAATATGCACGAGTGCGGTCTTCCTAAATATATGGCTGCAGAGCTTTACAAACCATTCATCATCAGGAAACTGATCGAAAGAGGTATCGTAAAGACAGTGAAGTCAGCAAAGAAGATTGTGGACCGCAAGGATCCTGTCATCTGGGACATTCTTGAGAACGTTATGAAGGGCCATCCGGTTCTGCTGAACCGTGCACCTACCCTGCACCGACTTGGTATCCAGGCTTTCCAGCCTAGGATGATTGAAGGAAAGGCTATCCAGCTCCACCCGCTCGCTTGTACGGCATTCAACGCCGACTTCGATGGTGACCAGATGGCCGTCCACCTCCCTCTCGGCAATGCAGCCATTATGGAGGCTCAGCTTCTTATGCTCGGTTCACAGAACATTCTGAACCCTGCCAATGGAGCGCCTATCACCGTGCCTTCACAGGATATGGTCCTCGGTCTTTACTACATCACCAAGATCCGTCCGGGCGCAAAGGGAACAGGAAAGACCTTCTACGGACCTGAAGAAGTAATTATCGCATACAACGAGAGAGCCATCGAGATGCACGCCAAGATTAATGTCAGGCTGCCTCTCGACAAGAATGACGCTTCAAAGGGAACACATCTTGTAGAGACTACTGCCGGACGTATCATCGTCAACCAGTATGTCCCTGATGAAGTTCCTTATGTAAATGAAGTGCTCGGCAAGAAGGCCCTCAGAAAGATCATCACCGAAGTCATCAAGAACACAGGTGTCACCAGGACTGCAAAGTTCCTTGACGACATCAAGAACCTCGGTTATGACCAGGCATTCAGAGCCGGTATCTCATTCAACCTCGGAGACGTGCTTGTTCCTGAGGAGAAGGTAAAGCTCATCGGCGACGGATACAAGAAAGTGGAGGAGATCAGAAGCAACTACGCTATGGGTTTCATCACCAACAGCGAGCGCTACAACAAGGTCCTCGACCTCTGGTCTTCAATAGACAATAACCTTACAAACATCGTCACAAAGCACATTTCTGCCGATCAGGACGGTTTCAACCCAGTATATATGATGCTGGATTCAGGAGCCCGTGGATCAACCCAGCAGATCAAGCAGCTTTGCGGTATGCGTGGTTTGATGGCAAAGCCTCAGAAATCAGGTGCTGCCGGAAATGAAATTATCGAAAATCCTGTCGTTTCCAACCTTAAGGAAGGTATGACAGTGCTCGAGTACTTCATCTCCACCCACGGTGCACGTAAGGGTCTTGCCGATACCGCCCTCAAGACTGCGGATGCAGGTTACCTGACCCGTCGTCTCGTGGACGTATCACACGACGTCATCATCACTGAAGAGGACTGCGGTACCCTCAGAGGCCTTATCGCAACTCCTATCAAGGATAAAGATACGATCGTCGAGACTCTCGGTGAGAGAATCCTTGGAAGAACTACTGTTCACGACATCTTCAACCCACTTACAGGAGAACTTATTCTCGCAGCCGGAGAAGAGATTAAGGAAGACGCTGCAAACCTTATCGACAGCCTTCCTATCGAACAGGTCGAGATCCGCTCGGTGCTTACCTGCGAAAGCCGCAAGGGTGTCTGCGCGAAGTGCTACGGCCGCAACCTCGCTACCAGCCGTATGGTCGAGAAGGGTGAAGTTGTCGGAGTCATCGCCGCACAGTCAATCGGTGAGCCGGGTACACAGCTTACTCTCCGTACATTCCACGTCGGAGGTACGGCATCTTCAACCGCAGCTGATTCTTCAATCGAGGCCAAGTACAACGGCAAACTCCAGTTCGAAGAACTCAGGACCATCGAAAGAGAGGCTGAGAACGGAACGAGCGAGACTGTTGTGGTAAGCCGTCAGACTGAAGTCAAGGTTATCGATGAAAATACAGGCTACACATATTCACAGTACGAAATCCCTTACGGATCCATTCTCTACAAGAAGGATGGTGACAAGGTCAATGTAGGCGACCTCATCTGCGAATGGGATGCATATAACGCTATCACAATCGTTGAGACCGCCGGAAAGATCCACTTCGAGAATATGATTGACGGTGTGACCTTCAGGGAAGAGACTGCTGATGAATTCAGTGTGAACAAGGACCGTGTCATCATCGAATCACGTGACAAGACCAAGAACCCTGCACTCGTCATCGTCGACAGCAAGGGCGAAATCCTCAAGACGTTCAACCTCCCTGTAGGAGCCCACGTAATGGTGGAGAACGGCAAGAAGGTCAAGGTCGGAGACATCGTCTTCAAGACACCACGTGCAATCGGTAAGGCAAGCGATATCACCGGAGGCCTTCCTAGAGTCACCGAACTCTTCGAGGCCCGCAATCCTAGCAATCCTGCACTCATTTCCGATATCAACGGAGAAGTCATAATGGGGTCTGTCAAGAGAGGTAACCGTGAGATTACCATCCAAAACAAGAGCGGTGTGAAGAAGACCTATCTTGTTCCACTTTCAAAGCAGATACTCGTACAGGAGAACGACTACGTAAAGGCCGGTTCAAGGCTTTCTGACGGTGGCATATCCCCTACCGACATCCTCAATGTCCTCGGTCCTGTGAAGGCTCAGGAATACATTGTGAATGAGGTTCAGGCTGTGTACAGACTTCAGGGTGTGAAGATTAACGACAAGCACTTTGAAATCATCGTACGCCAGATGATGCGCAAGGTTGAAATCACTGATCCGGGTGACACATCGTTCCTTCCTGAGGAACTCGTCGACAAGTGGGCATTTATGGACACTAACGACGCAATCTTCGGAAAGTCCATCGTCACCGATGCAGGAGATTCCGAGAAGTACGAGGTTGATGACGTCATCGATGCACGGGACCTTAGGAATGAAAACTCATCTCTCGAGAGACAGGGCAAGAAGATGATGGTAACCCGCGACGCAAAGCCTGCTACAGCAAGACTTGTGCTTCAGGGCATCACCAGAGCAGCCCTCCGTACCAATAGCTTCATTTCTGCAGCATCCTTCCAGGAGACAACCAAGGTGCTCAGCGAAGCTGCAATCCGAGGCAGAGTCGATGACCTCGAAGGTCTTAAGGAGAACGTTATCTGCGGACACCTTATCCCTGCAGGTACAGGTCTCAAGGACTACCAGGACATCATCGTCGGCCGCAAGGACGAGATGGTTCAGGAACTCAACGAACTTTAGTCTATTGTACTAACCTATATTGAAACAGGGTAGCCATAAAGGCCACCCTGTTTTTTTATGCGTAATTTTAATTAATTTTGCAGTATGAGAGAATTGAGATTGACGAATACTCTTTCACATAAAAAAGAGGTATTCATTCCTGTCAACCCGGGAAGGGTTGGAATGTATGTCTGCGGGCCTACCGTCTATGGTGACGCCCATCTGGGACACGCAAGGCCGGGAGTTACTTATGATGTACTGCAGAAATTGCTCCGGCACCTCGGATATAAGATCCGTTATGTGCGCAACATCACCGATGTAGGGCATCTGGAGCACGATGCGGACGAAGGCGAGGACAAGATTGCAAAAAAGGCAAGGCTGGAACAGCTCGAGCCTATGGAAGTCGTCCAGACCTACACCCTGCGCTACCACGAGGCTATGCGCCTCCTCAATGTGGCTCCCCCTTCAATCGAACCGCGCGCATCCGGGCACATCCTCGAGCAGATTGAGGCAGTTAAAAAGATTCTCGAAGCAGGATATGCCTATGAGAGCAACGGTTCCATCTATTTCGATGTAGAGAAATATAACAAGGACCACCATTACGGCATTCTCTCAGGCCGCAATCTGGATGATACCCTCGAAGGCACCAGAAATCTCGACGGACAGAGCGACAAGAGGGCTCCTTTTGATTTTGCTCTTTGGAAAAAAGCTGAACCACAGCATATTATGAAATGGCCTTCACCTTGGGGAGAAGGTTTCCCGGGATGGCATCTCGAATGCTCCGTAATGGGGGAAAAATACCTCGGAGAGGAATTCGACATCCACGGAGGAGGAATGGACCTGATGTTTCCGCATCACGAGTGCGAAATTGCTCAAAATGTTGCATCACGCGGCACTCAGGGCGTGCATTACTGGGTTCACAACAATATGATTACCATCAACGGGCAGAAGATGGGCAAGTCCCTCGGGAATTTCATCACCCTGCCGCAACTCTTCAGCGGCGAGCATCCGAAGCTGGAACAGGCCTACAGCCCGATGACAATACGTTTCTTCATCCTTCAGGCACATTACAGAGGAACTCTGGACTTCTCAAACGAGGCCCTTCAGGCTGCAGAGAAAGGATTGAAACGCATACTTCAAGCAGCCAAAGACTTGAACACAATTCTCGGGCGCCAGCCGAAAGTACTCGCATACGGCGAATATGGGGAAAGCATTGCTCCGGACAGCTGCAAGGCAACGAATCTTGAAGTGAAAGCCATATTTGACGGAGTTTATGACGCCCTGTGCGACGACATGAACACCCCTATCGCCCTTTCACACATTTTTGACGCAGTCCGCATCATCAATTCAGTCAAGGACAAGAAACTTCAGCTCGCAAAGGAGAACCTCGAAACCCTGGCACAACTCTTCGACGACATCGTTTTCGGCGTTCTGGGACTCCGTGATGAGGAAGGAGAGAACGGAAAGGCAGGAAAGACCATAGCCGGACTGATGAATATGGTCCTCGAATCACGCGCCGAGGCAAAGGCTGCCAAGGACTGGACCAAGTCCGACCATATCAGAGACTGCCTCAACGAACTGGGAATCACCGTCAAAGATACCAAGGACGGAGTTGAATGGACTATATAGAAGCCTCAGAATGAAATTCATCAGTTGGAATGTCAACGGCTTGCGTGCAATCGCATCGAAAGGTTTCGCCGATATTTTCGAGGAACTGGACGCAGACTTCTTCTGTCTGCAGGAGACTAAGATTCAGGAAGGACAGATAGATTTGGCTTTCTGGGGTTATGACTCCTACTGGTGCTATGCCGACAAGAAAGGATACTCCGGTACCGCCATATACACGAAGCACAAGCCTCTCTCCGTCAGTTACGGGATAGGAGTGGACGAGCACGACCACGAGGGCCGTACGATCACTCTGGAAATGGAGGATTTCTATCTCGTGTGCGTGTATGTTCCGAATTCGCAGGACGGACTGAAACGTCTCGAGTACCGTATGCGCTGGGAGGACGATTTCAGGAAATACCTGTGCGGGCTAGCACAGAAAAAAGGCGTGGTAGTATGCGGGGATATGAATGTCGCCCACGAGGAGATTGATTTGAAAAACCCTGCCACAAACCATTTCAATGCAGGTTTCTCTGATAAGGAAAGAGCAAAGATGACAGAACTTCTCGCCGCCGGATTCATCGACACGTGGAGGTACCAGCACCCTGACGGCATCAAATATTCCTGGTGGTCCTACCGTATGAATGCGCGTGAAAGGAACGTAGGGTGGAGAATCGACTATTTTCTCGTGTCATCCTCCCTCAGGGACCGCATAGAATCCACAGAGATCCATAACGAACTCCTCGGCTCAGACCATTGTCCGGTGGAACTGATACTTGGATGATTATTTTCGGAACATCTCGATAACATAGCTCACGATACCCGTAAGTAGCGTCATCACGGCCTGCGACTCGTGGGACAATGTCGCGAATATGATTCCCATACTGAAAGGTATGCCGTACAGGGTGGAGAGAGCGATGGCAACAAGGTAATGGAAGGCTCCGAAACCTCCGGGAACCGGTACAAGTCCGGCGAAAGCACCCACCAGCATTATGAACAAGGCATCCGTCAGACCAAGTCCGAAATCCTCAGGCAGCGCCCAGATGATGAAAAGACTCATCAGCAAGAACATTATCCACATGCACAAAGTATAGAACAGGAAAAGCCACTTGTCCTTCATTTTGAAGCTGTTCCTCACGCCTTCCCAGATTCCCGAAGCGAATTGCCTGACCTTCTTGCTGAGAAGTACCGCAACAACGGCTGCAACCAGCAATGCAGCAACGGTAATCAGCACCCAGACATTGGTATTCTCAAGCATAGGATGCCATATACTCTCCAAGAAGAAGCCCCCGAAGCGGGTCCACATCGTAACCAGCAGGATAAGCATCAGCAAGAAAAGGACAAGTACATCCCAACAACGTTCGAGCACCACACTTCCAAGAATCTTGTCATATCCGGATTTGGACCGCTTTGCAACGATTCCGCAGCGCACGAATTCACAAACGTGCGGCACGGCGAAATCGCACATCTTCCCTATCGCAAATGCATTGAAGCAAGTGGCGGCATTGGCGTCCGGAGCCGTTTCACGAAGAAGCAACTTCCATCGGAAAGTGCGCATAAAATATGACACAAGCCCCGCGAGCATAGAGAAAATTACCATCACCCAACTGCATTCCTTTAGGGTGGAGATAAACTCGTTCCACTCCACTCCGCGGAAGGAAAAATACAGTAGTACAGCCGCCAGAATAACTGACAGGGAATACTTCAATATCTTTGCTCTCCTACTTTGCATAACATTGCAAATTTAGTAACTTTGAAGGTTAATCAAAACGGAAATTATGAAGTCAATTCTCGGAATCGGCAATGCGCTGACTGATATCCTGGCCATTCTGCCGGACGATTCTCTCCTGGACCGCTTTCATCTTCCGAAAGGAAGCATGCAGCACGTCGATATGCAGACCGGTGACAAAATCTGGGCTGCACTCAAGCCACTCGGTGTACACTACGTGGCCGGAGGTTCCGCTGCCAACACTATAACCTGCACCTCAATATTCGGAATGCGTTCTGGATTCATCGGCAAGATAGGTGATGACGAAATCGGACATCTTTTCAAAAGCGATGAAGAACAGTATGGCGTAAAGTGCAATCTTCTGAAAGGGAAGAATTCATCAGGCCGTTCGATGGTATTCGTGACTGAGGCAAATGCCGAAAGGACTTTTGCCGTGTATCTCGGAGCCGCCCTCGAACTTGTTCCGGAGGACTTGAAGCCGGAGTACTTCGAAGGGTATGACTATTTTCACATCGAAGGGTACCTGGTTCAGAATCAAGATCTTATCCGCACGGCAGTGGAGATGGCAAAGGAAGCGGGGTGCATAATTTCCATCGATATGGCATCATACAATGTCGTCGAATCCAACAACGTCTTCCTCCACGACATCGTTTCAAAATATGTGGACATCGTTTTCGCCAACGAGACCGAGGCCAAGGCCTTCACTTCATATGATGACCCGGAGAAAGCCCTCGAGGAAATAGCAAAGCTGTGCGAGATTGCAGTAGTCAAGGTCGGAAAAGACGGAAGTTGGGTAAGGAAAGGCGACGAAGTGCATTTCATCAAGCCTTGGCCGGGAGAAGCAATCGACGCAACCGGTGCTGGAGATACCTATGCTGCCGGATTCCTCTATGCCCATTCGCTTGGAATGCCTCTCGAAGTCTGCGGCGAAGTTGGTTCCTGCATCGCCGCAAAGGTAGTGGAAGTCATCGGCAGCAAAATTGACATTCCAAGGTGGAGGCAGGCTAAACTTGAAATCAAAGAATTGATTGAAAATGCTGAATCTGTTTAAGAAGGCCTCGGAGATTATCGGTAAATACCTTATCAATGCGCTCAAGGGTTTCGCAATGGGCGCGGCAAATGTCGTTCCTGGCGTATCAGGAGGCACAATAGCACTGATTACCGGCATATTCGGCAAACTTATCGGCTGTCTGAATGACCTTATGACCCCATCCAAGTGGAAGTCCATAGACTGGGGCTTTCTAATCAGCCTCGCCGCCGGCCTCATCATCAGCATATTCTCCCTCGCGAAACTGATTACGGTCTGCCTCGACAGATACCCTGTCCTTACTTGGGCATTTTTCTTCGGATTGATTCTGGTATCCGCAGGACTGATGCTGAAAGATATCAAGGGGTGGAAAATCAGAGATGTGATAATCACCATCATCGGAATAGCAATCGGCGTAGTCGTATGTACGCTTTCCCCTTCAGAAACAACGGATGCCCGGTGGTTCATCTTCCTTTGTGGAGTCCTGGCTATATGTTCTATGATCCTGCCCGGCATTTCAGGAAGTTTCATCCTCGTCATACTTGGAAAATATGACTACATTATGGCGGCGATCACGGAGTTGGATATTCCCGTACTGATTGTTTTCGCCATAGGATGTGGCGTAGGTATTCTGGCCTTTGCCAAAATCCTGCACTGGCTGCTCGGGAAATACGAGCGTAGCACAATGCTGGTCCTGATAGGCTTCGTGATTGGTTCACTCGTAAAAGTCTGGCCATGGCAGGGACTTGCACCGGGTGCCGACCTGCACATCCCCGGAGCCATCATCTGCTGTGTCGCAGGAATAGCCCTTCTGCTTGTAATTGAATTTCTTTCAAAAAGGAGCCGCTAATCCCGCCTGACCGGTGACTCGTCCATATAAAGGAATGTCGGTTCATAGCCACCGAAATCGACGACTATCTTTTCCAGTACTACGCCTGGATCCAGAACCTTGAATACCAATATATTAAGTCCTTCATTGCCGGCCTTCAGGCACACCGTCCGCTCTATCACGCGTGAAGCGACGGTAGGGTACATTATCCTATAAACATTCTGAGGTTCCTCATTAAGTTCGCCATTGAAATTCACTATTTCAGGAGTACTCCCCTCAAGCCCGACGGAATATCTGTGGCCTTCGGACCTTTGGAAGGCAAGGGTCGATGCAGTGATGATATGGACGGTCATTTCTTTCACGCCCTCCGGTACTATGAACTTGTAATTCAATTGATTTCCTTCCGCCGAAGCATTATACGGCTGCAATGAGATGCCGCTTCGGGTACGGCCCATATACGGTATTACTGTCCATTTTGCTGCATCACCATCAACCTTTGAATAATAATGTTCTGCATCCATTACCACGACACCGTCAGACGGAGAGAAAACATATCCTCCATCCCGGATGTCGCTGATCCTACGAACTTCCGGCATTCTGTCTGCCGGGAAATCATCATTCCAAGTTGTGTACCCGATATGTTTCTGAACCATCATCCCGTCCCATTTCCCGCCAGCAATATCCTTATTATAAGCCCTGCAGAGTTTCGCATCCCTCTTGAAGGCCGCTTCAACTCTGTCCGCCCAAATATTGGCCTCCGGATTGCCCTCACTGAATAATTTGAGATTCATAGCCTGAGAATAATACATTTCGTAGATATTCGCCAAAGCTTGCACAGGGAAGAGAATCAACTGCGAATAAGCATCTCTGTACTCAGGTTTGAGACTGATATATTGCCTCAACGCCTCTGCCTCCAGCCGGACAAATTCGTCAGCAACCTTTTTCCACTCGCCCGTTTCAACATTGTATGTGCGGCAGTCAAGCATTTCGGCAGTGACACGACCTGAATACTGCGAATAGAGATTCAGTATGCGGGCAGCTTCTGCGGCCTGATCCTCACCGAATTGTTGAGCACAGAATTCTACCGGATGTTCAAGCAGGTTGCCAGCATTGTACTTCGTCGGGTTCCAAGCCATATCCATAAACAGGGAGATAGGATATTCCATCGGTTTGAGGTCTCCTACGTTGAGCACCCACAGTTTGTCGATGCCATATTGGTATGTCAGCGAAAGTTGGTCCCACATATGCTGAATAGGGGTGATGTTCAACCACTTGCTGTTCCTCGGGGCTCCGACATAATCCACGTGGTAGTACATTCCGAAACCGCCTTTGTGTTTCACTTCATCTCCTTTCGGGACCCTTCTGATATCCCCCCAGTTGTCATCGCTCAACAGAATAATTGCATCCTCCGGGACTTTGAGACCCTTGTCGTAATATCTCTGCACCTCCTTGTAAAGGGCCCATACCTGCGGACGCTCTTCTGCCGGGCGTCCGGTCACCTGACGAATTATGCGGCGCTGATTCGCCACGACATTCTCAAGCACTTTGATGGTAGCTTTGTCATTCGGGGTAAATTCGTTGTCGTGTCCTTCCTTAGCACCCAATGCCGTATCTCCATCCCCTCTCATTCCTATTGTAATCAAATCCTCTGTATCTGCAGCGCGTTCAATTCCCTCACGGAAGAACTTGTCCAGGACTTTCTTATTCGTCTCATAATTCCACTCGCCATACTCCCCACGGTGTCTCGCCCACTCCTGATGGTTTCTCGCCATAGGTTCGTGATGGGATGTACCCATTATCACACCCATTTCATCAGCTGTCCTGGAATTAAGCGGATCATCGGCATAGAATGCCCAACCCCACATTGCAGGCCACATAAAATTTCCGCGCAACCTGAGAATAAGTTCGAACACCCTCGCATAGAATCTATGGTCGCCATAATCAGTTCCATAAGTATTCTTCACCCAACTCGTAAGGCACGGAGCCTCATCATTAAGGAAAAGCCCGCGATACCTCACAGCCGGTTCGCCCGCGGTATATGTACCTCTGGAGATTGACAGATTGTCGCAATGCACGACAGGAACGTCCATCCAATCATACCACGGAGAGACTCCAATCTGCTCGGACAGTTCGTAAATGCCGTAGATAGTACCCCTCATATCGCTTCCGGCAATCACTAGAGCCTCATCGATGCCTTCCATCGGATTTTTCACGAAGCCGATGATATATTTTTCAATTTTCCCTTCGAGAGCGGAAATATCAAATTTCCCGTTCGCTGCGAGTCCACGGATTAGCCGGCTACCCTTACTTCCAACTACAACCATATTTTGACCTTGAGGACTTGTGCATAATGCAGCGTTCGTCCCGCATACTCTTTCGAAATCGGCACTGAGATTGTCCAGGGCAATCTTCACCCCTTTGAAATCTTCCTGGTCGTATAAAATTCCAATAGGTGACGATTCGGAAATCAGAGTGAATCTGTCCGGAGACAACGCCCTGACAGTTAATGAACCATTATCCTTTGCCGCCGCAATAACTGAAAATGCCGATAGGAACAGTATGAGAAATATCCGTTTCATATAATTACAATTGAAAACCTCATTCTAGACAGCATAAAATTAGCCGAATTTAATTTGGCAGTGCAACAGCACTATCGGACGTAAAGTTATCCATTTTTCTTGATTTTCATCACATGCAGATGGTGTATCACCCGTATGTACGGATGATTTTCGTACATACGCGAATGATTCGCGTTTGTACAAATTCATTTGTCTGGGCGAATGAAGGATATGGTATTGCCGTGACACATATCTATTTCATGTGAAAAAGAACCCTGCTATTTTGCTTTCATTGTGCAGTCCTCGACAATCTGTCCTTCCTGGTGCTTTTTCTCTTTTGGTGGGAAAGTGGCGTCGAATTCGTTGAATGCTTCAGAGTTCTCGAATGCGATGTAATAACCCTTCGGAGTATGGTATGTACCCTCGATGCCCTCCAGGTATCCCGGAATCAGCTCCTGCGCGAGGAAATATGGAACTTCGGACTCCTTCGGCTCTGCGTGATAGTGTATGTTCAGTGAACTTGCAAGTACAAATCCAGCGTGCTTGTAGAATTCAATATTGCCTTCCATACATAATACTCCTATCCCCATTTCGCGAGCCTTCTCAATCGAATAGTTCAGCAATTTGAGACCATATCCCTTGCGCTTGTAATCCGGATGAATGCTGATAGGCCCGAAGGTCCAGGCCGGCATCGCGCTGCCATCTTCGCGGATTATTTCTGCCTTGGAATACATCACGTGGCCGATAATCCTGCCGTCTTCCTCCATCACAAAATCAAGTTCGGGTATGAAATCGGGATTGTTGCGGTAATGGTGCAGGACGAAATGCTCAACGCATCCCGGTGCATAGATGTTCCAGAATGCTTCGCGGGTCAGTTCCTCCACCTCGCGGTAATCTTCGGGTGCTTCAAGTCTGATGTTCATATTTGTCTAATTTTTCTCCACAGGAACCTGGATGATGGTCAGCCATTTGTCCGAATCTTCCTGATTCCATATTCCGT
>JAKSKD010000027.1 GCA_024401925.1 Bacteroidales bacterium | reverse complement strand
TTGCAAATTATCGTTGTGAAGTTAGCAATTAATCAGCAAACCTATAGAGTTCTCGGTTGTTTTTCAATAAAGATTCTTTCTTTCAGTTGCCAAGAACTTACATGGGTAGGCGGCTTAAGTCTATCTGTCTGTTCTTTCTAATCCCTCGGCCACTCTATTTGTCGTCCTTCCGCAGTTTCTCCTCGTATTTCTTGTCATAGGCTTCACCTCTCGGAACAAGGTACTTGAAGAACACGCAGTCATCGATGATCTGTATGTGGAAGATGAAGAATGCACGGAGGCTTCCGATACGGATGCGATACACGTTGTCATAGCCGACCAGTTTCTTGCAGTCGGTGATATCATCCAAGCATGACGCGTTCTTGACCTCAAGAATCGTGTTCCTGACAGAATTCAGTGCTTTGCCTGACAACTTGCGGACTGATTTCTCAAAATCCTTCGAGTACTTCGTCTTCATAGTCCCAGCCAGTTCTCAAAGTCCTTTGTCTCTTCTTCGGAAAGCTCGACGTCTCCGTCAGGACGGACAGAGCACAGGTACTGGTAGGTGGCCGCTTCGTCCATATCCTCTACATCCTTCTCGAGGAGTGATTCGATATAGCTCTTGAGGTTTGTGCCGGATGCGGCCGCCTTGATGGAAAGGAAGCGGTACACATCTTCGCGGATGTCTATGTTCTTTCTTTTTGTCCGAACAGCTGAAGTATTCATAATGCGAAAATATATATTATATGCAAATGTATATAATATATTTGAAACTACAATATATCGCTTTCAAAAAGTTCTTGACTACATCAGTTCTTATCTTTAATTATGTATATCTTGTTATATGCAAAACAAAGTCTATCTTGAATCCAAGAATTTGGTACTTTTGTACAAAATGACAGCGCTACCCAGCAATCTGCAACATATCAAGGTGGGCTTCAAAGATTGGGAAGAGGACATCAATGCGGCCTATGCGTGGGTCTATGACGTAGCGGAAACCGGTAATTTCGAGTGCCTGGATGAACAAGCCCTTCTCTTTATATTGATTATTAGTTAATTACATAAACGAAAACATAATAAGCCATTATTCCTGAAACGACTATCTTCATTCCTGTAGTGAAAATAAAGCCCAGGAAAGCGCCTATGGATGCCTTGAAGGAATTCCAAACCCCGCTGTTCTCGTATAGCAGTTCCGCAAGAAATGCTCCAAGCAGCGAACCGGTAATCATACCTACAGGAGTGAAGAACATACCGGCGAACAGTCCGACTATTGCGCCTACCGAAGCAGCTTTATGCCCCCCTGTAACGCGTGTGAACCATGAAGGAATGACATAGTCAAGCACCGTGACCAGAATAACGATTCCAAGCCATAAAAGAAGCACAGTAAGAGACATCGTGTCACCGGCACGGTCAGTAAACTTTCCAATAAACACAAGCAGATAACCGACCCAGCTGACAGGAGGGCCCGGAATACCTGGTATGATGCTGCCGACAATTCCAATCACAGCAGCAATGATTGCAAGAATTCCTAATATACCCATATCTACAAATATAATTTTATTTCGACTGAAAATGTTACATTTGCAAAAAATCAAAGCATATGTTCGTAAAAATCCTAATCCTGATTCTTTTCTTCGCAGTTATGATCGGCGTCGGAATAGCCTGCAGGAAGAGTGCCAATGACGTAAAAGGTTTCGTCCTCGGCGGAAGGAACGTCGGTTCCTGGTTGACTGCATTTGCATTCGGAACTTCATATTTCTCTGCCGTAATCTTTGTCGGGTATGCCGGTCAGTTCGGTTGGAAATACGGTCTCGCGGCAAGCTGGATAGGAATAGGAAATGCTCTGATAGGATCACTTCTCGCCTGGAGGATTCTCGGAAGGAGGACAAGGCTTATGTCCCAGCATCTCCAAAGCTCTACTATGCCGGATTTCTTCGGCAACAGGTTCGGAGCCCCTTCGCTCAGGACAGCCGCATCAATCATAGTATTCATCTTCCTCATACCATACACAGCATCGCTCTACAATGGTCTGTCACGACTTTTCGGAATGGCATTCGGTATCGATTATGTCTGGTGCGTCATTGGAATGGCGGTACTTACGGGAGCTTACGTTCTTCTCGGAGGCTATATGGCTACAGCAGTGAACGATTTCATCCAGGGAATAATAATGCTGGTAGGAATATGCGCCGTAGTAGTCTCTGTGCTCAACGGGAACGGAGGCTTCATGGAGTCAATCAAAACCATGTCCTCAATCAGCTCAGAGGTGGAACCGGGCCTTAACGGAGCATTCGTCTCATTCTTCGGCCCTCAGCCGCTGAGCCTGCTCGGAGTCATTCTCCTGACATCGCTGGGTACTTGGGGCCTGCCTCAGATGGTGGGGAAATTCTACGCAATCAAAGATGAAGGAGCCATAAGGAAAGGAACTGTCATATCAACTATTTTCGCCTTCATCGTAGCCGGAGGGTGCTACTTCCTCGGCGGATTCGGAAGGCTTTATGGGGACGTCATCGAATATGCTCCAAACGGCACACCGATATACGACAGCATTATTCCATCGATGCTCGAAACCCTTCCCGACCTTATGATCGGTGTCGTCATCATCCTTGTGCTTTCCGCTTCAATGTCCACGCTATCCTCACTGGTGCTCACATCAGGTTCGACACTCACGCTCGACATCATCGCACCGGCGGTCAAAACGACCGGGAATAAGGCAATGAATGAAAAATCGCAGCTTCTCTGCATCAGAATACTCGTACTGTTCTTCATAGCGGTATCATCAGTGATTGCCATCGTACAGGCAAAGAGTTCAGTCACATTCATCGCACAACTTATGGGCATTTCCTGGGGTGCGCTTGCAGGTGCCTTCCTTGCACCTTTCCTTTATGGTCTGTACTGGAAAAAAACGACTCCAGTCGCAGTGTGGGCAAGCTTTATTTGCGGCGTCGCCATAATGTGCGGATGTATGTACTGCAGCTTTACAGGCAAAACTTTCATCAGCCCGTTCTTTACCTCCCCTATCAACGCCGGAGTCCTTGCAATGGTGGCTGGTCTTGTTATCGTTCCTATCATCAGCATCTTCACACGCGTGGAAAACAAGAACGCGGTGGAAGACATGTTCGAATGTTACAACCACCGCGTCACTGTATCTGCATCTACTGCGCTGCAGGAATCTGACGAATAATTATTTTTTGGAGTCCACAGCGCAATGCTCGATGGCAAGGCCCTGTTTGTACATTTCAATGTAGCTGTTAAAGCCCTCGACCTCGGCGAAAGACGGAGCTATTTCAGTTCCGGCATCACCAGCGAAAACATTCTTGTCAAGGAAATCTGCAAGGGAAAGCCTGTCAGGATTATTGACCAGGAATGATGTAAGCAGGGCAATTCCCCACGCACCGCCTTCGCCGGCAGTCTTCATCACCGAAATAGGTGAATTCAATGCAGCTGCAAGCACCTTCTGTCCTGCATTGGTGGACTTGAACAGGCCGCCGTGACCGGTGATTCTGTCCACCTTCACATTTTCCTGCTTGAGAAGGATGTCATTACCGATCTTGAGGACTGCAATCGAAGCGTAAAGTTGTGAGCGCATGAAATTGGCGAGATTAAACTTGTCGGTAGCGGAACGCACGAACAGAGGGCGTCCATCCACGAGTCCGGCCACAGGTTCGCCTGAGACATAATTGTATGCCAGCAGGCCTCCGCAGTCAGGCTGTCCGTCATTTGCAACGCCGAAGAGAGCGGAATAGAGCTTATTATTATCCACGGGTTCTCTTATAAGAGCAAGGAATTCCCTGAAGATATTTACCCATGCATTTATTTCGGATGTACAGTTGTTGCAGTGAACCATAGCGACAGGACTTCCGTCCGGTGTGGTCACCATATCGATAACCTCGTAAGGCTTTGAAAGTTCCTTTTCGAGGACAATCATTGAGAATGATGAAGTACCGGCGGAAACATTGCCCGTACGCTTCTTCACGGCATTCGTAGCAGCCATTCCGGTACCGGCGTCGCCCTCAGGAGGGCAAAGCGGAATCCCGGCCTTCAGATGACCCGAAACATCCAGAAGCCTTGCTCCCTCAGCCGTAAGGCATCCGGCATTCTCACCAGCCACGAGCACCTTAGGGAAGATGTCAAGCAATTTCCACCCATAGCCATTCGGGGCGATGAGCTCGTCAAACTTGCTGACCATTCCGGCATTGTATGTCTTCGTGTCAGAATCCACAGGAATCATTCCTGATGCATCACCTATACCGATGACCTTCTCTCCGGTCAGTTTCCAATGGATATATCCGGCGAGAGTAGTCTGAAACTTGATATCCTTGACGTGCTCATCCCCATTCAGAATACACTGGTAGAGGTGTGAGATGCTCCATCGAAGCGGGATATTATAGACAAACAGCTTGGAAAGTTCCGCAGCGGCCTGTCCAGTATTGGTGTTTCTCCACGTACGGAAAGGCACAAGAAGATCGTCCTTGTCATTGAATGCCATATATCCGTGCATCATAGCACTTATGCCGATTCCGGCAAGGTTCTCGATGACGGTATTATATTTTTCGCGGACATCTTTCAAGAGGTCCGCATAGCAGTCACGGAGGCCGTCCCAGATGGCGTCGAGACTATATGTCCATAGACCGTCGACCAGCTGGTTTTCCCAGGAGTGACTTCCCTGCGCAATAGGCCTGTTCTGCGGGTCGATCAGGACCGCCTTGATTCTGGTGGAGCCGAACTCGATTCCAAGTATGGCCTTGCCCGAATCGATAGTTGTTTTCTCGTCGAAAATCATATCCGTGAACTATTTAAGAGCTTTATTCAAAAGGTAATATACTTCGTTTGTGCGAAGTTCTTTTTTGAAGTTGTCAATGGTTGTATTCTTGTTGATATGAACGAACTCGATTCCGGCCATTTCTGCGAAATCGTCCCAATACTCAGCGGTGATGTCATAGCTGAATGCTGAGTGGTGAGTACCTCCCGCAAGTATCCAGGCACCTGCGCCAATTTCGAAAGTAGGCTGAGGAACCCAAAGGGCAGATGCAACCGGCAGGTTAGGCATTGGCTTCGGTTCAATGCATTCCACATCCTGCGCAATCAGACGGAAACGGTTTCCGAGGTCCACTACTGTAGCCTTGATGCCATATCCGGTCTTTGACGTAAATACCAGACGTGCAGTCTGTTGCTTACGTATGCCGATTCCGAGGAAATGCACCTCAAGCTTCGGTTTGTCGCAGGCAATGAGAGGACATACTTCAAGCATATGCGATTGGAGGATAGAGCTGCGGTCACCAGCAAAGTTGAGGGTATAATCCTCCAGGAATGAGCATCCTGTAGGAAGACCCTGCGACATAACCCATAGAGTGCGATAAAGGCAGGCTGTCTTCCAGTCACCTTCAGCGCCGAAGCCATAACCTTCTTCCATCAGTCGCTGTGAAGCAAGGCCCGGAATCTGATCAAAGCCGAGGAAATCAGGAGCGTCGATGTCTGCGCCTCCGAGATCATCGAAATTGGTCGTGAAAGCAGTTGCTCCCTCATCCTTCAACACCCGTCGCAGCGCAATTTCAGCCTTGGCTGAATTGAACACCTTCTCCCAATAAACTTTCTCGCCTGATTCATCTATCTTGATCGTATAGAGTTTCTTGTATTCCTCGACAAGAGCATCAGCTTCAGTGTCAGTGACATTCCTGTAATATTCCATAAGGGATGATACAGGGTAATAGTCAACGTGATAGCCGAGACGCTGCTCAAACTCGACGCGGTCACCGTCTGTTACGGAAACATTGTTCATATTCATACCGAACATCAGGCAGCGAACGTTCTTTGCGTCAGCGAAGGCAGCTGCGGCACGAGCCCATACAGCAATTTTCCTTTGAGCCTCCTCGCTCTTCCAGTAGCCTACAACAACCTTTCTCTGAATACGCATGCGTGTGCAGATATGGCCGTATTCGATATCTCCGTGAGCTGACTGATTGAGATTCATAAAGTCCATATCAATCTTGTCCCAAGGAATTTCAGCATTGTACTGGGTATGGAAATGAAGCAACGGTTTTTCAAGGGACTGCAGCCCCTTGATCCACATCTTGGCAGGAGAGAATGTATGCATCCAGGTGATGACTCCGGCGCACTTCGCATCGTTGTTTGCAGCCTTCATCACATCTTCAACCTCACGGGAAGAATTGGCCGTGCCCTTATATACGACCTTCACAGGAATTATTCCGCTGCTGTTGAGACCCTCGACCATTTCCTTTGAGTGACCGTCCACGATCTTTACTGTTTCCCCGCCATAGAGGAGTTGTGCACCGGTGACCCACCAGAGTTCGATATTTTCGTATTGCTTTATCATAATGTATTGTCAGTTATAGTTAATGTTATTTCTTTTTCTGTCCGTAATAGGCATTAGGGCCGTGTTTGCGTGAGAAGTGCTTCTCAATCAGCGCCTTTTTCATAGACGGCTCGCCTGGTGCAATAATGCACTTTGAGATTCCCCTGACCCTGGAGAGTGTTTCTGTGATATAATTCATCTTTGCGACCTCCTCCAGCACCTTTGCGTGATATACAGCTTCATCCGCATCCTTTCCCCAGGCAAACGGTCCGTGATTCTTCACGAGCACGGCTGGAGTATGGACAGGATTGAGCTTCCGGAATGTTTTCACTATCACGTTGCCAGTCTCCTCTTCATAGTTACCGTTTATCTGCTCGACGGTCATATCAGGAGTACAAGGCACAGGCCCGTGGAAATAATCAGCGTGGGTGGTGCCGTAAGGATTTATGTCCAGACCGGCCTGCGCCCACGCAGTAGCGTATGTGGAATGCGTGTGTACGACTCCCCCGATTTCAGGGAATGCCTTATAAAGCACAAGGTGGGTCGGAGTATCCGAAGACGGGCGCAGCGAGCCCTCGACGACCTTGCCGTCGAGGCTCACTACTACCATATCTTCAGGTTTCATATCGTCATAGCTCACCCCTGAAGGCTTGATCACTACCAATCCGCTTTCACGGTCGATGGCAGAGACATTGCCCCAGGTAAATATTACCAAACCATGTTTCACAAGGTCCAGGTTCGCCTGACATACTTTCTTTTTAAGTTCTTCCAGCATAACTTACCAAAGGATTACATAAAGGATAGCGACAATAACGCAGATAGCGATACTTCCCCAGGTATAACCGCGGTTCGTATGGAAGAGCGAAAGGTCGACAGGAAGAGCCTTTTGGTCCTCGACTGCATCTTTAGAGTTACTGTAAAGCCATATTGACGAGCATCCTACGAGTACACCGAAGAAGAAGAATGCCTGGAATCCGATATCGTTGAGATATGCAATGACATTGGTTTCAGGAGATACGGAATCCGGCAGGCAAGCACCCCAGATGACAACAACAGCTGCTGCCACAATGAAGAAGATACCTGTACCTCCAAGGATGGAAGCCCACTTGAGCATAGACTTGCGGTCAGCCTCCGAAGGGAGCTCGCAAGGACGGCTCTGCTTGTTGTCGATAAGCGACAGAAGGACAAAGAGAGCAAGGAGTATCATAAAGATATAGCCTGCACGGAACTGGAACGGCACATCGCCAAGGAAAATCTTGAACAGGACTCCGAGAGGAATCGTTGCGATTGCAGTCCATACTGCTGCCTTACCGGAAGCGCGCTTCCAGAGAAGACCGAGGCCGAATACCGTGATGATACCAGGATAAATGAATCCTGAGTATTCCTGGATATACTGGAATGCCTGATCGAGGTTGCCGAGAAGAGGCTTCACAGCGATTGCTGCAATAACGAGTGCGCAGAGTGAAACGAGACGGCCCACTTTCACAAGTTTCTTATCATCAGCATCCTTGTTGATGTACTTCTTGTAGATATCCATCGTGAAGAGGGTCGAAGTACTGTTGAACATTGAAGCAAGGGATGAAATGATGGCGGCTGCAAGAGCTGCGAAAGTGAGTCCCTTAACTCCTACCGGTGTGAAGTTGCGCACGAGCCAAGGATATGCGTCATCTGATACATTGATAGAGCCCTGGAGGTTAGCCATAATTTCCGGGTGGAGGGAAATATAATATGCGCAGACTCCCGGAAGTACTACAATGAAAGGAATCAAAATCTTGAGGAAACCGGCGAATACGAGACCCTTCTGAGCCTCTTCAACGCTCTTGGCTGCAAGTCCTTTCTGGATTATGTACTGATTGAAGCCCCAATAACCGAGATTGGTGAGCCATACTCCACCTACAACGGCTGCGATGCCCGGGACATTAGCGAATGCACTGGCGCCGTGGCTTTCCTGAATCACAAGATGCAGATGGGAATCATTCAAATGCTCCCCTGAAGTAAGGTCTGTGAAGATATTGCTCAATCCGGCGAGAACTCCTTCTCCACCGCCGACAGCCTTGAGGGCGAATATTGCAGTTACAAGTCCGCCACCTACGAGGAAAGTGACCTGAAGCACGTCAGTCCAGGCAACGGATGCAAGACCTCCGTATATCGAGTAGATACCCGCGATAATGAACAGGCAGAGAATGATGACCATCCTCATAGAAATTGTGAAACTTCCTATTGCAAGGGATACGCCCTGCAGGCCAAGAATCTGCTCAATAGCGAGAGCTCCGAGCCAAGCCACGGATGTAAGGTTTACGAAAACATAAAGGAAGAGCCACAGGATGGAGAAAGCAAGGCCCACACCGTCATTATAGCGTTCGCGAAGGAACTGAGGGATTGTGAAAATCTTGCGTTTCAGCATAATAGGAAGAAGAAACTTGCCTATTACGACAAGAGTGACCGCAGCCATAAGTTCATATGCCGCAGTGGCAATACCGTCGGCATAACTTGTTCCTGACATTCCGATGAACTGTTCTGCGGAAATGTTGGCGGCAATGAGTGAGGCACCCACAGCCCACCAGGTTAGAGTGTTACCGGCAAGGAAGTAGTCATTTGCACTCTTCTGCTCGCCTTTCTTGGTACGGCCGAGGAAAAGGCCGAGGAAAATAAGCAGGCACAGGTATGCAAGGACAATGACAAGGTCAACAGTCCTGAAACCCGAAGCCGCGATAGCATCGATGATATTCATATTGATTATTCGTTTATAGTGTCAAATGCGAAAACACAGTGGCTTGTGTAAGTCTCTCCAGGACGGAGGACAACTGATGGCCACTCAGGCTTGTTAGGGCTGTCAGGATAGTGCTGGGACTCGAAAACGATGCCGACTCTCTGCTGATAAACGATGCCGCCCTTTCCGGTTACGGTTCCGTCAAGGAAGTTACCGCAGTACATCTGAACTCCCGGCTCATCAGTATATTCTGTAAGGCGGATGCCGGTTTCAGGGCAATAGATTACAGCCGCAGGAACAGTATCGTCACAGTCGGTTGAGAGAACCCAGTTGTGGTCATATCCGTTGCCGTTCTTAAGCTGCTCATATTCAAAATTATCGACATCGGTTCCAACAGCCTTAGGAGTTGTGAAATCCATAGGAGTTCCTTCTACAGGAAGTATTTCACCAGAAGTCATATAAGTGTCATCCACTGGGGTGAATGAAGCGGCATTCATATAGAGGATATGGTCCAGAATGGTCTTGCTAGGATCGCCGCTGAGGTTGAAATATGAGTGATTTGTAAGATTGATGATTGTAGGGGCATCAGTCGTAGCCTCATATGCGATATCAATCTTATTGTCATCAGTAAGAGTGTATGAAACATAAGCAGTTACATTCCCAGGGAAACCGTTGTCACCGTCCTCCGAATTGCGGACAATCTTGATGTGGCTTGCGTCTGCCTCTACGACATCATAGACCTGATACTGCCATCCGGTTGTACCTCCGTGGAGGCAATGGCCGAAATTATTCTGAGGAAGCTGATACTCCTGGCCGTCAAGAGTGAAGCGGCCCTGGTTGATTCTGTTGGCATAGCGTCCGATGGCTGCACCGAAGTCTGTGGAATTGTTCTCAGGGAAATAATCGCTGACATTGTCGAATCCGAGGACTACATCCTTGAACTCACCGTTCTTGTCTGGAACCATAATGGAGACGATACGTCCTCCGAAATTTGTAATACACACTTCCATTCCATTTGAATTTGTCAGGGTGTAGAGCGCAGTAGGAGCTCCGTTATACTCATTGACGAAATTCTGAGGATCAAGTCCGGACTTGGTCAGTTCCGGCTTTGCTGGCTCTGAGCAGGCAGCAATGACGGCTGCACCAGCCAGAATAAGTAAAAACTTTTTCATATCTGATATTAAATTAGTTTCCAAGCTCCAAATTTAACAAATAATTATCCGTCTTCAAACTGAATATGTATATTTGCTTCCGGAAAACAAAACTCTATGAAAAAAGTATTGAGCATAAGCCTGAAAGTATTCTGCACGATAATATTATCCGCACTCGCACTGCTGGCGGTATTCAGCATATCCCCTATCTATAATTTTGCTGACACGGCTGCTTTCAGCGGACCGGATATTTTCAATCCGTATGCCGGAGTGGACAGCAACCAGGTCTGGAAGAGGGCGAACTTCCACACCCATACGAAAGTGAAGGGTCCGCTCAACGAATGTCCTTACTGGCCGGAGACCGTCTATGAAGATTATAAGAAACTGGGATACGACATTCTGACATTTTCCAACCATAATAAGCTCACCGAGCATCCTTGCAATCCCGAACTTCAGGTCAACGTTTACGAGCACGGATACGGGCTGGCAAAATATCACAAACTGGTCTTCGGTGCAGAAAAGGTGAACCATTTTGACCATCTGTTCCCTATTCTCGCATCGCAGAGGCAGTGGCAGATGGACTATCTGGGGAAAGATGCGGATTTCATCCAGCTTAACCATCCGTACAGGACTCCGGGATCAACTGAAAAGATAATGGAGAAACTCACCGGATACCGCATCATTGAGCTTGATTCCGGTGTCGGGACCGAGCAGGAATACTGGGACTGGGCATTGAGTACAGGACATTACTCCTTCGCACTGGCGAATGACGACAACCATAATTCAAAAGCTTCCGCCAGAACTGCTGTACGCGCCAATTTTCTTGACGCAGAATCAGGAAAATATGAGGATTTGAAAGAGACTCTTCTCTCCGGCGCTTATTATAGTATGAGGATTCCGGATTACGGAGACGGCGACTGGAATGTCAAATATGCAGAAAACGAAGATTTACCGGAAATCGATGAGATAGATCTGCATCAGGATACACTGTTTGTCACGCTTTCCGAGCCGGCAGATTCGATTGTTGTCACAGGGCAGGGGCACACAACTCTCACGAGTGATGATTTCACGGACAGGATTGAATACGTCATAAAGGAAAATGACCCATACGCACGTGTGACGGCATATTTCAGCGACGGAGCCGTAATCTACACGAATGCCTTCGCCAGATATGACAGCAGCGTCTCTCTGACTCCGTACATCGAAGCGGAACACACTATCAACATTCCGCTGACAGTACTTTTCAACCTGTTTCTCGCAATCATTGCCGCAGCCTGCATCTATGCTGAAATACGGCTGCTTTCAAGAAAGAAAAAGGACTAAGGGACAAGCGTCTGAAGCTTCTCAGGGCAAATCGAGATATTCAGGACATTTCCACATTCCAAATAGTCTCCATCACAATGTGCAGGGCCATCTCCGCTACGTGTGATGGAGATTTCTTTACCTTGCAGACACTCGGCGAAACGACTTTTATGAATTGAACCTGTCATTAACCTTAACGCCAGCACTGGAATGTCTATTGTTCTGAACATACTTATGATGGTAATGTCCAGAAGACCGTCATCTGTCCTCGCAAGAGGAGTGATCTTCGCCCCATTTCCCCACTGGTTGGAATTGGCAACGGTAATCAGGACAGCTTCGCGCTCCAAGGTTCTGCCATCAATGGTGATTGTATATTTCTCAGGTACAAAACCACTCCACGTCTTCACAGCCTGCTCGACATAGGTCCACAGTCCCCTTTTCCCGGCCTTTGCAAACCTTTCGCTTACAATGGCATCAAGTCCGACCCCGCTGACAGAAAAGAACGGACGTCCATTGATTCTGGCGTAATCCAGGGTCTGAATCCTTCCTTGGCCGATTACGTCCGACATATGGCGGAAACTTCCCCTGATTCCAAGATGACGTGCAAGACCGTCCCCGCTTCCGCAAGGCATCAGCCCCAGGATCTTTTCTGTGCCGACAAGTCCTCTGGCAACCTCATTAAGGGTTCCATCCCCACCGACAGCAACAACGACATCGGCAACAGATGAGCGGGCCAGCTCAGTAGCATGACCCGCATATTCAGTATAGACAATATCGGCACCCGAAGCCTTTAGTTGTGACAGGATTCTCTGCTTTCGTCCCTTCTTTCCGGCAATCGGGTTGACTATGTAAAGAACAGACCTACTCATCAGTAAAGATGTTCATTGACTCGTCATACGCAGGACTGTCGATGCTGAGAAAGTTCAGAACACTGTGAAAAACGTGGTGCTGAGTCAGCATATCATTATCCTTGAGCGGTGTCCCGTCAGAAGTCCAGACGATGAACGGAATCTCAATCTGCTCTGCAGGAGCAATTGAAATGGGCACGCCGTGCATATACAGATTATTTTCACCGAGGGACTCACCGTGGTCGGAGACAAAAATCATCGAAGTCCTCCATTCCGGAAGGGACTTGAGGTTTTCTATGATGCTGTGTATCAGGTAATCTGTATAAAGCACAGTGTTGTCGTATGCATTCACAAGTTCTCCGACAGGGCTCGTGGACATCTCCACAGTCTTGCAAACAGGAGTATAGACTTCGAATTCAGCCGGATATTTTTTATAATATGAAGGCCCGTGGCTTGTACTGGTATGAAGTACAATCAGCACTTTATTCTTGTCGCTGCCAGCAATCAGTTCCGGAAGTCCGGCGAGAAGAAGTCCGTCGTGGCCTTCATCAGGAATGCCGTATTTCTCCGAAATATCCGGGACTTCCTCATATTTGTCGATATGAAGAGGCGGTTGTCCCCAGTTGCTTGTCCTCCATATTACATCAACACCTGTTCTGAAAAGGTAGTTCGGCAGAATCTCGTACAGTTTCTTCTCATCTTTTGGCTCCAGAATAGCCTTTACTCCGGCAGTGGTATATGTAGCGCTTGCATCGGCCTTGAAAGCAGTAAGATTCTCGGTTGCTGTCATATACGGATTCGTCTCACGCTCATACCCATAGAGGGAGTAATGATCGCGGCGCGCCGACTCCCCTATCACAAGCACAAGCGCCTCTTTGTCGTTATTGGCGAAAGTAGCATCCGGCAGGAGTATCTCCTTCCTGTTCAGTTCTCTCTGCTGGTTCTGATAACGGAATGTATTCACCACGTATGACCAAGGAAGAACAAGGCTGCCGGCGACAGTGGAATTTTTGTCCATCCACATCCAGTTGGACATATTGCCGAATACTATCGCAATGAGGATAAGAAGAGATACACCGATATTAGCGAAGAACCTCTTCAGACTGCCGTAGTTGACCTTTGAAAGCCATATCAGAATGCAAGGCAGCACACCGAGCAACAGGATATAGAGCAGGGTTGAACCGGAATAATAGCTGGTAGCCTCCGCAGTGTTGGTATTGAAGACGTTGCCCATCATCGTGTCATCGATGAGGACGTCATAAGTATTAATAAAATAAAGACTTACCGAATTACCTATGAAAAAGAAGGAAAGAATGGCCTTACCGACCGCCCTGCCAAGATACAAAATGAGATAGAAGGCAAAGAAATTGGCAACGAGCATAAGGATGCACATACATACGAATATGAACACCCCGTTGAAGCCTTCCTCCACATTGTTTAGAATATAGGTAAAGAACGGAATATGGAACAACGCCGAATTCAGCACGCTGAGTATGGCGGCGAGCCAGGTTAGCTTTATTTTATTCTTTTTGCTGAACATATTATATCACTTTCAGTTCCAGGACCTTGAGGTCTGCGTCTGCGGATGAGTTTCCATAGAGAATCTGGTAGTCGCCCGCAAAATAATCAAGGTCGTCAACTGCTTCGCTGTAATATGAGAATGCATCCGGTTCAAGGGTCAGCTTGACCTTGGTGCTCTTGCCTGCTGCAAGAGAAACCCTCTTGTATGCCTTGAGGGACTTGATTGGAGCATCAGGGTTGGTAAGGCTCTTCACATATACCTGTACAACCTCATCACCGGCGATATCTCCTGTATTCTTGACATTGACTGTAAGCTCAACACCCTTACCCTTCTCAATTGTCGTCTTTGACAGTTTGCCCCCGGAGATTTCAAATGAAGTGTAGCTCATACCGAAACCGAAAGGCCACATAGGCTCGCCTTTGAAATATCTGTAGGTACGGTTGTCCATATTGTAGTCCGTAAACTCAGGGAGCTGCGATGTGGATTTGTAGAATGTAACAGGGAGCTTTCCGGATGGATTCACGTCACCGAAGATAATCTCGGCGATTGCAGTACCGCCTTCCTGTCCTGAATACCAAGCCTGGAGCAGAGCGTCGAAATAAGGCTCAGATTCCTCATAACCGATGCAGCTGCCGGAAGTACTAACCATAATGACAGGTTTTCCGGTTTCTTTCATTGCCTGAAGGAAACATTTCTGGACTGCCGGGAGTTCGATGGTCGAGCGCTCGTGACCTTCTCCTTCCTCGGTAGGTGAAATACCTCCCGCGAAGATGATGGCGTCGGCATCCTTGACCTGTTCCTTGATCTCATCGAATTCTGCGAGTCTGCGCTCATAGAGTGAGAGTCCCATTATTGACATTCCGCCTTGAGGGCCAGCCTTATAGAGCAGTTCAATGGAATGCTTCTCCCCTTCTTTCACCTCGGCAAGAATAAGGTTCTGCCTGCGGAAGAATGAAAATTCAGCTTTTCCAATCACCTTTCCGTCGAATTTAACGGTGCAGTCATTCGAACGTATGTCGAAGCAAAGTGTACCCGTGAAATCAGTTACAATTTCTCCGGTATATTTTGCTGTGAAATCGAAAGCATTCACACCATTTCCGAAACCGTATCCGCCTTCAGTGTGCTGGTCAATGGTCTCAAGGGACTCAGTGAGTACAGGCTGTCCGGACCAATTCTTGTTGTTGAAATACTGAGCCGTGAAGCCTTTCTGTCCGTTGGATGTAACAAGCTGTATCTTAGGATATTTCATATATTCATTCTCCACTTCGCTACCCTTGATGTAGGTAACCTCAGCCTCAGGAAGCCTGTTCTTGATACCCTGGAGGATTGATACATAATGTGTCGGCGAGCCGCTGTAGTTGCCGCGCATAACCTCAAGGTCATCAGCATTTGGTCCAACCACTGCAATCTTCTTTACATCAGGAGAAAGAGGGAGCACATTGTCGTTCTTAAGGAGCACAATACCCTCTTCAGCAAGTTTGAGAGCGTGGGCACGATGCTTTTCGCAATCTACGACGCTACCCGGAATGGTGTGATAAGGGACAATCTCATCAGGGTCGAGAAGGCCGAGACGAATTCGTCCTGAAATGATTCTTCGGAGAGACACGTCGAGGTCAGCCTCGGTGATAAGTCCCCTTTCAACAGCTTCCACAAGTGCATGATAGCTCTTTCCGCATTCAAGGTCTGTTCCGTGGAGGACTGCGTCGGCATCGGCTGTAGCTGCATCCGGATGGGTATTGTGACGTCCCGGAACATAAAAATCATTGATGGCGTCGCAATCTGAAAGAATGATGCCGTCATAGCCCCATCTGTTTCTTAGGATATCCACGAGAAGTCGCTCGCTGGTGCAGCAAGGATCTCCCTCATAGGCACTGTAGGCGCACATAACTTCCTGGACATTACCATCCACTACAAGTGTCTTGAAGGCAGGAAGATAAGTCTCCCAAAGATCCCTCATTGAGACACGTGCATCGAACTGGTGTCTGAGAGGCTCCGGTCCGCTGTGAACCGCATAATGCTTTGCGCAGGCGTGTGTCTTAAAATAGTCTTTGTCATTACCCTGCATTCCACGTACTACATTGAGGCCGAAACGGGACATGAGGTAAGGATCCTCACCGTATGTCTCCTGGCCGCGTCCCCATCTCGGGTCACGGAAGATATTCACGTTAGGAGCCCAGAATGTAAGATTAGGAATAGCAGAAACATAAGGTCCTATGTCGCCGTCCCTTGATATTGAATTGAAACGTCCGCGCGCCTCATCAGAGACCATTGTATAGGTAGCGAGCTGTGCGTCGTCATCGAAGGTTGCGGCAAGAGCGATACACTGTGGGAACACAGTCACATCTGCAACTCCCATAAGTCCATGACAAGCCTCGCCCCACCAGTTGTATGCAGGAATGCCGAGTCTTTCAATAGCGAGGGACCTGTTCATCATCATACTGACTTTCTCCTCAAGTGTAAGAAGTGAAATAAGATTGTCAACCCTCTCATCTACAGATAGTTCTGGATTTTGGAAAGGATATTCATACTCGGCTGTGGGCCTGCTGCCGCAAGAAACTGCCAAAGCGCAAACTGCGGCGAAAATAAATGATTTTACGATCTTCATAGTATTTAATATTTACAAATAATCTCTCTCATAGGACGGCGCGGGTCATCAGAATATACTCTGATGACTGACTCTCCCTTGAATCCGGTAGCCTTGAAACGGATTTTCGCCTTTCCACCGGCTTCGATATATATAGGTACAGGACAATCAGTTGCAATGCCTTCAGGAAGTTCGATGGCAAAAATAGTAAGCCGGTTGTCTCCATTGTTATAGAATTCGACTGATGACTTGTTTCTCTTGAAGATTGCACGGGTAGGTTCGAATCTGAACATAGGTGATCCCGCCATATCGTCCTCATACTCGACACCATATCCGAGCACTTTAACAGCCTTCCCCTTATCTCCGGAAAAGACAAATATTTCAGAGTCAAGTGTACCTATTTTTTCAGGGGTAAAAGTAACCTCCACCTTGGCAGATTCTCCCGGAAGCAACGAAACAGGTCCCTTTACTTTTACTTCCTTGAAATCATACCGGACTTTCAGCACATCCGCTGAGGTATTTACGATAGTGAAAGATTTTGTCTGGGATGTACATTTACGGACAAATCCGAATCGCAGAGACAGAGATGATGCCTGCAAGCCCTCATCAAGATAATAAGGACACTGTTCATCCACACTCTTCTCCCTCGGTTTCACATTTCCTTCAACATAAAGGCGATACATCACTTTTCCATTTCCGGTGAAAATTCTGACGTTCTGCCGGAACTGTCCGGGGAGAGAAGTCGGGTCATATGTAACGGTGACCTCACCGGCCGCACCCGGAAGCACCGGTTCCCTGGAATAGCTGGCAGTGGTACAGTCACAACTCGGCATGACCATATCTAGACGTTGCTCCCTTGTGGACATGTTGCGGAAAATAAAAGTATGGCTGACAGGGCCGGAAGCTTCTTCTATGTCGCCGAAATTCCAAGTGAAAGTACTGAATTTCAAAGGGTCTTCCTGCGCAAAAGTAACAGCGGCCGATATTATCGAAAGGAGTATAAAAATAAATATTTTTAAGAATTTTATCATTTTTAGCCTAAAATCACCGCAATATAACCAATAATTTCGTATGTACGAATCCTTTTTCACTTTTCCAGAAGACGGAGCAGAAGCAGAATCTTCTTCTCCCAATATGGGTGTTCCATTAAGGAAAGATTCATAATCCCCTGCCCACCACTCACCGTGATAGGCTCCATTAACTATCCCCCGGAGTCATCTGTCTACGCTGCCGTACGTGTTATCCGCACCGTGCCGTCCTCGGTCACTTCAATGATATCACCTGTCTTGACGGTATCCAGGAATTCCTGCCCGAGTTGGTCGATGGCAATGATGTTGCTGTTCTCCCATACGACAGACAGAATTACACCGGCTCCGGCCAGCGAGTCAATATGCTCTGAAAACAACAGACAGGCAGGATTGATACCCATTGAACAGATTACTTGAAGAACCATTCCTCCGGTAGTGGAGCCAATGGTCTGAGGGAGACAGAGTGCCTTGCCGGTAATATTCTTCTGATATATGTCAGGGTTGTTCTGGTCTGCTATGACGAGCTTGCTCGAGTGCATTATCGCTGAACTCTGGAAACTTGCGAGAGTGTTCACGCCCTGGTGAGAGACGACAGCCTCTCCTTTATAGTACCCGCCGTTGAGTACGCGTCCTTTGAATTCTTTCATAACTTAATCCTCCTTTCCCGTTATGATGGCGAGCAGCTCGTCATCTTTGTAATACCTTGCCAGTGAATAAGTGCGCAGCTTGTTGGAGCACGTCATCAGCCGTCTTGATTTGGTAAGAGGGTTGGAAGTGTACATAAGCGGACAAATCGATGTCACGCTCGCTCCGGCTTTCCTGAGCTCCGCATATTTTGCAGTCTTCTCGAACTCTTTCCGTATAGGGGAAGGTGTGCAGAGAACTGTCTTGCAGGCAACTTTCTTTCTGCCTGCGGCCTTGAGGCCCTCCAGAATACGATTGGCCCACTCCTCGAGTTGTGTCCGGGAGAGATGAGGGCAGCCTATGAAAGCAAAAGTGCCTTCCTTTTCCGGCTGTTTCCACATAACGGGATATGACCTATATACGCGCTCAAGTTCCTCGTCATCAATTATATACTCCTTGTAATCCTGTTCCAGCAAAGCATTTCCGAGTTCCCTGGCTTCCGGTGTAACGTTCTCGATATGGTAGAGCCCCACTGCACCGTTGGAAGCTGTGGCAGCGCCGAAATCCTTGAGATATGACTTGCATTCGTCTGTAAGTTCGGTTCCTATCCATTTATCCAGCCCCACTACGTATGGAACGTCCTCCATCACCTTGATTCCTATGGCGGAGCCCAGAATCTGAGGGATAGGCTTTCTGCTCGTGTTCACTGTAACCTTCCATTTCGCCTTGCGCCCCTCGTCGGTAAGAAGCCCGAACTTAGGAACGAAACCCACAATCGAACCGAAAAGCTCGATCATTCCGGAATTGCGGTTACAGCGAGCTCCCAGCACGGAATTGGCGTAATTGACGGCACTGGATTCCGCCCAGGAGAGAATGTCTCCCTTCCGTGGAACGTTGCCTATTTCAGGATAATAGCAGGTGCAGGTAAAGGACTCGTCGTTCTTGAGGCCAAGCTTGCGGAGTTGCTCCTCATAGGCAGCTTGCTTTCCGTACAGAATCTTGGTATAGAGAATCCTGTCCAGAAGGCTGCAATCCACGTTCTTGATGTCATTGGGACGGGGATCTGCGGTAAAGCCTTCCTTGACCTTGAGACCGGCCTCAATCAGTTCGTCCATTATCCTGTAAACAGGTTTCAGCAGGGAAAGACCGAAAGAAGTAACAAGATGGCCCTCGCCGTGGGTCACGGGGACAAGCTCAGTTGCTTCGAACATATCTCCGTATCTGACAATGGTTTCCATCACCTTGGCTTTTACGGAGCCCTGTTTGCCCTCCAGAATGTCAATCTGCTCGGGCGTTAGTTTCATTTTGTATTGATATGCCATAATTGTTTCCTCCTATATTTTCATTGCCACGTCCCAGGCGCGCCATATTGCGGTCCGCAGGTTGCCGACACCGTTGCAGTCTCCGACGAGCTTGACCTTTCCTTTCTGTTCAAAGAGAGGTTTAGGCCTGTAGCCCATAGAAGTGATTACGGTATCTCCCTCTATTTCAAAGACTTTACCATCCTTGTCAACAACAGTTACGCCCTTGTCGGTGAACTCTTTCAGTTTCGTTTCAAGATGAACCTCGACCTTGTTGAGCTCGAAGAAATCCCTCAGGTATGAACTGTTCGCAAGACATACGCCCTTGACGGCGATAAGGTCGTTCTTCATCTCCACAATGACAGGGGTCTTGCCCTGGAGATACAGGTCGTATGCTATTTCGCAGCCGGAAAGCCCGCCGCCGATTATTATGACTTTCTGTCCCGTAGGAGCGCCGCTCAGATATTCGCAGGCCTCGATGGATTTTTCGATTCCGGGAATGCGCGGACGGTTAGGCTTTGCACCGGTGGCGACAACTATCTCGTCGAATCCCGCGAGTTCCTCGATGCCCTTTATTTCCGTATTGAAGTGTATTTCTATGCCCAGGTCTGCCATCTCCTTGGCATACCAGGCCAGAAGTTCCTTGTCCTTTTCCTTGAACGACGGCGCCGCGGCAAAGTTAAACACGCCGCCCTGACGGTCGGATTTTTCGAAAATTACCGGCTTGTGCCCTCTCAGGGCAAGTACTCTGGCAGTTTCCATCCCTCCGATTCCGGCGCCTATCACGGCTACCTTCTTCCGTTTCTTTGCAGGGACAATCTTGTACTTGCGGGACTGCATTGTTGTAGGGTTGATGGCGCAGCGGGCCATACCCATATTGTCGGAAAGGCTCTGGTCATTGCCTACGCCCTTGTATGAAGCCATATTGAAGCAGGCGTTGTGGCAGCAGATGCAAGGACGGACAGACTCCAGGTCACCTTTCATCAGCTTCGTAACCCACTGTGGGTCAGCAAGGAACTGACGGGCAACGCCCATAGCGTCGATCTGTCCTGCGGCTACGGCCTCGGCAGCGGTCTCCGGAGTCATACGGCCGGCGCATACGACAGGAATGTCCACGAACTTCTTGATGTGGCTGACATCCTCGAGGTTGCAGTTCTGAGGCATATACATAGGCGGATGGGCCCAATACCAGGCATCATAGGTTCCGTTGTCGCAGTTGAGCATATCGTAACCTGCATCCTGCAGATACTTTGCGGCCTTTTCGCTCTCTTCCATATCGCGTCCAACTTCTACATAATCCTCTCCCGGCATTGCTCCCTTGCCGAAATCTTTGGTTTTGGAAACGACCGAATAACGCAGTGAGACAGGGAAATCCCTACCGCAGACCTTTTTGATGGCCTTGACTATTTCTACAGGGAAGCGGTAGCGGTTCTCGAAACTTCCGCCGTACTCGTCATCGCGCAGATTGGTGTATTTCATCGTGAACTGATCCAGCAGGTAGCCCTCGTGAACGGCGTGAATCTCTACTCCGTCCACACCGGCATCCATACAAAGCTTGGCCGTTTTTGCAAAGGCATCGACCATTTCGTCTATCTCTTTTTTTGTCAGAGGTCTTGACGTACAGCTTTCTTCCCAGCGGTTCGGAGTGGCTGATGCGGAGGCCGTCAGATAATCCATATCAAGTATAGGTTTCATAATCAGGCCAAGAGCCTTGTTCTTGCAAGCCTTGACCATAATGTCATTGATAGCCATGCTTCTTCCGAAGCCAGCGGTCATCTGGACGAACATCTTCGCGCCGGTCTTGTGGAACTCGTCCATAAATTCCTTGAGTTCCTTGAATTTGCCTTTGCCTTGGTACAACCATTTACCAAGGATGATATCCTTGATAGGGGCTATTCCGGGCAGGATAAGTCCGACATTGTTCTTTGCTCTTTCAAGAAGAAAGTTGGCGGCTTCCTTGTCGAAATGATTAGGTTCCAGCCATCCGAAGATGGATGTGCCGCCCATAGAAGTCATTACAATGCGATTTTTGATTTCCACATTGCCTATCTTCCACGGAGTGAATAGGGGGTCATACTTTTTATCCATTTTTATTTTAAGGTTTCTCTTTCAAATTTACTATATTTTTTTCTTCATACCAACATATGTGAAATTTTCTGTACTGAGGTACTGACCAGCAAAATAGAGGCAACGCCAGGCACAGAAATCATCCGTATGTATAAGTGACAGTAACGTGCCCACAAATGCAAGGCGCTGTCCTA
>JAKSKD010000026.1 GCA_024401925.1 Bacteroidales bacterium | reverse complement strand
GTAGCACTACAGATTTTGGTTCTGCCAGTTTGGGTTCGAGTCCCGATATCTCAACAATTTGTATTTCAGCCCTTGCGAAGATTTACGTAGGGGCTTTTAATTTAAGCCACACAATTTTATGAAAAAGTCCTGCACTATCCTGTTCACAGTATGCCTTTGCAGCATCCTGTTTGCTCAGAACCCTGCTATCAGCCCGGTCTATACTCCTGATCCGGCACCTTATGTCCACGGAGACAAAGTCTATCTTTTTGCGGACCACGATGAGGATGACGCAACATATTTCAAGATGAAAGACTGGCTCGTCTTCAGTTCCGGGGATATGGTCAACTGGACTTACCTCGGAGCGCAAGTCAGCACCGGCACATTCGAATGGGCGGCGCAGGGCGACCGTGCCTGGGCATCCCAGGCAGTCGAAAGGAACGGCAAGTGGTACTGGTATCTCTGCTGCAACACTGCTGACGGTAAAGATGCTTTGGCCGTCGCTGTCGCCGACGACCCTCAGGGTCCGTGGACAGATGCAATCGGGAAGCCGCTGGCCATAGGTTTCGGCTTCATAGACCCGACCGTATTCATTGATGACGACGGCTCGGCCTGGCTGTTCTGGGGCAACAAGGGGCTCTGGTACGGAAGGCTGGGAGATGATATGTGCTCATTCCCTGACGGTTACAAAGAAGTCCCGGGATACCACGATCCGGAAAGCTTCGGGGAACTTCAGATGAAGATGAACTGGCAGATAGGCAAAGATGAGGCTATGACGCAGTATGAGGAAGGTCCTTGGGTAACAAAGCGAAACGGGACATACTACATCGTATATCCGGCCGGAGGAGTTCCTGAATATATGGGATATTCGACAGCACCTTCCATAAACGGTCCCTGGACTTTCCGCGGACGCATAATGGATGAGGCCGAGAACAGTTTCACAATACACGGCGGCAACATCAATTTCAAAGGAAAGGACTATATGTTCTATCACAACGGGGCTCTCCCGGACGGAGGCGGCTTCCATCGGGCTACCTGTATCGAGGAATTCACGTTCAATGAGGACGGAAGCATCCCGTTCATTCCTTTCACAAAAGAAGGAGTGGAGCCGGTCGGCACCATCGATCCATACACGCGTGTGGAGGCAGAGACAATGAGTTCCAGCTGGGGTGTCAAACTGGACAGACTGGCCGGAAGAAGACACTATGTAACCTCCATTCACAACGGAGACTGGATCAAAATCCGCAATGTGGATTTCGGCGACAGCGCACCCGTGCAGGCTACTGTAGAGACGATAAACTACCTGTCGGATGGAGTTATCGAGTTCTATGCGGACAAGATTGAGGGGAGGCCGATCGCAAGGCTGGAGATCAAGGGAGAGAACGCAGTGATGAATGCACCGGTCACAAATGGGCTCACCGGTGTACACGACATATACATTCTTTTCCGCGGAGGTGACGGGGAACTCTTCTGTTTCGACTGGTGGAAGTTCAACACACAAGTCAACTGGCCTCTCATTCAAACAAAATATACCGCCGACCCGGCGCCTATGGTCTATAACGGGAAAGTATATCTCTACACCACTCACGACGAAGATTTCGGCGACAATTTCGAGATGTATGACTGGTTGCTCTACACATCGGGGGATATGGTCAACTGGACCGACTGCGGCAGCGTCGCATCCACGAGGGATTTCGCCTGGAGGAGCCGCGAGAACGGAGCCTGGGCCCTGCAGGTTGTGGAAAGGAACGGCAAATTCTATATGTATTGTCCGCTCCACGGTCACGGCATAGGCGTTCTTGTGGCAGACAGGCCGGAAGGACCTTTCAAGGATCCGCTCGGGCATCCTCTGGTATGGCAGCAAGAGCACTGGGACGATATCGACCCTACTGTATTCATTGATGATGACGGTCAGGCATATATGTACTGGGGCAATCCGAACCTGTATGCGGTAAGGCTCAATGAAGATATGATTTCATACAGCGGTGAGATTCTGAAGTTCCCTCACATCGAGGACTATCAGGAAGGGCCTTGGTTCTACAAGCGCAACGGCCTTTACTATCTGGCATTCGCATCCACCTGCTGTCCGGAAGGAATCGGTTACGCTATGAGCAACTCTCCTCTCGGTCCTTGGGAATATAAGGGGCACATAATGGACCATACCCAAAGGACACGCGGAAACCATCCGGGAATCATTGACTACAAGGGCAAATCATATGTTTTCGGTCTCAACTACGACATCATGCACCTCGACACATACAAGCATCACGAGAGACGCTCTGTATCTGCTGCTGAAATGCACTACAATGCCGACGGAACGATAGAGGAAGTCCCTTACTTCTTCGATGCCACGCTTGAGCAGATTGAAGCGTTCAATCCGTTCAGAAAAGTTGAGGCCGAAACCATGGCCTGGGGATACGGTCTTAAGACAGACAAGATTGAAGGCAGGGGCATTGTGCTTACAAATATCGATGAGGGCGAATATCTGCAGATAAAAGGAGCTGACTTGAAGAAGGGGGCATCCAAATTCGCAGCCACCGTCAAAGCCCAGTCCGACGCCGTCATAGAGGTGCATCTGGATGCAGCCGACGGGCCGCTTGCCGGGTCTCTTGCAATCAGTCCCACAGACGGTGCGTTCCGTACATTCACCTGCAGTCTCAAACGGTCTGCAGGCACCCACGACATCTTCTTCGTCTTCAAGGGCGAGTGTGACTTTGTCTGGGATTTCTGGGAAATGCAATAATAGAAATACGGCGCCCTTTTGAGCGCCGTATTTCTATTAACGATATTATCTTCTAAAGAGTACGCTTGATTTCTACAATCTGGAAGGCCTCGATGATGTCGCCCTCCTTGATGTCATTGTAATTTTCGATTCCGATACCGCATTCCATTCCGGCAGGAACTTCCTTTGCAGCATCCTTCCCTCTCTGTAGAGATGAAAGATTTCCTGTATAAACAACGATACCGTCACGAATCAGTCGTACCTTGGTCTTGTTAGTCATCTTACCGTCACGGATAACCGAACCCGCGATAGTACCAACCTTTGATATCTTGAATATCTGCTTAACCTCTGCTGTTGCAGTAACCTCTTCCTTCTTCTCCGGCTCGAGCATACCCTCAATACCGTCCTTGACCTCATTGATTGCGTCATAGATGACAGAGTAGAGTCTGATTTCGATGCCCTCCTTCTCGGCAGCCCTGCGCGCTTCGACTGAAGGACGCACCTGGAAGCCGATGATAACGGCATCCGAAGCTTCTGCGAGCAAGATATCAGATTCAGAGATAGCTCCGACGGCCTTGTGGATAACATTTACTTTGACCTCCTCTGTAGAGAGTTTGATCAGTGAGTCTGAGAGAGCCTCGACAGAGCCGTCCACATCTCCCTTGACAATGACGTTGAGTTCCTTGAAGTTGCCGATGGCAATCCTTCGTCCGATTTCCTCGAGAGTCATATGCTTCTGGGTCTTGATTCCCTGGATACGTATCAACTGTTCACGCTTGTTGGCAATTGACTTGGCTTCCTTCTCGTCAAGAAGCACATTTATCTTTTCACCTGCGGCAGGAGCTCCGTTGAGGCCGAGCACTGAAACAGGGGTGGACGGACCTGCCGACTGGACCTTCTGGCCGCGCTCATTGTACATAGCCTTGACTTTTCCGTAGAAACAGCCGCTCAGGAGTACATCACCTACGTGGAGAGTTCCTTCCTGTACAAGGACAGTTGCAAGATATCCGCGGCCCTTATCCAATGAGGACTCGATGACAGCGCCAAGTGCCGGCTTGTTCGGATTGGCCTTCAGTTCAAGGATATCGGTCTCTAAAAGGACTTTCTCCAAAAGTTTGTTGACATTGACACCTTTCTTTGCCGAGATTTCCTGGCACTGATATTTTCCGCCCCAGTCCTCGACAAGGATATTCATTTCCGAGAGCTGCCTGCGGATAGTGTCCGGATTAGCTCCATCCTTATCTATCTTATTGATAGCGAATACCATAGGGACATTTGCAGCTTGCGCGTGATTGATTGCCTCGACTGTCTGCGGCATGACGGCGTCATCAGCGGCCACGATAATGATAGCCAAGTCTGTAAGTTGTGCACCACGAGCACGCATTGCCGTGAAGGCCTCGTGTCCAGGAGTATCAAGGAACGTAATCTGACGGCCGTCTTCCATCTTGACGCTGTATGCTCCGATATGCTGGGTGATTCCTCCGGCCTCTCCGGCAATCACATTAGCCTTACGAATATAGTCGAGAAGTGAAGTCTTACCGTGATCGACGTGTCCCATCACAGTGATGATTGGAGGACGTGGTACGAGGTCCTCCGGCTTGTCAGCCTGCTCAGTACTGCTGATTTCCTCGGATATCTCTGCTGTAACGAACTCAACCTTATATCCGAATTCCTCAGCCACAAGTACAAGAGTCTCAGCATCAAGTCTCTGGTTGATTGAAACCATCAGACCAAGGCTCATACATGCACCGATAACCTTATTTACAGGCGTGTTGTTCATCAATGTTGCGAGATCATTGACAGTAACGAACTCCGTCACTTTCAAGATGCTCTTTTCCATTGCTTCAGCCTCCATCTCCTCCATAGCCTTCTGAGCAACGGCCTCCCTCTTTTCCTTACGGTACTTGGCGCCGAAGTTGCTCTTCTTGGAATCATTCATTCTGGCATAGGTTTCCTTCACCTGCTTCTGAATCTGCTTTTGGATCTCTTCCTGCTCTGCCTCGGTCATCTCAGGCTTGAAGCGGTCATTCCTGTCGCGTTTGCGGCCTTTCCCCTGCTGAGGGGCAGCTTTCTGGCCCTGTTTCTGGCCCTTGCGAGGATTATTGTCCGCCTCAACCTTACCCACATCCACTTTCTGTGTACCTTTGGTAATTCTCTCGCGTTTCTTGTTCTGAGAAGGTCTTCTTTCGAATTGGGACATATCAATCTTTCCCAAAACCTTGAGACCGGTACTGCTGGCCTGCGGGGTTGGTTCAGGCTCAGATGATGGTTCGGACTCACGGATTTCAGGGGCAGGTTCAGGATCTACGGCAACTTCTGGTTCCGGTTCAAGAGCAGGCTCCGGTGCAGGCTCGCTGACAACCTCCGGTTCCGGTGCAGGGGCAGGTTCCGGCTCAGGCTCAGGCTCACTGACAGGCTCAGGCTCCGGTGCAGGAACAGGTTCCGGCTCGGCGACCGGTGTCGGCTTAGGATCCTTGTTGAAGATTGTGCTCTTGATTACAGTTTCTCGCACAGGTTCCTCTTCTTCCTCTTCCTCAACCTGTTTCTTGTTCGACTTCTCAAGAATTTCGGTCAGCTTGATATCGACTTTCTCGGAAGCTTCCTTCATAGCAAGGTCCTTTCCGAACTGCTTGGCTATTGCCGGCAAGAATTCGTCTGAAATCTTCGCATTAGGATCCTCATCCACCTCAGCGCCTTGTTTCTTCAAGAAACTGACAAGGTCCTGAAGGCCTATATTATATTGTCTGATCAGTTTGTTAATTCGTATTTCTGCCATTATTCAACCCCTTTTTTTTAATTAATCTTCGAATTCTGCCCTGAGAATACCAAATATTTCATCAACCGTCTCATCCTCGAGATCAGCCCTCTTGGCAATGTCTTCAGGTGAAAGTGCAAGGACGCTCTTGGCGGTATCGCAACCGATAGCTTCGAGACGATCGATGACCCACTGATCGATCTCGTTTGAGAATTCGCTTAGCAAAACGTCCTCTTCCTCTCCTTCAACGCCATCCTTAGGAAGTTCTCTCCATACCTCGATTTCCCTGTCAACAAGCATTCCGGCAAGTTGGATGTTGCATCCGCCACGGCCGATACCCTTCTTGACCTCTTCCGGCTGCATAAACACCTTGATCTTGTCCGTTGATTTCTCGCCAAGGTCTATTGATGAAACCCTTGCAGGATTCAATGCCCTCTGGATAAGGAGAGAAGGATTGCTGGTCCACTGCAGTACGTCAATATTCTCATTCCTGAGCTCGCGTACGATACCGAGAATACGTCCACCCTTAACTCCGATGCAGGCCCCGATAGGATCGATTCTCTCATCATATGACTCAACGGCTACTTTTGCCCTCTCTCCAGGTACACGGACAACCTTCTTGATGGTGATAAGCCCGTCGATGATTTCCGGGACTTCCTGTTCAAAGAGTCTCTCGAGGAATTCAGGTGATGTACGTGAAAGAACTATGTACGGCGTGGTGTTGTTCTTCATCTCCACGCTCTTGATAATAGCCCTTACAGTATCGTTCTTCTTGAAATGCTCTCCCGGTATCTGTTCGTTCTTAGGGATATGGAGCTCATTGCCGTCCTCATCGAGAATAAGCACTTCCTTTGACCAGGTCTGATATATCTCTCCAGTAAAAATCTCTCCGACTTTCTCGGAATATTTTTTAAAGACATTAGCTTTCTCGATGTCCATAATACGGCCCTGGAGGTTCTGTCGGATATTAAGTATTCCTCGGCGTCCGAATGAAGCCAGAGGAACTTTCTTAGTGTAGGTGTCACCTATCTCATAATCATCATCCCCGGATTCGGCAGCAACCTCCGCCAGCGTCATCTGCGATGAGGGATCCTCCACTGTTTCAACGATGTCGAAATTCTGGTAGATTTCGCAAGTTCCCTTGTCCACGTTCACAATAACGTCAAAATTGTCTGCAGAGCCATAGGTTTTTGCAATCTGTGTGAGGAAAACATCCTTGAGCACACCCATCATCACAGGCCTGTCGATGTTCTTTTCCTCCTTAAAATCCTTGAAGGCATCGATCAGGGTAATTACTTGTTCTTTTTCCATTTTTATGATTAATTATTTATTGTTTCAGCATTTCATCAGCCTCGGCGGCATCGATACCTCGGGAGCTGACTGTCAGGGAATAATCCTCTATGTTCCTGTCGAAAGCAGCCAGAACGGCACGATGAATGTATTCGCAATCTTCCAGAGAAACATCCGCGCCATCCTTGTCAATAGTGACTTCGAAAACATTGTCGTCATCATCAAACGCTACTTCCACAATAGTGCAACCGCGTTCTGCGGATGCAAGGTCTATCACCTTCTGAAAATCATTCCTATCCATAATATTCCGTATTCAGCAATAAAAAAGATAGGAACCATCCGGCCCCTATCTCGCTCACAAGTGCAAAAATAGGAATTATTTGTTACATTTGCAACCGGATTGAAAAAATTGACTCTATGAAATATACAGCCGGACAATTGGCAGACGTCCTGAGGGGGACAGTTGAAGGAGACAGCAACGCAGTAGTTACTTCTTTTGCAAAGATTGAGCATGGGAAACCGGGCCAGCTCTGTTTCTATGCCAACCCCAAATACGAAGAGTATGTTTACAGCAGCAAAGCCTCTATCCTTCTTGTCAACAACGACTTCGTGCCGAAGCAGCCTGTCACCCCGACAATGATACGTGTCGAAAACGCCTACACGGCGGTTGCCGAACTGTTGAAATTCGTATCGGACCAGCACCGCAAGTATCGCCGCCACAGAGGTTGCTTCTGCAGCGTGTCTCTGAGCGCGAAACTTGGCAGGAAGGTGTTTGTAGGTAACTGTACCCACATCGAAGCGAAGTGCCGTATCGGCGACTGCAGCCGGATTGGTGACAATGTGTTCATCGGGAGAGGGTCCGTCATAGGTCATCACTGCATAATCTACCCGGGAGTCTGCATCTATCCCGGTTCGATTATCGGAGACAACGTAATCCTCCACGCAAACGTTGTAATCGGCAGCGACGGATTCGGCAATGCACCTCAACCTGACGGCACCTGGAAGAAAATCGAACACCTCGGGAATGTCATTATCGGAAATGATGTTGAAATCGGAGCCTGCACCACAGTCGATAAGGCGGAGATGGAATCCACCATCATAGGCAACGGAGTCAAGATTGACAATCTGTGTCAGATTGCCCACAATGTCGAAATCGGAGACAACACTGTAATGGCCGCCCAGTGCGGCATAGCCGGATCCGCGAAGATCGGCAGGAACTGCATCCTCGCCGGACAGGTCGGAATCGTAGGGCATCTCACCATCGCGGACAACACCACCATAGGAGCCCAGTCAGGAGTCACAAAGAGCATCCCTAAACCGGGCCAGATTGTTATGGGAAGCCCTGCATTTGAGATTAATCAGTTCAAGCGCAGTTTCATCAAGTTCCGCCAGTCAGGCAAAGAATAGCTTTTTTGGTTATAAAGGAATTATTGCTATCTTTGGCGACTATTATGAACCAGAGAACCTTGAGAAATAGCTATTCCTTCGAAGGGAAGGGTCTTCATACGGGAAAATTCACCCATATGACGGTTTGTCCGGCCCCTGAGAATACAGGAATACGCTTCCTGCGCACGGACATCTCTGACAGCGCATACATAGATGCCCTGGCAACCAATGTATCCAACACGGCACGAAGCACCACCATCTCACAAAATGGTGCATCCGTGGTTACAATCGAGCATATTATGTCCGCACTGACCGGACTCGGAGTAGACAATGCCGTCGTCAAGTTGGATAATGAGGAGGTTCCTATCCTTGACGGAAGCGCATCATACTATATCAAGGCAATCAGCGCAGACGGACTGTTGGAGCAGAATGCAGAGAGAAAATATATCGAAATAGCTGAATCCCACGAGGTTACCAACGAAAAATCCGGTTCATATATCCGCATTTCACCTGCCGACCATTTCTCCATCGACCTGACACTTGATTTTGAGTCAAAGGTTCTCGGAATACAGAAAGTGCATTGGGACGAGAGCACCGATTACAGTGCAGAGATAGGCATCTGTCGCACCTTCGTTTTCTTCCACGAAATCGAATTTCTTGCAAGTCAGGGTCTTGTCAAGGGGGGCGACGTTGACAACGCTATCGTAATCGTCGAGCATCCGGTTACTGAAGCACAATTGGAGAACATCTGCAGGATTTTCAACAAGGAAAAGGTTGAAATCACAGCAAACGGCTATCTCAACAACCTCGAACTTCATTTCGCCGACGAATGCGGGAGGCACAAGCTTCTGGATATGCTCGGCGATCTCCGACTGGCAGGAGGTTTCCCGAAAGTCCACATCGAGGCCTTCAAGAGCGGACATACAATCAACACAAATGCCGCCAAGGCCATCATTAATTTGACAAAATAACTATTATGGCAAACATACACCCAACAGCAATCGTTCACCCGGGCGCCAAACTTGGTGCAAACGTAGAAATCGGACCTCATGCATTTATTGATGACAATGTCGTAATAGGCGACAACTGCAAGATTCATCCGAATGCCGTCATCTACTCGTATGTTAAAATCGGCAACGATTGTGAGGTGTTCCCCGGAGCAGTCGTAGGTGCCATTCCGCAGGACCTCAAATTCGACGGAGAAATCACATATGTGGAGATCGGCGATCGCGTGACCATACGTGAGTGTGCTACTATCAACAGAGGCACAAAGGCCAGCGGGAAAAGCGTGACGAAGATCGGAAATGATACATTGATAATGTCTTACGTTCACGTAGCCCATGACTGTACGGTCGGAGACCATTGCATTCTTGTAAGTTATGTGGGTATCGCAGGCGAAACTGATGTCGAGGACTGGGCCATCATCGGCGGAGGTACCAAAGTCCATCAGTTCTCACATATCGGAACTCACGCAATGGTCGGAGGCGGTTGCAAGGTCAACAAGGACATTCCTCCTTATTCCCTTTGCGGTCGCGACCCTATCTGCTATGCAGGTGTGAATATCGTGGGACTTCGCCGTCGTGGATTTGACTCCGACATCATACGTAACATCCGTGACATCTACGACACCATATACTTCCAGGGCAACAACATTTCAGACGGTTGTACTAAGGTTGAAGCCGGATTCCCTCCTTCAGCCGAAAAAGAAGCTATCCTCAAATTCATCAAGAACTCAAAGAGAGGTATTGCCAAGGCCAATGATCTTAACGACAAAGGACCTATTGACTAGTGCTTCTGCTTAATACAGCATACCTGCCACCTATCGAATACTTCGCATTGATTGCGAAGTATTCTGATTTTTGCATTGAGGCATACGAAAACTACCAGAAACAGTCCTACCGCAACCGATGCTATTTCTATGGCGCCGGCGGAAAGGAAATGCTCCAGATTCCGGTCGTACACGAAGGCGGGACTTTCCGCCACCCTATCAAACGGATCAGGATTGACTACAGCACGCCATGGGTCATAAGGACAGAACGCGCCCTCGATTCGGCCTACAAGTCTGCGGCATACTATGACTACTACAGGGACGGCTTGTTTGCAATCCTGGAATCCCGAAAAGACACCTTATGGGAATTCAATCTGGCATTGACCTCATTCTGTCTTGAAAAACTGGAGATCAAGGCATCCATCCATTTTTCCGAGGACTACATAGAGGGATACCCTGACGGTGATTACAGGGAAAAAATTCATCCTAAAAAATGCTGTGCCAGTGGTCTGAAATTGGGAAAGCCGTATTTCCAGGTCTTTTCCCAGAAACACGGCTTCATACCGAATCTGTCGATTATCGATCTTCTATTCAATGAAGGTCCGGAAGCGAAGGAATATCTCCTGTCCCTCTAGAACCTCCAACCGAAAGTAAACATAAAGTCAAGAAGGCTGCGGCTTGAGACTACGCTGGCCGATGGATACATCGCTCCCCCTTCCATCTCGATGTAATCTGCATATGGAGAATAATAAATATCACCGAACTTGGTCCACTTCGCGGCAAAATCAGCATAGAAAGAACCCGAACTTGAATATCCGAAACCGGCGGAAATTGCCCTGACATCCAGCTTCTGATTATATCCGGCACGGATTGCCATAGAAGGCAACGGCTTCACCTCGGCACCGACGCGGAATTCGTTGACCGCAGTGCACTGACGGCTGATGTCGTTGTTGATGTACTGATAGCTGCTCTCACTTATGGAAGAACGGCTCGCTCTGTAACGTGTAGAGCTGTAGTCGGTCCTCTCCCAGTCAAAACTGATGAGGGCGATGGAATTGAATGTGTACGCAATACCGAGATTATAGAAGAACGGAGTTCTGATGAAATAACTGTATTCCGCCTTTGGAGATGACTCGGATGCATTATATCCGGACTCGTCATAATATGACATTCCGTCAAGCCACCAGCTCTCCCTGATATTGTAGAGAGTAGGAGTCTGGATAGCACCACCGATCCTGAGACCGGAAACCGGTCTGTAGATAAAACCGAACTTGCCATAGACACCTGTCAGGTTGGCATTGTAGGTGTAAGTATAATTGGCACTCTTGAATGTTGTCTCGAAATCCTTCCAATTTAATGCAACTTCCTGGAGGAAATCCACGGAACTGTAATTGATGACAGGCATACCAAGGTTCGCACCAAAGTACAGCTTATCAGAAATGTTGAAACCAAGGTTAAAAATAAGGTCTCTCTTGTATCCTATTTCCTGTTCTTTGAATGTCTGGTTCAGGTCTCCCCCCAACTTGACATCGTAGTATTCATCGAATAAGACATTCTCTGTGGAGCCGACATAATAATTGTAGATATCATCGATACAGCCAATAAGGTTAGCTCTGTAGGCCAGGATGGAATTCCAGGACGGAGCACCGGATCCCTGCTCATAATATGAATCGGAATTGGAGAGGACTTCCGGTGAGAAGCCTTCCATCGAAGCAGTAGCGGCCATAGCACCCATAAATGAAGTATGACCGTTAACGCCATAAGACTCAACATTATTGAGGTAATTGTTGTTCGTGTTTGCAATGAAACCGAAAGTAATGCTCTTCAGTCCGCGTGTAACACCAAGGTCCAGTCTGCCTGTCACACCGATATTGGAAAGTTGTAATCGAGTCATGGAAGCGGATGTCTGATTCGTACTCAGCTCCCCCGCAACAGGATAATATGAAGCATTTCCAAAGGAGAAACTCAGGTTAGGAGTGATGGAGAACTGCGAGTAATTAGCCACCGCAGAGCCGGCAGGATTGATTTCAATGGAGCCCAAATCCCCGCCGAGAGCAGTCATTGCACTACCGAGAGCCACGGACCTTGCTGTTCCATAATAATTATTCTGAGTATAGCGCACTGCCTCATCGACAGTCTGCGCGCCCAATGTTACCGCCATTGCTGATGACAGGAACAATATTGTCAATATTCTTTTCATAATAAAGCTTTCAATTTAGAACCGTTTAACGAGGTGAGCGGCTGAATCCGCCACCGCCGCCACCCGATGGAGTTCTGCTGACGCCACCACCGCCACCGCCGCCGAATGACCCGGAACTGCGTGAGGCACCTCCACCGCTATATCCTCCGCCGTAAGATGACCTCTGCGGAGCAGACTGAGTCGAAGTACTTCTCTGACCGCCATATGACGGCACACTTCCGGAACGGACGCCGTTTGTAGAATTTACGGTTGTTCTGCTGATACCTGTTGTTCTGGAAACAGCCTGACTGCCGGCAGGGCGTGCGGATGCTACAGGGCGTGATGCAGAGGAAGATGCTGCTGACGAACGTGAGACAGCCGGTCTGTTTGCGGTTGACACACTTGCATTGGACCTGTTTGCCACTGATGCAGATGTCTGGCCCGATGCTGTCCGGTTACCTGACATAGTACCATTTATCGTAGTGCGATTTACTGTACGAGGATTGGATGAAGCCGAGGAATTGCCGCCGGACGGAGTCAGACCCGGTGTAGGGGTAATGATAGAGCGCTCTGAAACGAGTCTGCCGGATGTGCCGCCTGTGTTGGCACTTCTGACAAGTCCCTTCACCGTAGAGCCGGAAGGAGAGATATCTTTGCCCACAGGAGCCGCAATTCTGTTGCCGGAAATGCCCAATCCGCCACCGGAACCACCGCCAGCCCTGAATCCCGGACGGTTCTGAGACCTGAAATTAGGTCTTGAGGATGGAGATTTCCAAGCTCTTGGAGTTGGGTCCACATAGACATAACCCGGTCCCCAACCAGGTCCCCAAGGGCCCCAATGGCCCCAATGATAGTTCCAGTTAAAGCTATACAGTCCCCACCCGGGATGCCAGAACGGATCCCAGAACGGGTCATACCACGTCCACCTGTTCCAATACCAGTAATCGTACCCCAACGGATAAAAACCATACCAAGGTCTTGCCCAGAGGGAAAATGCGAATGCACCCGTATAAACCCAGCTGTAGAACGGATCGAACGCAAAAACAACATTATTTACCTGAACCGGATCCTTTACGACCAAAGTGTCAAGCTTGGGTGAAGCTTTGAATATGGAGGAACTTTTCGTCTTCTGTGCGAGAGCGGAAACTTCCTTAGTTGATTCAATCCGGATTTCTTTCAATTTGGTTTCAGGATTATAGTAGATTCCATCATCGAACCTCTGGTTGGAGGCTGACTGAGAAATGGTGACGACTGATGCACAAGAAGACAGCATCAGAAGCGCTGAAGCGAGTAAAGCAATGTGCATTTTCATAATTGAATCTCCTATAAAAATTTATATCTTTGTGCAATTTTAGCAATTTATATCGACATAACAAAAAGAATACCATATGGCAAAGGAAGTTACTTCACGTGCAGAGAATTATTCACAGTGGTACAATGATCTGGCCCTCAAGGCCGACCTTGCAGAACAGTCAGCCGTCAGAGGATGTATGGTCATCAAGCCTTACGGCTATGCAATCTGGGAGAAGATGCAGTCAGTCCTTGACGGAATGTTCAAGCAGACAGGAGTGCAGAACGCATATTTTCCTCTCTTCATACCGAAGTCATTTTTCAGCCGGGAGGCAGAGCACGTCGCAGGTTTCGCAAAAGAATGTGCAGTCGTAACTCACCACCGCCTTATGAATGACCCGGACGGGAAAGGCGTTGTAGTTGACCCTGAAGCTAAGCTCGAAGAGGAACTTATCGTCCGCCCTACCTCGGAGACTATCATTTGGAGCACATATAAGAACTGGATTACATCGTGGAGAGATCTTCCGATACTTTGCAACCAATGGTGCAACGTTGTCAGATGGGAGATGCGTACAAGGCTTTTCCTCAGAACAGCGGAATTCCTCTGGCAGGAGGGCCACACTGCCCACGCTACGTCACAGGAGGCAGAAGCAAAGGCAAACGAGATGGTGCAGGTCTATGCAAAATTTGCACGGGAGGTAATGGCTCTGCCGGTAATAGTAGGTCACAAGAGTCCAAACGAGCGCTTCGCCGGAGCGCTTGACACCTTGACAATCGAGGCTATGATGCAGGACGGAAAGGCTCTTCAGGCCGGAACGTCACATTTCCTCGGACAGAACTTTGCCAAGTCCTTCGATGTTCAGTTCACCAACAAAGAAGGCAAACAGGAGTATGTCTGGGCCACATCCTGGGGCGTAAGTACACGTCTGATGGGCGCGCTTATAATGGCACACGGAGATGACAACGGGCTTGTACTGCCTCCGGCACTTGCACCGATTCAGATTGTGATGGTCCCTATCTTCAAGACAGATGAGGAGCACCAGGCGATTTTGGACAAGATGTACGCTATAAAGAAGCAGCTCGAGGCGCTCGGACACAGCGTGAAGGTGGATGACCGCGACACTCTGCGCCCGGGATTCAAGTTTGCGGAATGGGAACTCAAGGGAGTCCCTGTAAGGCTGGCTATGGGTCCGAGAGATCTGGAGAACGGAACAGTGGAAGTTGCACGAAGGGATAATCTGACAAAGGAAACTGTATCTGTTGATGGTCTTGACCAGCATATCCACAACCTTCTCGACGACATCCAGAAAGGCATCTATGACAAGGCCTTCGCTTTCAGGGAGCAGAATGTCGAGAAATGTGACGACTGGGAGGAGTTCAAAGCCAAGATCCAGACAGGCAAGTTCCTTCTGTGCCACTGGGACGGGACCGTCGAGACAGAGCAGAAGATCAAGGATGAGACAAAGGCCACAATCCGATGCATCCCTATCGACAGCTTTGTCTGTGAGGAGGAAGGAAAGGATATCTACTCCGGCAAGCCGTCCAAGCAGAGAGTTGTTTTTGCAATTTCATACTAATCCAATACTATGAAGAGAAAGTTGTTTTTCCTTGCCATCTGCTTGCAAATGGCCGGGGTTGCGGGTTATTCCCAGGATAATGATGTGCAACAGGCCGTCGCAGATGCAGCGAAAGCCCTGTCAGATGCTCCTGTTATCGTTGAAAAGGTCAACTACTGGAACAATTCCACTGTATTTGACATAGGTCTTTCCAGCACAATGCTGCAGAACTGGGCCGCAGGCGGATACAACACTATCGCCATCAACACCGGAATAGATGCAAACGCCAATTACAAGAAAAACCTGATGTCCTGGAACAACAGACTCCAACTGATGTATGCTTTTTACTTTTCAGGAGACAAGCCGGGGCTGATCCAAAAAACCAATGACCTGATCAAGCTGGAAAGCGGATGGGGATATAAGACATCCGAGAATTCAAAATGGAATTACTCGGCGTCACTGAATTTCCGTTCGCAATTCTCCAACAGTTTCAAATATGGAAAATCGCTCGTGGATAACCCGCATCACCCTACCGATTATGAAATGACACTGCAGTCCGGATTTATGTCGCCGGCATACACCAATGTCGCACTCGGTATGGCTTGGAATCCGGCAGCATGGTTCTCGGCCAATTTCGCGCCTTTGACGGGAGGCTTCACAATCTGTACCATTCCGGAATTGCGGAAAACCTATGGTATGAAGCTCATTGACGGAACAGACCAGTACAGGTCTTCACTCTTCCAGTTCGGTGCCCAGGTGACGGCAAATGTCAAGTTCAACATCAACGAAGTATTCAAATTCGAGACTCAGTTGGTACTGTTCTCGGACTATCTCAACAAACCGCAGAACATCAGGGTGAACTGGGACAACAAGATCTCCTGGCAACTCAATAAGCTCTTCAAAGTGAGCCTCGACACTTGGCTCATATATGACCCTATCGTAATGATACCTGATGAAGCACATCCGGAAGGGATTCAAAAAATCCAGATGAAGGAGTATCTTTCTTTCAACCTCACATACACATTCGCGCGTAAGAAATAATGAAGCGGATCCTTCTTGCTATAAGCGGAGGCATTGACTCAATGTACCTTGCGAACAGAGCATCCGAGCTGATTCCGGATGCCGTATTCGCCATCGCGCACTGCAATTTCAAACTTCGTGGGAAGGAGAGCGATGAAGATGAGGAATTCGTCCGCAGCTGGGCAGAAGAGCATTCTGTCCCTTTCCACTGCAAGGCTTTTGATACGGAGGAGTACGCACGCGCGAAAGGAATCAGCATCGAAATGGCTGCGAGGGAATTGAGGTATGAATGGTTCGGGCAACTGCTCAAGACAAAAGGGTATGATGCAGTCGCAGTGGCTCACAATGCCAACGACAATGCAGAGACAATGATTTTGAACCTTCTGCGCGGGACAGGAGGCCGGGGGTTGAGAGGAATGTCGGACAGGGAAGGCATCATACGCCCTATGCTTGGCATCGGAAGGGCAGAGATCAGAGAGTGGATGGAAGGTCACGATTTCCAATGGAGGGAAGACAGGACCAATTCAGAGAATGTTTATAAGCGGAATAAGATAAGGAACGAAGTATTTCCCCTGTTCAGTCAGATCAATCCGTCATTCCTGAACACACTTCAAAAGGACATGAAGCATATCGCCCAGGAAAATGACATTGCTGAAGAATACTACAGAAAGGCCCTGCCGGAAATAACCATTGATGAAAATAGCATCAATCTCAAGTCATTATTGGGATTCACGCACTGGGAATACATCCTCTGGAGATGGGCGGAGCCATACAGCCTCAGCGACGAGACATTCTGCAAGCTTGTAGAACTGCTGAAATCATCACGGACAATAAGCGGAAAAGTCTTCGAGTCCCCTACCAGCATCCTGTCCATCCGCAAAAAAATCCTGTCCGCATCTCCCAGATAATTCCGGAGTCACGGACAGAATCTGATATATACTTCAGAATCCTATTCCATCACAATTTCGAACGGCATACGTGCAAATGCGAAATTTCGCGTTTCCATTACCTGCTCGGACCATTCTGTCATAGAATTGCCGAATGACTCGAAAGGAGTGCCGGTAAGAGCGTTCGCCTTGCTCTGGGTCGTTTTGTTAAGCTTGGATAGAATCTGTTCTGCAGTTGTCTGAGGTTTCGGATAACCTACGATTTTCCAGGCTTTGAGGTCGGCATCACCCTCACTGACAAGAGACGCAGTGTAATGAAGGGCATCTTCAAGAGTACCTATTTCATCCACCAGACCTATCTCAAGAGCATCTGCGCCTGTCCATACCCTGCCCTGTGCGATTGAATCCACAAAGTCAGGTTCGAGTCCCCTTCCTTCTGCGACATAATTGACGAAAGTAGTGTAGATATCCTCAACAGAAGCCTGCATAGCTGCGGTCTCAGCCTCATCAAGAGGACGGAACAGGGACAGCATGTCGCCGTGCTTGTTTGAATTAACCGGAGTGATGTTGACGTGGGCGATGTCCTTCAATGTCCCGCTGAGGTCAGGAATCATGCTGAACACACCGATAGAGCCGGTGAGAGTTGTCTTGTCAGCAAAAATCCTGTCGCAGCTGTTTGATATCCAATATCCGCCTGAAGCGGCATAGTCGCCATAAGAAGCAACGACCGGTTTCTCCTTCTTGAGAAGTTCTATCTGTTCTTTGATTCTTTCAGAGGCGGCAACACTGCCTCCAGGAGAATTGACCCTGAAGACTACGGCCTTGATTGTGGAATCGGAGCGGACTTTCTCAATCTGGGATGCGAAATATGTACCAGCGACCTCATCCCTGCCGGTTCCGTCCACGATTTCACCATCTGCATATATGACGGCTATCTTCTGTTTTGCTTTTGATACCGGAGCCTTGGCTATTACGTAATCAGCGAAAGGAATGAACTTGATGTCGTCATATTTCTCAACAACAGCAAGATCCGCAAGTTTCTGCTTTCTTTCCTCAGCGGAAAGCAACTCATCAGCGAGACCCGCTTTCACAAAATCCTCGGCGAATACCAATTCTATGTTGTCGATTATCTCATTGAGCCTTTCAACTGTAATTCCGCGGCTCTCCGCTATCTCGGAAGCATATGCATTCCAGATAGAACTTATCATCACCTGGTTCTGCTCAAGATTCTCAGGGCTGGCTGTATTCTTTACGAACATCTCACCGGCAGACTTGTACTTTCCGTGGCGGATAAGCTGCACGTTCACTCCGAGCTTGTCGAGGAGATCCTTCACGAATATCAACTGGCTGGAAACGCCGGTCATCATATACGTTGCACCCTTGTAAGGAGTCAGATATATCTTGTCTGAAACGGATGCAAGGTAATATGATCCGGTCGAAGGGGTGTCCATAATAGTAATTATTGCCTTTCCGTTTTTGCGGAAATTTGCCAGCGCAGCCCGGAATTCCTCCATCTGGGACATTCCTATCGATGCATCCTGAGGACGAAAATAAAGATATTGCACTGCAGGGTCCAATGATGCAGTGTTCAGGGCCTGAACGGCATCAAGCAGTCCGATTGTCGTACGGCTCTCCCCCTGGAGAGAAGCGAAAACGTCATCTTCTTTGCTCTGCTCGGCAATGGCAATCTTGGACATGTCAAGATACAGCACACCTGACTTCGGAAGCACCGGTTGGGATGAGCCTGCAGCTGCCAGTGATCCGATCATTCCGATACTGATGATGAAGATGATGATGTTGAAAATAAAGATTCCGCAGATGACTGCAAGAGTCCATTTTACAAAATTTTTCATATGGCTATAAATTTTTGTTTGCATCGCTGTAACCGACAAATATACTAAAATTTGCTACCTTTGTACGTTAATTTATCGTCTATGGCACAAAAACCTTCAATTCCAAAGGGTACAAGAGACTTCGGTCAGCAGGAAATGGCCGAAAGAAACTATATTTTCGACACCATCCGTTCAGTATTCAAGACATTCGGATATACCCAGATCGAGACCCCGGCGATGGAAAATCTTTCCACCCTTCTCGGTAAATACGGCGACGAAGGGGACAAACTCCTTTTCAGGATTCTGAATTCAGGAGATGCATTCGCCGATGCCGACTTTTCAAAGCCGCTTGCATCCCAGGTATGTGAGAAAGGTCTGAGATATGACCTGACAGTACCGTTTGCCCGGTTCGTGGTTCAGCATCAGAATGACATATCATTCCCGTTCAAGAGATTCCAGATCCAGCCCGTATGGAGGGCCGACAGACCCCAGAAGGGGCGTTACCGCGAATTCTACCAGTGCGATGCCGACGTCATAGGGTCAAAGTCCCAGATTAACGAACTCGAACTCGTGCAGATTGTGGACAGGGTGTTCGGACTTCTGGACGTAAATGTTCTCATCAAGATCAACAACCGCAAGGTACTTACCGGATTCGCCGAGATATGCGGTTTCCCGGACAAGGTTGTGGACATTACCGTCGCCATCGACAAACTGGATAAGATCGGGCTTGATGCCGTCAAGGAGGAAATGTCGCAGAAGGGGCTCACGCAGCAGGCTATTGACGTGATTGACTCCATTCTGAAACTATCCGGGAGCACGGAGCAGAAAATCGCCAGCATGAGGACCCTGATGAACGGAGGATCGGCTTCCGGCATCGTTTCCGAGACCGGTCTGAGAGGGTTGGACGAACTTGAGGAGCTGTTCGGCTTCATCGCAGCGGCCGGAGTCAAGCATCCAGTAGAGATAGACCTCTCACTGGCAAGAGGTTTGAACTATTATACAGGAGCCATATTCGAAGTGAAGGCCCTGGATTTCGAGATAGGAAGCATCTGCGGAGGCGGAAGATACGACAACCTTACCGGCATCTTCGGCCTCCCGGACATGTCCGGAGTAGGTATCAGTTTCGGAGCAGACAGAATATATGACGTACTGAAGGGCCTCGGGAAATTCCCAGCAGACCTCGGTTGCAGCGCAAACATCCTTTTCGCCAATATGGGTACAGAAGAGGTCGCCTACCTGCTTCCGGTAGTTTCCGCACTGCGTTCAAACGGAATTGCTGTCGAGTTGTATCCTGAAAACACAAAATTGAAGAAACAGTTCGATTATGCCGACAGGAAGAACATTCCTTTCCTCAGCATCAATGGCGGTGACGAGATGGGCGCAGGAATAATTCAGATTAAGAATCTGGCGACAGGCGACCAGCAGACCTTCCCTAAAGACGATATCGAAGGCATCATCTCCTTCATTTCATAAAATATTCTTGACGTATTTGGGAATATCCTGCGTTTATTCTATAGAAAATGAAATTTGCTTAACACAAAAAGCCAAAGAAACATGAAATGTAGATGGATAAAATTGTGCCAGTGGCTGCTTGGTGTTTTAGGAATAAGCGCATCAATAGCCTCGTGCACCCCTGAAAGTGGAAGAGGTTCCATGCTAGTGGAGTACGGTCAACCGAATATGGATTATTCCGTAAAGGGAAAAGTGGTCGATTCAAAGACTGGTGCCGGGGTTGCTGGAATTGAAGTGAAGCACGAGCCCTGGGGTTCTCAGATAGACACCACCGGAGTTGACGGCAGCTTTGAAATTTCCGGCAACACGTGGCCGGAGACGAACATTCGAGTGGATTTGAGGGATATCGACCCTGAAAAGGACGGCAATTACATGAACACCCAGGCCACTGTCCAGCTGAAGCAGGTAAAAAAAGGAAACGGGCATTGGAACGAAGGTTTATTTGAGGCTGATGATGCAATCCTGAAAGTCACAAAGCAGGACAACGAATAAGTATCATAAATGACCCTCAAACAGAGATTACAACTTGAATTGAACAGACAACTGGTGCTGGATGCACAGAAGACACATCCGCTGCGCCAGTTGTTTTGGGAATGCACCCTGCGCTGCAATATGAACTGTAGGCACTGTGGAAGCGACTGCAAGGCCGATTCCCTGCTTCCGGATATGCCATTCGAGGACTTCAGAAAAATTCTGGAAGCGGTTAAGGACCATTACGACAGCCACAAGATCACAATTACCCTCAGCGGAGGAGAGCCGCTTATGCGGCCGGACCTTGCAAAGTGCGCCCGGGCCATATACGATATGGAATTCCCCTGGGGACTGGTCTCAAACGGATGGCTGATGACGCCGTCGAAAATTGAAGAGCTGCTTGGTGCGGGCCTGCACGGTGCCACTATAAGCCTGGACGGGCTGAAGGAGGACCACGACTGGATGAGAGGTCACGTGCACAGTTTCGAACACGCATCTGAAGCAATCAGGATTCTCGCCTCCGAACAGGAAATAGGTTTCGATGTCGTCACCTGCGTCAACAGGCGCAATATCAGTTCACTCGGACAAATCAAGGATTATCTTCTCAGCCTTGGCGTGAAGGAATGGAGGCTGTTCACCATCTTCCCCGTCGGCAGAGCGGCAAAGGGCCCTATGCTTCAACTTACCTCGGACGAATTCAAGACCCTGATGGAGTTCATCCGCAAGTGCCGTCAGGATGGGGATATTCGTGCCAGTTACGGATGTGAAGGTTTCCTTGGGCGATATGAAGGGAAAGTCAGGGACAACATCTTCACCTGCCAGGCCGGTCTCACCGTGGCATCCGTGCTTGCAGACGGAAGCATCTCGGCCTGCGGAAGCATACGGTCAGATTTTCACCAGGGCAATATCTACAAAGACGATTTCATAGATGTCTGGGAGAACCGCTTCCGACCATATCGTGACAGAAGCTGGACCAGGACAGGAAAGTGCGGGGAATGCAAATGGTGGCGGTACTGTCAGGGCGGCGGAATGCATCTTCGCGGTGAAAGCCACGAACTGCTCCTATGTCATCTCGACAGGCTTTAACACGCTCTTAGGCAGGCCATAGAAGCCCTCCCAGAGCCTTTTCGGCAAATAATTTTGTAAATTTCATAATTCTGCCTATCTTTGCAGTCAACATCGCGGGGTAGAGCAGTTGGTAGCTCGTCGGGCTCATAACCCGGAGGTCGCAGGTTCGAGTCCTGCCCCCGCTACAAAGGCGGAGAATTCTACGGAGTTCTCCGCTTTTGCGTTGTGGGATCCCAAATAACAACATAAGTATTGTACAATATAAGTATTGTTTCTATATTTGCAAAAAC
>JAKSKD010000025.1 GCA_024401925.1 Bacteroidales bacterium | reverse complement strand
TGACGTCGGCGTCATCCATCATTACAGGGAGAACCATCTGTGAACTGTACTGAGCCTTCTGGCTGTTCATCATCCTGGCATCGTCAGCTGTGTAGAAAGATTCCGTATCGCGGCTGTTGACGACAAACACATAAGTTCCGACAGCACCTGCAACCGGTCCTGATATTGTGTTCAGGGGAGCCTTGAACATTGCGCCGAGAGCTGCAGGATCAATCTGTGCGTTCATCGTTGAGAAGGAGATTTCCTGATCCTTGTTCACAGTGGAATTGAGAGTGGAGGCAACCTCATCGATGGATGCAATCCCGGCTATCTTGGCTGCGACATCTTCCTTGGCTTTGGCATTGCGGGCCTCGGCGTAAAGCATCTGGCTGATAGGAGCTGACACCTCTGACAAAGGAGCATAACCCTCTTTGTGAATCTCCTTGAGAGCGGCAATGAAGAAGAAGTTCTGATTGACGGTTATAATCTCCGAAGACTTGTTCTTCTTGGCATCAAATGCCCAGCGTGTAACTTCCTTGGCATTGTCAACCGCTCCATAGGAAGAAGTGGCCTCAGTGATCTTCATCTGGTGGGAATAGACTCCGAGAGAGTCAACAGCCTTCTTGTACCCCTCAAAGGAGCCTGCTGCAATGGATGCGAACTTGTTGGCTTTTGCATAATACTCGTTGAATGTCCCCTCGCTTGCAAGAGCTGTTTTTTCGAGGATGGCAACTCTCTTCTTCGCAACGGGAGCCGTCTTCTTTGAAACAAGGACAACGTGGCTTCCGTACCTTGTGTCAATGATATAAGGCTTGCCGACCTCGGCTGTAAGTACGGATTCGAATCCGGGGATCATATAAGTCTGGGTCATCCAGCCGATATTGCCGATTTCTCCGTCAGCCATCGAGCCCTGGTCTGCGGAATAGACTGCCGCTGTCGCGGAGAAGTTCGCACCTTTCTTCACAACGTCCAGAAGGCTGTCTGCGAGATGCTTCGCTTCCTTGCCCTGGAGAAGAATGTGCTTTACATATACGGAATCGGGAATATTTGCAGTTTCCACCACCTTGGCGGCATAGAATGAGTTGCCTGAGCGGATGATGGGAGATACACCCTTTGCCTCTCCGAACACAAAGCTGTTGATGTCGGCATTCACGGTATTGAGTTCGCCTGCCTTGTACCAGTAGTCGGACAACTGGCTCTCGGAGTTCTTGAGAAGGAATGCCTTCATATTGTCAGTCGTTCCGAATTCATCGTAAACCGCAGCCATCGCCTCGTTTGTAGCATTGATGTCTCCCTCTGAAGGAGTGACTTCGAACACTACATACTCTATGTCGCGGCTTGCGTTCTGCTTGTAGAACTTCTTGTGAGCCTTGTAATAAGCCCTGACATCGGCCTCACTGACCTTAATGGTGCTGTCTACGGCAAAACTGTAGGGAGCAAGCACAAAGTCAACATTGGCCTTAGTGTTGTTCATTGCAATTTCAGACTCTGCCTGAATGGCGTTCTGATAATAGCTGTTTGTGAAGAGAGTGCCATACTTGGCGTAGAACTGCTGGGTAAAGACGGTGTTCTGGATATAGTCCCAATAAAGCTTGAGATTTCCGGAAGGGTCATTGCTTATATTCTTGACAAACTCCACGACATTCTCTCTGGAGAATTGTCCGTTCTGGTCAAGGAACATAGGATTCTGAGCAATGATGGGAGAGATTTCGTCTCCGGTGGTCAGAGCGATCAGCTCATCATTGCCAACACCGATTCCGGCCGCTTTCGCGTTCTTGATGAAGAGATATCTGTCAATGAGCTCCTGCCAGGCGGCATTGCGTATCTGCTGGCTGGTCTGCTCGTTCTGCACGGATGAACCGGTGATTATTTCATTGATAGTCTTGTACCTGTCAATGTCCGACAGGAAATCCGAATAGGAAATGGACTTTCCGGCAATGATGCCGACGTCATTCTTGGGATTCATGGTCTGAGCGACTGTCTGAAGAGTGCTCGGGTCAATGATGAATGACAAAAGGGCCAGCGCGATGATGATTGAAATCGCCAGGCCGAACTTCACGCGTATTTTTTCAAGTACCGCCATTTTATGGTTAATTTTTGATTAATATTCAATATGGGCTGCGAATATAATAATTTTCCGTCACTTTTTGACCAACGGGCCTATAAAATTAACAGAATCAATCACTACCACAGTCGTATCCTTCACGGTAACGGCATATCCGTTGAAAGGTCTCAGCAGAATTGAATTGCGTGCCCTGTCATCAGACCGCATTCCGTATCCCTGCATAAAACCGTCCGGAGAATACATTTTCACATAACAATCCGTGTATATTTCCTTTTTCTCCCGATCCCAGTATATGGTATCCGTCTCCATCGTCTGCTGGTTGATGACATTGTGTATCACTACATTGCCGAAGGCTTCCCATAATTCTTTCCTGTTCCTCTTTTTCCCCGTTATGTGCCTTGCGTTGTCTGCCGCAATAAGGGATTCAAGCAGACCCTCGTCCGTGTAGGAATAGACCGTGAATCCCTTGGGGAAAGAATCCCAGGATACCGTATCGGTTTCGAAATGCTGCATCAGGTCAGCCTCAGCTCTCATTACGACCACACCGTTCCTTGTCTGGACTGCAAACATATTGTCAATTGTTTGCAGCGGTGTTGTCTCCAAATCGAGAGCGTCCTCGGCATTCCTGCCACTGCAGGAAATCACAAGGATAGCAACCACTGCGGCGGTTGCTATCCTGATACTGATATGTCTTGCGCCCAGCAAAACTATTTCTGTGTTCTGACAACGGTAGTTGCCCTCATTCCGCCGCAGGACACGGTATATGCCTGTCCGTCGGTGAGGCTGTACATGAATGCGTCAGCAGTCTGGGGATAATATTTGCTGTACATTCCGATATACCTGTTAGCCTCTTCCGTAAGGGTTTCGTCCGCAGCTTTTGCCTTCTGCATATAATCAACTGCCACCCAATAGGGAGCGCGTTTTTCAATTTCGTCTCCACCGCAGGTCGTAGAACCCCAGATGTTGCCGATGAGGAAGTAGGACTTGCCGGCAAGTGCCTGATCGAGCTCGGCAGCCTTCACGGCAGATTCGAATGCAAGACTCCTGCGTCCGTTCTTGAAGGAATATGTGGCAAGCTCGAAATAGTACTCTGCATCCGTCTTTGCGTCGGACTCCTCAAAAGCGATGGCCTCCTCAAGATAATTGATGGCTTCCTCCACGTTGTCATTCACTGAATTGAGTCTGAACAAGGCATATGCGGAGTTATAGGAAGGATTGTCGGCGTGCATCACGGTCACTGCCTTGAGATAAAGGTCATTCTTGATACAATCCTCAGCCACATTGAGCATCTTTACGATTCTTCCCGCAAGTTCCGCATTGTTAGGTTCAGCCTCGAATTTGGGAGTGAGGATAGAAAGCAGTGTCTCGCAACTCGCCACACCGCTCTGGATGAAACGGGCCTCAAGTTCAGCCTTTGCGGAAGCGGCTTCCTCGCCTTCTGCAGAGGCGAGATACTCCATGTTCTGCTGATAGATGTTTATGAGATTCTCCCCATCCATCTTTCCATCCTTGTAAAGCTCTGTGGCGGCATTGAACTGGTGAACGAAAAGAGTGGGCTTTGTAAGTTCCCTGTTGGCATCAACGATTGCGCTGTACTCCTTGAAAAGCCTTTCGTTGTCGTTCTTGATATAATTGAAGATATCCTGTCCCTTGTTGTTCAGCGCAGTAACCTTGTATTTAGGGAAAAACTGAACCCTCTGGTCGTGAAGAGTGAACAGAGTATCAATCAATGCGTCCCTGTATTCAACGTTCTTTGCATTCTTCGAAATAAGCCTGCGGACAAGTATTGTTCCGTTGGTAAGTATCGTCTGTCTTGAAGCGGGCGGGCACAGTTTGTATGCCTGACGCCATGCGGGAATAGCATCGTCGAAAGCCTTCTGTTTGAAATACTCCTCATAATATGAAATGTACTTGAGGCATTCTTCCTTGTTGGGACCGAACTTGTCATCCTGCGCAAGAGCGCTTGCTCCGGCAAAAAACGCAATGAGAGAAATTAAAATCAGTTTTTTCATATTTGTTGTACGTTTGTTAATCGTATTGCATCTTGTAGAACCACCTGTCGTACAGGTTGACGGCAAAAGAGAAATTGATATAAGTCTCTCTGACCATACTGTTTTTCAAAGAGCCCCTGCGTCCGAGGTCAATCGCAACGGTAACTGCATTGAATCCGTTGAATACAGGGAACGTGGCACCTACCGTCAATCCCTTGGCATCAATCTTATTGCCGCCGACGGTAAAATATTCATCGTTATAATACACCCCGGCGCGGTATGATACACGCCTGAAATAATATCTGGGATCCCTGCGGTCAGGAACATATTCCGCTCCCAGACGGAAGGACTGGGATCTTTTACCTGCAAAGGAATTGACGAGTCCGTTGACTGAAAAGAAGCGATCCTTTTCGAATCCTGACTTTGCCCAATCAGACGTAAGGTAGTCGAATTCTATCGTAAGGACGTCACGGAATCTCGCGGAAAGGCCCGCTCCCAGTTCGTCGGCAAAGTTTATGCTCCCGAGTTCCCCTTCCACACCGTCATATGTCACTGCGCCTCTCATCGGCGAACCGAGTTTATACGTCGCTCCCACCCCGAAGTTCCAATCTGCACCGACAGGCTGGAAGAACTGCAATCCGAATTTTCCGGAAAATGTGTTGATGTTGGTCCGGTCCAGACCGGAATAGCCCCGATAACTCTCCTCAGAAAAACTTACGGTTCTTTTCTTGACTATGTTGCCGAAATAGTACATAGCCTCAGCTCCGATGGACAGTCGGTCCCAGAATGTCACACCTGCCGCCGCGAACAGCTGATATATCGCACCCTGGCCACCGTAGGCATAACTGATGTTGCCGCAGTCCGCAATTACCTTCGGATCCGTTTCAAAATAATTGTAGCCGTATCCGGTATTGCTGTACGGCATTATTCCCACCATCATCGCCGAAGATCTGTAAATGGGAAAGGAGATAATGCAGTCCCCGATATTGAAAGTGTTGCTGACAGAAGTGAGATTTGACGATCCCGCATCCTGACGGAAATACTTGTTCCCCTGGTAAAGGGAGAAATCCACCATGAAGGCAAGGGAATCGCGCGCAGTTACCGCAGCCGGATTCATCGGATTGATATAACGGTGGTTACGTGATGCTATACCGACACCTCCCATACTGGTAGTATAGGCAGAACCCATCGAATAAAGGTCTCCGAAGCCGAAAATCGAATATGGAGTAAATGTTCCGTATGCCCCCGTGTCATCTTCCGCGCTGGCGGAAATAACACCGGCGAACAAAGCGAACGCAAGCAAAAGTCCCCTATAAACTCTTCCTGACATAATTGTCTGTAATCAAAGCCAAACCCATCAAAACAAGGTTGCGAACAACAAAGATGGAGTTTTTCATCCTTTTTGCAAAATAAATTGCATTTTCCCCTGTAAAAACGGCAATATTCTTCGGGCGTACCGCCAGTACCCTTTCAATTTCAAACTCCGTGCCTGAAATCGGCTCCTCCCCACGGCAGTTCCCGTACCAATCCACAAAATCAACGGAACATTCACCGCCGAGATGAAAGACGGAACAGGCCCTTCCCTTGAAAAGATAACGTGCGCATTCCGAAGCCGCCACCCTGCAAAACGATTTGTCAAAAACCATAAGATGATGGCTGCAGCCCCTGAGCAATGTTTCTGTTTCCACCGGAATCGGATCCTCGGAAATCAGCGCCATCACTTCAGGTTTTTCTTTTTCCGCTTCAATGCTTGAAATGATGAATTTCAGATAATCCTTCCCTTTGCAACGATATATTCTGCCAAGGGTCAATCCTTCGGACCATGCAAGCTTGAATGAAGAACCTTCTATTTCAACCAAAAGGTTAGCCATAACGGAGCCACAAATTTAGCAATTATCCGAGTATTGTCAAAACCTGATACGCTTTCTCCAATGAATCAATTCCCCTTGCCACTATTTTCAGTTTGGAATCGACCTGCTTGAGGGAAAAAATCCCTGGATGATCACCAATTTTCTGCATTACGGATACAAACACGTCGGATTTATAGTAAGGTGACATGGGATTGCCTATAAAGAACAGAATGAACATTCCGTTTTTTATTATAATCTTTTCAAAACCGAGAGATGCACCGAGATTTCTGATTCTGACAACCATGAACAGATTGTCTGTCTCCGGAGGTATTTCGCCGAATCTGTCCCTTATCTGACTGTGGAGCCTTTCAATCTCTTTCTCCGAACCCAGTGAATCCAACTGTTTGTATATCCTTATCTTTTCGGAAGTGATGTCGATATAATCATCGGGAATCAAAGCCGACTGGTCTGTTTCTATGGTACAGTCTTCCGTGAACTTCCCATTTTCGCGCCTGATTTCAGTACCCGTTTCAACACCGAGTTCCTCCATAGCCTCAGCAAGAATCTTCTGATATGTTTCATATCCCATTTCGGTTATGAAACCGCTCTGCTCGGCGCCAAGCAGATTTCCAGCACCGCGGATGTCCAAATCCTGCATGGCAATGTTAAAACCGCTTCCAAGATCCGAAAATTCCTCTATAGCTTTGAGCCTCCTTCTGGCATCATCCGTAATGCTGACGAGAGGGGGGACTATAAGATAGCAGAATGCCTTCCTGTTAGACCTTCCTACACGTCCACGGAGCTGATGCAAATCACTGAGACCGATATTCTGGGCTTGATTTATTATGATTGTATTGGCATTCGGTATATCAAGCCCGTTCTCGATTATGGTTGTACAGAGAAGCAGATCGTAATCGCCCCTTATGAAATCAAGCATTCTGTTTTCAAGTTCCTTTGATTCCATCTGTCCGTGCGCAACGCATATTTTCATATCGGGAACAAGCCTGTGAAGAATTTCTTCTATGGAAGGAAGTTCTTCAACCTTGTTGTGAAGGAAAAATATCTGACCTCCCCGGTTCAGTTCGTAATTGATTATGCTCTTTATTTCCTTCTGATCGAACAGAATGATTTCCGTCTGGACGGGAATCCTGTTCGGAGGAGGGGTACTTATTATGCTCAAATCCCTCGCTCCAAGCAGAGAAAACTGAAGAGTTCTTGGAATAGGTGTGGCGGTAAGTGTCAATGTGTCTATTCCGGCTCTTATTCTGCGCAGTTTTTCCTTGGCGGCGACACCGAATTTCTGCTCCTCATCAATCACTAAAAGTCCAAGGTCCTTGAATTCAAATGATTCCCCGAGTATTTTGTGTGTTCCTATCAGAACGTCTATCTTTCCTGCGGCAAGTCTTTCCCTTATGTTTGATATTTCTTTTGCAGTTCGGAGCCTGCTGACATAATCCACATTGCATGGAAGTCCCTTCAAACGTGACAGGAACGTATTGTAATGCTGCAATGCAAGTATTGTCGTCGGAACAAGAACGGCCACCTGTTTGCTGTCGCACACAGCCTTGAATGTCGCTCTGATTGCTATTTCGGTTTTTCCGAATCCTACATCACCGCATACAAGTCTGTCCATGGGACAATTATCCTCCATGTCTCTCTTGACAGAAATACTTGCCGCTTCCTGATCCGGAGTGTCCTCAAACATGAACGATGATTCAAGTTCTTCCTGGAGATAGGTATCCGCAGAAAACGCAAAGCCTCTGGAAGCCTTCCGCTTGGCATATAACTGTATAAGATCCTTGGCTATGTCCTTGACTTTTGACTTTGCCGTATTTTTCAGGGCTATCCAGGATTTTGAACCCAGTTTGTTGATTTTTGGAGCTTCTCCATCCCGGCTGCGAAAACGTGAAATCTTATGAAGCGCGTGTACGGATACAAAAACCACATCTCCGTCCTTGTATGTAAGTTTTATTACTTCCTTCGGACGTCCCTTGTCGTCATACATTCTTACCAAACCTCCGAAAACACCGACACCGTGGTCTATATGAACCACATAATCACCCACATTGAATGAATTCAGGTCATTCAACGTCAGCTGTTCGCTTTTTTCAACGCTTCTTCTTATACTGACCCTGTGGAATCTGTCAAATATCTCATGGTCGGTATAACAGCATATTTTATTGTCATTGTCTATAAATCCCTGATGAATGTTTTTCCCGACGACAAATTCAGGTATAAGCCCACCATTGACGGACAGAATGGATTTCAATCTGTTGAGTTGCGATTCCTTTTCTCCATAAATCAGAACCCTGTAGCCACTTTCAATTTTTTTCCTTATGTCAATTGAAAGGAGTTCAAAATCCTTGTTGAACACAGGCTGCGGACTGATGTTGAATTTTACGGTATTTTCTCCGGAATATGACAATGGAGTATCCAGAAAAACTTTCTTGAACCCTGTCGTAAGATTGAAAAAGTCCGATTCCCTGTACATATCGGAAGAATCAAGCCATAATACCGATTTATCAGGAATAATTGAAAGTATGTTTTCAGATTCGTTTGAATCCGCCGCCACGATATCCGATATTACCTGAATCTTTTTAACCTTTTCCTTTGAGAGCTGGGTATTGCAGTCGAACAGGCTTATGTCATCTATTTCGTTCCCCCAGAAAGAAAGTCTGTAAGGATAATTGTTCGAATATGAGAAAATATCAACTATTGAACCTCTTATTGCAATCTGTCCTGGAGATGACACAAAATCAACTTTCTCAAAGCCCAATGCTGAAAGTTTTTCAAGAATACTCTCGTGGGATATTTCATCTCCTATGGAAAATTCCAGAACGGACGAGTTTATTTTCCTTTTTGAAGGAATAGGTTCCTCCAAAGCTTCCGGATAACTTACTATTACCGTAAATTCACCATTATGTGAAATGATTCTTTCAACAGCAGACGTTCTTTGTACTCCCAGAGTTGACTTGTAATTGCTTCTTTCGACTCCCTTTCCTCCCTCGGGTAAATAAAAGATACAATCCCCCTCGATAAGGTTATATAGGTCCGCAACACAGTATTCCGCGCTTTCCTTTGTCGGAAGTATTATAAAATGAAAATTTTTTTCAGCAATTTGACTGAATACGAACCACTTTGCAGAAAGAAACAATCCCGAACAGAATGTTTCATCAGAAGAAATCATTCTGTCACGAAGAATCGATGTCATCTCACCACTTATCAACATTTTTCCCTTAAAGCTGTTCATAACCTATTGAAAACCCTGTTAATTTCTGAAAGCACCTGTGTTGAAAAAAACGTCATTGATTTTTCAACATTTTACAATCACTGTCACAAACGTGTTCCTAACAATTTTAATATATTATAAATAATTGATTTATAATTATTTAATTGGTTATTAACAATATTAACAACACTATAATAATCAATAGAATAAATAAAAAAACTATATTTGTATTTAATAAGAAACCGGCTTATGACAGACTTCGACCCCCACAATACAAACGAAAGCAAAGATAAGGATTTGGATGGAATAATAAGACCGCAGGAACTTAAAGATTTCACGGGTCAGAGAGAAATCATTTCAAATCTGAAAATATACATAGAAGCGGCAAAAATGAGGGGGGATGCTCTGGATCATACCCTTTTCCATGGTCCTCCCGGACTGGGAAAGACTACCCTCGCGCACATCATAGCAAATGAACTGGGTGTCAATATGAAAATAACATCCGGACCGGTACTCGACAGACCCGGGGATCTTGCTGGACTGCTGACTTCACTTGAAACGGGTGACGTGCTTTTCATTGATGAAATTCACAGATTATCCCCTGAAGTTGAGGAATATCTTTATTCGGCGATGGAGGATTATGTGATAGACATCATGATAGACAAGGGACCGGGAGCCAGGTCCGTCCGCATTTCACTAAATCCTTTCACTCTTGTAGGAGCCACAACGCGAAGCGGTCTCCTTACCGCGCCGCTTCGTGAACGGTTCGGAATTACATGTGCTCTAGAATATTATGATTCCGAGGATCTTGTCAGGATAGTTAAGAGAAGCTCCTCCATTCTGAAGGTTGATATAGATGATGAGGCCGCAAAGGAGATTGCTTTACGCAGTCGCGGAACTCCGAGAATTGCAAATGCTCTCCTTAAGCGTGTGAGAGATTTTGCGCAGGTTATGGGAGATGGTCTCATCGATATAGGCATAACAAAATATGCCCTTGACAAGCTGCATATCGATACAAGAGGCCTTGACTCCATAGATAACAGGATACTTGATACGATAATAACAAAATTCAAGGGAGGTCCTGTAGGTGCCAGTACAATAGCTACGGCCATTGGGGAGGATCAAGGCACTTTCGAAGAGGTATATGAGCCTTATCTCATTAAAGAGGGATTCATTTTAAGAACACAGCGGGGAAGAATTGCAACCGATCTTGCCTATGAACATTCAGGTCTCAAGAAGAATGATGAATCCAGCCTGTTCTGATTGCAATTGTGCATAAAAATGACTAAAATTGCAGACTGATTGAAAATAGATAAATCCTAAATAAATATGGCAGATAAACTAATCTCAAAAATTCCGGACGGACCTTTGGCTGAAAAATGGACCAAACGTAAGTCGGAACTTCATCTTGTCAGTCCCAACAATAAGCGAAAACTTGAAATAATAGTTGTAGGAACAGGTCTAGGAGGAGCATCTGCAGCCGCTTCTCTTGGTGAGTTGGGTTACAACGTTAAAATCTTCTGCATAAGTGATACTCCGCGTCGTGCGCATTCCATCGCCGCTCAGGGAGGTATCAATGCGGCTAAGAATTATCAGAATGACAATGATTCTATCTATCGTCTGTTTTATGATACGATCAAAGGCGGAGATTACCGCAGCCGTGAAGCAAACGTTTATCGTCTTGCAGAGGTTAGTGCTTCAATCATAGACCAATGTGTTGCACAAGGTGTTCCTTTTGCCCGTGAATACGGCGGATATCTTGCAAACAGGTCTTTCGGAGGAGTGCAGGTCAGCCGTACATTCTATGCACGCGGTCAAACAGGACAGCAGCTTCTTCTCGGAGCTTATGCTTCTCTTAACAAGGAGATTGCGGCGGGTACCGTGAAAGCCTACCCCAGACACGAAATGCTAGATCTCGTCATAATTGACGGTCAGGCAAAGGGTATCATTGCCCGTAACCTCGTAACAGGACAGCTCGAGAGGTTCGGGGCACATGCAGTGGTGATAGCTACTGGGGGTTATGGAAACACTTATTTCCTTTCCACCAATGCCATGAACAGCAACGGTTCAGCTGCAGTTCAATGTTTCAAGAAAGGAGCATATTTCGCAAATCCCTGTTTCGCCCAAATCCATCCGACCTGTATTCCTGTTCATGGAGATCAGCAGTGCAAGCTTACACTTATGTCCGAGTCTCTCAGAAATGACGGACGTATCTGGGTTCCTAAAAAGAAGGAGGACGTTGAAAAGCTTCGCAAGCATGAGATAAAGGCTTCTCAGATTCCTGAAGAGGATCGTGATTATTATCTCGAGCGCCGTTACCCGGCTTTCGGAAATCTTGTTCCACGTGACGTTGCATCACGCGCCGCAAAGGAGCGTTGCGATGCCGGTTTCGGTGTTAATGAGACCGGAAAAGCCGTGTTCCTTGATTTCAGCGATGCCATAAACCGTCTCGGTCATCAGAGAGTTGCAGAACGTTATGGCAATCTTTTCGATATGTATGAGAAGATTACCGCTTCTTCTCCATGGAAAGAGCCGATGATGATTTATCCTGCAATCCATTATACCATGGGTGGAATCTGGGTGGATTATGACCTTCAGACAACGATTCCGGGATTGTATGCGATAGGTGAGGCCAATTTCTCGGATCACGGTGGAAACAGGCTTGGAGCTTCTGCTCTCATGCAGGGTTTGGCTGATGGATATTTCATTCTTCCCGTTACTATCAACGACTATCTTTCAAAGAAGTTTGCCGAACCTAAGACCGATATCAATGCTAAGGAGTTTGTAATGGCTGAAAAGGCTGTTCAGGCACGTATTGACAGGTTGTTCTCCATCAACGGAACAGAGCCTGTGGATGCAATCCATAAGGCATTGGGACAGATTATGTGGGAATATGTAGGTATGGCACGTGATGAAAAGGGTCTCAAGACAGCTATCACTGAAATCCGCGCTCTCAAAGAGAAATTCTACAAGAACGTGAAGGTTCCCGGAACTCAATACGAGTTCAATCAGGAACTTGAGAAGGCTCTCCGTCTCGAAGATTTCTTCGAAATCGGTGAACTTATGGCACGTGATGCTTTGAATAGAAGTGAATCCTGCGGAGGACATTTCCGTGTTGAGAGTCAGACTGAAGAAGGTGAAGCAAAGCGTGATGACGCTAACTTCATGTATGTTGCAGCCTGGGAATACAAGGGTGAAGGCCAGGAGCCTGAACTGCACAAGGAGAAACTTAACTACGAGTTTATTGAGGTGAAAACCAGAAACTATAAAGACTAAGGAAGATGGAATTCAACTTGAAAATATGGCGTCAGAAGAACGCTAAAGCCAAAGGACATTTCGAGACATACCATATCAGCGGTATAGAGGAGGATGCATCTTTCCTTGAGATGCTCGATATTCTCAATGAACAGCTTATCAGGGAAGGAAATGACCCTGTTGCCGTTGAAAGAGGTTGTCAGAGCAGCGGTCCCGTCTCTTTCGATCACGATTGTCGTGAGGGAATATGCGGAGCCTGCTCACTTTATATTGACGGGCGCGCACACGGTCCCGATGACCACGTGACTACCTGTCAGTTGTTTATGCGTCATTTCAAGGATGGTGCGACTATTACTGTAGAACCTTTCAGAAGCGCGGCTTTCCCTGTAATAAAGGACCTTGTAGTTGACCGTTCCGCCTTTGATAAGATACTTCAGGCAGGAGGATTCATTTCTGTGCGTACAGGCGCAGCGCAGGATGCCAACAATATACTTATTCCTCACGACAGGGCTGAGGAGAGTATGGATGCGGCTGCGTGTGTGGGATGCGGAGCCTGTGTGGCTACCTGTAAGAACGGATCTGCGATGCTCTTTGTTGCGGCCAGAGTCAGTTCACTGGCTCTTCTTCCTCAGGGACGTCCTGAAGCGAAGCGTCGTGCCAAGGCTATGGTTGCAAAGATGGACGAGCTCGGTTTCGGTAACTGTACCAACACCAGAGCCTGTGAGATGGAATGTCCCAAGGGAATTTCCGTTGCTCACATCGCACGTCTCAACAGAGAGTTCCTTAAAGCTAAATTCTCGGATTAAGAGATTATTCTATATCCTTCCTGTAAGGAATGGATTCCTGCGCTCCCATCTTCTGAACGGTGAGAGCGCTTGCTTTTGTTGCGAATTCGACAGCGTCTCTCTTGGATTTTCCTTCGCTGAGGGCAACGCACAGGGCTCCGCAGAATGTGTCACCTGCAGCGGTGGCATCTACAGCCTTGACCTTTTTCGCCGGGATGATTTCCGCTCTTTCTCCGTCCCATATCGCTGATCCCCTGCTTCCGAGAGTGAGGATTATGTCTCTGACCCCCATTTCATTCAGTTTTTTCATAGCGGCTTCAATATCCCCTTCAATGCCTGTCATAAGAGCTATTTCCGTTTGATTGGGAGTGGCAAGTGATACGTATTTGAAGAGTTCTGCAGGCAATTTGCAGGCAGGTGCCGGATTCAGTATGACATAGGCTCCTGATTCGTGGGCAATCTTTGCTGCAGTCACCACGCTCTCAACCGGTATTTCGAGTTGAAGCACTACGTAATCGGCTTCCTTTATTATTTCGCCTATTCCTTCGATGTCTTCGGGAGTAATGTCTCCATTTGCGCCGGGTGCGACAGAAATGCAATTTTCCCCATTATTGTCCACCATAATCAGGGCGGTACCGGACGCTTTGTCGGAATACAGTATGTTGGATGTATCTATGCCTTCCTTAATGTAGCCTTCTACTGATTTTTCTCCGAAGACATCATGTCCAACTTTGCACACGAAACTGACTTTTCCGCCAAGTCTCGCCGCTGCAACTGCCTGATTTGCACCTTTTCCGCCAGGGCCCATCTTGAATTCACCCCCAAGAATCGTTTCCCCGGGTTGAGGAATTCTTGGAGCTTTTATAGTCATGTCAGTGTTGCTGCTTCCGATTACGAGAATTTTCTTCCCCATATTTTTTACCATAAGAAATTATTGAATGGGTAGCGTCCTGCATGTATTTCCGCCACCATTTTATATATGTCGTTCTTCAGTTTTGAGATATTTGTCTTCTCTTTCGCAGAAATGAAAATGCAGGGACTTTTTTCGTCCGCTATCCAACTGTTCATTAGTTCGTCCAAACTGCGGTTTTCCTTTGATTTCGGCTCGATGGAGAACTCGTCGTATTCCTCATACGTATAGGAATCTATCTTGTTGAAAACGACGTATACCGGCTTTTTAGCGGCTCCAATTTCCTGCAGTGTCCTTTCCACCACTTCCATCTGTTCTTCAAATTCCGGATGTGAAATATCCACTACGTGTACCAGGATATCAGCTTCCCTGACTTCATCGAGAGTGCTTTTGAAGGCTTCTATCAATTGTGTGGGCAGTTTCCTGATGAATCCCACCGTGTCGCTGAGGAGAAAAGGACAGTTCTCGATAACTACTTTCCGGACTGTAGTGTCCAACGTAGCAAACAGTTTGTTTTCAGCAAACACGTCAGATTTGGCCAGCAGGTTCATCAAAGTGCTTTTGCCTACGTTTGTATAACCCACAAGCGCCAGACGTACCATCTGGCCTCTGTTCCCCCTCTGTGTGGACATCTGCTTGTCCACTTTCTTAAGCTGCTCCCTGAGTCTTGTTATCCTTTCTTTTACAATCCGCCGGTCCACTTCTATCTGGGTTTCTCCCATACCACCTCTGGTGCCGTGTCCTCCTCTCTGTCTTTCAAGGTGAGTCCACATACCGGCAAGTCTTGGCAACATATAGTTGTATCTTGCCAGTTCCACCTGCATTTTTGCATAAGATGTTTTTGCTCTTTGGGCAAATATCTCGAGGATCAGACTGGTCCTGTCTATGACTGCTGCGGTCTTGATGACTTTTTCGATATTGCGTTGCTGCATTCCGGTAAGTTCATCGTCGAAGATCACGTAGTTGATGCAGTTTTCTTCGCAATACTGAGCGATTTCCTCTAGTTTTCCACTTCTTATGTATGTGGCTTTTTCCGGTTTGTCCAATCTCTGTACGAATTTCCTGTCTCCTGCGGCACCTGCCGTTTCTGCAAGAAACTCAAGTTCGTCAAGGTATTCCATTACCTTTCTTTCATCATCATTTTGTCTGATGATGCCGACGAATACTGCTTTTTCTATGATATTTTCAGCCACTTGTTAAAAAAAGGCCATCCTTTTGTGGACGGCCTTGTATTCTTTAGCCTTCAGATTAGCGAAGCTGGAAGATCACAGGGAAGGTGTATGTAACCTTCACCGCACGGTCACGCTGCTTTCCGGGTTTCCATTTAGGAGAACTTGAAACAACGCGGACAGCTTCCTTGTCCAATGATGAATCAACGCCGCGGAGAACTTTCACGTTGGATACAGATCCGTCAGGGTTAACCTGGAACTGGAGCATCACACGGCCCTGAACGCCGTTTTCTTTAGCGATTTCGGGATAAACGAGGCGCTGGTTGACCCATTTTGAGAACTCGTTTGCATCACCTCCGTTGAACTTCGGCTTTTCCTCTACAAGCTGGAAAGGAATGGCTTCTTCCTCAACGACTTCTTCCACAACTTCCTCGTGGTAATCCATGATTTCCACACCGAGATTTGCGTCATCCTCAGAGCTGAAATCGATGTCGTCCACCTTGATGTCATCGTCCACGATGTCGATGTTGTCTGAAAGGACGGGAATCTGATTAAGTTCGGGGGGAGGTGGAGGGGTTTCCTGCGTGATAGGTATCATTTCCTCCTCAATGATTTCCTGGTTACCTGCATCGAGAACGGCTGTCTTCTTGTCCTTTGAACTCCATTCAAAGGCAAAGAGGACCACTCCGAGGGCCAGAACCATACCAATCTCCACGAAGAGCAATCTCTTGTTCTCCAGGCTGGCTTTTTCTGATTTCTTTACTTCCATATCAAAGTTTTGTTGTATTTCCTCATTTAGGGCTTCCAAAGTTAGAAATATTTCATATAATTTCCAACATTTAATAAATTTGTACAAACTTTTTTCCCATGATCAGATATTTTACAGAAGATATCAAGTTCGAATTCAAGGACAAACTTTCAAACAACAGGTGGCTGCGTCTCGTTGCCTCAAGCGAGGTAAAAAAGCTTGGTGACATCAATATCATATTCTGTTCCGACAATTATATTCTTGATGTCAACATGAAATATCTGCAGCATGATTATTTCACGGATATAATCACTTTTGACTATTGTGAAGGCAATGTTCTGAACGGCGATCTTTTCATAAGCGTCGATTCCGTGAGGGAGAATGCCTCCTATTATGGAACTGAATTCCCCGATGAGTTGAAGCGGGTCATGGTTCACGGTATTCTGCATCTGATTGGCTATGATGACCATAGTGAAGAAGATATTAAGGTTATGCGCTCGAAAGAGGATTACTATCTTTCGTTGCGGAATGTTCTCTGAATGATTTCCGAATTTGATATAATTGTAGTCGGGGGAGGACACGCCGGTTGCGAGGCCGCCATGGCCGCTGCAAACATGGGGTCGAAGGTTCTTCTTCTTTCCATGGATACGCTTGCTTTTGCAAAGATGTCCTGTAACCCTGCAATTGGCGGAATTGCAAAAGGTCAGATTGTCAGGGAGATTGATGCGCTTGGCGGATATACCGGAATCATCACTGACCGGTCAACGCTTCAATTCAGGATGCTCAATCGTTCCAAAGGTCCCGCAATGTGGAGCCCGCGCGCTCAATGTGATAAGATTCTTTTCTCTAGAAATTGGAAAGGAGCCCTTGTAAGTAATTGTAACATAATTATTTACGAAGATTCTGCGAATTCTTTTGTCTTTGAGGATTCGAAAATTTGCGGCGTGCGTACGGAAGGAGGCAGAATTTTTTATTCTCGTGCGGTTATTCTGACTGCCGGGACTTTCCTCAACGGAAAACTTTTTGTCGGAAGGAAGGAATTGTCGGGTGGACGTATAGGTGAGGATTCTTCTGTCGGACTGACAGAACAACTTATTGGAATGGGGCTCTCCACATCGAGGATGAAGACAGGGACTCCCCCGAGGATTGATATTACTACTGTTGATCTTTCAAAACTTCCCGTTCAGTTTGGAGATGAAGAGCCGGAAAGATTCTCATTTCTTCCGGTCAATTCAAGAATTCAGAAAGGTGGGAAACCTCAGATGCAATGCTATATTCTGCATACAAATCCTGAAGTACACGAAATCCTTAAATCCGGTTTCGGAGATTCGCCTCTTTTCACGGGGCTTATTCACGGAAAGGGACCCAGATATTGTCCGAGCATTGAAGATAAACTCAGAGTTTTCCCTGATAACGATGCCCATCAGCTTTTCCTTGAGCCGGAAGGTGAACACATAAACGAGTATTATCTTCAAGGTTTTTCATCTTCCTTGCCTTACGATATTCAGATAGATGCCATGCATCACATAAAGGGGCTGGAAAATGCCAGGGTCTTCAGGCCGGCTTATGCTGTCGAATACGATTATTTCGACCCCACACAGTTGAAGCCTTCCCTTGAGTTGAAATCGATAGAAAATCTGTTTTTTGCCGGTCAGATCAACGGAACCACCGGATACGAGGAGGCTGCCGCTCAAGGATTGCTTGCCGGCATCAATGCTCATTTGAAAATTAATGGCAAGGCCGCTCTTGTCCTTTCCAGGATGGATTCTTATATCGGTGTCCTCATAGATGATCTTGTGACAAAAGGAGTGGATGAACCTTATCGAATGTTCACTTCCAGAGCGGAGTATCGCATACTTCTCAGGCAGGATAATGCTGACCAGCGTCTGACCCCCATAGGATATTCCATTGGTCTTGCCACAAAGGAAAGATATGACTTGACGCTAAAAAAATATAAAGATATTGCTGAATTGGCTGAGTATTGCGAAACCAGGAATGTGACAGCCGCAAAAGCTAATCCTTACCTGGAGTCAATAGGTTCCGCTCCGCTCAAGGATTCAAAGAAGATTGCTGAAATCGCCCTTCGCCCGGAAGTGAAATTATCAGAGCTCTTTTCCATTGTTCCACGTGGAACATATTCTCGGGAAGTTTTCGATTCTGTTGAAATCAATTTGAAGTATAAGGGTTATATAGATAGAGAAAAGAGGAACGCTGATAAAATTTCTCATTTGGAAAATCTCGTTATCCCTGAAGATTTTGATTTTGACAAAGTCTCCGGTTTGACTATTGAATGCCGTCAGAAGTTTAAAAAATATAATCCGAGAACCATAGCGCAGGCCTCTCGGATTTCTGGTGTTTCACCATCGGACATCTCTGTCCTCCTGGTGTATTTTGGACGATAGTTCCACGTGGAACTTTTATAACATCTGTAGAGCCGATTTTATGATCTGCTCCACTGAAGCCTTTGGATTTGCTTTCAGTATCGCCTGAATTGCCTTATTGATGTTTGGTTTGGCAAATCCCAGCATTACCAGAGCGGAGCTGGCCTCCTCCACGGCTGCACTGTCGGGCGATGTGAATAAAACCTCATCTCCGCTTCCATCACCTTTGACAATCTTATCTTTCAGTTCAAGAATCATTCTTTGCGCACTCTTCAATCCGATTCCTTTTATTGACTTGAGTGTGTTCACATTCTCTGAAAGGATGGCCTCCCGCAGTTCGTCCGGGCTTAGGGAAGATAAAATCATCCTTGCAGATGCCGCCCCCATTCCGGATACGCTTGTTATCATTTGAAACAATTCCCTTTCGGATTTGCTTGCGAAACCATAGTCCGTTTGTGTGCCGTCTCTCTGATTAACCTGACTTTGAATGAAGACGACAGCTTCTTTCTTGCCGTCAAGAGCGGCATAGGTCTGAAGAGAGATCTCGATACTGTAGCCGATGCCGTTATTGTCTACAACAACCCTTGTAGGGCTCAATTCGGCAATTTTACCTGAAATGTAATCTATCATATCACAAAACTACATAAAAAATGTTAAATTTGTCTTTATGAAAGAGTGGTTTCCACAGTTGTCCGAAAAAGTTTACGGCAAGCCCCTTGTCTATCTTGACAATGCGGCCACGTCCCTGCGCCCGCAGTCGGTCATAGACAGGTGGACGGAAATGTCTGTGAAATACAATTCCAATCTTCACAGAGCCGTTCATTATACTGCGGCCAAGGCTACCGGGGAATATGAGGATGCGAGAAAGCAACTCGCAACATTCATCGGAGCAAAACCGTCACAGATTGTATTTACTTCCGGGACTACGGCGTCACTCAATCTGCTTGCCTTTTCGTTCGGAGAATATTGCGTAGGGGAAGGAGACGAGATTATAATTGCGGAGAGCGAACACCATTCCGATATTGTTCCCTGGCAGATGCTTTGCCAGAGGAAGAAGTCTGTCATCAAGGTCCTTCCTGTCGATGATACCGGGCACCTCTGCATTGAATCCCTTCCTTCCCTGCTGACGGAAAAGACAAGGATAGTTTGTGTAGCTCAGGTCTCCAACGTCCTCGGAATAGTGAATCCCATATCAAGGATAGTGGATATCTGCCATTCCAAAGGTATCCCTGTACTGGTTGACGGGGCTCAGGGAATAGTCCATTTTCCCGTGGACGTCAGCGAAATAGCTTGTGATTTCTATGTTTTCTCGGGCCATAAAATGTATGCTGCTCCAGGAACAGGCGTTTTGTATGCCTCCGGAGACTGGTTGGAAAAACTTCCCCCTTATATGGGTGGAGGAGAAATGATAGGAACGGTTAAATGGCCCGGTTCCTCATATGCTCCGGCTCCTCATAAGTTTGAAGCCGGAACCCAGAATATTTCCGGAGTTCCAACCTGGTGTCCGGCCATAGAGACCGTTGAAGCTTTGCGCGCCAGGGATACCCGGATGTCGGGGATCAGGGATTATGTTCTGGAAAGTCTTCATGCAATTGAAGGCTTGAGACTGTACGGAGAACCGGCACGTCCGGAAGAAAAGATTCCTCTTTTTTCTTTTACCGTCGAAGGTGTCCATCACGAAGATCTTGCCTTGATTCTGGACAAGATGGGCATCGCAGTACGTTCAGGCCAGATGTGCGCTGAGCCGCTTATGGACAGATACGGCGTGACCGGGATGCTTAGGGCGTCATTTGCTGCGTACAACACAATGCAGGAAGCGGAATATTTTATTGAGTCGTTGAATAAGGCAATTTCAATGTTGAAGTGATATGACACTATCGGAAGCAAAACAGGCTGTGGTCGAAGATTTCTCAATGTTTGACGAGTGGCTTGACAAATACGAATATCTGATAGAACTTGGCAAGAAACTTGATGTGTTCCCGGAGAGTTCCAAAACTGAGGATAAACTCATAAAAGGTTGTCAATCAAGGGTTTGGCTTGACAGCAAGGAGGAAGAAGGTAAAATTTTTTTCAAGGCTGACAGCGATGCAATCATAACAAAAGGGATTATTTCCCTGCTTATCGGGGTCTATTCGGGACGCAGTGCGGAGGAGATTGCGGATGATGATTTTGCCTGGATAGAGGAGATAGGGCTCAGGGAAAATCTTTCCCCTACCCGATCCAATGGTCTGGCATCCATGATAGAAACCATAAAGAAAAAAGCCGATTCATCAAGAAACAATGGATAACGAAGTTCTCACACCTGAAGACGTAAAGGAATTGGCTCCCCTGTACGAAGCCGTTGTACTTGCACTCAAGCAGGTATATGATCCCGAAATACCGGTGAACATATATGATCTCGGACTGATTTATGAGCTTAATATAAACAAGGCGAGGGAAGTATATGTCAAAATGACTTTCACGGCCCCGAACTGTCCCATGGCGGACGAGGTGATGGCCGAGGTGAAACATTCCATAGAACTCACTCCCGGAGTGTCCGGATGCAGGATCGAACTTGTTTTCGAGCCTGCCTGGGATCAGAGCATGCTGTCGGACGAGGCCCGAATCGCGCTTGGCTACGATGTTTTCGATGAAGATGAAAAGTGATGTCCTGATTCTTGCTCTGGGCAGCAATCTCGGCGACAGGGAAAATTGCATAAAAAGGGCAGTTGATTTATTGTCAGGGCATTTCGGGCCGGTGAAGGATTTCTCCGGCATTCTGGAAACTGAAGCTGTGGGATTCGACGGCCCGCCGTTCTTGAACTGTGTCCTGAGCTTTGACGGAGTCACTGAAGACGCTCAGGAGATTCTCAGATTCTGCAAGGAAACGGAAAAAATGCTGGGCAGAACAGATAGTCCCGAATATGATGCTGACGGAAACAGAATCTATCATTCCCGCTGCATAGATATAGATATCCTGTATTATGGAGATAGGAAAATCAATTCTCCGGAACTGACTGTCCCCCACCCCGGAGTTAATTCAAGAGGGTATCTTCAGGAACTTTTGAAGAGGCTTCGCTACAGCAGATAAAGAACCACTCCTACGGCGGCTGCCACGAAGAAATTGATTGACTTGGCGATCAGGAATGATTTCCTGTCCTCGGCAAGGAGGGGGAGCGCCGCGTGCCCGTCCTGGCTGATACAGCTTGCCACAAGGACAGGAAGGGGTACGATGCCTGAAGCATACAGCATTACAAAAGCCAGATGAGGACCTGATTCAGGAATGATGCCCACAGCGGCGGCGATGACAATCATTAGAATTGTATTGCCACTGACCCAGGATGAGATGTCTATATGGCTCATCAGCACGGAGATGAGGGCAAGCGTACCCGCGGTCCACAGAAAAATCTTTGGAAGATGCTCGCACACCACGTGATGCCACAAATGTTCCTCCACAAAATGATCGCTGGCGAATATGGCCATGAACAGGACGGAAACACCGAAGATTGCGAACAGGACATTCATCCAATCCTCGCTCAGCAGATTAATTCCCCCTAAAAGAAATTCCGCCTCGGCAGGACCTGCGTCATGTTCTTCTTCCAGAAGACCGGAGCATAATGCCGCCAGAAACAATCCGACACCCAGAACGATTGCCAATCTTTTCCAACTGAAATGCCGTTCTCCCTTGATAGCGTCTTCGCTATGCGTGGTGAAATTGTCGCAGTGGCACGGAATCGGTCTTGACGGCTTGTATATCCTGTCGGTGACAAGTCCGACAAAGACTGCCAGCGCAGCCAGTCCCAGCATAATAAACAGAGCCTGACGCGGCATCATCGCCAGCATCACGAAAGCTTCGTCTCCGGAACTTGCAATCATCATCGCTATCAGAGCCCCGAAACTCACTATGCCGTGGGTGAACATCGAGACGACGGCGAATCCTCCCATACACCCCGGAATGGCTCCGAGCAGGGTGCAGATGACAATCTGAAGCAGGCCTGCTTCCCTTACGGT
>JAKSKD010000024.1 GCA_024401925.1 Bacteroidales bacterium | reverse complement strand
CGCCCGACCCCTACGTCCCGAACGTAGTGCGCTACCAACTGCGCTACTTCTCGATAAAAAAAGCTGCCAGTCAGCAGCCTTTATTATAAGTCTTAGGAGAGTCTGTTGATGTATACCTGAAGACCACTCTTAAGGTTGGAAGCCTTGTTCTTGTGGATTACACCGATTTTCGCGAGTTTGTCAATCATTGCGTAAACCTTAGGAGCATTTGCTTCAGCAGCCTTTTTGTCGGTCGTGTTTCTCAAATCTCTGATTGCGTTCCTTGTCGTCTTTGCATAATACTTATTATGCAATCTGTGCCTTTCGCTCTGGCGAATGCACTTCTTTGCAGATGCGTTATTTGCCATTATTGTTATTTTTTATTATTTCTAGTAGTGGGTAGGAGAATCGAACTCCTATTGCGAGAATGAAAATCTCGAGTACTAGCCGTTATACGAACCCACCAAAACGGACTGCAAAGGTATATATTCTTTTTTACAATCCAAAATATTTTTTCATTACTCTTCTTTTGCCCACTCAAATGAGTAAATTATTGATTCTACCTGCCTTAAATACTGCCTCTTGTCATATTTCGGAGCATAGACAAAGGCATCGAGGACTATTATGTCTTTGCCGTCCTTGCTGTAGAACGAATGAGAAACGAAAGGACCGCCCATAAAATCATTATAAACTTCCCAGAATCCTCTGGTTTCCGCAAAATCCAGACCCTTGTACTTCACGTACTTGACAGTCGGAGCAATATAGTCGGCGGTCGTCATATACGTATTTTCAAACATCCCCGGGACATTCTCCTGGAGAATCTCATTACGATGTTTTATTAGTGTCTCAAGTTCGAACTCATCCGTACCTTCTACAGGATATTTGTAAATCAGGATGCCCTGATTCGTGTACTGTTTCTCATCAGCCACCCAGATGAAGTCGTCAGTCTTAAGTTTCAGCTGATACCCGATAGGAAAATGTGGGGAGCCGCCCATCACTTCCCTGACCTGTACAGCAATGTCCTTCTCCTCATACAGGATAGAATTGTTGATTATCCTGTCTCTCTCCGCCTGCTCAATGGCATTCTGAATCTTCTCCCCGTTCTCTATGATCAGCTTGGCAGCACTCTCAGAATCATATGCGCTGACTTGGATGACGCACTGAGGACTTGCCCACATATCACGTCTGAACACGACTCCCTCCTTCTGAATCTGAGGATTTATTTCAAAATACAGAATATTGCGGTGGACCTTGAACATATCGATGAAGTTGGATGGAGTGACATTTACGAGTGTAAACATCGGCTCGCGCGTAGCCAACCAAGGGCATTCGCAGGCAAGCAATTCCCTGACCTCTGAGCCGAGATTGCCTTCCCATTCACCCTTATCAAGCATTACTATCACTTCACCGGCCTTTCCGCTTACGTTCGGGAGGAGCGGTTTCTTTGTGTTGTTGCAGGACACCAGAGCGCATATTAGAGCGACAAGAGAAAAAATACGTTTCATATGTAAGTTATTTGAGTAATCTTGTGATATCATTACCGCAGGCCAGGATAAGGAGGCCGAAGATGATTGCCATTCCTATTATCTGCATCACGATAAGGAACTTGTCCCCCGGTTTGCGTCCGGTGACCATTTCATACAGCGTAAACAGTATATGTCCTCCATCAAGCCCCGGTATAGGAATCAGGTTCATTACGCCAAGCATTATCGAAAGCAGGCCTATGATATAGAAAAACTGCAGCCAGTCCCACGCACTTGGGAACACTTGCCCGATAGCGATGAAACTTCCTACAGACTTATAGGCCTGGGTGCTTGGTGTAGCAACAAGCCTGAGATCCCGCAGATAATTGACTATCAATTCCCAAGTATATTTACATCCGGCAGGCAGGGCACTTAGTCCATTATATTCGCGAACTTTGAGGTCAGGTATCTTTATGGCCACCCCAATCTTCCCGAGGCTGTCCACCTGCAGCGCGAGGGACAGGGAATCAGCGGCACGCAGGACAGTTGCATCCACCATACTGCCGGCATTCTTTTCCAAAACCGGTCTCGCATCCTGGAAGAACCGGAATCCCTCACCGTTTATGGACAATATCCTGTCTTCCGCCATCAGTCCGGAATCTCTGTTCGGGGATGATTCCTGCACCTCAGCCACTATGAAAGGAAGGGCAACATCGAACATATCAGGAGAATTCAGTACCTCCCCGATCATCGAGTGGTCGATGTAGATATCCAGCGTATCTCCGTCCCTGAGAACGGTAGCTTTCCTTGCCAGCCTTCTCCCAAGGTCAGACTGGAGAGAGTAAAAATTGTCCGGTACATAATCGTCGAAACTGAGAATCTGATCTCCGTTCCTGAACCCCATTTCATATGCCAGGTCATTTACATAGACGGCATTGCCTTCATTAGGGATATACGTCTCGCCCCTCATCCCCAGCATCACACTGAAAATAATGATTGCAAAAATGAAGTTGAAGAGCACACCTCCGAACATCACCAAAAGCCTCTGCCAAGCAGGTTTTGTTCTGAATTCCCAAGGCTGCGGATCCTGTTTGAGGCTCTCGAGGTCCATCGATTCATCAACCATTCCGGCAATCTTGCAATAACCGCCGAACGGCAATACACCGATTCCGAATTCAGTCTCACCTATCTTGAATCTGAGAAGTCTCTTGCCGCCGACATCAAAGAAAAGGTAGAACTTATCTACCCTGATACCGAAAAGTTTGGCAAAAGTGAAATGCCCGAACTCGTGGACGATAATCAGAATGGACAGGGCAAGAATGACCTGCAGAGTCTTAAACAATACGACCATCTATCAATTCTTTAGCTTTGATGAAAACCTGATTGTGCGTCTCGAACACCTGTTCGAGCGTAGGTTCCGCTACAAAATCCGCACCAGCGATACAGTTTCCGACCACATCGGAGATGCCGTAGAAATCAAGTCTTCCCTCAAGGAATGCTGCTACTGCGGCCTCATTTGCCGCATTAAGTGCACACGGAATATTTCCACCCTTTTCGATAGCATCGAATGCAAGACGGAGGGCAGGAAATTTCTCCATATCAGGTCTCGCGAAGGATATGGAGCCGAGGGAGAAAAAATCCAGTTTCTTATTATTCAAAGGCATACGCTTAGGAAAACCGAGGGCGAACTGTATCGGTTCGCGCATATCCGGACATCCCATCTGGGCCACAACAGCCCCATCCTCGAATTCGATCATAGAATGTATTACAGACTCAGGCTGAACTACCACATTGATATCCGAGGGGGCCATATCAAAAAGCCACTTTGCTTCAATGACCTCGAAGCCCTTATTCATCATTGTAGCCGAATCGACGGTAATCTTTGCGCCCATATTCCAATTGGGATGTTTGAGTGCATCCGCTGCTACCGCTTTTGCAATCTTTTCTCTGTCCCAGGTGCGGAAAGGGCCGCCTGATGCCGTCAGATGTATTTTCTCGACCTTATTACCCTGCGCTGCCAAAAGGCACTGGAAAATAGCGGAATGTTCGGAATCCACAGGAAGGACAGGTGCGTTATACTTATGGGCCAACGACATCACTATTGAACCGGCAGCGACAAGTGTCTCCTTGTTGGCAAGGGCAATGATCTTTCCGGCCTTTATTGCGGATATCGTCGGACGGAGACCGCTGAAACCGACCATCGAGGCAACAACGATATCGACATTATCGCCCGCCACGAGTTCACAGGCGGAATCTATCCCGGCAAACACCTTGATATCTCTGTCCTGCAGAGCATCGTGGACTTCCTCATATTTATCTTCATTGCATATTACCACACTGTTCACGTCAAATTCTACAGCCTGCTCCACAAGCAAGGCACTGCTGTTGTTGGCGGTCAGCACCTCGACCTGAAACATATCAGGATGCTGGCGGACAACATCAAGCGTCTGACGACCGATGGATCCGGTAGATCCCAGTATGGCTATTCTTCTTTTCATCAGCGTACACGTATTTTTCTTCCGATCTTGAGAATAGTCTTGGTCGTGATATTGTTCAGTTTGCACAAGTTGGACACTGTGGTTCCATTGTTTGCAGCAATGCGGGACAGAGTATCACCGCTCTTGACCGTAACATATTTGGCCGTTTTCATCTCTGCGGCAAGTCTTTCGGCTTCCTTTCGGTCCTCCTCATCTGCAAGGAGTATGGTCTCCTCATCGTAATCCGTCTCCGGGACATATTTGCTGTTCGCCGTCAAATATTTCTTCTTCAAGGCGAACACTCTGTGCCTGAGTATTCCCTCATTCTCGAAATCAATCAGCCAGGCAGGGTCCAATGCATATCCGTGATAGCGGACCTCGAAATGGAGATGGGGTCCGGTGGATCGTCCCGTGGATCCGGCGAACCCGATTACCTGTCCGGCCTCGACCCAGTCATCTGCGTTCACATTGATCTTCGTCATATGTGCATAGAATGTCTCCAGACCGTTCTCGTGGCGGAGTATCACAAGATTTCCATACCCACGGACCATTCTTGCCAGTCTGACCTTTCCGTCAAATGCAGCATAGATTTCCTTGCCGCGCGGCATCCTGATATCAATACCCGTATGTCGGACTCCGTGACGGTAGCCAAACGGAGATGAGACCATAATCGAATCCATACCAGGGTAATGATAATGATCTGACTCATCCACCAACCATATATATTCCTTATCAGGAAACGCAGACCAGTCCAACTTATAGGCATCTATGACGGTATTCGACCAATTTTCCCTAAACACGTCCTGATTCATAACAGCATTGCCGTCCTTCCAGTATTTCCAAGTTCCGTCTTCCAGAAGGATAATCTTCATTGCAGAATTTGATGTCTCAATCGTATCAATAGGGTTGTCAGCAGGAGTCGGGATCAAAGACCTGACCGGCTGGGAACTTTTTCTTGGAATCATCTCCTCAGCACGGCTAAGTGTCATATTCTGGCCGGAAAGGCCCAATGGCAGTATCGCCAGTATCAGTGTAATAATTATTCTATTCCGCATTGAACTCGGTTTTCAATAAATCAGTTGTTCTTTCCACTTTTTCTTTAAGCAGTTCTTCAGAATCAGCCTCGCAGATAAACCGGAGATAAGGCTCAGTATTGGACGGCCTGATATTGAACCACCAATGCGGGAATTCCAGCCTGTATCCGTCAAAGTCCATCACCTTCACAGGGGTTTCCTCCGCCTCCCACATTTTGCAGACAGCATTCATTGCCGCCGGCTTATCCTCGATGCGGAAATTGATCTCTCCGGAATTCTGATAAGCGGCAATTTCAGAGACTGCCTCGTGCAAAGTCCTGCCTTCTTTCTTAAGCGCAGCGACAATACGGAGCACAATCATCGATGCAAGGAGTCCGCTGTCAGAATAGAAGAAATCCTTGAAATAATAATGTCCGGCAAGTTCCCCGCCCCACAGTCCGTCAATCTCCCTGAGCTTCGGGGCAGCATATGCACGTCCCACTCGCCACGTATGGACATCACAGCCAAGCTTGCCGAGATATTCGGCAACGGCTTTGGTGGAACGTATTTCTTGCAGTACACGCGGATTCTTTGCGCCTCTCTCTCCGAGGAAATACTTGGACATCAATGCAATTATCAAATCAGGGGCCACGAATTCCGCCTCATTGTCCACGAACATTACCCGATCCGCATCCCCGTCATAAATCACACCGACATCAGCCTTCCGTTCCCTTACCTTATTTTCAAGAGGAACCACATTGTCGTGGATAAGAGGATTAGGTTCATGATTCGGGAAACGCCCGTCCATCTCATCAAAAAGATAGGCCGGAGTATCTCCGAAGACTTTCTTCGCAAAGAGAGTGGACATTCCATTGGACAGGTCAAAGACAATGTTCAGGTCCGAATAGTCCCCCTTGAATTTCATCATGAAATCCAGATAATCCTTCATGATGTCATATTCGACAACCTTTCCGCGATTCTCGGAAACAGGGGTCGGGCGTCCTTCCTCAATCCATTTCTGTATCTCCCCAAGGCCGTTCTCCAGCCCTACAGGAAGAGCATTCTCCCGGGACACCTTCATCCCGTTGTATTTTGCAGGATTATGTGACGCAGTAATCTGCACGGACGCCTTGAATCCATAATTCGCAGTACCGAAATAAACCATAGGAGTCGATGAAAGGCCAATGTCATAGACATCAGCACCGGCATCTGCAATTCCTTTCACAAGGCTGTCACGAATCTCCTTTGAAGATTCACGGCAGTCCCGTCCCACCAGCACCTTGTCCGTGCCGAGGAGAGAGGGGATGAAATACCCCACCTTATATGCTGTGGATGCGTCGAAATCGATACCATACACGCCTCTGATATCATATGCATGAAATGCTCCCATATTACTTCAGTTTAGATTTATATCGGGTTGAGACCTTTCCTTTGGCTATGTTCAGCAGTTTCTTTGTAATGATCTTCCTGCGGATCGGTGCCACAAGGTCCACAAAAAGAACGCCATCCAGATGGGACATTTCGTGCTGAATCATTCGGCAGGCGAACTTGTCGAATGTCTCGACAACCTTTTCCAGATTCTCGTTATAATATTCCAGCTTGATGGATTCCGGTCTGACCACGTCGGCATAGATTCCGGGAACGCTGAGGCAGCCTTCATTATATTCGCATCTCGAATTGCTTTCCTCAAGTACCACCGGATTAATGATCGTCCGCTTGAAGCCCTTCAAATAATCATATACGTCCGTCATCACGTCTCCGTCCACCACGAGCACCCTCTCGGAAACGCCAATCTGTGGGGCTGCAAGCCCGCATCCTTCCGAAATGGCGAGAGTTTCCTTCAAGTCAGTGACAAGTTGGGCGATATGCTCCTTGTCGTTCAGGTCAACAGGTTTCGCAACATCCTTCAGGACCTGCGAACCATACAGATAGATTGGTTGTATCATTTCTTGTCCAAATAACTTTGTAAAATAATGGCAGCACTTATCTTGTCCACGGAGTTCTTGTCCTTGCGGTCCTGATATTTCATTCCGCCGTCAATCATTGCCCTGTGGGCCAGCACGGAGGTAAATCTTTCATCCTCAAGAGTTACCGGAATGTCCGGAAACTGTTTGGACAACGTCTTCAGGAACGCCTCTATGTCGGCAGCCGCCTCCGAGGGCTGTCCGTTCATATTGAGCGGATATCCCACGACAAAGCGGGTTATCGTCTCTTTTTCGGCAAAGTTTTTGAGATAATCTATTATCTTTGCAGCCGGTACAGTTTCAAGCGGGGACGCGAAAATACAGAGAGGGTCGCTAAGCGCGACACCAACTCTTTTCCGCCCGTAATCAATACCGATAAGTCTGTCCATTGTTAACTGCAAATTTAATTTAAAAGTATGGCAAGACAAAATAATCTAAAAAAAGTCAACGATTTCAGGTTCAGTCTGATAGATAACTCATCACATAAGCAGCTCTGGAGCATACGTTTTTCCAGACCTTCTTTTATCATCGTCAGTGTGTCCGCCATACTTATCGTCATCGCTCTAGTCTACTCCCTTATTGCATTCACGCCGCTTCGCGTGACAATTCCGGGATACCCGAACGCACACTCCAGACGCGCAGCCATACAGAACGCAATCAAGATCGACTCCCTGGAGAAAATCATCACCCGCTGGGAGGTTTATTCAGAGAATCTCAACCGCGTGGTAAACGGGAAGGAACCCCTCCAACTGGACAGTATCCTGAAAGCACGCAACAACCGCGACTTCAGCAATATTGACAAGGAAGAACTTTCAAAGCAGGATTCACTTCTGCGCCAGACCGTCACGGAAGCCGAGAAATTCAATATAGACGCCACCAAGGAACGCAACCTCCCTATAGAGGGAATGCACTTCTTCGTGCCTCTCAAAGGTGTAGTCTCCCAAGGGTACGAAAGAGTTTCACATCCATATATCGACATCACAGCTCCAGCCGGTTCAGTGGTCATGTCAGTGCTTGAAGGCACAGTCATATTCGCCGGATGGAACGATGAGGCCGGATACACAATCCAGATCCAGCATTCAAATGATATCGTGTCAATCTACAAGCACAACCAGAAACTGCTGAAGAACACCGGAGACAAGGTATCTGCAGGCACATCCATTGCCCTGGTCGGGAATACCGGAGCCCTCACCACCGGCGACCATCTCCACTTCGAGCTCTGGTACAAGGGCGAGGCCGTCGATCCGACGCAATATATCGGTTTCTAAAAATGATTTATACATTCGAGGTCAAAGACCATTTTCTGATTGGTTATACATATATTCAAACAACATATGAACATGAAGCGCTTTTTACTTTCCCTCCTTCTTTTGGGCTTCGGGCTCCAAAGCTTTGCCGATACCCTTGATGTTAATTATTTCAGGTACGCCGGTCCTTATAAGGTCCAAGAGCCTTTTGTCATTGACACGCTCAACGTAGCAGGCAAGCCTTATAAGGCTGAATCTGTGCTTGATTCGCAGATGTCGTTCAGCGCTTTACGTTCAATGGGTTATGTAAATGCCGTTCCCCCTGCGGAAGGATGCAATCAGCATCTGCTGGGCTTCAGTCTGCAGTGCACGGGCTTTGTGGAAGCTGAGCTCAAACTGGAAGGAGTAAAGGACAGCAGATTCTATCTGGACGGGAAGAAGCAGGACAGTTTCAAGATGAAACTGGAACCAGCCACTCACGAGGTGGTACTGAGACTGTTCGCGGATGGGTCTCTCGATTCCTTGAAAATCAGCGTTGAAACAAAAAAAGGCGTGCTTGCGTTAAGGGAGGACGGGAAGCGCAATTTCTCACTGGATATCAATACTGACGGTGGGAGTTGCGGCGGAGTGAGCATATCCTCCGGAGGAAAGTATGCCGCTATCATTCACAGTAATATCCAGAGTGGCGGCGCATCATCTTCCTATACGGAGATTATCAATCTTGCCGACGGGACAGTGCTCTCCCGTACGAATTCCCGGATCAGCTGGATGCCCTCATCGGATGAGTATTATTCCGTGCAGTTCAACGGCAGCAGGCGGGACCTTGTCTGCACCGAGCCTTCAACAGGGGTTCACAGAACACTTGCAACGGATATTCCGGAAGGATCGTTCACTATTCCTCCGGAAGGTGAATACCTCATATATTCCACTCATCAGACAGGGCCCAAGGAGGGTGCGGTGCATCAGATTCTCACCCCGGATGACAGACAGCCCGGATGGAGGGACAGAAGCGGCCTCGCCCGCTATGACATCGCCACAGGCGTAATGCAGCCGCTTACCTTCGGATACAGCAACGCCTGGCTGGAAGATATTTCCCGGGATGGAAGCAAGATCCTGTTCCAGACGAGCAGAGACAGCCTCACGGCAGTACGCACCACCCTGGAGACTCTTTATCTGATGGATATCCGGACTCTTGAGACCAAATGTCTTCTGAAGGATGATGCGACGCTGGCCGGAGCACAATTTTCTCCCGACGGAAGGGAAGTACTGCTTCGCGGAACCGGAGAATCGTTCGGAGGAATGTCCTCCGATATCAAAGAAGGCCAGACCTCCAGCCCATATCAGTATCTTTTCTTTGTGATGAACATTGCTGATGGCAGCGTGAGGCCTCTTACCGAAAAAGGTTTTACCCCCGCTCCTCAGGATTTCCAGTGGAACACCGGTGACGGAATGGTGTATTTCCTGGCCGAAGACAAGGACTGTGTGAATCTTTTCAGGATGAACCCGAAAAACGGCAAGACCTCCAGACTTCCGAACCTTGAGGACAAGGTGAGCAGTTTTGACATCTCGAATACCGGATCCAAGCTCCTCTATTACGGACAGGGCCTGGAGAATGGTGATCGTGTATATCTTATGGAAGTCAACAAACTCAAGCAGCAGAAACTTTTCGACTTCAGCGAGACAAGGCTTGCTGACGTGCAGATGGGGCAAGGGAATGCCTATGAGTTCACTAGCAGCAGGGGAGATGTCATCAACGGATTCTATGTGCTGCCACCCGACTTCGATCCTTCGAAGAAATATCCTATGCTGGTGCATTATTACGGAGGCTGCTCTCCTTCGGCAAGATATGCCATCGGCTCATATTCTCCTCAGTATTATGCGGCACAGGGATATGTTTTCTATGTAATCAACCCAAGCGGCGCATCCGGATTCGGACAGGAATTCGCTGCCCGTCACGTGAATACGGCAGGTGATGTGGTTGCTGATGATATCATTGAAGGCACAAAGCAGTTCTGCAAGGACCATCCATTCGTGGATGAGAAGCATATCGGCTGTTTCAGTGCTTCCTACGGCGGATTTATGACACAGCTGCTTCTCACCAAGACGGATATTTTCGCTACCGGAATCTCACACGCAGGCATCAGCAGCCATACCAGTTACTGGGGTGAAGGCTATTGGGGATATTCATACAGTCAGGTAAGTATGACTGGAAGTTATCCCTGGAACAGGAAGGACCTTTATGTGGACCGCAGCCCTTTGTACAACGCCGATAAGATTCACACGCCTCTGCTGTTCCTCCATGGTTCAGCCGACACTAACGTGCCCATAGGAGAGAGCATCCAAATGTTCACCGCCCTGAAAATACTTGGACAGGATACGGCCTTTGTGGTTGTGGACGGTGAAAATCACGGAATCAGAGAGTACGGGAAACGCCGTGACTGGCTTCGCACCATTTCTGCATGGTTCGCCAAATATTTGAAAGAGGATTCTTCCTGGTGGGACGAGATGTACCCCAATAAGAATCTGTAATGTCATTTACTTCGCTATCTTTCCTTAGCCATAGCAATAGAACCTGTTTTTCAATTCATCGTCTTCTCCCTGGAAAACAGTACAAAGGTCAATGGCAGGGCAATTAGTGCCATTGTCGCACTGACCGGCAGGTATATTCCGAAGTTGCAGTACTCGACGATGATGTAAGTAACACCCAACAACGCTGTTCCCAACAATGCAGACAGGGCGTATTGTTTTCGGATATCACCCGGCTTCACCATTGCGCGCACGAGATTCGGCACGCCCAGACTCACGAAACCGATAGTCCCACATATGCTGACCACACTGGTGACCAGGACACTTATCATAAACAGTATCCCGGCCTTGGCCAGGTTGGACAGTTCTATCTCCCCCTTGAAATGGCTTGTCAATTTTTTAGAACACAGTAGTGCGGTAGCGATGCCGGCGGCAAACAGGAGCAAGCTGATGATGATGTCCATAGTTGTAACCCCCTGCAATTTGAAGTTGGCGGCGCCCCAAAGGTAATATTGCTTCAAAAGATCGCCTGTAGGTGCGTTTGTGACCACTATCGTACCAATCGAGCCGACGAATGTCCCGAACAGGATACCGAAGGTTATCAGACGGGAGGTGTTCAGCCTGAGAGCGACCAGCGAAACAATCAGGGCGCATACCGCCTGGCAGATGAAGGCTCCAACCGTAAGCGAGCACCACCCGGTCATTGTTGCCGCCGCAGCCCCGAGACAGGCCGCGCTGCCGAGTCCGAGGGAATAGATATCTCCGAGTTGGTTTCTCCACAAATACTGCATCTGCACTCCCCCGATAGGGAGTGCGATGCCACAAAGGATTACATAAAGGATATTGAGCATAATCAGAAATTAAAATTGATACTCCCGTAGAAAGTGCGTCCCGGCATAGGATATCCCGAAGACAGTTCGTAGCGGGCGTCAGTGATATTGCGTGCAAGGAGCTTCAGCCCAAGGGCGCGACCCTTCTTGAACAGGAAGTCCTTTCCGAAAGTTATGTCCAGAGTGTTGTAGCCCGGCATTTCGCCGTATCCGTCCCGACGCCCGTTGCGGAGACTCCACAACAGATCGAGGCCCCATCCTCTGAATGAGCCTGCCAGGGTTACAGCTAAGGAATGCTTGGATATATATGGAATCTGTTCGTTGTACGATGCGCTGTCCGGAGTCTTGTCCTTTGCATTCTGCCAAGTATATGCCGCTGACAGGGATGTGGCCCAATCCCCATTTTTGTAGCCTGCTCCCATTCTGAGATCAGAGCCGAGCATCAGGGCCTTGCCTATATTGTACGGGAACCAGAGGCTCGGGTTTTCCGCTGAAGGCGCTGACACAATCTTGTCCTTGAGAGTATTGCAATAGACGTCGATGCCCGCATTCGCGCTCCAGCCTGAGATATTCTTCCGCCAGTGCGCTCCGAGGGTTGTAAGCCACGCATCCTCACACTGGAGATCAGGGTTCCCGTATCCCGGATAATACAGGTCATTGAATGTCGGGACCCTGTAAGCGCGTCTTCCGAAGGCTATGATGTCGAAGCCATCAGCTATCATATACTGGATGTCTGCCGACGGGGACAGAGCAGTCAGCCCTTTGGAGCCCTTGTCGAAAGTCCCGGAATATTCGAGTGAAACATTCGCCCTGAGCCTTGGCAGCTTGAAGGCTGAAGTCACGGCAGATATCACGCCGACCCTTCCTGCTTCATAGTCCGTTGCCTTCAGATTGTCGTGTTGGAGGTCCGCTGCTACTGAAACTTCCACCCACGGAGCAATGTGGAAAATATGGGATGTGTTCAACTGGAACTCTGTCGTCCGGTACCTGCTGTCCCCCCATTCGCTGAAATAGCCAAGATCATCATATGCGGCCTTTGCGCTTGCGTTCAAAGTGTACCAGAACGTGAACTTATTCTGAAGAACTCCCTGGACAAAAGCATTCCTGTCCTTCTGCCTGTCAGTCGAAGGCCAGGATGTCGATCCGGGCGTACCTCTTTCAGCCCCATTGAAATATGCTTTCGCGTGCCAGGTCCCGTGGTCCATAATCCCCCATACATCCACACCTGCGCGGATTTGGCGGATATCATTATTCTCCCGCCGAAGATCCCCGTCATATATGAAATCGCCTTTGCTTAATGTTCCTGAAGATATCGCAGACAAGGACACCCTGTCGGACAATTTAAAATCCAACCTTGCCGAAGGCTCATATGTGCCGAACGAGCCGCCACGAAACTTTACGTGCCCGGCAAAATTGCCCGAATCGAATTTCGGCTTCGAGGTGTTGAATGAAAGACTGTTTTGCGCATAATCCACCACTATGCCGGAATAATTGCCGACATCAAGCATACCAAGGTCAGTCTGACCGCTCTGGACATTGCCTACGCGGACTCCGTCAACATAAATTGCGGTATGCGCACTTCCCAATCCTCGCAGGTTTACCGTTTTCAGTCCTGCAGGGCCTCCCATATCGCCGACATACAGGGCCGGGATTACGCTCAAAGCTTCTGTGATGCTGGTTTGGTTTGAAATAAGAACAGTATCCGTCTGGGATACCACCATACCTCTGTCCGCTACTACTACCGCGGTTTTCAGGGTGTCTGGCGAGTCTAAAGCAAGTAGCCCCGCCACAATAAAAATTGAAGAGAATAACATTTGTGTGTCGTCTCAACGGAAACCTGCCCCCGGGTTTCACTTGTTTGACTTTACTATGGCAGGTCTTCTGACTTGTTCCGAAGTCACGCCTTCTCATCCAAACGGACAATGGCACAGAAAGTGACTCATCGATGGAACTTACAGCTGCGGGCACAGTCCAGGTCTTTCACCTGATTCCCTTTTCAAGCCACATACGGTGGCTCACCATAGCCCGGACAAATGTACGACAAATATCCGGTTACGACAAAATTTTTTTTTGAGGAAGGCTAATCCTTGTACCAGTCCTTGTAGAGCATATATCCCTGCGCATTCTTATGCGCGGCCTCGGCCACGGATTCAGACGCGTCCTTGACCTTCTTTGCAGGAATACCGGCATAGACACCCGGCTCAAGAGTCTGGTTACTGAGCACGACTGCACCAGCTCCGATGATTGTATTGTCCGGAATGACGGCGTTGTCCAGGATCACCGCACCCATACCCACGAGGACGTTGTTGCCGATTTTGGCACCATGTATCACTGCATTGTGTCCTACAGACACGTCATTGCCGATTTCAACAACCGAGCGTTTGTAGAGCGTGTGGACTACTGCACCGTCCTGGATATTCACCCTGTCGCCGAGCACGATGGGATTTACGTCCCCGCGCAACACAGCGCCGTACCATATGCTACAGTCGTCACCGATGGTGACATCGCCTATCAATGCGGCGTTCTCCGCCAAAAAGCAGCGCTGCCCCACCTTGGGAGCAGTGCCGTTAAGTTCTCTGATTATAGCCATTTACCGGATAGTTCCTGAATAATATTTGCATCACGGAGCATCTTCACAAAAACCTCTGCGCTCCGCTTGTGATATACACGTTTTAGAGTATGGACACATCCCTGCATCTTATTGTCCGGAAGATCTAACGGCACTGCCTTCAGAAGATCGCGTCCGCGGATAGATGCTTCGGACAGCATGGTCAGAAGGTTGTTGTCCTCCACGATATCAAGCAGGATATTTGCCTCATTGATTTCCAGACAGACATTCAGGTCTGAGCGCTCGATGCAGATATATTCCTCGAGGGCATTGCGCGCCTGAAGACCTTTTGCAGGAATAGCGAGACGATGACGGTTGAGTTCTTCAAGGCTTATGGATTTCCTGCGGGCCAGAGCATGGTCCTTGCGCATTATCACAGAAAGCCTGTCACAGAAAAGATTGCTGGACTCAATCTCGTTATAAGGCTGGCCCGGCTTGAATGCCAGCACCAGATCCACTTCCCTGTGCCGGAGCGCTTCCATCAGCTCCGCCATGTTCCTGTAGAAGATATTGAGCTTTACGCCCGGATAGTCCTTGACGAAATTCTTCACGGTTTCCGTGAGGATATGGCTGAAAGAGTAGGTTACGCCTATGTTGAGCTCACCGGTCAGCATCTCCTTGAGGTCATTCACCTGCGCCTTGCAGGCTTCAGAGTCCTGGATAGTCTGGATTGCAAGCGGCAAAAGCAATGACCCGCTCTGGGTAAGGGAGGCAGAATGGGAGTCACGCTGGAACAGGACTGTCCCGAGCTCATCCTCGAGTGCCTTAATCTGCTGCGAAAGGGTGCTCTGGCTGACATACAGACTGCGCGCGGCTTCAGAGAAATTCAGAGTCTGCGCCGTCCTGACGAAATACTTCAACTGTCTGAGTTCCATGGATGTGTTTCCTTATTAGACTACAAAGTTATATATTTGCAGTAAGTTTATCAAGCATGGAACAATCTTCTACGGAATGCAATATTTGCTGGCTGGACAGCACCGACTCCACAAATGACGAGTTGAGAAGGCGGCTGGACCAGTCAGGCAATCTCACGATAATAGCAAGCGGAAAACAGTCGGCTGGACGCGGCCAGGGCGACCACACCTGGCATTCCGCACCGGGGCAGAACCTTACTTTCTCCATCCTGCTGCGGCACCGTCTCCTGAAGGCATCGGACGCCCTCGCTGTGACATCCATAATGGCGCTGGGAATACGTGACTATCTGCGTACAAAAGGCATCGAACCATGGATAAAGTGGCCAAATGACATCTGGGTCGGGGAAAAGAAGATTTGCGGAATACTCGTGGAGAACTGCATCTTCGCCGGAAAAATAGACTTCTCCATAGTCGGAGTCGGACTGGACCTCAACCAGACAGACTGGCCGTCCGAATTACCTAATCCAGTAAGTCTCAAGGATTTGACCGGTCAAGATTACGACACTCACGAAGAACTGCGCAAGCTTTCAGAAGCACTCGCAAGACGCAGTGAGCAGACTTCCACGGATGAAGGCGTGGCAGAAATCATAGATGAATTCAACAGCGTTGTCATTTTCCGATAGCAACCGATTACCGCTATCGGAAAAACCACTTGCTAACGCAAGCGAAGGTCTGGCAAAGTCACTAAATTTGCACGATTTATACCACAAGTATTTTGCTTGGCAAATTATTACAATTTTAAAAAGATATGGAAGACAAACTCAGTTCTCTCAAGGCCCGCAGGGCTAAAGCCGAGCTTGGTGGAGGTCAGAAAAGAATCGATGCACAGCACGAGAAAGGAAAACTGACCGCACGCGAGCGTCTGGCGCTTCTGCTTGATGAAGGCAGCTTCGAAGAATTCGACGCCTTTGTTCAGCACCGTTGCACCAACTTCGGTATGGAAAAATCCCATACTGACGGAGATGGTGTCGTAACGGGTAGAGGTACGATCGATGGTCGTATCGTTTACGTTTTTGCTCAAGATTTCACCGTCAGCGGCGGATCTTTAAGCAAGACGATGTCCGAGAAAATCTGCAAAGTCATGGATATGGCCCTGCAGTGCGGAGCACCGTTCATCGGTATCAACGACTCCGGCGGAGCACGTATCCAGGAAGGAATCGACGCCCTCGCAGGATATGCCGATATCTTCGAAAGGAACATCCTCTGCTCAGGAGTTATCCCTCAGATCAGCGGTATCTTCGGACCTTGCGCCGGTGGAGCAGTTTACTCACCTGCACTGACCGACTTCACCCTCATGGTTAAAGACACCTCCTACATGTTCCTCACCGGACCATCCGTTGTTAAGAGCGTTACCGGAGAAGTTGTAAGCCAGGAGGACCTTGGCGGTTCATGGGTTCACACTTCCAAGAGCGGCGTGGCACATTTCGCAGCCGAGAATGAGACTGAAGCCATTGCTTCCCTCAAGAAACTTTTCTCTTTCCTTCCTCAGAACAATCTGGAAGAAGCGCCAGCCAAACCTACAAACGATCCTGTTGGCAGACTCGAGGACTCCCTCAACACATTCATTCCTGAGAACCTCAATCAGGCTTATGACATGTACACCGTTATCAACAGCATAGTGGATGATGGTGATTTCTTCGAGGTACACGCTTCATTCGCAAAGAACATCATCGTAGGCTTCGCCCATATGAACGGACAGAGTGTGGGCATCGTTGCAAACCAGCCTAAGGCTATGGCCGGAGTGCTCGATATCAACGCAAGCCGCAAGGCAGCCAGATTCGTACGCTTCTGCGACGCATTCAACATTCCTCTCGTAACTCTCGTTGACGTTCCGGGATTCCTCTGCGGTACTCAGCAGGAATATGGCGGCATCATCACCCACGGAGCAAAGCTTCTCTACGCATACGGCGAGGCTACAGTTCCTAAGGTTACCGTAACCCTCCGCAAGAGCTATGGCGGAGCACACATCGTAATGAGCTGCAAGCAGCTGCGCGGTGACATCAACTACGCATGGCCTACAGCCAACATAGCTGTGATGGGTGCCGACGGTGCTGTTGGTGTTCTTTACGGCAAGGAATTGAAAGAAGAAGAAGATCCGGCAAAGAGGGCAGAAATCAAAGCTGCACGCACAGCCGAGTACAATGAGCTCTTCGCAAATCCTTATCAGGCAGCCCAGAAGGGTTATATTGAGGATGTTATCGAACCTGCAACCACACGTTTCCGCGTAATCCGCGCTCTCGAATCACTCAGAGGCAAACAGCAGAACGTCCCTGCAAAGAAACACGATAATCTGCCATTATGATAAACTTGCTTGAAGCCAGACCGTATATTGACGGTCATACCATAACAGCCAAAGCCGAAAGTCTGTTGCAGACCGACCCTCACGGGCTCACGCTTACCCTCATTGCGGTAAGCACCGTATTCCTCGGTCTGGTCATTCTGTTCTTCATCTACAATCTCTCCGGAAACATCTTCTCAGGGAAATACAAGAAAGCCCGTGAGGAGAAGAAGGCAAAAGCCGTGAAGAAAGTATCCGGGAAAGTGGATGACGAGGTGGCTACAGCCATAGCCATGGCTCTTCAGATGAACGGAGGCGACGAGGTTTATGCCGCTATCGCCACCGCGCTTCACTTGCACTTAAGTAGCAACACACACGACGGCGGTCCGTTCGTGCTTACCATGAATCCATGCCAGGGCGCATGGGGAAACAAAATGTTGAACCTCAGAAAACAGAGATAATCATGAAAGAATATAAATTCAAAATCAATGGCAACGAGTATAACGTAGCCATCAATGGCATCGAAGGCAAGAATGCCGACGTCACAGTAAATGGTGTTTCATACAATGTAGAGCTCGAAAATGCTCCGGCACCTGCTCCTGCAGCAGCTCCTGTTGCACAGGCAGCTCCGGCTGCAAAGGCCGCACCTGCTCCTGCTACAGCTCCAGCCGCAGCTCCTGCAGCACCTAAGGCAGCAGCTCCTGCCGGCGGAAAGACCATCACCAGCCCACTCCCTGGCGTTATCATCAGCATTGACGTGAAGGAAGGACAGGCAGTTAAGAGAGGCCAGAAGATCGCAGTCCTCGAAGCCATGAAGATGGAAAACGAAATCCTTTCAGAATTCGACGGCACAGTTACAGCCATTCTCGTAAACAAGGGTGATTCAGTCCTCGAAGGCGCCAACGTAGCAACTATCGCATAATGGAAAATATAATCAACAGTCTCCAGCAATTCTGGCTTTTCACCGGATTTGCAAATTGTACCTGGCAGCATCTCGTAATGATACTGATAGGTCTGACTTTCATCACCCTGGGAATCGTCAAACACTGGGAGCCGTTGCTTCTCGTTCCTATCGGATTCGGTATGGTTCTGGGAAACATTCCTCTGTTCATGGACCCGGTGACCGGAATAGGACTCCAGGTAGGAGTGTATGAAAAAGGTTCAGTAATGAACATCCTCTATCAGGGAGTGAAGCAGGGATGGTATCCGCCGCTGATTTTCCTGGGTATCGGAGCGATGACGGATTTTTCCGCACTTATTTCCCAGCCTAGGCTTATCCTTATCGGTGCGGCTGCACAATGCGGAATTTTCGGTGCATACCTTCTTGCCCTTCTTCTTGGCTTCACACCAAGCGAAGCCGGTGCTATCGGAATTATCGGTGGAGCTGACGGTCCTACCGCCATCTTCCTCAGCGGACGTCTCGCGCCGGAACTCATGGGTGCAATTGCCGTATCTGCATATTCATACATGGCGCTGGTCCCTGTGATACAGAAGCCTATCATGCTGCTCCTCACCACAAAGAAGGAAAGGTTGATCCGCATGCCAAGTCCACGTCCTGTATCACAGAAAGAGAAGATCATCTTCCCTATCATCGGTTTCATCTGTACAGCTTTCATCGTGCCTTCAGGACTTCCTTTGCTCGGTATGCTGTTCTTCGGTAACCTTCTCAAAGAGTCAGGCGTAACCCGCCGTCTCGCCGAGACCGCCCGCGGTCCGCTCATCGATGTAGTGACCACACTCATCGGCCTCACAGTAGGTGCATCCACACAGGCAGACGTATTCCTTACCGGAAATTCCGTAAAGATTTTCGTTCTCGGACTCGTGTCATTCGTAATCGCTACAACCTGCGGAGTATTGTTCGTCAAATTCATGAACCTGTTCTGCAAGGAAGGTCATAAGATCAATCCTCTTATCGGAAACGCAGGTGTATCAGCAGTGCCTGACAGCGCCCGTGTATCAGAAGTTGTAGGCCTTGAGTGCGACCCTGGCAATCACCTGCTTATGCACGCAATGGCACCTAACGTAGCCGGAGTCATCGGTTCTGCAGTTGCAGCCGGTATCCTGCTCGGTTTCCTCGGATAGTAAATTATTAATAATAGTATCATGAAAATCTCACACATTGAACACATCGGCATAGCCGTAAACAGCATAGAAGAGGCTCTTCCTTTCTATGAGAACGTTCTTGGTTTCGAATGCTACAAGACTGAAGAAGTCGCTGACCAGAAAGTTAAGACAGCCTTCCTCAAAGTCGGAGACACAAAGCTCGAACTCCTCGAGCCTACAAGTCCTGACAGCACAGTAGCAAAGTTCCTTGAGACAAGAGGTCCTGGATTCCACCATATGGCTTATGCCGTAGAGGACGGAGTTGCCAATGCTCTTGCCGAGTGCGGTGAAAAATCAATCCGTACCATCGATGCTGCTCCTAGAGCAGGCGCTGACGGAATGAATATAGCTTTCCTTCATCCGAAGGCTACCCAAAGCATTCTTACAGAACTTTGTGAAAAAAAGAAGTAATGTCACTTTATACCCGGAAAGGAGATAGCGGGAATACATCCCTGCCGGACGGAAAACGAGTGTCCAAAGACGACACCCGAGTGGAAGCGTACGGCGATGTGGACGAACTGACCTCGCAACTTTCTTTCCTGAACGCGTTATGCTCTGCGGATGGCAGTATCCCTGCCAGCCGCAGAGTTTCATATTACAAGCCACTGCTGGAAAGGATTATCCGGGAACTTTTCGCTGTCGGGGGAGCTATCGCCTGCCCCGGGTCTGAAATGATGTTTTCCGAAGAAATCAAAGCACTTGAGGCGGAGATCGACTCCGTGGATCACAGTCTTCCACCTCTCAGGTGCTTCATCCTCCCTACGGGCAGCCCCGCATCCTGCCAATGCCAGGTATGCAGGACTGTATGTCGCAGGGTGGAGCGGCACGTGGTTACATTTCTTCGCGAAAATAAGATTGATCCGGACAGTAACGGGGTACTCAAGTACCTCAACCGCCTTTCCGACCTCCTTTTCGCACTTTCACGCAAGCTCAATGCCGACGCAGGCATAGCAGATACAAAACTTTAAAAGCCGGGGAATATGGAACATCCTGAAAACGACAAAGCCTACAAGGGACTGGTGGTAAATGAAGGAGTTGCACAACCGCCTGTAGTCAATCCGTACCTGAAGAGGAACAGTTTCCGCCACAACGAACTTTCTGTGGCAGAAATGGTCGAGGGCATAACAAAAGGCGATATTACAGTTCTTTCCCAGGCGGTTACGCTTGTAGAAAGCACCAATCCGGACCATTACGCCAAGGCCCAGGAAGTAATCGAGAAATGCCTTCCGTTCAGCGGAAAGTCGGTACGCATAGGAATAAGTGGCGTGCCGGGAGCCGGAAAGAGCACGTCCATAGACAAGTTCGGTGTCCATCTGCTGGACAATTATGGCGGCAAACTGGCCGTACTCGCCATTGACCCTTCTTCAGAGTTCGGCAAAGGCAGTATACTCGGAGACAAGACCCGTATGGAGACTTTGGTACAGCGCAGGGATGCCTTCATCCGTCCAAGCCCTTCGGCCGGAAGCCTCGGTGGAGTGGCGCGCAAGACAAGGGAAACCGTACTTCTCTGCGAAGCGGCCGGTTTTGACAAAATCTTCATTGAAACGGTAGGCGTAGGCCAAAGCGAAACTGCCTGCCAGTCAATGGTGGATTTCTTCCTTGTGATCCAGCTCTCAGGCGCAGGCGACGAGTTACAGGGCATCAAGCGCGGCATCATGGAAATGGCAGACGGAATTGCCATCAACAAATGCGACGGGGATAATGTAGATGCCTGCAAGCTTTCAGCGGTCCAATTGCGCAACGCATTACATTTCTTCCCAGCTCCGGAAAGTGGCTGGACACGTCAGGTTCTTACCTACTCGGGGCTGAATGGAAGCGGCATTAAGGAGATTTTCGAAATGATATTCTCCTATATCGACTTTGTGAAGGCCAATGGGCACTTCGACATACGCCGCCGCCGGCAGAACAACTACTGGATGAAAGAGACCATCGACTCAGCGATTCTCGGTGACTTCTATCACAGGATGGAAATACGCATAGGTCAGACTGAAGAGTCCGTATGGAACGGACAGATGACGCCTTTCACCGCAGCGCATTCACTGCTGGACGAATACTACAAACTGATTAAATAGAATATTTTGAATTTCAATAAATAAACCCAAAATGTCAGACAAAAAACTATTTTCTGAATTTACTTCTCCTTCCCGCCAGGATTGGCTTGACAAGATCCAAGTCGATCTCAAAGGTGCCGATTTCCAAAAAAAACTGGTTTGGAAGACCGATGAGGGATTCTCAGTACAGCCTTTCTACATGAAAGATGATTTGGAGAATTTAAGCACCATCGGCTCAGAGCCGGGTGAATTCCCTTATGTAAGGGGCACCAAGGCGGGAGACAACAACTGGTATGTCCGTCAGGAGATTTGCAGCGAATCTGCTGCAGAGGCAAACAAAAAAGCGCTCGAAATCCTTGGAAAAGGCATCGATTCGCTTGGTTTCATGGTTCCAGGAGAGCAGCTCAGCGCAGAATATGTGCAGACATTGCTTGACGGAATCTATTGCGACTGCGTGGAACTCAACTTCAAAGTATGTCCAAAACATGCTGTAGAGCTCGCACAAATCCTTGTCGCATACTTCGCAGGAAAGGGTTATGACCCTGCCCGCATCAACGCATCCATCGATTTCGACCCTATCAAGGGTATGATAATGAAGGGCCTGGATACCGAAAGTCTGATTTCGGACGGAAAGGCTCTTATCGAGACTGTCAAGAATTATCCGAATTTCAAGGTAATATCTGTGAACGGAATCGCTCTCAGCGACAGTGGAGCATACATTGTTCAGGAGCTCGGCTATTCTCTCGCTTGGGGAGCCGACTATCTGAAGCGCCTCTCAAACAGTGGCGTTGCAGGAAGCGAAGTCGCTCGCAGAATCAAGTTCAATATGGGCATCAGCACCAACTATTTCATGGAAATAGCAAAATTCCGTGCAGCCCGCATGTTATGGTCAAAGGTCGCTCAGGAATATGCCGGAAACGACAAGGATGCTTGCAAGGCATACATCCATGCTAAGACCTCTTACTACAACATGACTCTCTTTGATTCATATGTCAACCTTCTTCGCTCCCAGACAGAGACTATGTCCGCTGCAATCGCAGGAGTGAACTCCATAACCGTAACACCTTTCGATGCCGCATATGAAAAGCCGGATGATTTCTCCGAGCGCATCGCACGCAACCAGCAGCTTCTCCTCAAGGAGGAGTCACACTTCGATAAGGTCGTTGACCCGGCAGGCGGTTCTTACTACATCGAGGTGCTGACAGACTCTCTGGCTGCAGAGGCATGGAAGATTTTCCTCAAGGTTCAGGAAGAAGGTGGTATTGTCGAATATGCAAAGAAGGGACTTGTACAGGACGATATCATCGCTTCTGATACAAAGCGCCACACTCTTGCCGCACAGTCACGCGAATTCATCCTCGGAACCAACCAGTTCCCTAACTTCACAGAAAATTCCAACGGTAAGGCTCCTATCTCCTGCTGCTGCAAATGTGCAAAAGCAGAAGAAGCTCCATACAAGGGTATCAGCACATCCAGACTTTCTTCTGAGTTCGAGACACTGCGTCTCACCACAGAAAAGGCCGCAAAGCAGCCGGTTGCATTCATGCTCACCATCGGCAGCCTCGTAATGCGCCAGGCACGCGCACAGTTCTCATGCAATTTCCTTGCATCTGCAGGATACAAAGTTGTGGACAATCTTGGGTTCGCAACCGTTGAGGAAGGTGTGGATGCCGCATTGAAGGCAGGAGCCGACATCGTGGTAATATGCTCTTCAGACGAAGAATATGCTCAGTACGCCATCCCTGCATACAACTATCTTGCAGGAAGGGCAATGTTCGTGGTTGCGGGCAATCCTGAATGCGCAGAAGAGCTCAAGGCCGCCGGCATAGAGAACTTCATCCACGTCAGGGTTAACCAGCTCGAGACCTTGAAATTGTTTAATCAAAAACTCGGTATCTAATTATGGCAAAGAATGATATAGTTTGGAAAACCCC
>JAKSKD010000023.1 GCA_024401925.1 Bacteroidales bacterium | reverse complement strand
TTGCCCAGGCTGATGGTCCTTGCTGCAGCCCGCTGCCAGCGTCACAAGCGCCATTACGGCGAAAATTGTCTTCTTCATAGATGTTTGTTATTTTCGGATCTATACTTGGTTTAGTAGGAGGGCAGATATCGTTTCTGCAAACGCGAGAAGAAAGGCTGACTTTAGTGAGAGGCACTTTCCCGGACCAGCTGCTGCCTGTTACTTGACTTTCTTCATCTCCATCCCGGTCACAAACCTCGCCCCATCGCTGCCTTCCCGCAGTGCCGTCCACACCATCCTGTCATTATCGCACACCTCAATGTCCCACCATTCACGGTATTGTACTCCACCCTTAACCCATCTGAAACAGAGCACGTCCCCTGCCACATAGAAAAGATTCTCTGTATTCAGCGGATCGGCCTCCCATATCCCGGCAGAATTCTTCGTATAATAGACATACGTTCCATCCTCAAAATACTCCCATCTATGCTCAGCCGCGCCATACGTTTCAGGACCCGTCATATTCACGCCTTCCCACAGTCCGAGAATTGCTTGTGAATAATCGCCGGACACTCTCTCCATCTCCCCGAACCCCTCATTTTTCGTGCCGGGGATGTCAGACCTAGTCTGCACTGTCACAGCCCTGCCGTCCTTGAATGACACCAGGTTTTCAGACGAAAAACCCTGGGCATAATGCACAGTCATCTTATTTCCTGAGATGGTGTAACTGCCGGTCTCTCCGCAGAACCACAAACCGTTTGCGAAGATTGTATATACATATTTTCCATCAGGAAGGTACTCATTGACAGCCCTTTCGTTTGTAAGGCAAAGCTCCCCCTCCAGGGAATATGTTTTCCACATACCCAAAATATTCTTCTTAATATTCTCTTCTTCAGAATTCTCTTTTGAGCAGCTGACAACCGTATTCATCGCCACAAGTAAAAAAAGTGGTATTATCAAACGGCAAAAGTTCTTTACAATCCTCATTGCAATGGATCTCGAAAATATTCCGGACATAGAATTAATTTTTTTAATGACTTAGAACCTGTTTTATAATGATTCATTTTCTCTTTTTTATGCACATCTTTTTCAGGTTCTCAGATTTTTATCAAACGTACAAAATTAAACACTTTTAGCCAATAACGAAACATAGACAAAATGTTGCTATTCTTCACAGTTAACGGAAAATCATACGAACTCTCCAGAATTATTACTACATTTACGCAAAACAGATATAAAAGCACTAATAACCAATCATTATGCGTAAACTATTGATAATCTTAGGAATGCTGCTTGTCTGCACACTCATGTCGGCACAGGACCGCAGCTGCACGAGACTGGATGAAGGATGGCGTTTTGCTTTCGGAAATGCAGCCAATCCGCAGAAGGATTTCGGATGCGGCACAGAGTACTTCAACTACTTCACCAAGGCCAATTCCATTCATAACGAAGGCCCATACATTCTGAAGTTCGATGACAGCGGATGGCAGGAAGTCCGCATCCCCCACGATTTCGTGGCAGCTCTCGGATATGACCGAATGGCAAGTCACTCGCACGGGTACAAGACCGTGGGCTGGCGCTATCCGGAAACCAGCGTAGGTTGGTACAGAAAGGTGTTCACCATTGGCGGAGAAGACCTGGGCCGCAACATCACCTTGAGGTTCGACGGCATCTTCCGCAACGCCCAGGTATGGTTCAACGGCTTCTATATGGGGACCGAGCCCAGCGGATATGCCTCACAGGTTTACGACATCACAGATTACGTCAATTACGGTGGGGAGAATCTCATCTGCGTCCGCGCGGATGCCACTTTTGAAGAAGGATGGTTTTACGAGGGTGCAGGCATCTACCGCGATGTATGGCTGGAAAAGACCGGCCGCCAGCACGTTGCGCCTTACGGCACCTTCGTATATGAGGATATGGATGTTCCTTACGAAAAGGCTGTTGTACACGTGGAGACCGAGGTCGAGAACAGCGCTCTTCTGGAGGCAAACTGCCGTGTAAGCCACATCCTCCTCGATGCTGACGGCAAAGAAGTGGCGTCCTCATCTGAAGAGCAGCTTTGCCTTGCAGCGAAGCAGACGGGTAAGAGCCACCTCACGATGGACATCGAAAAGCCTCATCTCTGGGATACGGAGGATCCGTACCTTTATACTGTTGTCACCACTGTCAGTAATGAAGGGCAGGTGACCGACTGCTACGAAACAACTATAGGCATTCGTGACGTAGAGTTCTCATCCGAGAAAGGATTCCTGCTCAATGGAAAGCAGGTGGAACTGAAAGGAACGAACAACCATCAGGACCACGCCGGAGTCGGTTCAGCAATTCCTGACGCCCTGCAGGCCTGGAGAATACACCAGTTGAAGGCATTCGGCTGCAATGCTTACCGCGCCTCACATAACCCTATGACACCGGCCCTCCTGGACATCTGCGACCGCGAGGGAATGCTTGTTATTGACGAAAATCGCCTGTCCGGAGTCAACGAGGAGCATTTGAGACTACTTGAACGTATGGTCAAACGCGACCGCAACCACCCGAGCGTCATCCTCTGGAGCAACGGCAACGAAGAATGGGGAATGGAGAACACCGTGACGGGACGCCGCGTAGCTGAATCGATGCGCGCTTACACCCGTCTTCTCGACCCTACACGCCACTCTACACTTGCCATTGCCGGTGGAACGGAGATGGTAAAGGGACTGGATGTTGCAGGCTACAACTACATCCGCCAGAACAAGGTGGAAGAGCACTACAATCAATATCCGGACTGGAAAGTCGTAGGAACTGAGGAAACGACAGGTTGCGGAACACGCGGAGTCTATTTCGACAATCCGTCCCAGCCCGGCAGGATGAAATCGATGAATCTCTCTACGGCTGAAGACCGCCCGATAGAGAACATCATCGAACGCGGCTGGAAGTTCTATGCAGAGCGTGAATGGGCTGCAGGTCTGTTCTACTGGACTGGCTTCGACTACCGCGGAGAGCCTAACCCTCTCAGCTTCCCTGCAACCGTCTCTGAATTCGGGCTTCTCGACTACTGCGGTTTCCCTAAAGACGAGGCGTGGTATCTGAAATCCTGGTGGACTAACGAACCTGTGCTCCATATTTTCCCGCACTGGAACCTCCAGGGCCACGAAGGCGAACCTGTGGACGTCTGGGCATACAGCAACTGCGACGAAGTGGAGCTGTTTGTCAACGGCAGAAGCCTCGGACGCCAGAAAATGCCTGTGAACGGCCATCTGAAATGGGCGACCACATACAAGCCGGGCTCACTGCGTGCAATCGGCTACAAGAACGGCAAGCGCATACTGACAGAAAAGATTGAGACCACCGGCGCAGCGCAGGTAATTTGCCTCGAGCCGGACAGGACCGTCATAGCAGCAGACGGACGCGATGTCTGCGTGGTGACGGTAAGGCTGCAGGACAGCAAAGGACGTTTCGTCCCGGATGCCTGCCCTGATCTGAACATTTCTCTTGAAGGAGATGCTCGCATACTTGGCGTCGGCAACGGTGACCCTTCTTGGAGCGGGGCCGAGAATCCTGACGACAAAGACTGCAAGGTATTTACAGTCAAGGCTTTCAACGGTCTTACCCAGATTCTGGTTCAGAGCGGGAGCACCCCGGGGAACATCCGCTTAAACTGCACGGGAGACAATTTGAAAGCCTCAACTATCCTGCTTGGCAGTAGTAAATAACAAATAAGAATTACTTAATTTTCTGAATATCCTTCAGAAAGAGGTATTTCTTGTTCTTCTTCAATGTGCGGAGCAGGTCAGCTTGTGTAGGTTTCACAGGCACCCAGCTCTGCGGAGTTGGAGAAGGAGCGTTGCGCCAGATAAGCACGTATGTGGATTCATACTTGGCAAGTATCTTCTGCAAATCCTCGCTGATAGGGCCGCACTCGCTGAGAGCGTGGAGTTTGCAATGCTGAGTCGCAAGAACCGTGGTATGCGCAAGAGCCTTGTCGATATGTCCGTTGAATTCCTCTCCCGAACCGTACCAGTCTATCGACATCACATCGATATACTCGTCTCCCGGATAGCCTGCCAGATACTCTGCATCAGAATAGACCTTGTCCGTGTTGTACATATAGAGGATATTATGTAATCCTTTGTTTCTCAGATACTTGACGGTATATCTCCAGAGCTCGGCATATTCCTCGTCATAGCATCTTCCCTTTCCCCACCAGAAAAAACTTCCGGAATGCTCGTGATATGGTCTGAAAAGGAACGGAATGAGATTGCCGTCCTTGTCCCTCCAAGTCAGGAAAAGGCCTGCAAGTCTGTCAAGCCAGGAATTGAACATAGCATTGTTGCATCCTCCAGGGAGCACGCTTCTGACGGCATTGTCACCGGCAGCAGACAAGAAGCCCACTTCCCAGGCTGAGCCTGCGCCGTTCGGTTCCTTTACACCCGGCCACTGGGACGAAATAGGATTTACGACGTGCCAGCTGATTGTGATGATGCCGTTCTGCTCGTGGAACCACTTTACCCTGTTGGTGATTTCAGAGAAGTACACATTGTCAAGGCTGTGAAGCCCTCCGAGTTCGAGTTCTCCGAGCTCGAAGCCTGCAACTGCCGGATAGTCTCCTACAGCAGTCTTGGTATCAGATGCACCATATTCAGTACGGTAAGGACTGTCAGGAACAAGGTTCCAGGTGTCGCCTGTCACGAGGTCGTCCTGGTGGCCGAACATAATGCCCGTCTTCTGAATCTTGATAAGCCTTTCAAAAAGCTGTTTTGCTTCCGGCGTAGCATCCGGGTCCGCAACCTGCCAGGTCTGGGCCGACAAAACTGTTGTCGCTCCTATGAGCAATAATGCAATCAGTAATTTTTTCATATAATACAGTGTTAGTTAGTTCGCAATAAATATAGGTAATTCTCTGAAATTACGCTATTCTGCCGCCCGGCAGAGAGACAGCACCGTCGCAACCGAAGTAAGCATTTCCGCCACGGGAATGGCGAGCCATATTCCCGGGACCCCCATCCACTTCGGAAGCAGAATGAAGCAAGGGATAACTAATACAAAGCCTCGCAGAAGCGTCAGCACAGTGGCTCTGGCGGACTGTTCTATGCTTTGGATATAGCCGATGGCAACGACGTTGAAAGTGATGAACAGGACTCCCAGACTGAAATACGGCAGTCCATCGATACTGATGGCGAATGCCGGCTCGGCCTTATCCATAAACAGCATAGTGACTAGTGGGGCACAGAAATGCATCAGAATGCTTCCCGATACTCCGGTCCCCAGTGCCCAGCGTATCATCAGGCTGCGGGATTCGCGCAGCCTTTGTCCGTTGCCGGCCCCGTGTGCGAAACTGACAATCGGCTGGGCGGACTCCACTATTGCGTTCGCCATCATAAAGATGACCGGGAAACAATAGCAGGCAACGCTGTAGGCGGCAACCCCGGCCTCCCCCAGATATTTCACGAATATGTAATTTCCTGCAATCACAGCACCGCTGACCGCAATCTCCCCAAGCATAGCCGGGAATCCCATCTTGATCTGGTAGCCCAGGTTCCTGAGCGTGAGCCGCATCGATTTCAACGTCATGCGGAGACGGTAGAGACGCAAGGTCTTCGGCCTGAAGATGAAGTAGTACAGAACCATCAGACCGGCAATGCAGAAACTGATGCAGGTAGCCATAGCCGCGCCCTCAAGACCCAACCTGCAAGGAAAGATGAACAGCCAGTCGAGGAAAATGTTAAGCGCGGTTCCAACTATCGATGTGGCCATTGCGAACCGCGGACTGCCGTCCAGACGTATCAGGAAGCCTCCCGCCATATGCAGGAGCATAAGCGGAGCACCTATGGAAATCCACTTGAGATAGCCGGCAGCCAGCGGCACAAGGGCCTCACTGCTTCCGAAAAGCCTGCAGGTCCCCTCCAGGTTGCTGAGCATCAGCACACTCGAAAGCACTGCTAGCCCCACTCCCCCTATCATCGCCTGAGTAATATTGATGCTGGCGGCTTTTTTCTCCCCTTTTGAAAGATGAATGCTTGCGACAATAGATCCGCCAATACCGAACATTATTCCTATTCCGCTGAGTATATTGAATATAGGAGCCGCGATATTGATAGCGGCAAGGGAGTCTGCCCCGGCGCCGTGGCCTATGAAGGCACCGTCGGTAAGGTTCAATATGACAATGGACAGCATCCCGACCAGTGTTGGCACCAACATCTGCCGAAAAAGCTGTCCTATAGGTTCATTTGCGAAGTCTATCGCGTCTCTGTTGTCCTTCAACGCCATAGTGCAAATATACGAAGATTTACTTATAAGTATGCAGGCTATACTGCGAAGCCGGAAGCCTCTCCACGCCGTACCACGCCACCTGCATGGCGCCGAAGGACAGAGCAATGCATACAAGCAGCGCCCAACCTTTCCTGCGGAGCCTGCCCGGCAGGTGCATTCCGACGAGGGTCAGCATCCAGGTCACAGCAGCCCAGCACTCCTTGGCGTCCCAGGTCCACCAACTTCCCCAGCATATCTGTGCCCACACCGCGCCGCAGAGCATTCCGAGCAGGAGTGCCGATGATGCTGTACTGAACAGTCTGGATGAGAGACAGCGAAGTCTTTCTCTGCCGATGCCGAAAGCGGCAAAAACACCGCATATCAAAGATATGGCTAAAGCGGAATAAGCCAGCATATAGAACGCCAAATGCGGTACGAACCACAGGCTCCTGAGCGCCGGCATAAGTGTCCCAAAATTGATCCGCGCCACGGAGATGATGCCGAAAACGACTGCCAGAGCAAGGATTATGACGACAGTCCACTTACTGTTCCAGTCTCTTCTGAAGCCGAGAATAGCTCCTAAGGCAAGCAGAAACGCCCCCAGAAATATCAGGGGCAAGCACGGATTCCGCACGACCTGCAGCACGCTGTATGCACCGTTCTCATGGTCATAGTCAGACTGATAGATCAGCCAGCCCCTGCGCAGGCACGGATGATTGACCGAAGTCACGTACTCTTCCCCTTCGATGTCAAGCCTGCTGCTGTACTGTCTGGGACTCACTCCATCCTCGTAGAATTCGGTTTCGAAACTGACCAGCCTTATACTGAAAGGCAACGGCACGGCGAAACCTTCGTCCGATACAGCAACATCCACCGCCTGCTCCGTCCCAACCGCAATCCGCCCGTCATCAGCCTCCAGACTCTCCCAGAAGGCTCCGAAGATAATAAGGAGCAAGCCGATATGACTGAGACTATGCGATTTCGCGCCATTATTCCTCGCCGCATCCAGCACCGTCATCCCCAGCGAGACAGCCATAAGGAACACCGCCGTCCAGAACACTGGAGTACCATGAAGGGCAGTGCCCCACGTCCCCTCCACAGCCGTCATTACTATGACAGCCGCAAGAGACGTGAGGCACAATCCCTTTCCGAGAAGACGCATCTTTCCCGTCATATTTCAGGATTAAATCGTCAATTCGACAGCCTTGAGGTCTTCATCCCTTGATGAACCGCCATAAAGGATCTGATAGCGGCCAGGCTTTACTGAAAGTCCGTCAACAGCCTCGTCATAATATTCGAATGCCTCGTCGGTGAGTGCAATCTTGACTGTAACTGTCTGTCCTGCAGCAATGCTGACTCTCTTGAAGCCCTTGAGGGACTTGATAGGAGCCTCAGGATTGTCGAGGGACTTCACATAGACTTGTACGACCTCCTGTCCGTCCACAGAACCTGTATTGGTAACAGGGATAGAGATTTCCTTGCGGCCCTTGAGCTTGGCGTCGCCATATTCGAATGTGGTGTAGCTGAGTCCGTATCCGAATGCATAAAGAGGCTCACCGTGGAAATATCTGTATGTCCTGCCCTCCATATTGTAGTCCTCGAAATCAGGAAGCTGGTCTGTTGAAGCGTAGAATGTGACAGGGAGGCGTCCTGCAGGGTTGTAGTCTCCGAAGAGGACTGCAGCGACTGCGTGTCCCATAGCCTCGCCGGCATACCACGCCTGGAGGAGCGCGTCATATTCGTGCTCGATGGCGCCGAAACCTATTGCTGAGCCGGAGCAGTTCACGAGAACCACCGGCTTTCCTGTAGCATCCATAGCTGCGATAAGCTCCTGCTGTACGTCGGGAAGCTCGATTCTTGTACGGTCGCCACCTGCGAATCCGTCATAATGTACCGGCATCTCCTCGCCTTCGAGACGTGCTGAGAGACCGCCCACTACGATGATGGCGTCAGCATCCGAAACCTTCTGTGCAACAGCATCAAAGTCAGGAAGCACCCTGCGGAAGAAATCCACAGCAAGGAATGCATAGCCCTCGTCAGCCTTTGTGTACTCGACTGTTACGTCATAAGTCTTACCTTTCACAACAGGGAAAGTGGTCACAGGCTCCTCTGAGCGTGACCATCTGAAGTGCTGCGCACCTGCTTTCTGCTCTGCTACGACCTTTCCGTTTACGGTCAGCTTGAATGTATCATTTCCGCGTACTGTGTAGAACATTTCGCCGGTGAAATCAGCGGTGAATGTACCTGTGAAGCGTGCACTGAAGTCCTTGTCAGGCATTCCCGGCTCGAAGCGGTGGTCGCCCATCGTGTGCTTTGAATAGCTTGAAGCATAATCGTTAGTAGCGATTGACTCTCCCTCGAGCTTCTGCCCGTTGAAGTAATCCACGTGGATTCCCTTACCGTCATTGAACTTACCCATATAGTTGATGGTGATATACTTGTCCACCAGTTCGCAGGCCTGGTCATAAACGACTTCCGTGCCAGGAACAAGTTCCCTGATGGCGTCAACGATGGAGAGAGTATGCTCCGCTGTAGGAGTTCCATTATAGTTTCCAAGATGCATAGATACGTTGTCCGCATTAGGACCTACGACTGCAATCTTCTTGATATCTTTTGAGAGAGGCAGCACTCCGTTGTTCTTGAGGAGCACCATTGCCTCACGTGCAGCCTTCTCTGCGAGAGCGTTGTGCTCAGGGCTGCTCATATCCTCTTTTCCAAGGTCCTTCCACGGATCCAGTTCCACAGGGTCAAGTGTGCCGAGCTCGATTCTGGCCCTAAGCACTCTGCGGAGGCTTACATTGACTTCTTCCTCAGTGAGGAGTCCGCGCTCTACGGCCTCTGTGATGGCTCTGTAGCTTGTTCCGCACTCCACATCGGTACCGGCCTTGATAGCGGCTGCAGTAGCTGTAGCGGCATCAGGATGGGTTTCGTGCTGGCCCGGACGATAGAAATTGTCAATGGCGCCGCAGTCTGAAACCACGAATCCCTCGAATCCCCATTTTTCGCGGAGAATGTCGGTAAGAAGTCTTTCGCTGCCGCAGCAAGGATCTCCCTCATAGCGGTTGTATGCACCCATAACTTCCTCAACCTTTCCTTCGACAACAAGTTTCTTGAATGCAGGAAGATAGGTCTCCCAGAGGTCGCGCTGTGAAACGGACACATCGAAACGGTGCCTTGACGGTTCCGGTCCGCTGTGCACTGCATAATGCTTTGCGCAGGCGTGAGTCTTCACATAGTCCTTGTTATTGCCCTGCATACCCTTCACGAGAGCTGTACCCATAACGCCTGTAAGGAAAGGATCCTCGCCCGATGTCTCCTGGCCGCGTCCCCATCTCGGGTCACGGAAGATATTGATGTTAGGACACCAGAAAGAAAGTCCCTGATGCCAAGCTCCGCCTGTAGGCTCTGTCTTGCCGAACTCATTGTGTTCGGAGATATTCCAGTGTGCACGTGCCTCGTCTGATACTACCGTGTAGATTTCGAACTGCTGCTCAGGATCGAATGTAGCCGCAAGACCTATGGCCTGTGGGAACACTGTCGCATCCTGTGCGCATATGCCGTGGCAAGCCTCTGACCACCAGTTGTATGCCGGTATGCCGAGCCTGTCAATAGAGATTGAGCCATTCATAAGAAGTCCCTCTTTCTCCTCAAGTGTAAGGAGTGAAATGAGGTTGTCCACTCTCTCGTCAACCGAGAGTTCCGGGTTCTGGAAAGGATAGTCATAGACCACCTTTTCCGCACATCCTGCAAGTGCCATCATGGCAGACAGGATCATAGTAATAGTGAATAATTTACGCATAATTATGTAGTAAGTGTTACTTCAGCACGTATTTCGAATTTTCCTAGCGGTTTTCCTCCGCCATCCAACAGCTCCACATACCTGTACACCTCTCCCCTCTCCCTCGACGGGTCGAAGGAAACTGTCACTTCCAGCATTTCGCCGCCGCTCAATGTCACAGGCTGAGCAAGGACCTGCACGCAGTTGCAACTTGAAATGAAATTCTGTATGCGGACACTTTCGTTCGACGTGTTTATCACAGTGAAGGTATGGAACACTCTCGCCCCGTCCATGCTTATCTTCCCACAGTCCCATTTCGTATGGTCAAACGCCAGCTGCGCATATGCCCGCGGCATAATCGCAACGCAAAGCAATATGACCAGCAGCTTTTTCATAGGCTCCACAGCTATTTTTTCCAAACCAACAAATATAGTGATAAGCAAGGAATTCCATATTCCATTATCCGGAAAAATTATCGTATTTTTGCACCTGCATCCTTAGGATATTAAAAGAAACATTATACACCATGAAAAAAATTTTTGTCATCGCGGCCGCCTTGTTGACATTTTTTGCAACTGGCTGCAGCACAAAAGAAAGTGCCAAGATCGTTTACCAACAGGGAGTATATTACACGGAATATTCCGGTGAAGGCAACTTCCAGACAAACGAGTTATATATCTATATGAGCAGCCTCATAAAAAGCCTCAATGTCAAATATGAGAAGCAGTATATCTCTGAGATCAACGACGAGGCTGCGCTCGCAGACTTCACTGCAGCTGTCTCAGAACTCAATCAGGCATTTAAAGACTATCAGGAAATGGCGGCATCTGGAAAGGATTTCGGCGAGTTCGGTTTCAGTCTCACTTTCAAATTCATCGTCACAAAGGAAGCAACGATCTTGAAAGAGAGCGAGCCTTTCACATTCGAATACAGCGCCAACACACGTATTACCACAGCCAAGTCCGTCAATATCAACACCGAAGTAGCAGAATCAGTCTCCGGCATCGTCCCGATCCAGATTTCAGACCTGAAAATCTCGACCATAATCACAGGCTACAAGCTCTACAATGCAGACGGAACCCCATCAAATGCAGACTTCATCAAAAAGGTTGAAGCCACTTCAGTCGAAGGATTCACCGCATTCAATGTATCCTTCTCCGCAAAGCAGGGCGTTGACGCCGGCAAATACTATCTCCTTGTCACATTCTACGACGAGGATGATCCGGACAAGAGCCTCTTCGACTGCAGGATTGACATCGAGCACAAGACCAAATAGCATTCCGACCTATCGATATTGTTTTACGCTCCATCCAGCCCAGGCTCCGTGGAGCGTAATTTATTTATCATCAGGCAATCACCTTCATATACCCCAGCCGAAACCGAAGTGGTATCAGCAGGTAATTCATTTATTAGTAGCCATTTATATTCCACGAAATCGGCGCAGGGTTATTCTCGCGGCGGCGAGGATGCGCTCCTCAGAGCGCACGGCGGAGGCTGGGATGGAGCGAAGCGATATCGGTAGGCCGGGAGCCGCGGGGGACGTTACGGGGGCAGAACCCCCCGTCAACTAGCTGCTTTCCGCAGCCGCCCCTGGGAAATAACACGGCCGTATGATTCATTACGGAGCAGAGGGCAGGAAAGTAGTGTCACAGAGTTGAAGAGCCAGAGCTAACGGGAAAGATGATAGAGAATTTCGATAGGATGGACGGCGCGGACTTCCGTACCGTCATAGATTTGCTGCCGGCAGGACGTTCCCGGCGCTGCCACGAACACCGGCCTTGCTCCGTCACAGGCTGCAATGGCCACCGGCTGTGGGGAACTCGATGGAGCGGTTCTCCTCGCCGCTCCCGAGAATAACCCGGGTAAGAAAAATGTTGCACACTTTTCAATTCACAGGCAAAAGAATAAATTAAGTCATTATCTTAGCAGTATTAAAAAATTGATAATTAACAATATCAAGATATGAACTACAAACAAACATCCTTGTGGAAAACAGACTTCGAAAAGGATACAGTTGATAATACACAAAGAGATAATCTCAAACAGCATTTCGAGGAAGTTAGGACAAATGCGTTTATTCTGCTCAATTTGAAATAATATATGATTAGGAAAATGAAATACTTCTCGGAAAGAAAAGGATACGTTAAACCAGCAGACGTGATTATTACTGACACATTGACTATAGAAATAATCAATGCAATCTCAAGTTGTTTCACATATCTCAAGACAAGCTTGGATAATGCTGATGAAGAAGCAGAAAGAGCAGGTGCATGGATGGATTACCGAAACTACTCCTTTTATCAAGTTGGCCTAGCCTTTTGGACAAAGTATCTGCATAAAAGAGCCTCAGATTATTCGTATTCAGAATCAGATGTTTATCCTGAGTCAAATGCATTTCAAAAAGTTCTTCTTGACAAAGAAAAGCCCTGGCACCTCAAATTAGATACTATTGAATTTGCGATTGAATATATGATAGCAAATTTCGATGATGAAAAACGACGCAATGCAATAAATGACTTCATTAATAATCTGAATGAATGTTTTGAAAGTCTTAACTTCGGGTATCGAATAGTAAATGGTATGGTTACAGATATCATAACCCCTGTCGAGATTAATGAAGTTGAGCAAGCAGAAGAAACAAGCGACGAGGTAGTCGCAAATCATTTAAGACAAGCCCTAGTTTTATATTCACAAAAGCCAAAGCCGGATTACCGCAATTCAATTAAAGAAGCCATTTCTTCAGTCGAAGCGCTGATGCGATTTCATACAGGAGAAAACACATTCGGTCCAGCTTATACAAAAATAAAAAGCGAAATCACAATTCATCCTCAAATGCAGAATTTTATTCAAAAAGTTTATGACTACACAAACCAAGAAAATACAGGCATTCGTCACTCCAAAGTCGTTGCAGATACAACCTATCTACCTTCTGCAGATGAAGCCAAATTGATGCTCGTGATATGTAGCGCAATCGTCAATTATTTTAATAGTAAATTCTCTAAGGTAGTAGTATAAATCGCGTAACTTTCTTGCAATTTTGGGAGTATAGGAAAACGTAATTCATTGGAACTTGTTATACTTACGGATACGATAACCCTCAAAAATCTCTTCATATGGAACCAAAAGACAATAACGAAAAGCAGGAGAAGACCTGGATATGCTCCGTATGCGGCTACAAGCACGTGGGGACCGAGCCGCCGAAGAAATGCCCTGTCTGCGGCGTCGAAGGCATCTACTTCGACCCGGTGGAATAAGCTGCAGGCGTCCTTGAAGGGCGCCTGCAAATGTATTAGGGGATGCTGTGCGCGGCAGGATGATGGCGAAGCCATTTAGCGAAATGACGCGCAAGCCGACAGGCCTTCTGCGGGGCTCGGTGGCATGTCGTCGTTCTCCTCACATCTGTTTTGGGCATTGAGGAGTAAGGGTATCTGCCGTAGAATGTACTTGGGGGCATGTTGGTGTTCCCCTCGCACCTATTTTGGGCATTGAGGTGTAAGGGTATCTGCCGTAGAACGCACTCGGTGGCATATTGGCGTTCATCTCCTATCTGCGGTGAACAATGTGGCGCAGGTGAGCAAGCCTTGCAGGACGGTCTGGGGCATCCGAGGCTGCGGCACATTCCCTAAAAAGCAACGGGTTATTTCCCGTGAGCGGCTGCTAAAAGGGGAGCTCGATGGATGATGCTGCCTTGCTCGTGAGGATTTTGACATCCTTCGGAGCCATTTCGGAGATGTTTCCGTTCAGCACGCACTCGAACTCATAGAAATTAGGCATTCCTGTTGTGGCCTTTGCCTTCAACAGTTCGAAGTCTGCGGATATTGCTTTTTCGAAGGTGAGATAAGTGTCTTTTTCGATTTTATGGCATCCGGCGAACAGAAGGCCTGCGATGCCGATGAAGAAAAGAATCTTTTTTATAACTGAAGGTGTTTATATACATTCAAACCGGGGCATACAGGTGCCCGACAGGGCGGCAAAATTAGTGATTATTGACAAATTTCGATACCTTTATGGATTGTATTTGATGACACACCTATGAAAGTAATTCCAAAAAAGTACGCCGTGCCGTTCTGGCTGGTGACGTCGCTGTTACTGTTGTGGGGACTGGCAAACAATATGACGGATACGCTGCTATCAGCGTTCAAGAAGATAATGAGCATGAGCGACACTCAGACGACGTTCATCCAGTTTGCGTTCTACGGAAGCTATTTCTGCTTCGCGCTGCCGGCTGCGCTGTTCATCAAGAAGCATTCATATAAGAGTGGAGTGCTGCTCGGACTGGGGCTGTATGCCGCCGGAGCGATTCTGTTCCTGCCTGCCGCCAAGGCCGCTTCATATGCGTTCTACCTGATTGCCATCTACATAATGGCGTGAGGATGCTCGGTCCTCGAGACCACGGCGAACCCGTACATCCTTTCGATGGGTGATCCGGAGACCGCCACACGCAGGCTGAATATCGCGCAGGCGTTCAACCCTATCGGCAGCATACTCGGTATCCTTCTCAGCAAGTTCTTCATACTCAGGGACATATCACTTTACTCCGTCAGCGGCACATACTCAGCGCTCGGGTTCGTGCTCGTAATCATCCTCGTGGCAATGCTGTTCGCGAAGATGCCGGAAGGGCGCGACGAGTCGGAATTCTCGCTCAGGGCGAGCTTCCGGAGGCTGGTCAGAGACAGGATCTACAGAGGCGGAGTGGTGGCGCAGTTCTTCTATGTGGGCGCACAAATATGCGTCTGGAGCTTCACAATCCGCATCGTGATGGAGGAACTCGGAGTCACCGAATCCTATGCTTCCGGGATTTATCTCGCAACCATCATAGGATTCTGCATTTCAAGGTTCACCTACACCTATCTGATGAGGTTCTTCAAGCCGTCCAAACTGCTGCTTTTCGGCAGCATAATGTCCGCCCTGTGCTGCCTGTTCGTGGTATCTGCTGCGGGCAGCGGATGGTGGATGGTGGCAGGGCTCATCGAAATCAGTTTCTTCATGAGCCTGATGTTCCCTACCATTTACGGCCTCGCGCTGGAGGATATCACCACGGGAGAGTACCCGGAGGATGCCAAGATCGGCGCCAGCGGACTGATTATGGCGATTCTGGGAGGCTCGCTGCTGCCTATGGTGCAGGGAGTCATATCCGATTCGTTCGGAGTATATAATTCGTATCTTGTACCTTTCGCATGCTTCCTGTGCGTGCTGGCGTACGCAATCAGAGTGAGCAGGAAAGGCTAGCCGGCGGTCCGGAAAGGTCTGTCGGGGAAAATTGACGGCAATATGACGCCGGAATAATATATTTTGCAATTATGGCGAAGAAAGTATTCGTATCGGGATGTTATGACCTGCTGCACAGCGGCCACATCGAGTTCTTCAAGGAGGCCTCGAAGTTCGGGGACCTGTATGTCGGCATCGGGTCGGACGAAACGATTCTGGGAGGCAATTCCTTTATGCATCCGCCGCGGCGGGATTTGATAATTACCGTATAATCGCTATATTTGGGGACGCGACCAGGTTCGGTATCTCCCTATGTCAGGGGGTTCGACCGGATAAGGTCGTGGTTTAACCATTTTGTTTATGAAGCACTATTACTACACCAAATTGGCTGCGACTGTCATCGCGGCTGCGGCTTTTTTTTCGGGATGTCCTATAGATGTTGCTGCTTTGTCAGACCCGGAATCCGCGCAGGACAGGGCGGAAATTATGATTGATGCGAAGGCACCGGCAGGGATGATTGATCCTTTGCTGTATGGACAGCTGTTTGAGCACATCTACTTCTCGCCGAACAATGGTGTGTGGAATGAGATGATTTTCGAACGCTCATTCGAGCCGGAACAGTATCCGGGAATCCATCCGAGGGACGGATATTTTGACGGATGGTTTATGGATGACGACGAAGTGCTTCATTCCCCTACCCGGTATGAGCAGCCGCTGGAGATAGTCAGCCTCGACACGGACGACTATGTGATGGAAATGGATGTCAACTGGAGATCGTACAGACTGGCAAGACGTTCTTGGAGCGGGGGCCTGATGGATATCAGGTTCGCTTTCAGGAATGACGCAGACGGGGAGCCGTATTATGTCCGCCTCCATAATCCTTATTATGAAGTCAGGACTTTCACTCCGGCGCAGACCGAGTCACAGATCCGTGCCGCCGAGGAGGCAAAGGTAAGGGAGGCGCTCCAAAGACAGGAAAACCAGCCTTATTTCGCCATCGCGAGGATGGTGGAGAAAGAAACTACTTTCTTCGGGAGGACGAGGATGATGAAGACCCTCGACCCTGTGGTGTCAAAGGTTGCAGGAGAGTCACAGATTAATGAAAATCAGGACTGGCACAAGCTGAAAATAGTCTCCAGGGGCAAGTCAGCGAAAGTTTATTGGGACGGACGCCAGGTCCTCTCATATTCCAAGTTGGAAGAAGCCGGACATAATGACATAGTCTTCTGGGTCAACTACACCGAAGCCACATACAGAAATATCAAAGTCAGCTCCCCTGACGGGAAGAAGGTTTATTTTGAGGGGACTCCGCGTGATGTCCAAATACCGGAAGTGGCCCAGCAGTGGACCGCTTTCGGCGATGCCCGGTTCAGCCTCATAAAAGGGGATGCGGTCAATATGGACTATTCGCAGTGCATAGATGCCGGAAAGATAGGAAAGGCGGGAGTGCAGCAGGGGCCGCAGAATGTAGTTGCGAGAGAAAGATACATAGGCAGCATATACGCCAAGGGTGACGGGAAGTTATCCGTTGCCTTCAAGAACGGCGAAGAGTTCATAGGCGAACAGGTCCTCGGAGTGCCGGGCAGTGAGTGGAAGAAGTTCGAGTTCGAAATACCTGCAGGCGATTACTCCGGAGATGCGGATTTCGCAATTGCAGTGGAGGGAGGCAAGGTGCAGATAGATGCTGTCAGCCTTATGAGCGCAACCGGATTGAGTCTGGGAGGGTTCCGCCCGGATATTCTTGAGACGGTCAAGGACCTCCACCCTACCTGTATGAGGTGGCCAGGAGGAGGATATGCCGCGCAGTATGACTGGAAATGGGGCATAGGGCCTCAGGAAAAGAGGCAGAGATGGGCGCACTGGATGTGGATGGACTATGACCAGAACTGTTTCGGGACAGATGAATTCATCAGGTTCTGCCGGGAGGTGGACTCCGAACCGGTCATAGTAGTGAGCGTTGCCTTCGAAAGACCGGAATCGGAATATCAGCAGATACTCGAAAACGCCTGCAACTGGCTGCGCTACTGCAATGAGCCGGCAACGAGCGAATGGGGCTCCCTCAGGGCTGCCAACGGGCATCCGGAACCATACAACGTAAAGTATTGGGAAATAGATAACGAGATGTGGGAGATGGGTATTGAACGTTATGAAAGATGCGTCCGCGACTTCTCCACCGCTATGAGGGAGATTGACCCTGACATCAGGATCATCGCCTGCGGAGGCTTCCAGGAAGACAAGGACTTCCTTATGAGGTCGGGAAATTATTTCGATTACCTCAGCCTGCACCACTACGAGAACCGGGATGGATATGCAAGTGGAGCTGACAGGCTTGGAAAGCAGTATGACAATTACGCCGAGATGATAGCGGAGTGTCCTAACCCCAACATCAAGCTCTTCATCTCCGAATGGAACCTGCAGAGCATCGACTGGAGGACGGGACTTTTTGCCGGTAATTTCCTCAATATGTGCGAGTCCAAGGATGTGGTCGCGATGGGAGCAGCAGCCCTGTTCATACGCAGGACTGACTCCCCTGACTGGAACAATGCCTTCATCAACTTCGACTACAAGGATGTGTTTGTAGCTCCCAACTATCAGATCACCAATCTCTGGTACGACCATTTCTCCCGCTACAGGCTGGATTATGAGGGCGACACAGCGGGGCTCAGTATCAGCACGACGATGTCGGAAAACGGCAGGGATGTTATTGTGAAGGTTGTGAACTCCTCCGAAGAGTCCAGAAAACTTGTCGTAAAGGGCAACTGGAAGGCTCTCACGGGCGGAGAGTACAAGTATTACGCACCGGGAAGCCTCGATGCGGCCAACAGTATGGAGGAGAAGAACGCAGTGGCCCTCAAGACGATAGAGGCCGGCATAGAAGACGGTGTGGCTGAGATTGAAGTGGAGGCCCTCAGCGCAGGAGTTCTGGTGCTCCACAGATTATTCGAATAATAACACATAATCATATGAAAAGATTGATATTGTTTGCCGCAATGGCGGTGTTCCTGGCAGGATGTGCGGGGAATGGGGTCAGGATTGCCACCCCGGACGGAAAGATTGTGCTGACTCCCCTCTCTGAAAACGTAGTGAGGGTGCAGATGACGGGTGAGTTGGATGTTCCTGAACTGGAGGAGTTGATTTATGACGCAAAACCTGCGAGAGTAAGATACTCCGTCACAAAGAAGGCCGGAGTGACGGCTCTGAAAACTGCTGGAATGTCGGTGGAATATGACGCAGAGAGCGGTCTACTAACGTTTTTTGATGCAGACGGGAAGGTGCTCTTAAGGGAAAGCGGCAGAAAAGTTACAGGAAACGTGGTCGGAGAAATGTCGTGCTACGATGTCACGGAAGTCTTCGACAGCCCGGAGGGAGAGTTCCTCTACGGCACCGGACAGTTTCAGGACGGATTTCTCAACATAAAAGGCCTTACGAGAAGGCTGACGCAAGTAAACACGCAAATCTCCATTCCTATGGTGCTGTCATCGGAGGGCTATGCCCTGCTGTGGCACAATTACGGGCTGACAGACTTCAACCCGGCATCGGAGTGCATCACATTGGAGTCTTTGGACGTTGCAGGCGACTCACAGACAGTCAATGCAACCGGCACAAGCGGCAACCGCAGGGAGACACGTTTCTTCTGCGGTTTCGGTGGGGAACTGGATGTGCCGGAAAGCGGAAAATACGCGCTGATGCTCGATATGGGGCAGTCAATGTCCCGCAAACAATATCTGGAGATTGACGGGAATACGGTTCTGGACATCAACAACACTTGGCTTCCGCCTACCACTTCCACCATCGTGGAACTTGAGGCGGGAGCGCACGAGATATTCGTCGAAGGAGTGCGCGGAGATGCACCGAAGCTGTTCTGGCGGCTGTCCGACAACACTACAACATTCCACTCCCCTGTTGCTACAGGGCTGGACTATACTGTCTTCGCAGGCACAGCCGACGAATGTATTGCTTCATACAGACAGCTCACGGGCGAAGTTCCTCAAATGCCTAAGTGGATGTTCGGCTACATCCACTGCCGCGAACGCTACACATCTTCGGACGACATTCTGGAAAATGCCGCAGGATTCAAGGAAAGAGAGATTCCGCTGGACGTGATAGTGCAGGACTGGCAGTGGTGGGGTAAATACGGATGGAATGCACTGCGTTTCGACGAGGACCATTATCCTGATCCTAAAGCACTGACGGATTCGCTGCATAAGGACAACGTACACCTGATGCTGTCGGTATGGTCCAAGGTGGACAGGAATTCCGAGGCCGGAAAGGATTTGGAGGCCAACGGATGCTATATTGACGGCACCGATTGGATAGATTTCTTCAAGCCGGAAGCTGCAGAGTACTACCGCAACTGCTTCCTCGACAGTCTCGGGAGGTACGGAATCGATGCGTGGTGGTTCGATGCCACGGAGCCGGAGAACGATGACCTTGCTGGACGTCTGATTGGCCCGGATGCTCTTCCTGGAGAGTTCTACCGCAATGTCTATCCGCTTTTCGTAAACAGGACGATGTATGGCGGGCTTAAGACCTTGTCAGATGATGAGCCGGTGATTCTGACGCGCAGCGCCTTCGCCGGGATTCAGAGATACGGAGTCGTGACCTGGTCAGGAGACGTAGGGAATGACCTTGAAACACTGCGCAGACAGGTGGCGGGAGGACTGGGCCAGATGGCATCAGGACTGCCTTGGTGGACATTCGATGCCGGCGGATTCTTCCGGCCGTGGGAGCAATATACGGATGAAGCATATCAGGAAAGGATGCTCAGATGGCTGCAGGTGTCAGTTTTTCTGCCGTTCATGAGGGTTCACGGTTATATGAGCCGGACGGAGCCTTGGCGCTATTCTGAGAATACTGAGCGAATTTTCCGCAAGTGCATAGAGCAGAGAAAGGCGCTGGAGCCGTATATTCTGGAGTGCGCACGCAGAGTTTCCGAAGAGGGCTGGACGATGATGAGGCCGCTGATATTCGATTTCCCGGATGATGCCGAAGCCCTCAAGCAGGACTGCGAATATATGTTCGGAACGGATTATCTGGTATGCCCGGTGCTGAAAGAAGGTGTGAGTGAATGGAGTGTCTATCTACCGAATAGGAATGGCGGTTGGGAGGACACGCGTGACGGAAAGCGCTATGACGGCGGACAATACGTCACTGTAAGTGTTGACTTAGAAGCAATTCCGGTGTTTAGAGCGCTCTAGGGCCCTCATCATCTCACACGCACTTTGGGACGCGCTGGTCTTCGTTCTGATACCCATCTAACTAAGTACGGACTTTCCTCATCCAGAAATTCGGTTTCGCAAACAGAACCATCAGCATTCGACTTGATGGTAAAGTTTGTACGATTCACATTAAACTGCAAGGGAATTTCTGGAAGGATATGTTATCTTTGTGGGACAGAGTAAATTTCATAGTCAATGCCTTCGAAAAACAAAATTTCCTCACCTTCCGAACTTGGAAACTATATCCAACTGTCCGCAGTGAGCAGCAAAGTCATCTTGATTGCCATTCTGGCTCTGTCCTTGGGCATCCTCTCGTGGTGCTTCTTCGGCACAATGACCGATAAGGAATATGTGCAGGGTGTTGTCTTTCCGACAGAAGGAACCGACGGCGTATGGCTTCCGAATGACGGTGTCGTCAAGGAAGTATTCATTCACAAGGGGGATGTCATAGAAAAGGGGCAGACCCTCGCTCTGGTATCCGTAGGCAGCGCATACAGCATCGTTTCCGCACCGTTCAGCGGTGTGGTTCTGTCCTATATTCCGGAAAACGAGAGTTTCAACGCATTTGAAGACATCGTCAACATCCTGTCATCAACCAATAACCATCCTGTCACCAACGTGACGGCTTTCGTGAACTTTAAGTCAATGAGATTCATCGCACCCGGGCAAACGGCGCAGATTACTCCTGCCAACGAAACGAGAGAAAGAGTCGGTTACGTACGAGGAAAAGTTGTCAGCGTTTCCGCCTATCCCGTCACGAAACGCGAAGCCGTGATCAAACTCCAGAACCAGTCTCTCGCCGACGAAATATTCCCGGACGACGCTTCCGTTTTCGAGGTGGAAATCGAGATGCAGACATCCACGGACGGTCTCGACTGGTCGTTCAAGTCAAAGAACGGAGTCGATATGAGCGTGGGCACGTTCTGCAACATAGAAGTAATAACAAAGTCCCGCAACATTTTCCACTATATGCTTGAAAATGTCAGCGATGCCAAGAATTCAATCAGATTATGGGCAAAAGAGTAAACGGGACACTAGGCTTTCTGTCCAGGCATATGCAGGGATTCAACGATGCAGTGATGCTCGTCGGGTTCGTGTCCATACTCCTGATAGTACCGAAGGTTGCCAGCCCTATCATAATCCAGATTCTTGTTGATAACGTCCTTTCCGGATTGAACCCGGAGTGGGCAGTCCCTCTGATTATTTTCGCAACAGTTCTAACTGTTATGGAAGTAGCTCTCCGCACAATTGAGGCCTCATCGTGGAAAAACAGGCTGAATATGTCAGTGACTTCAGCGAGTGAAATGTTCTGGCATACGCTGAGACTCCCCATAGGTTATTTCCACGACAAATATGCAGGAGAGCTCACAAGCAGGATGTACTACGGCAAGTCCGTATCCAAGAAAGTGATTGACAACCTCCTATGGGCAGCTGGAGATATGGTCTTAATCGTATTTTACCTGTTCTTTATGATCAAGTACAGCCTTCTGCTATCCGTCTTTGCAATAATCCATATAATCCTTAACATAGTGATTCTCCGGGTTATTCGCAGCAAGAGAGTAGACGCCAGCCGCGATATGCAGAAAGAAATCGGAAGCCTGCAGGGATTCACTACGGCCGCCATCAACAATATTGACGCAATCAAGGGATCCACTGCCGAGCAGGACTATTTTCGCAAGTGGTCGGAGCATTTCACAAGAATGCAGAACGCTTCAGTGAAGTGCACTACCAACAATATCAATACCGAAGGCATTCCCCTGATGATGGAGGCCGTCTCAAACGTGCTTGTGCTTGGAATAGGTATTTATTATATAATGAAAGGCTACCTGACTGCAGGTATGCTTATGACCTTCCAGAGCTTTATGGCAGCCAGTATGAGGCCTATGAGCCACATCGCCAATGACGTCCAGGAGCTGGCTACCGTTCAGGCACAGGTGGAAAGGATGAGTGAAGTTCTCGAAGAGGAATGCGACGTTCCTGACGAGCTGGAGAACGTAAGCTACATTAAAGAAGGCAAGCTCAAGGGCTATGTCGAGCTCAGGAACGTCACTTTCGGTTATGATAGGAACGCCGGTCCTCTCATATCTGATTTCAGCCTTAAACTTGAGCCGGGCAAGAGCGTGGCTTTTGTCGGGCCTTCGGGATGCGGCAAGAGTACAATCGCAAAACTCGTTTCCGGATTGTACAAACCTTGGTCGGGAGAAGTTCTGTTTGACGGCAAACCGCAATCCGAGATTAATCGTGACGTATTCGCCAATTCGGTGGCCATAGTTGATCAGAATATAGTCCTGTTCGACGGGACTATTTCCGATAATGTCAAGCTGTGGGACAGATCCACAGAGGATTTCGCAATGATCCTGGCCTGTCACGACGCTCAGATTCACGATGAGATAACTATTCGCGACGGTAACTATCAGGCGCCTGTCGATTGCGGAGGAAAAAATTTCTCGGGAGGTCAGAGGCAGAGGCTGGAACTCGCCACGTCATTCGCAAAGGAGCCTTCCGTGATGATTATGGATGAAGGGACTTCCGCCCTTGATGCTGTCACTGAAGAACTTGTAATGAAGAGTATTCGCAATATGGGCTGTTCCCAGATCATCATCGCCCACAGACTAAGCACCATCCGCGACTGTGACGAAATCATTGTCCTGCGCGATGGCAAGGTGGTGGAGCGCGGCAATCACGAACAGCTTATGAGCAACAAGGGTTTCTATTCCCGCCTCGTTGAAAACAAATAGTACAGAAGTATGTTTGAAGACAAAATACAAGAAAGATATGAGGTGAACCGGGAAGCCCTGAACTCAGCAATGGAACTGTTCCAGTCCATGTTGGGAAACGACCAGTCCCATATGGGATTCGGCTCATCCCAGGTTGCCATCAATGCCGTACTTCAGTATTTCAATCTCAATGACTCCTTTCTCCCAAAGGAGTTGAATTCAAAGGACGAAATCAAGCGTTTCCTGAAACATCAGGGCCTGTTCTGCCACCACATCAAATTGAAAGGAAAATGGTGGAAGAATGCCACCGGTCCGATTATCACAACGAATGCGAACAACAATCTTGTCGCCTTAATTCCATCTCATTCTTTCGGGTATCTGATAGCGGATCCCAATACGGGTAAAAAGAAAAGGCTAACCGCAAAATCTTTTGAAGGACTTTCAACCGACGGCCTTAACTTCTTCCATCTAATGAGCCGCGGAAAACTCAGCACAAAAGAATTCCTGAAATATGCCGTCCGGTCCATTCCTACCACAAATTACATACTTGTAGTCACCGCCTGCGTCATAGCAACCCTTCTCAGCCTGCTCGTGCCTGTTGCAAACAAGATTATGTTCAGCGAGGTCGTGCCTTCCGGACTGATGGAAGGAATTCTACCTATTTGCGGATTATTGCTCGGTGCCGGAATAAGTTCTGTTCTATTTACCATTGTAAGGAACATAGTGATTGCCATGGTCAGGGACAAGATGAATGCGAATGTGCAGCCTGCCCTGTTCGCAAGACTGCTTACTCTGCCGTCAAGCTTTTTCAGAAAGCATTCTTCAAGCGACCTGAGTTCAAGAGTACTTGCCGCCAACAACATCTACCAGCTGTTGACAAACCAGCTGCTCAGTATGATGGCGGCCAGCATTTTTTCCGTGCTGTATATTCTGATAGCGTTTATGTACGCCAAGGATATGCTTGCTCTTGTCACTATAATATTCGTTCTGTACATACTGATTTACGTCATACTGATCAGAAAATACAGTACCGAATTCGCAGACAAGATACCTAACGCAGTCAAGACCCAGGATTTCACCTACGGAACCATCACGGGAATCCACAAGATAAAGAACAACCGCGCCGAGCTGCGTGCATATTCCCAGTGGGCCGAGAGATACAGCAAATCCGAAGAAATCACCGCAAATACCAGTTTTATACTGCGTTACGGTAAGATTTTCGGCTCTGCCATTTTCTCTTTCGGCAATCTTTTCGTATGGATAACAGCCTGGCGCTCGAATATGGCCGTGTCCGATTTCGTGGCATTCATGTCGGCCTTCGGAGTGATGCAGACCACTCTGTTCACTCTGACGACGCAGCTTCAGAACATCGCCCAGATCATTCCGTACGTCAATCTTCTGGAACCCATACTGGAGACCGAGCCCGAGTTTAATGCGGACAGCATCCCTGTCAGCAACATCACGGGAGCAATAGACATCAACCACGTTTCATTCAGATATGACGACAAGTCTCCTCTGATACTGGATGACGTCAGCCTGCATATCCCGGCCGGGCAGAACGTGGGCCTGGTAGGCTCTTCGGGCTGCGGTAAGAGCTCTCTTATGCGTATAATGCTGGGCTTCGAGAAACCGACTTCAGGCTCAGTCTTCTATGGCCAGTACAATCTGGAAAACGTCAATATGGGCAGTATGAGGCAGTTCATCGGATATTGTCCTCAATTCATGCAGGTGTTCCCAGGCACCATTTCGGAGAACATCCGGCTTGCGGCGCCTATGGCTTCTGACGAAGAAGTATGGGAGGCAGCCAGGATAGCCAGCCTGGATGAGGATATCCGCAAGATGCCTCTTCAGATGGAAACCACTCTGGGCGAAGGAGGAAGCGGACTCAGCGGCGGCCAGTGCCA
>JAKSKD010000022.1 GCA_024401925.1 Bacteroidales bacterium | reverse complement strand
CCCCAACGGTTCTTTGCAGAAAGCTTTGAAGAGTCGAATGCGTCAGCACGGAAGTTTGCCTGTACGCTATAACGGTCGTCATAGCTGTAGATCAAACGGCCGAAGTATGCAAGAGAAGCTGATCTGCCAGGAGCATTGCTAACGCTCTTTGAAACGTCTCCCTTTACATAGCTCATATAACGGAATGCAGGGTCGTATGCAGAAAGGATATCCGGACCGCTTGCGCTGGTGCTTACGTTATCACTGTTATTTTCGCGATAAGACATACCGACCATGGCGGTGATATTGTTCTTACCGAATCTCTTTGTATAGTTCGCAAAGTTTTCCCACTGATAGTAGTATCCTGTGTTAACGTTTGCTGAGATTGAGTAGTTATCCTGTGAACCACGACCGATATAATAAGGAGCGGTATAGTTGTGGCTTGCACTCTGGGTGATTCTGTAACCAAGACGTGAAGTGATGGTCAAACCCTTTACAGGAGTGAAATTAGCGAATATTGTACCGTTGATGTTGAAACCGCCGTTTGTTCCGTCAGAACCAAGAATCTTTGCGAGAGGGTTACCCTCAACGTCTGAATACATAGGAGCCGCGAGGAAGCCGTTTTCATCAGCGAAGATGCGGTGATTGTTTGTTCCGGCAACAGTCTGGTCGTAGATAGCCCTGAAGTCATTAGGCATTTCGTCCGGCTTAGTCCAGTAAACTGGAGTAAGAGGCTCGAGGTTAACTACAGACTCGAATGAAGAAGAATAACCGCGCTGTGAAACGCTCTTGGTATCCCACTTCTCGATAGAGTTGGTTGTACCAACCTGCAACCATTTGAAGAACTGATAGTCAGCGTTGAGCTGAGCGGTGAGACGCTTGTAAACGTCACGGTCGCCCTTCACAACACCATTGTTGTCAACATAGTTGAGAGAGAGGAAGTAGTGGCCGTTCCTGTTTCCGCCTGAGAGGGAAACTGAATGCTGCTGGCTCCAAGAAGACTCAAGATATGCGCCAATCCAGTCGGTGTCGATAACTCCACCTTTATACATAGGATGGCTGTAATCGTGGTCAGCAAGACGAGAACTCATGTAAGAAGGATCATCGATGTACTCGAGACCAACATACTTGATAACCTCATCACGGTTCATCAAAGGACGCTTGTAGTAGTTCTGGTTAGCGAATTTACCTGTGTAAGTAACAGTAGCCTTGCTCTCAGAACCCTGCTTTGTGGTTACAAGAACAACACCGTTACCTGCCTCAGCACCGTAGATAGCTGCAGAAGCTGCATCCTTGAGGATTTCAATTGACTCGATCATAGAAGGGTCAAGATACTGGATGCTGCTTACCTGAAGACCATCAACAATGTAGAGAGGTGAGATGTTACCGCCGTTTGAAGAATAACCACGAACGCGGATTTCTGCACCTGAACCAGGAGCACCGTTTGAAAGAATGTTGACACCGGCAACCTTACCCTGAAGAGCCTGAGCTGCATCAGTTGTGGACAGAGCCTGGAGAGCGCCTGAGTTTACAGATGCAACAGCACCGGTAAGGTCACTCTTTCTCTGAACACCGTAACCGATAACGACCGTCTCTTCGAGGAGTTCTGTATCCTCGGCGAGAACAACGTTGATGACTGATTTTCCTTCAACAGCGATCACCTGCTCGACATAGCCGACAGATGTGAACTGGAGTGAAGAAGAAGCAGGAACTGAAATCTGGTAGTTACCGTCAACGTCAGTAACTGTACCATTCATAGTACCCTGCTGAAGTACGCTTGCACCGATGACTGGCAAACCTGCCGCATCCTTAACATTACCCTTTACAGTAACGTTCTGTGCAAATGCTGGGGTTGAGCCCAGCAAAAGAGCGAGGAACAGACATACTGTTCCGGCTACTTTTAGCATTTGCTTAGACATAAGTCATTAAGTTTTAATTAAAGTTAGAATAGTATAAAAAATTGGTTCGTAGTCTTTTGTTATTCATTCAACGGCGCAAAATCCAAATTCCTTTTGCTATTATGGACCGTGCTCCAATAATTCGAACTTATAATTCGAACACGCAAATATCATAAATCGTTTTTATAAAAGCAAGTTTATTTATAAATAAGATGAAATTATTTGCATCGATGAATAAATATTGGGAGAAAATATACGAAAATTAAAACAAAGATACACAAAACGTGAACTTGGAAAACTCTTGCGTAGAATTAAATCAGGAGATCTCATAATATGTACTGAACTGTCCCGTCTCGGCCTTAGAACCTGTTTTGAAATGCTCAATTTCTTTTTTTATGCATCTTTTTCAGGCTTTTGAACCTGTCATTCAGTCACGTAGCTACGACTACGCTCCCTCTTTCCAGTTCCAAAATCCAAGAAAAATCCGCCATAACAAAATTCGTCAATCATTTCAAAACAGGTTCTTAATCTCTATATGATAATGGATATTTCATATATATGTATGGACAAGGAATGCCAGGTGTGGACAATAAAAGATAATTATCGCCTGGATACTAGTATCTGTTAAATAAAGACAACAAACAATTTTTTAAACAATTCCCGAATTTTGTACATATTTGTACATATTTGTATATATTTGTATCTATTTAGGAACATGATAACCAATTTTATTGTACCATTCTAACTTTAATCAAAAACTTAATGATTTATGTCTAAGCAAATGCTAAAAGCAGCCGGAACAGTATGTCTGTTCCTCGCTCTTTTGCTGGGCTCAACCCCAGCATTTGCACAGAACGTTACTGTAAAAGGTAATGTCAAGGATGCGGCCGGAGTGCCAGTCATCGGTGCAAGCGTAATTCAGCAGGGTACAATGAATGGTGTAGTTACCGACTATGACGGTAACTATCAGATTTCTGTCCCTGCATCATCATCACTTCAGTTCTCATCTGTCGGCTATGTCGAGCAGGTGATCGCTGTCGATGGTAAAAATGTAATCAATGTGGTTCTTACTGAGGATGCAGAACTCCTTGAGGGGACGGTAGTCATCGGTTATGGTACCGCAAAGAAAACGGACGTTACCGGATCTATCGCTTCAATGCAAGGAGATAACCTCCGCGAAGTTGCTTCAGGTGATTTCACACGTGCCCTCAACGGTCGTGTTGCCGGTGTCCAGATGACACAGACATCTTCACGCCCTGGTGCGCCTATGGAAATCCGCATCCGTGGTACAAGATCCCTTTCCGCTTCAAATGACCCTCTCGTCGTTCTCGACGGTGTTCCTTTCATGGGTAATCTCTCAGATATCAGCCCTAGCGATATCAAGAGTATGGATATCTTGAAGGATGCATCCGCTACAGCCATCTACGGTTCACGTGGTGCCAACGGTGTAATCCTCATTTCTACATACAAGGGAGTAGCAGGGCAGGAAGCAAAGGTTACATTCAACAACTACGTAGGCTTCAAGAATGCCATCAAGTTCCCTATGATGAACAATGTGCAGTATGCAGAAATGCGTAAACTTGCCAACAAGTTCCAGAACAAGATCGGTTTCGAGGATGACAACACCAACACAGACTGGCAGGATCTATTCTATCGCACAGGTGTTGTTCGCAGCCACGAACTCAGTGTTGTAGGCGGAACCAAGAAGGGCAGCTACCGTTTCGGTGCCAACTACTATAAGGATGAAGCAGTAGTTCCTACACAGGACTATGACCGTTATTCTATCAGCGGAAGTCTCGACCAGAGAATTACCGACTGGCTCAAGATCGGCTTCAGCACAAATACCAACTACAACCGTTCTCACGGTAATCAGATCAGCCTTTACGGCATGCTCCAGCTTACTCCTATCCTCAGCCCAGTAGGCGCTGACGGAAAGAGCCTGGCACGTGCTGAAATGCCTCTTGACCAGGTATGGCTCTATACAAGAGAGAACATCGAATCAGTTGCAGACAAATGGGTTAATGAAACCTCAGGTCTCGGTACATACAATGTAGGTTATGTTGAGCTCAACTGCCCTTGGATCGAGGGTCTTTCATTCAAGCAGACTGCCGGTCTCAACTACAAGCAAGGAAAGAGCGGCTCATTCACCGGAATGGGAGTTGACAGTTTCAATACAGCCAATCCTAATTCAGGAAGCGTAAGCAATAACGAGACCATCAACTGGTCACTTGAAAGCCTTCTTACCTACGACCGCACATTCAACGGAAAACATCACTTGAATGCCGTTGCAATGTATTCAGCTGAACAGACAACCTACACACAGAATGGTCTTTCAGCCCGCAATATCCCTAACGAGCAGTTCCTTTATTACAACCTCGGACAGTCAAATGCAGAGGACATCACCGTAAGCCCTAACAACGCCAACTACTGGCAGGCAGGACTCCTTTCATACATGGGACGTGTTATGTATTCCTATGCTGACAAGTATATGATTTCTGCAACAGTACGCTCAGATGCTTCTTCAAGACTTGCAAAGGGACATCAGTGGCACACATATCCTGCTGTATCCCTCGGTTGGAACATCGACAAGGAAGATTTCATGAGCAATGTCGATTGGCTCAGCGAGCTCAAGCTCCGTGCCGGATATGGTGAGACCTCAAACCAGGCCATCAACCCTTATCAGACTCTCGGTTCACTCGGAACCCGTCCTTACAACTTCGGTGATTCATTCGCTACCGGATACTATGTTTCAACTCTTCCAAACGATGACCTCGGATGGGAGTATTCAAGGACCTGGAACTTCGGTATCGACTACGGCTTCCTTAACGGACGCATCTATGGTAGCATCGAATACTATATCCAGAACACACACGACATCCTCCTCGGCCTTGCTCTTCCTTCAACATCAGGTGTAGGCAGCTATACTGCAAACATCGGTTCAACCCAGAACAAGGGTCTCGAGTTCTCAATCAATGCCAATATCATTGACAAGGGCGATTGGAAATGGGATTTCGGTCTGAATATCTATGCAAACCGCAACAAACTTACTTCTCTTGCCTCAGGGCAGGATTTTGATAAGGGCAACGGCTGGTTCGTAGGTTATCCTATTGACTGTCTTTATGATTTCGAATATGACGGAATCTGGCAGGAAGGTGACAAATACCTCGATATCCTTGAGCCGGGCGGAAACGTCGGCATGATCAAGGTTAAGTATCACGGTGATTTCAATGCTGACGGAACTCCGACACGTGCAATCAATGATGATGACAAGCGCCCTATCTCTACAGAGCCTCTCTTCCTCGGCGGTTTCAACACCCGTCTCGCTTGGAGAAACCTCGACCTTACTATCCTCGGTTCATTCCAGGCAGGTGGAGTTCTTATTTCATCAATCCATGGTGCAGGCGGTTATCTGAATATGCTCACAGGTCGTCGTGGACAGATTGCGGTTGATTATTGGACTCCTACCAACACCGGTGCACGTTATCCTCTTCCAGGTGGCGTACAGAGCGGAGATAACCCTAAATACGGTTCAACTCTCGCTTACTTTGACGGATCCTATCTTAAGATCGGTACCATCACTCTCGGCTACAACTTCGAGAAGATCGGTGCTCTCCACAGAGCTGGATTTGACAAACTCCGCGTATATGCAACTGCACAGAATCCGTTCGTATTCTTCTCCCCATTCCATAGAGAGTCCGGTCTCGATCCGGAACCGAATGCCAGAGGTAATGAATTCCAGGCAGTCGCCAGCTATAACTCAAGAATGCATGTCATCGGTACCAACACCCCGAATACACGCAACTATCTCTTCGGTGTCAACCTTACATTCTAATCCGATATGCATATGAAAAAGATATTATACATTATTGTAGCTCTTGCAACGTTGGCTTTCTCCGCTTCTTGCACCAGAGTGCTTGAGGAGCAGCCACGCACATTCTTCGAGCCAGGTTTCTTCCAGACTCCTGCCGGTGTACAGGGAGGACTTACCGCCCTTTACGCTTCCCTTCGTAATCTCTACGGACAGGCATACTATTATAACAGTCTAACTACCGGAACAGATGAAGCTACTTGGGGTCAGTCTGCAGACGGAAACTTCAAGGATGCCGACCTTTCAGGTATAGGTGACCTCAATCCTTCAACAGCACGAAGCGACGCTTTGTGGGGAACAGTATTTACATACATCAACACAGCGAGCGGAATCGTTGAGAATGCCGAGGCCGTTAATCTGGATCCGAGCCTTATCGCTGAGGCCAAGTTCTTCCGTGCATTCTACTATTTCCAGCTTGTGCAGACTTTCGGAGGCGTTCCTCTTGATCTGGGTTCAGGTGAACTCAAGTTCAACAGCACTCCATCACGTACTTCTGTACGTAATACCGTTCCAGAGGTATATGCAGCTATCTTCGCTGACCTTGAGGAAGCAGTTGCAAACCTTCCTGAGAATCCGCGCGTAGTCGGTGGCGTAACAAAGACCGTTGCTCGTCTTGTTCTTGCCAAGGCAAACCTTACCTACGGCTGGTGGATCGAGAATCCTAAGGGGATCGACACATATCCAAAGTGCGACCGTCAGGGAACTCCTAATACATACTACCAGAAGGCATATGACCTCTGCAACACTGCAATCAACAACCCTGGTCCATACGGACTTTGCGATACTTTCCGTGAAGTAAACCTTGCACAGAACGACCGCAACAAGGAAATCCTCCTTTGGGCAGACCATACTGAAAAGAGTGCTCTGTATAATGAAGGTGACCTCGGCTATGGCGGAGGCGGTGCACCGGACAACTTCTCCGGCTGGATGATCAACTGGAACCACGGTACAATCAATATCGGCGGTATCGGATGTGTTACTCGTGAAGCTTGCCAGGAAGTAGGACGTCCTTGGACACGTATGGCTCCTACTCACGAGGCTATCAAGACTTTCACAAGCCAGGATGTCACAAAGGATTCACGTTTCGACGGCACCTTTACAACTATGTACTACGGTACCTGGAACAAGTCCGGAAATGCATCTCCTGCTACAGAAGTTGACAGCAACGGCAAGTCCTTCAAGCTTGGTGAGCGCGTCCTTACTTTCGTTCCTGAGGTCATCGACGGAATCTCTTATCCTAACAAGCAGGACAACATGAACGGAGCAAATGTAGGCGCCGGTGTTGCTTCAGGCTATGACGAGTATGTATTCGACCTCAACGGATTCAGCCGTATTGCTTATCCTGCTCTTTGGAAGCTCGGATGCTACCGTACAGACTACAACCATGAGACTGAAGCAGGTAGCCCTAACGCAGGAAGTACACGTCCATACAGCATCCTGAAATTCTCTGATTTCTATCTGACCGGAGCTGAGGCAGCTGTGAAACTCGGTAAGAATACTGAGGCACGCAATCTCATCAATGTACTCCGCAAGCGTGCAGGAAATTGGACATACAAGAACAACGAGCGTGTCGAATACAAGGCTGATTTCGGTGATGAACTGGCTGCAGCTACTCCTGCAACCATCACAATCGACTACATCCTTGACGAGCGTATGCGTGAGTTCTACGGTGAAGGATTCCGTTGGTTCGATCTTGCCCGTACCCAGACTTGGAAGGAGCGTGCAGGACAGTATACCATCAGTGGTAACGCCTGGGGAGATCATACTCCAAAGACATTCACACGTACCATTGAGAACTTCCGTTACCTCTTCCCTATCCCACAGGGACAGTTGAACGGTATGGAGATGACAGCAGAGGAAAGAGCTGCTTACCAGAATCCTGGATATCCAGTTGAATAATCAGAATATTGATAATTAATCAATAAGTTTAGGAAGGCGGCCCGTTGACCGCCTTCCTTTTTGTTATTACGATATAATGAATTAGATTTGCCGGATACAGACAACCAACCGATATGAAAAAACTGATTCTTTCTCTGCTTCTTGTTGCATCCTTCAACCTGACAGCCGCAGCCCAGAATTATAATTTCCAGCATTATACGACAGCAGAGGGCCTCCCTAACAACACAATAATATGCTGCATACAGGATAAGATGGGATTCATATGGATCGGTACAAGGGACGGTGTCAGCCTTTACGACGGCTATAACTTCCTCAAATTCTCAGGAGAAGACAAGGAAGGCATCCTGAGGGGAAAAATTCTCATAATGTATCAGGACAGCAAGGAAAGGATATGGTTCTCCACGGCAAACGGAACAGGATATTTCGACCCATATACCAATTCCGTAAAACGCGTATTTTCCCAGGATTCCCCTGTGTACTATTCGATAACGGAGGATGCGGCCGGAAATATCTGGATGAGCAGTACCGAAGCATACGCAAAGGTGGACGGAGCTACAGGACAGAATTCAGTCTTTGACGCAAGGATGGACCAGTCATCACAGTCAATTCTTGCTGAGCCGGAAGGTAAAAATCACATTTGGATGGCGTCTGACAATGGAAGAATAAAACGAATTGATACAGTCTACGGAAAATGTGAGGAATTCGAAATATTCGACAAATCAGACAGGCGGGAAGGAGAACATCCAGTCAGGATTGTCGGATATAAAAATGAATATATTCTCATATCAACAAATCACAACAGGATTGTTAAATTCAATACAGCCAATCAAACATATTGCACCATTTTCGCCAACACTTCCCTACCAATAATAAACTATATCAAATACGAGAGTTCGAGGGATCTGATACTCATAGGGACTCAGAACGGGCTCCTTGTCTGTACCGAAAAGTCCGGAATACAAAGAATTATTCAGGATTCCAACGAATTCGAGTTGAGCAACGCAAACATAACCTGCATCACCCCGGACCAGGAAGGCGACATATGGGTAGGGACTTTTCACGGAGGAATCAATATGTTACAGGATGAAAATGATGCCCTTGTTCACTATATTTCCTCCCCAAACAACGCTGATGCACTTCACGGAAAAATTATACGTGCAATAGCTGAAGACGACTCCGGCAACATCTGGGCCGGATCGGAGGACGGTTATCTCAGCCGTATCCGCAAGTCCGGAAACAAAATAGACAACTTCAGCAACATCGGGGTGCACAATTACCAATGTCTTATCCAGGTTGGCGACGAGATCTGGGCGGGTACATTCGGAGACGGAATCATTATTCTTGACGGGAAGAACGGTAAACTTAAAAAACAGATTACAATACCCGGTCAAAGTTGTATCAGCCTGCTTCGCACAAGTGGAGGAGACATTCTTACTGGTACAAGCAAGGGACTTCTGGAGTTGGACGATAATGGAGAGTTCAGAGCTGAATTTCCCGAATTGAAGGGAAAATTCATTCACGCATTGTTTGAGGATAGCCGCAGTAATATCTGGGCCGGGGTTTTTGGCGACGGACTTTGGAAAAAAAGCAAATCAGACAGGAATTTCAGACCAATCATCCCGTCAATGCCGGGAAAGTGCCATTTTTCAAATTATATCTCTTCCCTATCCGAAGACAATGCCGGCAATCTTTGGATAAGCACCGAGGGAAGCGGAATACTCAGGATGCCAATTGATAATCCGGAAAACACATTTCAGATATCTGAAGAAAACGGACTTCCCTCAAACATCGCCTGTGCATCACTTGCAGACAAGAACGGGACGATGTGGATAAGCACATCCAGAGGTCTGGCAAGTATGAAGATAGACTCTGACCAGATAGAGAATACCTACATTGACCAATTGAAAGTGGTCAACAGTTCTTTCTTTTACAATTCTTCAGCGAAATCAGCAAGTGGTGAATTGTATTTCGGAGCACTCGGAGGTATGGTTTCATTCAAACCGGAGAACATCAACCTGTCCTCCAATAATGCGCCCCTGTTCATTACAGAAATCAGCACCGGTAACAGAATGAATGCAAAAAGCATAACAGAGCCGGGCAAGACCACGATAGGGTCAAGGAAGATAAAAATCAAGGCCCGGGACGCTTCCGTACTGAGGTTCAGTTTTGCAACACCGAACTATTCCAAAGTGCAGGATATTACGTACGAATGTATTCTGAAGAAAGGAAACAAGGTATCAAAATCAGTTTCGAGGCAGAACTATATTGTTTACAACAATCTGAGAAGAGGCAAATACATTTTCCACGTACGAATTCTTGGGGAGGACAGTCCGGGTGCGGCAAGTGAGGTTCAGCTCAAAGTCATACCGCCGGTATTAGTTTCGTCCCCGGCTATAATGCTATACATTCTTTTTCTTTCAGCCCTCATAGCCGCCATCATATGGCAGGACATCAAGACACGACAGAACAAGGCGGCTCTTGAGCGAAACCGGCAGGATGCAATAAAACAGAAGGAACTCTACGATGCCAAATCCACATTCTTCACAAACCTTACTCACGAGATAAGGACTCCACTTACTCTGATAAAACTTCCTCTCGACAAAATAATCGAGCACAAGGAGTACACCGATGAGTCAAAAGAGGATATATTAACCATAAAGGCAAACACAGACAGGCTTCTCAGCCTAACTAACCAGTATCTTGACATAAAGAAGATACAAAATAATGAAATCAGTATAAACTATTCATACACAAATATTTATGCCTTCATAAACAAAGTCTGCAAATACTTCGAGCCGGCTATCAAGGAAAGACATCTGACATATAACCTAAATATTCCGACAAAGAGCGAAAATATCAGCGCAGACACGGACAAGGTTGAGAAAATTCTTTGCAACATTCTCTCAAACGCCATCAAATATTGCAAGTCAGCCATTGATGTGGAAGCATCATATGATGAAAAGAAAGAATTATACGTCATACGCATCACAAGCGACGGGGAAAGGATTTCAGAGGATAATGTAGAGAAAATCTTCGAACCATACTATCAGATAAAAACCATCAACTCCCAATTGATCGGGAGCAGCGGCACAGGCCTTGGACTTCCGTACGCAAGAAGTCTGGCAAGAGCGATGGGCGGTGACCTTTATCTGGATGATAAGGTAAGAGAGAAGAATTCCTTCGTATTCACGCTCGTCGGGAAAGCTGTTCCAAGTGTCAAGGAATCATTGCAGATTGATGAAAGCAATGCCGAAGCCCATCCATCCGGTCAAAGCACCGTTCTGTTTGTCGATGACGCCAAAGAGATGTGCGAATATATTAGCAAAGAATTGTCAGGCAGTTATAAAGTCCTCACTGCATCGAACGGCGAAGAGGCGATGAAAATCCTCGATGAGGAGAAAATAGATATCGTCATAAGCGATATTATGATGCCGATTATGGACGGTTGTCAATTATGCAACCAGATAAAGAGCAATCTGGAGTACTGCCACATACCGGTCATCCTCCTGACAGCAGCAATCGGAGTGGATACACGTATCGCTACACTGGAAGTCGGAGCGGACGGTTACATCGAGAAACCGTTTGAAATTGCACTTCTCAAAGCCAACATTTCCAACCTGTTTATGAACAGGGAGATATCATACAGACAATTTACGGATTCCCCTCTGTCCCACTTCGGCACCACTGTAGTCAACAACAAGCTCGACCAGCAGTTTATGGAGAAACTTCACAATGTGGTGATGGAAAATATCGCCGACGAAGACCTCAGCAGCGAGAAGCTCAGCGAACTGGTGTGCACCAGCAAATCAACGCTATACAGAAAGGTTAAGGCCAACACGGGACAGAACATCAACGAATACATCCGCCTGTGCCGTCTGAAAAGAGCGGCAGAGATGCTTGCAAGCCAGAAATACAGAATCAACGAAGTAGGATACCTCTGCGGATTTGCATCGGCATCCTACTTCGCGACCTGCTTCCTGAAGCAGTTCAATATTTCACCGTCAAACTTCGTGAAAGGTTTGAAACCTAAAGACGAACAATAGAGTATCCCTCTGTAGGAACATCGACAGTTTTTGTATTTTCTCCATAGCGGACAGTGACGCTGTCAGCGCCGTGGGTAGAACGTATCACAGCCTTCGAAAGGCGCCCGTTCCGCCAGAAAATATCAACGATAAAGCCTCCCCTTGCTCTAAGGCCTGTGACGTTTCCTTCTGTCCATTCGGACGGGAGGGCAGGAAGGAGATTGATGCAAGATTCGTGGCTCTGCAAAAGCATTTCGGCCACACCTGCAGTCGCTCCGAAATTACCGTCTATCTGGAAAGGAGGATGAGCATCGAACATATTCGGATAACTGTGTCCTACCTTGCCCGGGGAAGCCCACGGATTAAAATTGGCCGGGATGAGTGAGAGCATATTCCCAAGAATCCTGAATGCGTGGTCTCCGTCCTGCATTCTGGCCCAGAAACAGGTCTTCCAGCCGAGACTCCACCCTGTTGCTTCATCGCCTCTCTGTTCCAGAGTAACGCGGGATGCATCGAACAATTCAGGGGTACCATCTTTTGTAATCTGAGATGAAGGATAAAGACCGTACAGATGGGAGATGTGCCTGTGCTTGTCATTCGGGTCATCCATATCCTCCCTCCATTCCTGCAACTGGCCATATTTCCCGACTTTCATCTTTGGAAGTCTGCCGATGGCATCTTCAAGCGTCGCCCTGTAGTCGGCATCAATTTCAAGCACTTCAGCAGCCTTCAAAGTATTATTCAAAGCATCATAGGCTATCTGGCTGTCCATCGTACAAGCTGCAGTCAGAGGGGTTCTCTTCCCTATCCCGCCATGTTCCGGGCTTACTGAAGGCACCACGAGCAGTTCTCCGGTCTGAGGGTCTTCCACGAAATAATCGAGGTAGAAATCAGCAGCACCCTTCAAGACAGGATACCATTCTGCAAGAAACTCCCTGTCACCGGTGAAAAGATAATGTTCCCAAAGATGGGTGGCAAGCCACGCTCCTCCGTTAGGGAACATTCCCCAATCACACCCGTCCACAGGTCCTGCAATCCTCCAAATGTCGGTATTGTGATGGGCCATCCAACCGGAACAACCATACATTTCACGTGCAGTAACGGCACCTGTGACGCTCAAATCCCTGACCATTGAGAAGAAAGGCTCCAGACACTCTTCCAAGCCGCATACTTCTGCCGGCCAGTAATTCATTTCTGCATTAATATTGATTGTATATTTGCTATCCCAAGGGGCCATATGTTCGTTATTCCATATGCCCTGCAGATTGGCAGGCTGGCCACCGGGCTGTGATGAACTGATAAGCAGGTATCTGCCGTAATTGAAAAGCAGGCTAACAAGTCCCATATCATCGCTTCCCGCGAAGGCTTCAATACGTCTGTCTGTCGTCAATGAGGAATTCTCCCCTGCCGGCAATGAAAGACTAACCCGTTCATATTGTTCCTTATAAGCATTTACCTGACGTTCTAAAAGAATATCATAATTCTCACCTGCGGCAGCAAGTCTCGACGAGTTTACGTCGGCAGGATTACCGGACACATCATTCCAGTTTACGAAATTCGTGGCACCGGAAATAATGATGACGGATTCTTTCGTCCCTTTGACAGAAAATCCTTTTCCATTGTCAGATACCGTACCGTCACATATTACCTTGAAGGCAAATTCAGCATCAAGGGCAGACGGGATGCCTTCATGGCCCTCGCCATGAACAAGCACCTTCAGGACATTATCTTCAGATGACAATTCCGTATTCAAAAGAGACTCGAAACCAAGCGTGTAATCTACTGCCCTGTCCGTATTCATCTTTATGACAATCACCTTGTCGGCCAAAGAAGCGAAAACTGTCCTTTCAAACTTAATTCCATTGAGGGTATAGCGGACTGAGGCAAGAGCATTGCCCAGATCAAGGTCTCTGTAATAATCTGTCGGTTCCCCGGACATTCCGAAATCAATTTTAAGGCTGCCGGGATTGAGATATCTCATTCCGTGCGGGCCTACAATGAAGTCCCTGTCAACAATCAATTTGGCCTCGTCTTCACGTCCGTCAAGAATAAGGTTCCTGACTTCATCAAGTCTGCCCAGAGAACGGGGGCTGTTGTTATTATGAGGGCCTCCGCTCCAGAATGTCTCCTCATTTAGCTGAATTTCCTCGGTCCCGGTACCGCCATAGACCATTGCCCCAAGGTTGGAACATCCCACCGGGAGGGCCTCAAGCCAGTATTCCGCCGGCTTGTCATACCAGAGGATTTCATCTTTCGATTGTTTGTCGTAATTACTGCAAGAACAAAGTAAAAAAGCTGAAAAAATAAACAGCGTAAAAGTATTTCGATTCATGTGATTTAATTTTTTCGAGTGTAAATATATAAAATTTCATATATTTGTAAGAATAACTACATAATTATGGCAAACTCAACATCTGAAGCTAAAGGCTTTTACAAACTCAATTGGGGTCAGCGTATCGGATTCGGTTCCGGAGATCTCGCTCAAAATTTGATTTTCCAGACCGTGGCTTGTTTCTTAATGCTATATCTGACCACGGTATTAAAAATCAGTCCCGCTTTTGTCAGTGGACTTATTCTTGCAGTCCGATTACTTGACTGTTTCTGGAGTCCTATCGTAGGAAAATACATTGACAATCACAACCCTAAGTTAGGCAAATACCGTACTTATCTTCTTTATGGAGGTATTCCTCTTACCATTGCCGCTTGTCTTCTGATGCTACCCGCAGCAGCAAGCTGGCCAATGACTCTGAGAGTAATTTATGCCACAGTCAGTTACACTCTTCTGAGCATGATTTACTCTGTCGTGAATATTCCATACGGCTCCATTATGGCAAGTATGACTCGAGACAACGACGAGGTGCTTATCCTGACATCCACCCGTATGGTATGCGCGAACATCGGCCAGATTATTGTTCAGGCCGGTTTTCCTATCGGACTTGCAATGATAGTCGGCATAGCAGTCGATTGGAATCAGGCAGTATTTATGGCCATCGGAACCATCCCTGCATTCATTATTCTTCCTCTGATGCCTGTCCTGAAAAAGTGCTTCGGCAAGAAAGGCCTGTATTATCTGCTTCTCGCAGTCGGTCTGATCGGGTTCACCGCATTGTTCATAATCGGAAAGTTCTTTGATGTCCAGAAGTGCAACACACTCGTTCAGGCCGCAAAGGTTATGACGGGAGTCGGTTTGCTTGTAGGTTCATTGATGTGGGCTCTTGTTCCGGAAGTAATCACCGAAGCTGAATACCGCACAGGAAACAGACCTTCAGCTACAGTAAATGCTCTCGCAGGTGTTGCATTCAAGGCCGGTTTCTCTCTTGCAGGTTTCATTACTCCTTGGGTAATGGGCGCTATCGGATTCAATCTCGCCAGTGAGGAATCAGCTCTCCCTACCGACCCGAAAGCGTGGTTCACAGTCACCTGCATTTTCGCTATCGTAGGCTTTATTCTACTGGTGCTCTGCTTCTTAGGAAGCAAGGAGAACATCACTACCACTCCTGAAAAACCTGTTTCATTCGGAGAAATGTGGGAAGAGTTCAAAGCAAACAAATGTCTGCAACTGGTGCTCGCAATATTTGTTGTCGTATTCCTCGCATCATTCATCAGCGCACCTGTAAATGCTTACTATACAAAGTTGAATGACTATAATGCCACAGCACAGAATGCTATTCTGTGGTTCACGACCATTATTCCGGCCATTCTTCTTATTATTGTAGGCTTCCTTATCTACAAGTATCCTCTCACAGATCAGAAACTTGATGAAATGAACAAAGCCATTGAGGCAAAAAACGCTTCAGAGTAGCCGGCCGAATTTTCAGAACATAAGATTTCACAAAATAATAATACATCATTATGGCAAAGAAAGTTGTAAAAAGATATCTCTTCCCGGAAGACTATATGGCGGATCCTTCCGTACACGTATTCAATGGAAAAATATACATTTATCCTTCACACGACTGGGAGGATGACTCCAACGTGGAGGATGACAGCGGAGACCAGTACATTATGAAAGACTACCACGTCCTCTCCATTGATGGAGACCCTATGACCGGCAAGGTCACGGACCACGGATGTGTGCTTCGCAAGGAGGATATTGCCTGGCACGGACGCCAGCTTTGGGACTGCGACGTACAGGAAAAGGACGGCAAATACTATATGTTCTTCCCGATGAAGGATAAGAACGACGTATTCCGTCACGGTGTCGCAATTGCAGACAATCCTGCAGGTCCGTTCATTCCTCAGGAAGAGCCTGTACACGGCAGTTACTCCATCGATATGGCCATTCTCAAGGACAATGACGGCGAATACTATATGTACTTCGGAGGCCTCTGGGGCGGACAGCTTCAGTCCTACAGGGACAATGTCGGCATAGAGGACCCTGCAAAGAACAACACCCCTGACAGTCCGAATCTTCCTCACGGCAGCCAGCCTTCACTTCCAAGCCGCGTAGTAAAGCTTTCAAAGGATATGCTCCAATTCGGTGAGGAGCCTAAGCCTGTACAGGTAATCGACGAAGAGGGCAAGCCTCTCGCTGCCGATGACCCGCACCGCTTCTTCGAAGCAAGCTGGACGTTCAAGAAAGACGGTAAATATTATTTCACATATTCTACCGGAGACAGCCATCTCCTCTGCTATGCAATCGGAGACAATCCATACGGACCGTTCACATACAAGGGCGTTATCCTTACCCCTGTTGTAGGCTGGACGACACACCACGCCATAATCGAATGGGAAGGCAAATGGTATCTGTTCCATCACGACAGCGTCCCGTCAGGCGGAAAATCCTGGCTGCGCAGCTTGAAAGTCTGCGAGCTGACTTTCAATCCGGACGGAACGATTGAAACAATCGAAGGAATTGATGAATAAATAACCCAAAAAGAAGGAGGGCGACCAATAAGTGATTATTGGTCGCTTTCTTTTATTTTACGTTTGCCGCAGATGCTGTTGGCTGTCTTCTCCGGGACCCGTGGCCGGCCGCGGCCTCGTGAGCGGCTGTCACGAGCATAGCGAGTGACTGGATGGAGCGAAGCGGAAGGTCTCCGGAGGAGAGCAGCCGACGCTCGGAGGCAATATGATATAAAGAAAGAGGATGACCCCAAAGTCCTGATGGACTTTTTTGTCACCCTGATGAAAACTACATCAGTTGCACTTGGGTCTTATTTTGAGAACTTTATTGCACAACCATACAAGAATGCGGTCGGTATATCGTTCGGTCCGAACTGGACAGGACCAGACCACAATCTCGGCGTACAATGGAACCATTTTCTGTCTGAGAAGACAAACCTTGACGTCCGCGCCCTCTATAATTTCAATTGGGGCCCCATTTTCGAGGGACTTTATGAATGGGATGTATATATTGGAGAAGGCGGGGTCCGTTTCTACGGAGGCCCCGGTGTCCACTTCGGCTTCAAATATTGTTTCTAATACCTGACGAGTAAACAAAGTTTGGTAGTAACTGAGAAGTGGGTTTTCTACCACTTTTATAATTTTTACCACCCTATTTGGTGGTAGGAACGGCAATGACTCTCCACGCTTTGGAGTCTGGATCTTTAGTGATATAACCTTTTCCTTCAAGAGTAGATAACTGTTTCTGGACCGCTGATGTGTTTATCTCAAGCACTGATGACAATTCAGCGATAGTGGCCTTTGGATTCTTCTGAAGATGTGATAGGAGTAGTACTGTGCGGGGACTCCTGAATTTTATGGTCTCGCCGTTGTACCACCAGGTCGTAGACGGATCTGCATTCAGAAATGCGATATCCTGAGAAATGTCTGATATCATCAACTCCGTCATATAGTTTACAAAGGACAGTATTTGTTCTATTGTGGCATGTGCACCGTCTGATGGTATGATGCCGACATTGATGTCAGCCTGTCCCAGTGCGTTCAGATAGGCCTTCTTTTTCCTGCTGAGAACTACTACCATAGGATAGTCGTGACGAAGCAGAATAAAATTTACCAGCAGCCTTGCAATACGGCCGTTGCCGTCCTCGAACGGATGGATTCGGATGTAACGATAGTGGAACAGTGCAGCCAGTTCTATAGGAGTCAGATTCCCGGCCTTCTCTTCCTGGTTATACCATTCTATCAGATCATACATCAATGATGGTGTCTCCTCGGGGGAAGCATACTCAAACCGTTCACCTGTAGGTGTGATGACCGAATTTGGCCTTGTCTTGTATGTTCCGGCATGAACTACGTAACTGGTCTGCCTTCCTCCAGGGAGTTCCCGGTAGACAGTGTAATCTTCACGCAGCATAACCTGATGAAGCCTCTTGACAAAGGACTCGGACAGATGGTCGGCTGTTGCCGCCTCTTCTTTCATCAGAGCGAGGCAAAGGTTATGCGCCTTCATATCTTCAAGGTCTTTCATCTTTGCAGAACCGATGACTTCTCCCATCAGAAGAAGTACTTCGGTCTGGCCATATGTAAGCGTATTACCTTCTATGTGGTTACTGTTATAATTGAAGTCAAGCATGAATTTCCTGTCCAATCGCCTTCTGTCCAACTCAGAAAGCGGCTGGATTGCAAGCCATTTTTCGTATGCTTCAGATAGTCTGCTCATAATCGTCCGATTTAGTTATGCAAACATATATAAATTTTACCACTTTTACAAATCTTACCACCTTGTTCGGTGGCTGTTAAACTCAATCGATTTACGCCTAATAAGTCTATATTTCTTTTGATTGCAACTACAAGATAGTAATTTTCTATCACAAAAGCAATAGCTATTCCTTTGATTATCAAAAGAATAGCTATTTTATTTTACGTTTGCCGCAGATGCGGTCGGCTGTCTTCTCCGGGACCCGTGGCCGGCCGCGGCCTCGTGAGCGGCTGTCACGAGCATAGCGAGTGACTGGATGGAGCGAAGCGGAAGGTCTCCGGAGGAGAGCAGCCGACGCTCGGAGGCAATATGATATAAAGAAAGAGGATGACCCCAAAGTCCTGATGGACTTTTTAGAGAGTCACCCTCTCTTTTTATTCTTTATGCAAGTATGGAATTATTCCTGGCTTCTGCTCTTGATGAGGTCAGTATAATACTGATACACATCACTCCAGTGGTAGTAAGGGAAGATGTCCGTCTTCACTGGCAATGTGGCCTCTGATTCATTGAGGAGGCACTTGATGAGGACATCGCTGCTGTTCTTCTTGGAGTAGAATACCCACTGGATGTTGCAGGCCTTGCAAGTCTGCCAGTTCTGATAGATGTTCTTTACCTCAAACGGGTCTTCGGGATCCTTGTCAGCGCCATTGAGTCCCATAAGTGCAGTCAATGGGCCCATGCAGCTGTCGTGGCCGAAACGGAGTGAAGCGACAAGGTCACTTTTACCGTCAATGACCTGCTGCGCCTGGAAAAGGAAGTCCTCAAGAACTGAGAGCATTTTGTTCTGATCTCCGAAAATCCAGGAATAAGAACCGAGGTTCGATGACTCCCATTCCCTTACAATCTCCTCATCGGTAATGATATTGCCCATCATACCTTCGTGGTAGATATTAGGTAAAGAAGTGTAGAGATTCCTGAGCTGTCCTGCAATTCCGCTTGTGTTAGGAAGGCCTTCGGTGCTGGTGAATACGCGGTCAATAATACGCTGGTTGAAGGTCGTATCCCTTGGAACAAGATGGCGGTTCTTCTCATAGCTAGCCTTCATCTTGGTGTACGGCTTGAGCTGAGGGTTCTCCTTGTCGTCAGGAACCACCCTGTTCAGAGTGAAGCGTGAAGACTCCTCCCTGATTTCCAATGCCGGATTACACTGTGTGAGTTCCTGGCAAAATGCCGACATACTCATAACACAACGTCCTGAAAGTGAGGAAATAGCATAAATATTACCGCCTTTCTTGAAAACATCTGGGAAGTTGTTGTACATCCTGCGAGCAATGCCCTGATGCTGTTCCCAGCCGAGTTGCGTAAGTTCGCTGATGCCTGTCATAAGTTCAGGTTTGGCCTCGATGAATTTGTCATAGAAAGCTTTGCCTTCAGGAGTCAGAAGGTTCTTCTCGTTGGCAGTAGTCATCAGAGTATCAAGATATTTGTACAACTTGTCATTCCAGTAATAACGTGAGCCGTGACGCGCATAGTGGCTGATATAGAACGCTTTGTAACCTTTCGGGGCCTTTGTGAGCTCAGGCTGGCCGAAGTTGTATGGATAATCGTTTCCATAAGCTTTCTTTGGTGTGGCCTTCAATTCGTCAAATGCGTTTATCTGCTGTGCCCAGAGTCCGACAGCGACAAGAAGCAGACAAAAAACAGAGAAAAATCTTTTCATTGTGCGATGATTATTGGTTAGTGTCACAAATCTACAAAAATATATAGAATGTACCTGACCCTATATCTATTTTAACGCTATAGAGATAGGATAAATTCTTATATTTGCATTTATGGACAGAAGTACAATGCACATAACCATACCGAGCTATATGGTGGATGTCAACTCCCGTCTCAGAGCGGCATCCTTTATGGAACTCGCCCAGGAGATTGCCAGCATTGACGTCAACAGAATAGGGATGAGCGACAAGGACCTGACGCAAATCAATGCTGTATGGATACTTGCAAAGATGCATATCCATTTCGACAGGGTCCCGAGCCGCTTTGAAGAAATTGATCTGAGCACTTGGCACAGAGGCCAGGACGGAGCGAAATTCATCAGGGAATACAAAATGAATGACGCGGGAGGCAATACTATCGTCCGGGCCACAAGTTCCTGGATTATTATGGACATTGACGACAGGAAGATCCTGAGGGGCGTCATCCTTGAGCCGTTCATAAAAAAAGATGCAGCTGTATCGGAATATGCACTTGAGGAATATTGTCCGAAAATATCGTTTCCTTCAGATGCCGAAATCATTGCCGACACGGTCCACAAGGTCTGCTATTCCGACATAGACTACAACCGTCACACCAACAATACGAAATACATATTATGGTCTCTGGATGCCCTTCCGGCTGAGGTAACGACAGGAAGCGACATCAGCGACATAATTATCAATTTCAACCGCGAGGCCCACCTTGGTGAGGAAGTGGCCATTGTTGCCGTGAGGAAAGACGGGGAATACTACATCATAGGGAAGAGTGAAGACGAACGGATCTTTACCGCAAAATTCATTTTCGCATAATGGAAGAAAGACTTTGGAACAGCAATTATCTGAAGGTATGGTTCGGGAATTTTCTGATCCATTTCGCCTTCACACTCATCGTCCCCCTCCTTCCGCTCTATCTATCAGAGACATTCGGCGCGAACAAGCAGACCATCGGTCTATGCCTTGCAGGCTACACAATAATGGCCCTCATCATTCGTCCTTTCAGTGGATATGTAGTGGACAATTTTCCACGGAAGGCTGTGCTCCTGCTCTGCAACTTCATATTTGTCTCAATTTTCGCCGGCTACATTGCGGCAGGCTCATTGACCCTGTTCACAATATTCCGCACCGTTCACGGTGCCCCGTTCGGAGCCACCACTGTGGCGGCAAGCACAGTTGCGATAGATGTCCTGCCGAGCAAACGCAGAACTGAAGGAATGGGCTATTACGGGCTCAGCAACAATCTTGCAACAGCAATCGGACCAATCATAGCCATATACGTACTGCACGCCTGCAAAGGCAATTATCAGGTGCTGTTCGCACTCTCAATGGCCATATCTGTTCTCGGACTTGCCCTTAATGCCACCATTAAGTTGCCGAAAAGAGACTATGTGCCGGAAAAAAGCGTTATTTCGCTTGACCGTTTCTTCCTGATGAAAGGAATGCCGGAGGCTCTTACTCTTCTTTGTTTTGCATTTTCGTACGGAATCATCTCCACTTATGTGGCAATATACGGCAAGGAAACGCTTGGAATAACCTCGGGAACAGGACTGTTCTTCAGCCTTCTCGCAGTAGGTCTCATTCTTTCCAGACTGACAGGTGCGCACGCTCTCAAGGAAAACAAGGTCAGCCGTAATGCCAGCTTAGGAATGTTGATCTCAATATTCGGATATATTTCATTCGCCGCTTTCCAGTCCCGTTTCGGATACTATTCCGCAGCATTTATCATCGGACTCGGAAACGGACATATGTACCCGGCTTTCCTGAATATGTTCATCAACCTTGCCGAGAATAACCAGAGAGGAACGGCAAACTCGTCGATTCTGACGGCCTGGGATGCCGGTGTCGGTCTCGGAGTGCTGATAGGAGGACTTTTCTCCGAACATCTTGGCTACAAAGCTGCATTCTGGTGTGCAGTCGCAATCAACCTCGCAGGAATAGCCCTATACTTCCTGTATACACGTAATCACTTTGAAACCAACAAATTACGTTAAGAACATAATAATCTTTATGAATCATTCCTAACACTAACTGATATGAGGAAAATACTATCACTTATTGCAGTCTTTGCTGCAGCCCTTTCCCTTCAGGCACAGACCGCCAACGTGGAGGAGCTTCTCCGCTCCGACAGGCGTCTGGCCGCAGGCAACGAAGGTCATTACCGTTTCGGGCACGACACCGTACTCAATGCTTTCGTTCCGCTTCTCAACCTCAACGGTTGCGGTTATGTGCCTGAGACTGCCGATGAAGTGAAATACTGGTTCCAGAATTTTAACTGTCCTATGGCTTCAAACGTTCAGTTCGTGCTCTACCGTTCGAAGAAGATCTCTGAAATTCTGTTCAAGATTGTTTGGAACGGTACAGAGGCAACGATTCCTCAACTTGACCCTGTAGAAGGTCCATACTACAGATGGGCTGACTTCGTGGCGTGGGCAGAGAAAATCTATGCGGAGCACCCGCAAGTGCCTGCACCTCAAATGACTTATTGGAATTAGGAAATGATGGATACTATGGTAATACTGATAACTGGCATCACATCCGGATTCGGCAAGGCAATGGCTGAAAGGCTTAATGCAGACGGGCATAAGGTCTATGGCACCCACAGGCATTGTGAGGAATTCATCGAAGGCGTCACTTACATCAAGGCCGACGCCACGAACGAAGATGACTGCAGGAATGCAGTAGAACAAGTACTGGAAGCGGAAGGCAGGATAGATGTTTTCATCAACAATGCCGGAATGGGAATAGGAGGTCCGCTGGAATTCTGCAGCATAGAAGACGCACGAAGGCAGATGGACGTGAACTGGCTGGGAATGGTAAGGTTCCTGCATTACATCATACCCGTGATGCGTCGTCAGAAAAGCGGAAAAATCATCTGTTTCAGCTCTATTGGAGGACTTATCGGTCTGCCGTTCCAAGGACTTTATTCCGCCAGCAAATTCGCCATCGAAGGCTATTGCGAAGCTCTCAGAATTGAGTTGAGAGGTACAGGGGTCAGCGTAACCGTCATCGAACCGGGCGATTTCTCCACGAAATTCACGGCGAGCCGCAAGAGCGTCAGTGCCGAGGAGGTCGGAGATGCCTACCCTACATACGCCGAATCACTGGCAAGTATTGAAAAGGACGAGACGACAGGACTCAAACCGGAATATCTCGCAGGTAAAATCAGCAGAATTGTGATGAAGAAAAATCCGGCCTGCTCATACATCATATCGACATTCGAACAAAAATTGTCCGTAGTCATCAAGAAAATTGTCCCACAGAAGTTGTTCTCATCGATAATTGCAAGTTACTATAAGCTATGACGAAAACCAACACAGCAAGGCTTCTGGACCAGGCGGGCATCCCATACGAACTGATAGAATACAGTTTCACAGAGGACGACCTGTCCGCCCAGCACGTTGCGGCAGAACTGGGTGAGGACATCGAGCAGGTGTTCAAGACACTTGTGCTGCGCGGAGACAGGAACGGATGTTTTGTCTGCGTCATACCAGGGAACTTTGAAGTCGATCTGAAGGTGGCCGCGAAAATATCCGGGAACAAGAGCTGCGAGATGCTGCATATGAAGGAACTCCTCCCTACAACAGGATATATCCGTGGTGGATGCAGCCCCATTGGGATGAAGAAAACATTCCCTACATTCATACACGAATCCGCACTCCTATACGACTACATCTACATTAGCGCGGGACAGCGCGGACTGCAGCTGAAAATCAACCCGGGCCAACTGATTGACTACATAAAAGCAGATATTTATCCGATATAATCACAATAACATAAACCAAAATGAGAAAAGCACTTACCATCGCGGCCACACTGCTGGCCATTCTTTCTGCAAAGGCACAGAACCCATATCTGCCACTCTGGGAGCATCTTCCAGATGGAGAGCCGAGGGTATTTGAAGATCCCGACAATCCGGGAAAATACAGGATATACATCATCGGATCACACGACGTCAGATTCGGAAGTTATTGCGGACCTGATATCCACGAATGGTCTGCTCCGGTTGAAGACCCGTCAGAATGGACAGATGAAGGTCCAATCTTCACCTATGAGACTGATGGAAAGTGGGACGTGATGTTCGCTCCGGATCTCGTTGAAATTCCACAAAAAGATGGAAGCAAGGTATATTATCTCTATCCACACAGCAGAGGGTTCGGAAGAGAGGCAATGGTCTGCAAGGGCAACCGTCCGGACGGCCCATTCACGCCGGTAAATCTTACAGAAGACGGCAAGGGAACGCTGCCGGGAAGCATTTTCGGATTTGACCCCTCTGTTTTTGTCGAAAAGGTTTCAGACCCGTCCGACCCGGATTATGCTACCGGTTTCAGGGCATACGGATACTGGGGTTTCCAGAGGTCTTCAGCCGCACAGCTGGACCAGAGCACTATGTGGTCCGCAAGGCCTGGAACAGACATAATCCCCTACTTCATTCCTGCAAGTTCACGCTACGGCAGGCTGCATCCTGTAGCAGATGCAAAGTATGCTGTCTATCCTGGAGAAGACCTCGGTGACTTCAACTTCTTCGAGGCATCATCCATTAGAAAAGTCGGCAACAAGTACGTCTGGGTGTTCAGCGGCCATTCCGGCCCGGACTACGGACTTCCAAGTTCCAACTCCACCCTCAGATACGCCTACTCAGACAGTCCTATCGGTCCTTGGAAGAGCGGCGGAGTTCTCGTTGATTCAAGGGCAATCGTCCTTGGAGAGGACGGCACTTCTCTGTATGAGGGCTATTCGGGCCATAACACACACGGAAGCCTCCAGAATGTGGACGGACAATGGTATGTATTCTACCACAGGGCTCCAAGAGGGTTCGGTTTTGCACGCCAGGCAATGGCCGATCCGGTGACAATCGTTTACGACGAGAAACCTGTATCGGAAGGAGGAAAGGTATGCATCTATGGATATGACCCATATACCAAAGACCATATCCTCACAGCCAAGGATTCCAAAGGGCACGAGTACAAGGGCGCTGAAGTGACATCACAGGGATTCGCGCTTCTCGGACTCGACCCTTACAAATACTATTCAGCCGGTTACGCCTGCTTCCTCACGAACAAGGCAAGCCAGCAGGACAGTTGGGACGTGTGGGACAATGCAATGGACATCACAGGCGTAAAGCCGGGAGACATAATCGGTTACAAATATTTCAATTTCGACAAGCTCAAGAAGGCGACATTCAACCTCTTCCTCACCCCTGCAAAAGGACGCTCCGGAAAAGTTTCAGTGTGGATGGACAGCCCATATTCCAACAATATCTGGAACGGGACAAAGCTTGGCGAAATAGAGTTCAACGGCGATGACGCCGAAGGAGTTTGCCATTATCTTCTCGATCTCGGCAAGAGCGTCGATAAGATCAGGAAGAGGCACGCAATCTATCTCGTGGCCGAAGGTGAAGGAAATGAGGCGCTCTTCGACCTTCAGGGGCTTGGGTTCAGCCGCAGGGGCGAAAGTCTGGAAATGCCTGTTCCTCCTCAACTTCATATCGCCGTCAACGGAAAAGAACTGGAGCTTCCAGCAATTCCAACCCGTTCTACGGAAGAGAACGGATACACGTCACAGGATATCTACGAACTGCATTACACTGCAGCTCCCGGTGCCGCAAAAGTGGAGGCTACATCCGATAAAGCGGGGGTGAATATCGATACGGAAGTCCATCAGGACGGTCTGATTGAGGTCAGGGCCACATACAACGGAAAGACCAAGACTTACAAGATTCTCCCGGAAGTTGTCGATTTCGGCGGCTGGCAGATGCCACAGATAAAGATGGAATATTCGAAGAAATATTCCGACATCAATTACGCTGGTGATGGTGAGGTGTTCCACAATATGGACATCTATCTTCCTAAAGAGGAAAAAGAATCATACCCTGTTGTCGTACACATCTACGGAAGTGCCTGGTTCAGCAACAACTCCAAGGGGATGGCTGATCTCGGAACAATATGCCAGGCCCTGCTCGATGCTGGATATGCTGTCGTAACACCAAACCACAGGTCCAGTTCGGATGCTAAATTCCCGGCACAAATCAATGACATCAAGGCTGTAATCCGCTATATCCGCGCACACGCAGCAGAATATAAATTCGATGCATCATTCATTGCAGCATCAGGTTTCTCTTCAGGAGGGCACCTCGCATCTCTTGCCGGTACAGCCGGAAACGCACCTGAGCTGGAAGGAGAAGTTGGAGGGAATCTCGAATTCAGCAGTGCCGTAAATGCTGTCTGCGACTGGTCCGGCCCTGTGGATATGTTCCATATGGACTGTGCCGGAGACAGAGGCGAAGGGAGCGCCGGTCCTGAAGAGGCAGTAATGGGCTTCCCAATCAAGGGAAATGAGGCACGTTTTGCGGCCCTGAACGCTACGTCATATATCGATTCGATGGACCCGCCTGTAATTATATTCCACGGAAATGCAGACACTGTTGTTCCGGGATGTCAGGGTCCTTGGTTCTATGAACGTCTGACGGAAGGAGGAGTAAAGGCTGATTTGAACGTCGTAGAAGGCGGTGGCCACGGCTTCAATATGTACACGGAAGAGACTCTCGGAAAGATGGTATCCTTCCTTGACGGTATCAGAGCCGGCTTTTAAAAGACTTAGAATCTGTTATCAACAATCGAGTGGGAGGAAAACAAAAGTAGTTTTCTTCCTACTCGCGTTTTCCGACCTCACACACTATCGCACGTATGTCGGATTATCCTACCACCCATTTTCCGACAATAGGAATCTTCTGAAGAAGCACGCAGACGGCAGCAACAGTGACATAGGAACTGAGCGCGGTGAGGATTATCTCCACCGGTGTCGTCATTATCCCGAGGCTTCCTTCGGAGCCAATCCCAAAGGTTCGCCTATACAGCGTAGCGAACAGCCCCAGCGCCAACATATGGCACAGGTACATCCCGTAACTCGACTTTGATATAGGCAGCACGACGCGCCGGTAGAATCGTCCATCGCAGCGGATTTTACGGAATAGCAGTACCCATCCTATGGTCATCAACGCCACGCTGAATGTGTTGTAGAACCATGGCGTTTCCCACATTGCCGCAACTGAACATTCGCCTCCCGTCGGGAATACACAGCAAGAGTACTCCATCACCCTTTTCACAAACCCGACGACGCATACTGTGAACCCGGTCAGGAAGCACGGAAGTACCACCGCAAGAGTCCTGCCCCAACTCATCTCCGAACCGAACTTCCTCAAATACAGTCCCAGAAGAAGATACCCGATGAATCCGCTGAAATAATAGAAAATACCGAACTCGTTCCAACTGGCTTCACCCCAAAGAGGATACTTCGCCTGCATCGGAATTCCACCCGGGCCATACACGCACACTGCATTCGTGCCGATGGCCGCCTCACGGACGAAAGGAATGAATGAAGTCAGGAAACACAGTCCCAAAAAGCATAGCAGTTCCTTTCTGCCCACTTTCTCCGCCCAGGGCGACAGTAGTGGCATCAGCAGATAAAGCCCAACAATCATATACACGAACCAGAGGTGGCCTGCCGCATAATTGAAATTCAGCACCAGATCTTTGAAGTTCTGCACCGGCTCACCATACACCAGCGCATAAACCACGGTCCACACAGCAAACGGGACCAGTATTCTCACTGCTCTCCTGCGAAAGAACTCCTTCGTACTGTAGTGCACAGGGAATTGCAAATAGCTGGACGCCACGACAAAGACCGGCACACAGGCCCGGGCAAAGCTATCGAAAAGTGCCACCCAGAATGCATCCTCCTTTGTCAGCACCAACGTTCCATCACCACCCAGATAAAACGGCTCGGTACTATGCACAACCATCACCAAAAAACAGGCAGCAACCCTCATCCAGTCAATCCAGACTTCGCGATTCTTTTCCATACGCTGTAATTTCTGTGTTATCATGAATCATCTTTTCGACCGGTTTTCCGGCCCATATTGTATCAACCACACATCCCTACCCGGCAACTTAGATGAAACTATGCAAATATACATTTTTCCGGATGAATGACTTTAACCGGCGCACAAAAGTTGCGCGGACGCGAGTCACTCGCGTTTTGCGCAACTTTGTCAACTGATTTTGCCAAGCGCCA
>JAKSKD010000021.1 GCA_024401925.1 Bacteroidales bacterium | reverse complement strand
TGCTAGTCACTTTGACCTCAGAACATTTTTCCTGATAATCAAACTCAACGGAATAGACGCCAAGTTCGAGGAAAATCTCTTCTCCTGACCGTCCGGCCTGATTGACTGTGACAGGTATGCATACTTGGTTGTCATTGCAGATTACTATCACACCACTTCGTGATTCATCGGATGTGTTGGCATCTACAGTGAACCAGAGACTCTCAGTCCGGGCCGCTTTGGTTTCCACTGCGTGAATCCAGTCTGCGTTGGATGTCGCGTGATATCCGATATTCGAAGTTACAGACACTTCCACTGTGCCGCCTTCGGCTCCTAAATAAAATATGTTCTGAGAAATGCTGAAAGTAGGTTCCCCTCCGCTCTGGTACACCTTGACCGTCTCGGAGAATTTGCCTCCCTTGACAGTTACGCTGCCTTCACGATTCTGCACGCCATCATTCGGTTCGGCAGAGAACGTGAGGGTCTTGTCGGTATAAGCCTTGGTGGATACATATGTTATCCAATCACCATCTATCTCATAGCTGAAATCTATGTTGGACTTGAGTTCAATCGTGAACGTGCCGCCTTCCGCGCCGAGCTCCACCTTGTCGGTTGTGACAGTGATATTGTCCAGCTGCTTCTGCGTCAAGACGATATCCTTGGTCTTTCCGCCACAACTTATCTGAATTGTAGCATTGCGCTCAGCGTATGTGTCGTTCTTTGTAGTCGAAATCTTGATTTCCGCAGCACCGGGATTACCGCTCTTTGGGTTCACGTCAACCCAGGAATCAGCCTTGGTGCCGATGACCGATGCTGTCCACGCGGCGGCTGCCGTGAACGTGATTTTCGCCTCACCACCTTCTGACGGGACTACAGGTGTTACATCCACGGTCGAAGGAATAGTAATCTGCTCTTGGGGAGGTGCGGGCGGTTGAGGATTATCCTTGCCGCCTTCTTCCGGCTTGGTACAGCCGAGAACTGACATAAATATTACTGCCAGCGAAAACAAGATGTGTTTTTTCATAGGAACGATAATTCAATTTACGCGGCTATCTTGCAACAGCACAAGCAAATATAATAAAAATTCCCCGCAACTCGCACCGCACACAACGCAAAGGCGGAGAACTCCGTAGAATTCTCCGCCTTTGTAGACTACTACCTCCGAATCTCGAACCATTTCTGGGAGGACCTGTTTCATATTCAGTCCATGATCAAGAGCTAGGTTTAAAGCTTTGGCTTCTGAACAATGCAGACGATACGGGAGACGATGTATATGATTATGCCGTAGATGACTGGTATCATCGCGACTTTCAGTCCTCCGAACAATACATTGGGCGATACCAGATCGAACACGCTTGTGACAGCTTCTCTCTGATCACCGACTTTCTGTAATGCATCGAACATCTGACGTAGTCCGACCAACAGACTGAAGAAGCCGCCTGAACGAGCGATGGAACCGATTTCCTTGACCCAGCGCGGGGCTTTCCACGCAGCGAAGAAAATTGCAATGAGCAGAATGGTGAGAATGGACATGAACCATACGCCACCTTCGAGAAACAATCTGAACATAGAGCAAATAAATTTAAAGGGTTGAACTTGATGCAAAGATAATCGGTCGAAGGCATTGAATGCAAACCGAAACCCCATCTTCGTCCGTTATATCCCCATATTGCCACGAAGGGGACTGTATTTTCTGAAATAATGGCTATTTTAGCATTGAAATGAAGAGAATGCTGTCAATATCGTTCTGGCTCGCTGCCATCCTTCTGGTGGCGGCAGTGATGACAAGTCTGCGATACGGGTTTGCCGAGTCCGTGTTCATCGGCACACTTTTCCTTCCAGGTGCGCTCGCAGTCAAGTATTTTTATCCAAAGGTCTCGTTTTCGGACAGGGCTTCCGGAATCAAGAATACGACGTTCATCACGATTGGAATCATCTTAGCCGAGATGATGCTTTTCATGATAGCACATTTCGTACTGCAGGTCATGAGAGATGATTCCTGGAACTTTTATGGCTGGCCCGACCTGCCGGACCTCCTGTCGAATCCGGCCTTTATCGCGATCATGATTTCAGCTCTTGCCGTAGGCGATTATTTCTTTGAGAAATGGCTGGAGAAGAGATATCCTTCCGAAAAGAAGCCGGTCACTTTCCTTTCAGAGAGGAAGTCTATCTCACTGATGGCTGATGAGATTTTTTTCGTCGAGTCTAGTGATACCGTGACGACAGTGGTCGCGACAGAGGACAGGCACTACCGCAACAAGACTCCAATATCCCAATGGGAGGCAATTCTTGGAGATGGTTTTATCCGCATCCACAGATCGTATCTGGTCAACAATACTCATATTGAATCCTTCGACAAGGATTCTGTGCTGGTTGGAGGTTACGAGCTCCCCGTTTCAAGGAAATATTTGAAGGCCGTCAGCCAACGCTAAAGACAAACTTCAGCATGACTGAGACAATTATCAGGCTGGGCGTTCCCATTTATCGAATTGGGAAGTTGAGAGAAGCGACGGCGCTCCTCAGAGCGCCCCGCGGAGAGCGGGATGGAGCATACGCCTGTAGGACGCTGGCAAACGTAGGACGTTTGAAGTATGCGGAATCGGTAGCTCGGGAGCGGCGGGGGTAGCGAACGGAATGAAATGAAGTGAGCGGGTAAGGGGGCAGAGCCCCCTCAAAGCGGAGAAACGAAAAAAGTCAGCGATTAAGCTGACTTTTTTACGTTTTGTAGACCAAACGGTCAGGGAATCGAACCTTGATTCACTTTCCCAATAAATCTTGAATCTTAGGTCTGAGAATCGGTAAATCCTTTTCAATCACATTCCACACTTTATCAGGTGAAATCTCATAATAGCCATGTACCAACACGTGCCGCATGCCTTCAATGGCATCCCACTCAATATCCGGATGTGACTCACGGAATTCTTTCGTCAGCATATAAACAGCCTCCCCAATGATTTCAACCTGCTTAACAAAACCGAAATACAAGATACTGTCTTTCTCAATTTGTTCCAGCGAATATCTTTGAGCCCCGCTTTGGAGGACATCAATAGCATCAAGGATATGCTGCAGCCTATCTTTATCTTTAATCCGCTCTCTCATAAATCTTGATCTTATCGCGGTTAACACTATCCAATGCGAATGTTTTCAGTCTGCCTTCTTCCACCAAATCCACCTTCCGGTTAATCTTTCGACTGAGATTGACCATAAGCCTTGAAATGTCCAAAAGTGACAAATTGCTGCCTTCAGTATATTTCACCAGCAAATCGATGTCGCTGCCAGGGGTCTCCTCACCACGAGAGCACGAACCGAAAAGGAAGGCCCTTTCCACCGGCTCATTTTTGAAAAAATCCCGAATGATAGGAATTATTTGCTGTATTTCACTGTTAGGCATAACACAACTTTTTACAAAGTTAATGAATTTTAACGAATACCGCACCGCCTGTAACGCAAAAGCGGAGAACTCCGTAGAATTCTCCGCCTTTGTAGACCAAACGGTCAGGGAATCGAACCTTGTTACTCGAAAAGGCCTTTATACGTGATATGACATTAACAATTAGCAACCACACCGTTTTCGTACAGATACTCAGGAGCAATATCAATCTCGCCATCATTCCACTCCAAAGTATCAGTAAGGACATAATTGCGGAACTTGCTTGGGTAATCTTTAACATAATCCGGGTTGCTCACCATTTGCAGCCTTATGCCATGCTTCCATTATTTCATCGCGATGAATCGAAAGCCATTCAAGGACAAGACGCAATGCTCTCTCAGACATTTCGCCACGGATGGTTCCGTTCACAATGTCTATCGTAACCTCCTAATCTCCATACTTTGTATGAAAGTGAGGAGGATTGTGATCAAGAAACCTGAGATAGATGAAGATTCCGAAAAACTCAGAAATTGTAGGCAGCGCAAAGGCGGAGAACTCCACAGAATCATCTGTATTTGCAGGCGGGATAGGAATCGAACCTATGTTTCATGATCTGGAATCGTGTGCTTTGCCACTAAGCTACCCGCCCTTCCCCGTTCGCTCTTTTCCTTCATGAACAGGGCTGGAGTTTGTCGAATGTGCCTGCTGCAATGATGCTAAGGCTGTGTACCTGATGTGTTGACCATTGCACCAATCCGCCATGTTGAATGACGTTTGAGGCGGATGCAAGACTCGAACTTGCAGTCTTCAGGTTCTCATGAATCACGTATTCCAGCAGTCTTCGACCGGTAAGGCTAAAGCCTATGCTTTTGACTCGATGCTGATGCTTTGTGCCATATTGACGGAGTGCTCCATTATGAGCAATGTCCATATTCGGGCGGCATAATGCTGATGGGTAAAAAGTAAAGCTTCAGTCAATTATTGTTGTGGGCATTTGCCCTGGTTATTTCCCGTAATGAATATAGTTGAGAAGGGCTTCTACCTGTATATCTGACGCGACCGTCTCTACATCATTCACCACTTTGAGTGCCTCAATAACCGCTTTGAGCAGAATGGCACGACGACGAAGGAGTTCGGAGCGTTGACGCAAGTTCCATTCTCCTGAAAGGGCGCATACTCGGTGGCGAGCGCTTGCCATTGAGAATGAATGCTTTAGAGATGAGAGACAGGCTGGATGCGGATTTCGGCGGCTGGTACGATCTGTTGTCATCCTATTATGCCGAAACGATAGCTCAGTTCACTCAGGCAGAGGAGATTAATACCCTGCGTTACAGTTATGTCACGGATTCTCCGGATATGCTTTTGCACGATGTGGATTGCATTTTTCAGTATGGCGGCTTGGCGTTGCCGGAAATTGAAGAGGGTGACTCTGATAAGGGGCGGTTCGCGTCTGCGCAACTTTTTTGTATCTTAGCAAAAAATATAGTTGAAATATGAATATTGGAGACAAAATTCCGGAGATTCTAGGAGTTGACCAGAACGGAAATCAAATCAAGGCGAGCGATTTCATAGGCCGTAAAATTATTCTTTACAGTTACCCCAAGGCTAATACAAGTGGATGTACAGCAGAGGCTTGCTCATTGCAGACTCATAAGGCGGAACTGGAGGCTGCCGGTTTCAGCATTATTGGTGTGAGTAAGGATAAGCAGGAAACTCAGAAGAAATTTGCAGATGCGAACAGTCTGGAGTTTCCGCTGATAGCGGATACTGATACGTCTTTGTTGCAGACGCTCGGTTGCTGGGGTGAGAAGGTGGCCTGCGGACACCGCACCATCGGCACGCTTCGTACGACCTATCTTGTAAACGAAGACGGAGTTATCGAGCGCATCATGGGCCCGAGGGAAATCAAGACAAAGATTCACGCAGAGCAGATTCTGGAAATCATTAAGTAACATGAAAAAAGTAGAGCTGGACATACTCGGAAAGGAGAATCCTTTCGAGCTTATCGGACAGCAGTGGATGCTCATTACGGCTGGAGACAAGCAGAAGTTCAACACAATGACAGCCTCCTGGGGCGGCCTCGGATGGCTTTGGAACAAGCCTGTAGCATTCATCTTCGTGCGTCCCGAACGATATACGCACGACTTTCTGGAAAGTAGCGAAAAGGTAACGCTTTCGTTCTTCCCGGAGTCTTGCAGGGAGGCCCTTCAGATTTGCGGCACCAAGAGCGGCCGTGACTGCGACAAGGTGAAAGAGGCCGGGCTTACACCGGTGGAGTTGAAAGGCGGTGCGATGACCTTCGAGCAGGCCCGCCTGACAGCGGAGTGCCGCATGCTTTTCAAGTCTGACATGAAGCAGGCCGAATTTATTGACAAAGAGGTTCTTGCCAAATGGTACAGCGATGCCGGGCTGCATTCGGTATATGTTCTCGAAATAGAAAAATTATGGGAATAAGGAAAGCTTTTCTTCTGGCGGGGTCGGCTCTGATACTTGCCGCCTGCGGAACATCTCAGAACCAGAACATTTCGGATCCGCAGCAGATATGCGGAGGGTATACAGAGCAGCGTGAGCCAACCAATGATGAAATTGAAATGTTCCGGTCTGTTACGGCCAGCGAAGAGGCGTCATACACTCCCCTATCTGTCTCTACACAGGTTGTTGCCGGGACCAATTATCGTTTCTGGTGCAGATATCAGGATGCGGAGAGTAGCGGACACTGCTGGATAACAATCTTCAAGCCTCTCCCTGGACAGGGTGCGCCCAGAATTACTTCTATAGAGAAAGAGCAATGACTGAAGTCAATCCGGAAATACTCTCATACTTGGAAGAGGAAATCATTCCCCAATACCGAGAATTCGACTCGGCCCATACGGAGAACCATGTTCTATCTGTTCTGGAATCTGCACTCGATATGAGCCGTCACTATGACGTAAATCCAAACATGATTGCCGTGACTGCTGCATTTCACGACCTCGGAGTGCGTGAAGACCGTGAGACCCACCACCTTATTTCAGGAAGAATCATAAGGGAAACCACGGAGCTTCGCAGATGGTTTTGCGATGATCAAATCGAGACAATCGCTCAGGCAGCTGAGGACCACAGGGCATCCTCGGACCATGAGCCGCGGAGTATATATGGCAAAATCATTGCCGAGGCAGATCGCCAGATAGATCCTGAAACTGTTATCCGTCGTACAATACAGTTCTCACTCGCCCACTATCCCGCGCTTGACAGAGAAGGTCATTGGAAAAGGACCTTGGAGCATCTGCACGAAAAGTATGCTGACGGCGGATATCTCAAGCTGTGGATTCCCGAGTCAACCAATGCCGAAAGGCTGGAGAGCCTGCGGAAAATCATTCGGGACGAAAAGAAGCTGCGTTCAATCTTTGAAAAAATTTATAACAAGGAATCATGACACACCATATTATTCTTTGGAAGCTCAAGGAGGAGCTTTCGGATGCCCAGAAGGCGGAGGTCAAACAGGGTATCAAGGAGGGGCTTGAGGGTCTTGCGGGCAGGATTCCGGGGCTTTTGAGCATTAAAGTTCATACCGGGGGGCTGCCGTCTGGCAATGTGGATCTTATGCTGGATTCCGTGTTTGAGAGCCCGGAGGCGCTGAAGGGGTATTCGGTGCATCCGGAGCACGTCGCTGTGGCTGACGCTCGCGTGAGGCCGTTCACTTCTGGCCGTTACTGTATGGATTTCGAAATATGACAATGATTCCGAATGCGAGGCCCTTTGGACGCTTGGCTATGTGTCTGGTTTATCTGGCGATAGCCTTCGGCTGCAACGCTCCGGATCAGTGGAGCGACAAGTCCAACTGGTACGAGAGCGCCAGGACGTTCAATCCTGAGTATCCCGACGTTTTCTACCTGGTTTCCACCAATATAGTTCACGAAGAGGGGTCGCTGATTGCGGATTATTCTCCCGAGGAGAAAGCCCTTCTCACAAAGGAGATGAGCTTCATCGAGAGTCATCTGTTCCCGGATTCGCTCAATTTCTTCGCCCCTTATTATCACCAGCATACGCTGGATGCCGTCAAACTGGACGAAGAGCGTTACGACCGCCTCGCCGACGGCATCGCGGATGAGGCGTACGATGCTTTCCATTATTATATGGAGCACCTGCGCGGAGGGCGTCCGGTGGTGCTGGCAGGGTTCAGTCAGGGCGCAATGCTGGTCAAGGAACTTCTCACGAGGATGAACCCCACAGTTGGATTTGCAGGGCAGATTCCAGTTTGGCGATTGTTTCCAGGGTAAGGTTCTCCTTGCCTTTGAGAATCAGTGATACATATTGCTGGGTACAGCCGAGTTTGGCCGCCAATGCGCATTGGGTGATGCCGTCCGACTTCATTATAGAGCGGACTTTCAATGCTATCTGCATCGAATATTTCATCCAGCCCCAGCTATCTCTAGCCTCAGTGGCTTCTTTCTGCCACTGGCTGTTCTCAATTTGATTCTTCTTTACAATTTCAATTGCTCTTTCCATCGTTTGCAATATCTTTTAAGCCGTCAATATCAACAGCACCCTGCTCAATAAGGAAATTACGTACCTTCTCCATCTTCCGCAATTCAGCCAAAGTATGCTCACGCTCTTCCATCGTGCGTGTCAGCTTGATAGCGCCACCTGTTATCAAATATGTATTCCGTTCAAGTTTCAATGCATAAATCCGCAACCAGGAATCGTGGACTCTTCGCCTGCCTCTTGCCTTTTCCCGTCCCAAAAGCATCTCGGCTATTCTGGAATTCTCCAGATGCCTGAATAATCTGTCAACGTCTGCATCGGGAGAAATGTCCAGAATCACACAACGCAACTCATGTGCATCTTCAAGGGTGTCATATATTGCGAGATCGATGTCCGTTATTCTGAAATATGATGCAAGATCCCCTGAATTTTTCGTAAAGAACTCTTCCAGAAAATCCAGATCATTCCAATCCCGGAACAACTTTGTCAGTGCATCAACCGATTCCTCGTCATAAATGACAGACCAAATCTTCTCTCCGTTAATATCGACAAATTTCATTCCGCAAATATAATTACAAGTCTTGAATTGTACAAGTAGTACTTGTATAATTCGTTTTTACCCCCGCTCACAGCGCAAAAGCGGAGAACTCCGTAGAATTCTCCGCCTCTGAGCCGCGCAGCGGCGAAGGCCGCATCAGCGGCCGTGGCGGAGCGTCAGCGAGACTTTCTGTAGAAAGTCGAAGCAGCGCAGCCACCGCCATGGAACGTTAGTGGAATGGCGCATGCCCCTGACAGGGGCTGTCAGCGCCAGCTGACTGGGGTTGAGAAGCATAGCTACTGAAAAAGCCCGAAGCGAAACGCTTCAGGCTTTTTCAGTAGCTCCGAGCAGAATCGACGTTGCCGTGTGGCAATATATTCCCCCTTCAGGGGGATGTCGCGATAGCGACAGGGGGTTGGAAAGCATAGCAGTTCGATGCGAGGAGATGCAAAAAGGGGTCACTTTTAGTCACCCTCTTTGTAGTAGACCAAACGGTCCGGGAATCGAACCTTATGCGCTCATTGCATTGTCATACAGAAACTCCGGAGCAAAGCCTATCTCGTTGTTCCAGTCAACGGAAAAAGGATCCAGAGTAAATTGTTTGAAGTAGGTCAGATCCTGCAGTTTCTTACAAATCCCTTCATTATACACTGTGGCGAAATCAAAGTTCCTGACCTCCCCGTTGTTGAAGGTCAAAGCCAGGATATAATCCTTGACGTATACCGCATTTGTAACTTTAAGAATCATATGATTACTTCAATGGATCAATTTTTACTATTGCTTCCTTGTTCTCCATCCGCTTCCAATTCTCCATCAATTCATTTTTATGAAGATCCAGCCATTCATACACAAGATTCAGAGCTCGCTCATATACATATAAATGGCGATACCATAAAAATAACTGACTTCAGGCATAATAGCGATGTTTTTGCAAATGTAATGAATTTTCTCGTAACTCGCACCGCCTACTACGCAAAGGCGGAGAACTCCGTAGAATTCTCCGCCTCTGAGCCGCGCAGCGGCGAAGGCCGCATCAGCGGCCGTGGCGGAGCGTCAGCGAGACTTTCTGTAGAAAGTCGAAGCAGCGCAGCCACCGCCATGGAACGTTAGTGGAATGGCGCATGCCCCTGACAGGGGCTGTCAGCGCCAGCTGACTGGGGTTGAGAAGCATAGCTACTGAAAAAGCCCGAAGCGAAACGCTTCAGGCTTTTTCAGTAGCTCCGAGCAGAATCGAACTGCTATCTATGGTTTAGGAAACCACTATTCTATCCGTTGAACTACAGAGCCATAGCCGTAGGCTAAAAGAAAAGCCGCGACACTGCGCGGCATTAACTCACTGCTGAATTACTCCGCAGACTTCTCGATGATCTGACGTCCTCTGTAGTAACCGCACTCTGGGCAAACTCTGTGGTAAATAACAGTAGCACCGCAGTTAGGGCATGTTGCAAGGGTAGGAACCGGAGCAAAATCGTGTGTACGTCTCTTATCTCTTCTCTGCTTAGAGACTTTGTGTTTCGGATGTGCCATTGTACAATATTTTTAAATTATTATTTGCTTATAAACTTTGCAGTTTCCTCATCACATTCGCCCTCCGGGTGGACCCTCTGCATAGGCAGTGCGATACATACGAAATCATATATATCCTGGCCTATGTCCAGAACCTGACATCCCTCGAATTCATCATCCTCAAATGATGTATGGACGTCAATCTCCAAATCCCCGAGGCACCTGTCGCAGGCAACCGTGACATTTCCGTCAATCTGTCCCCTAACCTCGATGGAGTAGTCCTCATTGATGACTTCCACTTCGATATCCAGGTCGGCTGCGAGGATCTCGGTGTTCTCGAATGTGCCAAAGAACCCGCCGTCAGCGTGCCATTTGTAGACACTTCTGCCGGACTTCAAGCCTTTTATCGGTATCTCAAAGGGTTGCAAAGGTAACAAAAATTTTTCTATTATCAATCCTCGTTGTCACTATTTCTTTTACGAGCAAGCGGATCGAGCAAAATCTTGCGCAGACGCATTGCATGCGGAGTGATTTCAACGAATTCATCTTCCTGTATATATTCAAGCGCTTCCTCGAGCGAGAATTTGATTGCCGGAGGCAGCATTACTTTCTCATCAGAGCCCGATGCTCGCACGTTCGTAAGCTTCTTGGCCTTGCATATGTTGATATTCAAGTCGCGCTCGCGGGTATGTTCGCCGACAACCTGACCCATATAGACAGGCTCTCCCGGTTCCACGAAGAAGCGTCCGCGGTCCAGCAACTTGTTCATAGAGTATGCGATGGCCTCACCCTGTTCCAATGAAACGAGAGATCCGTTGTTCCTTCTCTCAAGTTCGCCCTTGAATGGCTGGTACTCCTTGAAGCGGTGAGCTACGACAGCCTCACCCTGCGATGCTGTAAGAAGGTTGCTTCTGAGTCCCATAAGTCCACGTGTAGGTATTTCAAACTCGAGGAGAGTACGGTCCCCACGCGGTTCCATATGCACGAGAGCGCCCTTGCGGCGTGTAGAAATCTCGATGGCGGCACCAACGAATTCCTCCGGCACTTCGATGCTCAATTCCTCGATAGGCTCACACCTCTGGCCGTTTATGGTCTTATCAAGAACCTTCGGCTGGCCGACCTGAAGCTCAAAACCCTCACGGCGCATAGTCTCAATCAGTACTGAGAGATGGAGGACTCCACGGCCGTAAACTATGAATGAGTCAGCGGTCAGACCCGGTTTCACTCTGAGTGCGAGATTCTTCTCCAGTTCCTTGTCAAGACGGTCCTTGAGGTGGCGTGACGTCACGAACTTGCCGTCCTTTCCGAAGAAAGGCGAATTGTTTATGGTGAAGAGCATACTCATCGTAGGCTCGTCAATTGCAATTGGAGGAAGAGCTTCCGGCTCGACAAAGTCAGCGATGGTGTCACCGATTTCGAAGCCGTCAATCCCGACCACAGCGCAGATGTCACCGCACTGAACGCTGTCCACATTGGCTTTTCCAAGGCCGTCGAATATCATCAGTTGCTTGATTTTCTGCTTCTGGATGATGTCGTACCTTTTGCAGAGGGAGATATTCTCGCCAGACTGGAGGGAGCCTCTTGTAACTCTACCGACAGCGATTCGTCCGACATAAGGAGAATACTCCAATGAGGAAATCAGCATCTGGCAGGTGCCTTCCTTCTGCTCAGGGGCAGGAATCTCCGAAAGGATGGCGTCGAGAAGAGGGGTGATGTCGGTAGTAGGATTCTTCCAGTCCTCGGACATCCAGCCCTGTTTTGCGCTTCCATATATAGTCTTGAAATCAAGCTGCTCTTCCGTTGCGTTCAGATTGAACATGAGATCGAAAACCTCCTCCTGCACCTCATCAGGCCTGCAGTTCGGCTTATCCACCTTATTGATGACCACAATAGGCTTCTTGCCCATTTCCAGTGCCTTCTGAAGCACGAAACGTGTCTGCGGCATACAACCTTCGAACGCATCGACAAGAAGGAGCACCCCGTCCGCCATATTGAGGACTCTCTCCACCTCGCCTCCGAAATCACTATGTCCAGGAGTGTCGATGATGTTGATCTTCACGTCCTTATATGTCATTGACACATTCTTGGAAAGAATGGTGATACCTCTTTCCCTTTCCAGGTCATTATTGTCAAGTATCAATTGCCCCAGATTCTCCGGCTGCCTTACAAGATTAGCCTGATAAATCATACGGTCCACCAGGGTGGTCTTACCGTGGTCGACGTGGGCAATAATTGCAACGTTTCTGATATTCTGCATAAATCAACTTCTAAATCCTGCAAAAGTACTGATTTTTAATGAAAATCACCAACCTTTGGCTATGTTCTGCGCAATCCCTTCTATCAGCCTGTCCCTCGCCTCATCGCTGGACCAGCCTACGTGAGGGGTAAAACTCAGCCTCTCCGGATGACGGGTATGCATCAGAGGATGGTCTGCAGGTAGCGGTTCCTTTACATACACATCCAAGCCCGCACCGGCAATAAGTCCCTCATCTATTGCCCTCGCAAGAGCTTCCTCAACCACTATCCCTCCCCTGCCGAGATTCACGATTATCGCCGACTTCTTCATTTTCTTGAGATTTTCATAGCCTATCAGGCCGGCAGTCCTTTCGTTATATGGAGCATTTATGCTGACGACATCAGACACTGACAGCAATTCATCAATTCCCAATGACGGGTATTCCGTACAATGGTTTGTCCCGGAAGTGCTGTAATAGCATACATTCATTCCGAATTCTTTTGCAATGCGGGCAACTCTGGACCCGATGGTTCCCATTCCGACAATACCAATGGTTTTTCCTGACAGTTCCGGATATGAGACCTTTGTATCAGTGAAATAACCGCTTGCCGAATAAGTTCCGTTCTTCACAAAACCGTCATAATAACTGCTTTTCCCGATCAGTGACAATATATGCATCCACGTCATCTGCGCGACAGAAGCAGTCGAATACCCGGCCACATTGCGGACAGGAACCCCTCTTTTCGCCGCGGCATCGAGATCGATATTGTTCACTCCGGTTGCAGCCTCGCATATCAGCTTCAGAGATGGGGCATGGTTCAAAAGTTCCTCGTCAACCACAATTTTATTGACAATCAGTACGTCACAATCCTTAACCCTTTTACAAGCCTCTTCCTTGGTGGAATTATCATATGTCACCAATTCACCAAGCACCGAAATAGGCTCAAGGGATGAACCCACCATTGTAGCCGCATCAAGAAATACTATCTTCATAATTTCTACTTATTTATGGCGAAATTACTCCAAAATTCCGTTATTTGGAAAAAATACTTATATTTGCACTCCTTGAGCGCGGGTGGCGAAATGGTAGACGCGCTAGTTTCAGGAGCTAGTGGGGTAAAACCTGTGTGAGTTCGAGTCTCATCTCGCGCACGAACAAAGGCTAAGGTATTACGAATAAATACTTTAGCCTTTTCTTTTTCTACAAACTGACAATCTCAAGAAGTTCCTCCAGCGAGGAGAAGCGGTAGCTTGCCGGTATTCCATTCATGCCCCGCTCTTTCCAGTCTGCAAGGGCAAAATCACATCCGGCGCTGTTTCCACAGTCGAAATCATGTCTTGTATCTCCCAGGAAAAGACACTCCTGAGGAGATATCCTCTCCCCTGTGAGATTCTCCATCCTTCTCAAGTATTCCCTTACCGGTTCCGGGTCCGGTTTATGTTTTTCTGTGTCCTCCGCGCAAATAATCTGGTCGAACAGAGGGCTCAGCTTCTGCATATGCGGGTCCTTGCCCAGTTCATAACGGTTCCGGGAAGTGACGCAGCCGAGATATTTTCCGCGTTCCTTCAAAAGCAGAAGCGCCTTCTCCACACCGTCGAACGGTTTCGTCAGATACTGCAATTCGACAAAATTCTCTTCCCATCTGTGGCCGAACAGCTCCCCGTCTGCAAACCCAAGCATAGGCGCGACCTTTCCACTCGGTATCCCGAAATACTTGTACGCCTCGTCATAAGGCATTTCTATACCCATCAGTTCCTTGATTGTACGAATAAGCGAGAGGATGCCCGTGCTCTCTGTATCTATCAGTGTACCGTCTATGTCGAAAATAAAATGCTTGTACATACCGTTCCGTATTGATTCATTTTAATAATCATCACAAATTTAAGAGTTATATCGCTATTTTGTAAAAAGGGAGATTCTATTTATTTTTACACTTATCACATAACATATGTTTTATTATGGCAAAATTCGTCAGACGTATTCTATTGGCCCTTGGGGTTATTCTTCTGGTCCTGGCAGGCATTATTATCTTTGCCGCCATCACATTCGGCCCATTGTACCGCGCAGCTTCCTCGGTTAAGAAACTTGATGAGGGCGTATATTATTTTGAATTCAAGGGAGATGACGGAATGGAAAAATTCATCGCAGAGGGAGGAGCTTCTTCCGCCGGCGACATGACTCCGTTCATTACAGGTTTTCTGTCAAAAGGATTTGCGCCTCAACAGTCAGCGGAGCCTGTTCCACAGGATTACGGATGTTCCTCTATGAATGTCCGGTCCCCTGAAGGGAACGTGCTTATGGGAAGGAATTTCGACTGGTCGCAGGCACTTTGCCTCATCGCCCACGTGAAACCGAAGGGCGGTTACGAATATATATCCGCATTTGACGGCAATCTGTTCGGTTTCGGAGAAGATTGGAAACCGGAAGGCATACAGAACCAGTTCATGGCATTGGCGGGCATCTTCTATGCCCTGGACGGCATCAACGAGAAAGGTCTCGCGATTGCCGACCTGACGGCGGGAGACAGGGAGGAAACGCATCAGGACAACGGCAAACCTGACCTCACCACCACCTGCGCGCTCAAATATATGCTTTCAAAGGCCGCAGACATAGATGAAGCCATTGCCCTGCTCGGCACGGTCGATATGCATTCTGATGCCGGCTGGGCCCACCATTATTCGATGTCTGACGCGAGTGGGAGAAGCGTCGTTGTGGAGTACGTGGACAATAGACTTGTCGTCACTGAAAGCCCCGTTGTCGCCAACCACTACCTCTGCAGCGAAAAATATCTTGTTGGTAAATATCCTTGGGACATGAGGCAGGAAACCCTGGAAAATATCCGTATGCAGAAAGACGGCATCATGGATGAGGACGGACTGTTCGAAGCAATGAAACAGGTCTGGCAGTACGGGAACGACAATGACTCTTTCCGCGGAACCCAATGGACGGAGGTATTCAATCTCTCCGAGCCGTCGATGACGCTCTGCTGGAACCGGAACGAATCCTCGGTATTCAAGATTGAAATGGGGCTGTAGTTTTTTCCATCGGATTTATCGCCGGCGCGATTTTAGGATTGAGAATGAATTCCAGAATAATCAGGACTTGTGACGAAATAATTAGTCAGATAGAGGATTGAACCTTTACAGATCCACGGTAAAGTAGCGCGTCACTTTATCTGAAGAATAAAGCCAAAGCGACGAATGCACGATATCAACCTCGATACGTATATCCTCCAGATCCTCTGCGCCCCAATTATAGTCGCTCCTAAGGATATATTCTCCTATGGCAAAAGAACGCAGCAGGCTACCGTCCTGCGACACCACATTCAGCCTCAGACTCCCATCCACCTGTGCCGGAAGTGATACGCACCCGGCCACCTGCGATGTGGACACCTGTTTCATTTCCAAATCATATCTGAAATTGCCGGCGCGCGGCGCAGCCGTCACCGTGTATCCTCTGACATTTCCTGTCACCTCAAATCTCACGCCTCCCGTCAAAGAATCATCACGCCGCGCGTAGCAATATAACAATGCGTATTTCTTATGTAAGACAATCGTTTCCCTTTCTTCGTCGGCCTGACAGCCCAGAGCCACGGCATATGAATAAACATATGGACAATCTTTTCCCTCCGGGATAACCATTCCATCACCATCGAATTCCGCAGAGTTCCCTACCAACAACATATTCACCCGAAGGTCTGATTTTGGCACCGAGAACAGAAAACCGTCAGGCCACATCTCATAACTCAGCACTCCTGAATCCCTGAAAGATTGCGCGCTCATTTCCCACGCCACTATCCCACTGCCCGGCACCGGTTCCGGCATAGCCAGGTACAGGTTGCACGGACAGGCAATCCTTTCCTCCTTTACGGAGCAGGAAGCGCTGAATACGAGAAGCATAACGAAGTAAAGGATACGATTCTCAAAATACATATGAAAGCGAAACTATCAGTTCACTGGGTAAAAGGAACATCCGTTTCCCCTCATCAACCACAACCCCGCATACGGGACATTCATATTTGGTATACTTGTCGTACCCGGCCCAGACACCGGCTCCAAACTCAATGTTCAAATGCGGGTTAAGCATATATGTGTATCCACCTGCCAGACCCCCTCCAAATCTATCCCCTTCTGATGTTTCCTGAGACACGATTCCCCCGACATTATATTCCTGATACTGCACTCTTCCTTCCATCCACCAGCCGGAGAAAATGTGCCATGGCCAATACCGTGTGCCAAGCGCCAGAGACTGCTGCCTGTTCTGTACACGTTCTCCATTCCAGGGCAAGTTGAATGAAAAGGGATTGTATTTCACCCCGGCATTCATGCTCCAGTGACGCGCAAAGCCGTATGACGCCCCTAAATTGAACGTTCCGAAATTGAGATAATCTATCATATTTGTTGACAAAGCCAGTTCCTGCGCTCCGGCACAAGGTGCAATGAGCAAAGGCAGGAGGATGCACATACTTTTCAATTTTTTCATAACATTATTCACTATATCTGTTAAACACCTGTTCAATCATATTCTTTTCCGACGGATACAATTCGATTAATTTTGACTTCAGTCCATCCGCATTTACCACATCAGCAGTCAGGGCATCATAAATCATACTCCTGTTCAAACCCCGTTCATCCAAGTTGACCAGCACTTGCGGAGAAAACCAATATGTGGTCGAATAGTTCGGACTCTTCTTTCCATACCGCTCCTTAAACAACTGATTTTCAAGGTAATATGCCCACATCTCGCTCACTTCACAATACCCGGCTCCAGAGCCTCCCCCGTTTCCGTATATATTTCCCGTTGTAAAAAAGGACATCAAGATATACCCTATCAACGAATTCCAATATTCTTCCTTTGTCTTCATAAAGTGACTGGCGTGAGCCATTTCGTGAACAGCTGCGGCATATATCTCCGAATAATCCGCACAATTCTTCAGCCCCAATGTGATGTCAGGCATAAAAATCTGGATCAAGAACTTGTAGAGTCCGAGCAGATTTGAGAGATAATCCATATTGAGAAGCACTCCCTGGTGCAGGAAGACCGCGCTACTGGCATTAAGGTTCTGAAAAAGCCAGAAACGGAGATTTGACGGAGGCCTCCCCACCGGCATAAGTTCATCTTCGCACATTTCAAAGTAATCCCAAGCGGCATTGTTCACAACACAGCGTGAAAACAATTTCCTGTCCGAATACTTATCCACCTGCACATCCATTCCTGAATTGGAGCCAATCCCCAGTGCAGAAGTCGAGGCCGGAATCAGGATAAGATTCAGCCCGATGTCGAACCCTTTTCTGTTACTGAATATCAGTCTGTATCTCACATCCGAAGAATATTCCCTGGGAATCTGATAGAAGCCCTGCTCATCGGTATAAGCCGATGAAAACTTCACAAATGAATTCACAGAAACCATTACTCCAGCAACGCCTATCGGCTGTCCGTCATCATATTTGTCATCCTCTATGGTTATTCTTCCCGAAGGACATCCGGAAGTGCCCGCCTTGGTTTGGGGCAACAGTTTATCCTCATTCCCTGTAAGCCGGTATGCTTCCCTTTCGACTGCTTCCCAGTCTATTTCATCATTCACGGATCTTACTGTTCGACGGATTGTCGGAATGCAACAGGAGTCACAAATTTCATAGACTATGTCCTTCGGGAAATTGAAATCCGGTTTGACTACAGCATACTGCCAGGTTATCTGGTCTTCATCCAGTTCCGGATCGTGATAATAGTCGCCATCCTTCACAATCTCATAATCCAAAGGGTGGTCATACATAATAACTCCCATATCCGCAAGCCGGTCATATTCGTCAGTGTCTTTCGGCAGGAAGCGGACATAAAGGTCTGTTATGCCGATCTGTGGTCTGCCGGCCTTTGTCGGATATACAGCATTCAGAGCACTTCTCATATTTCTGACCGCGTATGGGTCATCAAGCCTCTTGCCAAGCACAATCGCCTCATGTTCGACAGGATATTCTACTCTCTGTTCATCTCCCGATGTGATTTCCGGGGCAGTTCTTGAGCAGGCAACTGTAATAGACAGCACAGCCAATAATAAATAAGAAGAAGTTTTCATAGTTTTTCGTTTATGTCAGGTGCAAAGGTATAGCGCATGAAGGGAGTATAAAAAAACCAAACGATTATCTCGCAAGATAACCGTCTGGCCTGCATACATTGCCTGAAATTACTCAGGCGGAAAATTCATTTTTAGAAAAAATTGACTTTAGTCCCTTCAATTTCGCTCATCAGTGCATTTCCGAGACGGCTTACGCCCAAACGGAAAAGATCCTTATTCAGCCATTCAGATCCAAGAACAGAAGAGACAATAGCATAATATACTATCGCATCTTCAGCGCTGGAGATGCCGCCGGCAGCCTTGAATCCAACTTTTTTGCCAGTCTTCTCATAATACTTCCTGATAGCCTCACACATAATGTATGCTGACATCGGCGTAGCATTCACATCAACTTTTCCGGTCGAGGTCTTGATAAAGTCAGCCCCGGATTCCATAGCCAGGAAAGAAGCCTCTGCAATGTTTTCCGGTGAGACAAGAAGACCCGTTTCAAGGATGACCTTAAAGATGGCATTCTTGCAGGCCTGTCTCATAGCAGTTATTTCCGTCTTTGCCCTCTCGAAATCCTCGTCAAGGAAGGAATTAAGCGCAAGGACGATATCTACTTCCTCCGCTCCGGCCGCAACAGCCATCTCACACTCCTTCACCTTCACTTCAAGGAAACTTTGGGAGGACGGGAAACATCCTGAGACCGTTGTCACGTGGACATCAGGATTTGTCCTGCGCTCAGCCACAACCCCTGCAAAATTAGGGAAAACGCATATTGATGCAGGCAACGGATAGTCAGGATATGACTTTGGCAAATCATTGACTTTGTCCACAAATTTCTGGACGGACTGAATGGTATCATCGGTATGGAGCGTGGTCAAGTCCATCAGAGAGAAACACTTCAGAAGAGTTTCACGTGTCTTGATCTGGCCTATTTCTGCCGCAATCAGTTCCAGTTTTGCGCTTATGACATCCATATCGGGAGCATAAGCATATTTTACATTATTTTTCATCATTCAACGTAATTTCCTGCTCGTTTTCCACCTCGATTCCAGCCTGCTTCTCCTTCAAGATTCTGACTGATTTATCCAGAATCCTTGAAAAACGTTCCGGATCGGAAAGATAATGGTCCACACTATGAAGATAATCATCAGTGTTATATCCGTATTTATTGAAAACAGGCTCATAATACAGAGTGGTATCCGGCATCTGGTGTTTCCCGGCATTGTCCACCATCCATTGGTCCACGACGAACATCTCGGCATATATTTTTGCCATCACATTGCGCGGAATCACGCGTGCCTCGTCCTTCCTACGGCAGGACCCCAACAGGCAGGCGCAAAACAAAAACGCCAGGACGATATATGACCCTTTTCTGTGCATATTATCTCAATACAGCCCCGAATTCATTCTGGAATGTAGCCAGAAGCTTGTTCATAACCCTTTCAACATCTTCATCCGTCAAGGTCTTCTCCACATCCTGCAGTACAAAGCTCATGGCATACTGTTTCTTACCTGCGGCAATCTTATCGCCTCTGTACACGTCGAAGAGAGAAACCTGCTTCAGAAGCTTCTTTGCGGCTCTGAATGAACTTGCCTGGAGGTCCGCATAGGATACGGATTCATCAAGGAGCAAAGCCAAGTCTCTCCTGACCTCAGGGAACTTAGGAAGTTCCTTGAAAGCAACCTTATCCCTCTTCACGAGTTCAAAAAGCACAGGCCAGTTAATCTCAGCCGCAAAAACAGGCTGCTTGATGCCGAATTTACGGGCAAGAGCCGGATTTACAGTACCAAGGACTGCAAGCTGCTTTTCCTGACCCGGGAGCTTATATTCAAGTCCCTCCGAGAAAATATCAGAAGGAGCCGCGGAGCAACGCATCTGATATATGTCAGCGCCGAATCTCTTGAGGAGAAGTTCCAGATATCCCTTCAACTGGAAGAAATCCCCCTTCTTCGGGGTGGTTTGCCAGGACTTGTCAGGTGTGCCTGTCATGAAAAGCGCAAAGCAAGGATGCTCCTCATAGCTTTCGAGGGTTTTTCCGTCACCTTCAGGAAGTTTCTGATATACTGAACCGTACTCGAATGTCTTCAGGAAATAAACCTGACGGTTAATATTGTATGCCACAACTTCCAATCCATTAAGAATCAATGTCTGACGCATAACGTTCAGGTCGGAACTCAAAGGATTGACGATATGTACGCTCCTCTCTGCAGGGAAAGTCTTGAGACCCTCATAATAATCGCCCTTTGTAAGGGAATTGTTCATTGTCTCCGTAAACCCGTTGGCAGCAAGGAAATTGGAAATGCTATTACGTACTGCTTCAGGTTCCGGACTTGGCGTGGCATTGACAGACATCTTCATATGCTGAGGAAGAGGAATGTTGTTGTAGCCGTAGATTCTGAGGATTTCCTCAATGACATCACACTCCCTGTACACATCTACCATATATGTAGGAGCCGCCACTTTCGCACCGGTGGCAGTCTTCTCCACGAATTCATAGCACAGATTCTCGAGAATGGATACGATAGTATCCTTGCCTATCTCCTTTCCGATGAACTTCTCGATCCTCTTGTAGTCTATATCTATCAACTTCTTTGCAACCGGCTCCGGATACACTTCCTGCACCTTGCCTACAATCTCACCGCCCGCCAGTTCCTGTATAAGCAGAGCAGCCCTGCGCAAAGCCATAGGGACGATGTCCGGGTCAGCACCTCTCTCATAGCGGAAAGATGCATCTGTCTGGAGCGTGTGGCGCTTCGAAGTCTTGCGGATTGAACCCGGGTCGAAATATGCGCTCTCAAGGAAGACATTGGTAGTGGTCTCTGTAACGCCTGAATCGAAACCGCCGAAAACTCCTGCAATACACATCGGTTCCTCGACATTTGCTATCACCATATCGCTGGCGCTGAGCTTGCGGTCCACCTCATCAAGTGTCTTGATGGGCTCGTCCTCTGCGGCACGGCGTACAACGACCTTTCCACCCTTAATCTTATCAGCATCAAATGTATGAAGAGGCTGTCCGAGTTCGAAGAGTACGAAATTGGATATATCGACGATGTTGTTGATAGACCTCAGACCAATTGAAAGCAACTTCTTCTGAAGCCACTCCGGAGAAGGTCCCACCTTGACATTCTTGATTGTGATGCCGCTGTATCTCGGTGCCCCTGAAGGGTCTGCAAGGTCGATTTTAATTCCTTCGCCTGTTCCCTCCTTGAATGCCGACACATCCGGATAGCTGAACTTGCAAGGTATATTATTGAGTTTCAGATATGCGTACAGGTCGCGTGCCACACCGATATGTGAAGCGGCATCCACCCTGTTTGCAGTGATTTCATATTCAATGACCGCCTCTGTCTTGAGATGAAGATATTCCTTTGCAGGAGTACCGATGAGCGCATCAGAAGGAAGAACCTTGATTCCTGAATGGTCATTTCCGATGCCAAGCTCATCGTCCGCGCAAATCATACCGAACGATTCGACACCGCGTATCTTTGACTTCTTGATTTTGAAATCGCCCGGCAGGACAGTCCCTATCCTTGCGAAAAGCACCTTCTCTCCTGCAGCCACATTCGGTGCACCGCAAACTACTGTCAGCAATTCACCTGTACCGTCATTCACCTTTGTGATGTGGAGATGGTCAGAATCAGGATGTTCAACACACTCTACGACTTCTGCCACGACAACTCCCTCGAGTCCACCCGGAATCTCTTCCTGTTCCTCAAGCGAATCGACTTCGATTCCTATTGAAGTGATTGCCTCGGCAACCTGCGCCGGAGTAAGGTCGAACTCAAGATAATCCTTGAGCCAATTGTAAGAAAGCTTCATATCTGTTTATTTTATCTTTTCAAATCTTCAATATCGAACAGGGATTCGACATATTCCTTCTTGTCGAACACCTTGAGATCGTCAATCCCCTCACCTATCCCGATAAACTTGATAGGAATGCGGAACTGGTCCACTATCCCTATCACTACCCCGCCCTTCGCGCTGCCATCCAGCTTGGTGACAGCAAGTGCCGTCACATCCGTCGCCTTAGAGAACTCCTTTGCCTGCTGGAACGCATTCTGGCCAGTGGATCCGTCAAGGACGAGGAGCACCTCATGCGGAGCATCCGGGACCACCTTCCTCATCACATTGCGAATTTTGGTCAGTTCATTCATCAAGTCCACCCTGTTATGGAGACGTCCTGCCGTATCGATGAGGACGACATCCGCGCCCTTGGCCACAGCCGAACTGACTGTATCATACGCCACAGATGCAGGATCAGACCCCATCTGTTGCTTTACAATATCAACTCCGGCCCGGTCCGCCCATATCTGCAACTGGTCCACAGCCGCAGCCCTGAAAGTATCAGCAGCTCCGATAACCACTTTCTTGCCCTGAGCTCTGAGGCTGCTGGCAAGTTTTCCTATCGTGGTGGTCTTTCCGACGCCATTGACGCCGACCACCATTATAATGTACGGCTTTTTGCTGAAATCGAACGGTTCTACCACAGAGTCTCCGACCAGTTTACCGATTTCATCGTGTAGGATATCTACCAGCTCTTCAAAAGACATGTACTTGTCCCTCTCCACGCGGTCCTCAAGGTTGTCGATAACCTTCAGGGTCGTATCAACGCCCATATCGGAAGCGATGAGCGCCTCTTCTATTGCATCCAGTGTATCATCATCAACCCTCGACTTCCCGGCGACTGCACGTGAAAGCCTGTCGAACAATGATACTCTGGTCTTATCGACACCTTTGTTGAAAATACCCATACAGTCCACAAATATACATAAAAAAGAGAGGCTCTGCAATGCAAAGCCTCTCTTTTGGGATATGTGAAATTATTTCTTTGCGAAATAATCCTTTGCTTTCTCTTCCTCTACATACTGCTCAACGAAAACGTAAGCACCTGTCTTAGGGGATTTTTCCATGCGGATGCATTTTACCATACTCTTTGCACCTGCCTTAGCTGCGAATGTAGCGACTGCTTTCTTTGCCATATATTATCCTCCAAAATTACTTGATTTCACGATGAACAGTCACCTTGTTGAGGTATGGGTTGAACTTCTTGAGTTCCATACGCTCAGGAGTGTTCTTCTTGTTCTTTACGGTGATATATCTTGACATTCCAGGAACACCGCTTTCTTTCTGCTCAGTGCATTCGAGAATGACCTGAACTCTATTTCCTTTTGCTTTCTTTGCCATAATTCACCTGTTTTAGACGATTTTTACTAAACCTTTCTTCTGAGCATCCCTTACAGTAGCCTCAAGGCCGTTCTTACGGATGATTCTCATACCTTTGCAAGATACCTTGAGCGTGATGAACCTCTGCTCTTCCTCTGACCAGAATCTCTTGTTCTTGAGATTGAGGGAGAAGTCACGCTTGGTACGCAGCTTGGAATGGGCAACGTTGTTGCCTTTCATTCTCTTTCTTCCTGTTACTTGACAAATCTTTGCCATAATTTTTCCTTTTTTATATTTTAATTAATTTTTCTTTATGTCGTCCGCTATAGGATTTTGAAAAATCTGTTCCAGCGGATGTTGTCAGGGAATTTCTTTTCCCCGTTTGTTGAGAGCCAAATCACTCTTGGAACTCCGACTATGTGGTCTTCCGGGACGAATCCCCAGAACCTCGAATCGAGCGAATTGTGCCTGTTGTCTCCCATCATAAAAAAGTAATCCTGTTTGAAAGTGTATTTCCCCTCACGGAGCGCTTCCTGCAAATCACCTTTTTCATAGACCGTGATAATCCTCTCGTAAAACGGGAGATTATTCTTATCCAACTCAACTGTGGCGCCTTTCTTCGGAATCCATACCGGTCCATAGTTGTCGCAGGTCCAGCCCAGCTCCCGCTTGAACGGGAAGAGGAACTGGTAATCGTCACTTGGATCCGTATCCAGATTCGCAGTCACGCTGACCACGGAACTGACAGCCTTGATCTGCTCCAGCCTTTCAGCCGTAAGAGCCATCATAGGATATCCCGGAATTGACGGGTCGAAGTACAATTCGCCGGCGTTGAGTCCAATTTTGTCAATGATCTTGGTGTTCAGCTTCTGCCCGGTGGTAACCACCTTGTATGTCAGCTGAATCCCCGGATACACTTCTTGTTGGATGCCATTGACCCAGACCAGACCGTCCTTTACCTCAAGGCTGTCACCTGCAACAGCGACACATCTTTTGACGTAATGGTCTTTCTTGTCTGTAGGTCGGACCGTTATAGGTCCCAATCTGTCAATGACCGTTTCTTTTCCATACAGCCTGCAGAGAGTGTAGTAATCATCTGCAGGGGATTTCGTGAGGACCGTGTCCCCGTCAGGAAATCCGAACACCACCTTGTCCCCGGCCTCTACTGAGCGAAATCCCTTCAAACGCCTGTAATCATTATGGATAAGTGTCGAATAAGACTTCTTTCCGAAGATTACATTATGTGTGAACGGGATGGTCAGAGGAGTTTCCGGAACCCGTGGCCCATATGTCAATTTTCCAACAAAGAGATGATCTCCTGTGTAGAGAGTACTCTCCATTGAGGATGAAGGAATCTTGAATGCCTGGAAAAAGAAAATGTTGATGAAGGTTACAACCACAGTTGCGAAGATTATGGCATCAAGCCATTCCAGCAATGCATTGTGTTTCTCCCCTTCCTTGTACTCTTTCTTCCAAAAGAGCCACTTGACTTTCTTCGTAATGAACAGGTCAAATATTATTACGAGTCCGAAGAGCCACCAGTAATTTCCCAGCCAGACAACCCACAACGTATATAGGACAGCCCAGAAAATGAACTTCGTCCACTTGTTATGGTATAATTCCTTCCAGCTCACTTTCACTATTTGCTAACAGACTTGATGATAGCCTCGAAAGCCTTAGGATTATTCATAGCAAGGTCTGCAAGAACTTTACGGTTGAGTCCGATGTTTTTCTTTGCAAGCTGACCCATAAACTGAGAATATGAGATACCGTACTGACGTGCGGCAGCATTGATTCTCTGTATCCAAAGTGCGCGGAAATTGCGCTTCTTTGCTCTACGATCACGGTATGCATAAGTGAGACCTTTCTCATAGGTGTTCTTTGCTACCGTCCAAACATTTTTCCTTGAAAGGAAATTACCGCGGGTTCTCTTGAGAATCTTCTTGCGGCGTGCTCTTGAAGCAACTGAATTTACTGATCTTGGCATAATTTGATTCTTTCTGGAGGCAGTGACCCGTTACGGGTTCTTTAAACTGCGGCATCCAAGTTAAACTTTAATAAATTACAGGACCAAAAGCTCTTTTACCCTCTTCATATCGACTTTCTCGATGATAGCGAAGTGGTCAAGATTTCTTTTCTGCTTCTTGGTCTTCTTTGTGAGAATGTGGCTGTGATAAGCGTGCTTTCTCTTGATTTTTCCCGATCCGGTAAGCGTCAAGCGCTTTTTGGCACCGGAGTTGGTCTTAAGCTTTGCCATTTCTTTTGTTGTTAATAATTAATAATATACTTTCCGCAACACAGCGGTTTATTTCTTCTTTACTGGTGCAAGCATCATCGTCATCCTCTTGCCCTCAAGTACCGGCATATTTTCAGCCCTTCCGTACTCTTCCAGTTCCACTGCAAATCTCAGCAATTGCTTTTCGCCCTGAGCCGCGAACTGGATGGAGCGTCCCCTGAAGAAAATCGAGGCTTTCACCTTGGAGCCTTCCTGAAGGAATTCCTGGGCATGCTTCAATTTGAACTGGAAATCGTGCTCATCGGTGTTTGGACCGAATCTGATCTCCTTGATCACCACCTTCGAAGCGTTCTGCTTCATCTCCTTGGCTTTCTTCTTCTGCTGATAGAGATATTTCTGGTAATCGAGAATCTTGCATACCGGAGGATCAGCCTTAGCCGTAATCTCCACCAGATCAAGACCAAGCTCATCCGCAAGCGCAAGAGCCCTCTCTATTGGATACACGCCCTGCTCGGGGATATTGTCTCCGACAAGGCGAACCTGAGGAGCAAGTATCTCCTCGTTGATGTTCAGCTCATTCTCATCCTTTTTCTGGTTCTGGAATGAACGGTTCGAAGGTCTCTGACCGCCTGGTCTCGGGCCCGATGGTTTTGGTCTGTAAGGTCCTGGCATTAAGCTAGTTCTTCAGCAATTGCTTTGTTAATATATTCAATAAATCCTTCAACGGTCATAGATCCCTGATCTACTCCCTCCCTCCTTACGGACACGGTTCCCTCGGCGACTTCTTTCTCGCCGACGATAACCAGAACCGGAACTCTGAGCAGCGCAATCTCGCGGATTCTCTTGCCAAGAGTCTCGTTTCTTGAGTCCATTGAAGCGCGAATATCGGAATTTTTCAGCAAACCGCAAACTTTTTCCGCATATTCTGCATATTTTTCACTGACTGGCAGTACTTTAACCTGATCCGGAGAGAGCCATACAGGAAGATGTCCTGCAGTATGTTCGAGAACAACCGCGGTGAATCTTTCCATTGATCCGAACGGCGCCCTATGTATCATAACCGGACGTTTCTTGGACCCGTCCGCATCCGTATATTCGAGATCGAAGCGCTCAGGAAGGTTGTAGTCCACCTGGATGGTACCGAGCTGCCATCTCCTTCCGATTGCATCCTTGACCATGAAGTCGAGCTTAGGACCATAGAATGCAGCCTCGCCGAGTTCTACAACGGTCTTGAGGCCCTTCTTCTCCGCAGCCTCGATGATTGCTCTCTCGGCCTTGTCCCAATTCTCATCGGTTCCTATATATTTCTCTTTATTATTAGGGTCACGGAGTGATACCTGAGCCATATAATCCGTCATCTTCAATGTCTTGAAGACGTAGAGAATGAGGTCGATAACCTTCTCAAACTCTTCCTGGAGCTGGTCCGGACGGCAGAAAAGATGTGCGTCATCCTGTGTGAAGCCACGTACTCTGGTAAGTCCGTGGAGCTCTCCGGACTGCTCATAGCGGTAAACGGTACCGAACTCTGCGAAGCGGAGAGGAAGATCCCTGTACGAACGCGGTGAGCTGCGGAAAATCTCGCAGTGATGAGGGCAGTTCATAGGCTTGAGCATATATTCCTCACCCTCCTGAGGAGTATGTATCGGCTGGAATGAATCCTTGCCGTATTTTGCATAATGTCCTGAAGTTACATAAAGGTCCTTGCTTCCGATATGAGGAGTAACTACAGGAAGGTAGCCGAGTTCCGTCTGCTTCTTGCGGAGGAAATTCTCCAGAGTGTTCCTCATGACGGCGCCGCGAGGAAGCCACAGAGGAAGACCGAGTCCGACCCTTGAAGAGAAGGTGAACAGTTCCATCTCCTTTCCGAGTTTGCGGTGGTCGCGCTTCTTGGCCTCTTCGAGTACCACCAGGTATTCGTCCAGCATGCTCTTCTTAGGGAATGTCACGCCATAGATTCTGGTAAGCTGCTCACGGTTCTGATCGCCCTTCCAGTATGCTCCGGCAATGGCTGTAAGTTTGACTGCCTTTATGTCGTCGACATGCTTCACGTGAGGTCCGCGGCAAAGGTCGGTGAAATTACCGTTCTTGAAGAAGGTGATCTTTCCGTCTTCGAGAGCCTCTATGAGCTCACATTTATACTTGTCCCCTTTCTCCTTGAAATACTTCATGGCATCAGCCTTGGACACCTCAGTACGCTCGAAGGTTTCCTTTGTCTTGGCAAGTTCCATCATCTTGTCCTCGACAGTCTTGAGGTCGGACTCCGATATCTGTCTGTCTCCAAGGTCCACATCATAATAGAAACCGGTCTCTACAGCAGGTCCTACACCAAATCTTACTCCTGGATAAAGGGCTTCGAGAGCCTCTGCCATAAGATGGGCTGATGAATGCCAGAATATCTTTTTCGCCTCATCCTCTTCCCAAGGACGGATGGTTCCGTCAGTGAATGCAATTGTCAACATACTTCGTAATAATTATCTAAGCTGACAAAGATACTGTTTTTTTTATATCTTTGTACTATCATGAGTGAAGGTATTTCAGCTAAAACCATATGGAATGATGCCGCGCGCACGGGGCTGATCCTCGGAATCGTTACCGTAGCACTGCAAGGTCTGGCCCAGTGGCTCTCCGGAGCTACCGAAGCGGCCGTTCTGAAGGGTCTTGTCGAGTTTGCCCTCTGGGCAGTAAAATTCGTCGCCTGCATTTTGCTGATGAGGATGTTCTTGAAGAACTTCGTCAAGGCACATCCGGAAGCCATCAACAAGGACACACGGCACTACGGCGAGGCTATCGCTGTGCTTTCAGCCTTCATCGTCGCCGCATATACCCTGGTTTACTATCTCTACATCAACCCTGACGTTGTCCAGGAATCAATGGATATGATACGCGAATCATATTCATCATTCATGACCGGCTCCCAGATTGACGAGATAGAAAACGCTATGGCGGACTTACCTGTGATCAGTTTCTTTACAGTATTTATTTATTGCTCGCTGTACGGTACGTTATTGAGCGGCATACTTTCCAACAAAATTCCGGCACGCAGAAGCATATTCGACGAGCCGGACGTAGATGAACAATAATATGGACCTTTCTATTATCATCCCCTCATTCAACGAGAAAGAATCTCTTCCGGAGCTGATTTCCTGGATAGAGAGAGTTGTCAAAGCCAACAGTTATTCATATGAAGTCATCATCGTGGATGACGGAAGCACTGACGGGAGTTGGAAGACAATAGAGAGCCTTTCAGCCGGCTATTCGAATATCCACGGCATACAGTTCAGACGCAACTACGGCAAATCAGCCGCCCTGTTCTGCGGTTTCGCAAAAGCTGAAGGAGATGTTGTGTTCACTATGGATGCCGATCTTCAGGATTCCCCTGACGAAATTCCTGAAATGTACAGGATGGTAAAGGAAGAAGAGTGGGACGTTGTTTCGGGATGGAAAAAAATCCGGAAAGACAACAAACTGACAAAGAACCTGCCTTCCAAACTTTATAACGCCACAGCCCGCAAGATTACCGGAATCAAGCTTCACGATATGAACTGCGGCCTGAAGGCATACCGGAAAGAAGTAGTCAAGAATATCGAGGTGTATGGAGAAATGCACCGCTACATCCCATACCTGGCCAAGAACGCAGGATTCAACAGGATTACAGAGAAGCCAGTCGCACACCAGAAACGCAAGTTCGGCAAGAGCAAGTTCGGAATTGAAAGATTCTTCAACGGGTTCCTCGACCTTCTGTCGCTTTGGTTCCTAAGCACTTTCGGGAAGAAGCCTATGCATTTCTTCGGCTACAGCGGAATACTTATGTTCTTCATAGGCTTCGTGATGACGCTTTGGATTATCATAGCGAAGCTTGTGCGACAGAATTCAGGGCTTCATTACAGGGCTGTTACAGACCAGCCTCTCTTCTACCTGGCCCTGCTGGCAGTTATTCTGGGAGTAATGCTTTTCCTTGCAGGATTCATAGGGGAAATGATTTCCAGGTCCTCATCCAACCGCAACTCCTACAACATCAAATCTACGGTTTAGTTGTACAAACGCGAATGATTCGCGTATGTACGAACTTCGTATAAAAAAAAGAA
>JAKSKD010000020.1 GCA_024401925.1 Bacteroidales bacterium | reverse complement strand
TTGCCCACCCAACCCTGCAACCAGTTCCCAGAAATGGAAATCTCCGGAAAATCCGACCGCTGGGCTAGCTAAGCGACTGCTAATATAAGAAAAAAACTAAATATTCTTATTTTGTATCCGTGACCAGAGGTCACCTGAATTTTTACTTTTCTCTATTAAGAAACGCAGATTCTTCCTATATTTGCACTTCCAAAACCAGGAGGTGAAATGAAAATCAGCGATGCACGCTTCGTAAGCAGCAGCACCAGAGTCCAGCAAAAGCCAAAGCAGCGCTTGCCGGAATTCGCTTTCATCGGGCGTTCCAACGTCGGTAAATCCTCCCTCATCAATATGCTTTGCGGCAACAGCAAGCTGGCGATGACTTCCTCGACCCCGGGAAAGACCAAGGTGGTCAATCACTTCATCATCAATGACCGCTGGTATCTCGTGGACCTTCCGGGCTACGGATACGCAAAGATGAACCAGAAAGGCAGGGAAGAACTTGCCGCTGTCATCAGGGACTACATCTTCAACTCCGAGGAGATGGTGATGCTGTTCGTCCTCATAGATTCACGCCACGACATAGGAAAAATCGATCTGGATTTCATCTCGGACCTCGGCGAAAACGGAATCCCGTTTGCTCTGATAATGACGAAAGCCGACAAACAGGGCCCGAATGTCGTTGCCGCACAAGTCGAAAAGGACAAGCAGATTCTGCTCGAGAGCTGGGAGGAACTTCCTCCGATTTTCGTCAGTTCCGCACAGAAGGGCACAGGTAAAGAAGAAATATTAAACTACATAGAAAACATTTTAGCAACATTGTAATTATGAACAAGGAGCACAGAATAGAACTGTTCAGCTGCAGCGCTTCCCGCCATTTCGCCGAGAAGGTCATCGAAGAGATGAATAAAACCAAGAAGGCGGATGAGGAGGCATACCACCTTGGACTTTCTGAAATATCCCATTTCAGTGATGGAGAATTCCAGCCGGCACTGACCGAAAGTGTCCGCGGAGCAACCGTATTCATCATACAGTCCACATTCCCGCCTGCAGACAACCTCATGGAACTGCTGCTTCTCATCGATGCTGCTAAAAGAGCGTCTGCAGACAAGGTCATTGCCGTAATTCCTTATTTCGGGTGGGCACGCCAGGACAGGAAAGACCGTCCGAGGGTATCAATCGGAGCCAAACTGGCAGCCAACCTGCTCAGGGCTGCGGGAGCAGACCGCGTAATGACCTGCGACCTGCATGCAGACCAGATCCAGGGCTTCTTTGACATCCCTGTGGACCATGTTTACGCAAGCAAAGTATTCATCCCGTATATCAAATCCCTCAACATTCCTGACCTGTCGATAGCAGCTCCGGACATGGGAGGCGCAAAGAGAGCCAACGCATACGCAAGGGATCTCGGCACCCCTGTAGTAATCTGCCACAAGACGAGGGAGAAGGCAAATGTCGTATCCTCAATCACCGCAATCGGTGAGGTCAAGGACAGGAACATCATCATCGTGGACGACATGATCGACACCGCCGGGACCCTTTGCAAGGCTGCGGACGTACTTATGAGCAAGGGAGCGAAAAGCGTGAGGGCTTGCGCCACACACGGAATCCTTTCAGGGAAAGCGCTTGAAAACATTTCCAAATCCCAGCTGGCAGAAGTATTCATCACCGATACGATTCCTCTGAGACCGGCTCCGGGAATGGATGCAAGCAAAATCACTGTAATATCAATGGCAAGCGTGTTTGCCAGCATCATAAGGAAAGTATACTATTACGAACCTATCAGCACTGAGTTCATTTTCTAATGAAGATTTTCCTCCTCTGCCTGGTCCTGGTCGGACTGTGTGTTTTCGGGATGTGCTTCAATGTGATATTCCGTAAGGACGGGAAATTCCCCGAATATGAGGTCGGATCCAATGAGGAGATGAAGAAAAAAGGCATAAAGTGCCTTCATCAGGAAGAAGCTGAAATGAGAGCGGCCCGGAAGGGAAAGAAACATATAAACATCAACTGTAATGAGTCTTGTAGCGATTGTCGGGAGACCGAATGTAGGTAAGTCAACTTTGTTCAACCGTCTTGTGGGTATGCGGAAAGCCATCGTGGATGACATTTCCGGCGTCACCCGTGACCGCCATTACGGAAAGTGCGAATGGTGCGGCAGAGAATTCTCCGTTGTGGACACCGGAGGATATACGACAAATTCCGAGGATGTGTTCGAAAACGCCATCAGGCGTCAGGTGGAAATTGCGATAGAGGAATCGGATGTCGTCCTGTTCATGGTTGAAGCCGCCACAGGCATCACCGATTATGACTCGGAGATTGCCGATGTGCTCAGACGATCGAAGAAGCCTGTCGTACTCTGCGTCAACAAAGTGGACTCCGGCGAAAAGATATTCGATACCTACCAGTTCTATTCACTCGGTCTCGGAGAGATATGGAGCATATCCGCAGCCAACGGAAGCGGAACGGGTGACCTCCTGGACGAAATAGTCAGAGTCCTACCGGAGGACAGCGGTGTCGAACCCCAGGACAGGCCTGACCTTCCGCACGTTGCCATTGTCGGAAAACCGAATGTAGGCAAATCATCACTCACCAACGCCCTGCTCGGAGAGGAAAGGAACATAGTCACCCCTGTCGCAGGCACCACGAGAGACAGCATCTCCACATATTACAACAAGTTCGGGCACGAGTTCATGCTGGTCGATACGGCCGGGATGAGGAAGAAGAACCGCGTCCACGAGGATCTGGAATTCTATTCCGTAATGCGCTCCATCAGAGCAATAGAAAATGCCGACATCTGCGTCCTTATGATTGACGCGACATCCGGCATGGAAGCGCAGGATATGAATATCTTCAACATGATTCAGAAAAACCGTAAGGGATGCGTGCTGGTAGTAAACAAATGGGATCTTTTCATCAAGGACAACAACACCCTCCGCGACTACGAAAGAGGACTCAGGGCACGAATCGCCCCATTCGATGACGTCCCTATCATTTTCACTTCCGTTGTCAAAATGCAGCGCATTATGGATGTTCTGGAGGCAATCGCCATCGTCACCGAAAACTACAACCGCAAGGTGGCCACAGCACGTCTGAACGAGGCTCTGCTTCCGATAATCGAGGAAACGCCACCTCCGGCTTGGAAGGGCAAGTACGTAAAAATCAAATACATCACCCAGCTGCCTACGAAATTCCCGGCATTTGCATTCTTCTGCAATCTGCCTCAGTATGTCAGGGATCCTTACAAACGTTTCCTTGAAAACCAGCTGCGCGAGCATTTCCCGTTGAGCGGATGCCCGGTACAGATTTATATCCGTCAGAAATAAATTCCGCTATTTCGGAATCGTGATTGTGAAGCACGCTCCGCCGAGCGTGAAGGACTTCGAGTAATTGATCTCAGCGCCGCATCTCTCAAGGATGCTGCGGCTTATGGCAAGGCCGAGACCGGTTCCGGAAGACTTGGTAGTAAAGTTCGGAGTGAACAATTTGCCCTGGTTCTCTGCCGGAACGCCGGGGCCGTTGTCCTCAAAGACGATATCGTAATATCCTTCCTTGGTCGATTTCCTCAACGCAATGAATATCCGTCCGTCCTGACGGTCTTCAAGTGCCTGGATAGCGTTGTTGATCAGGTTGACGAACACACGGGTCAGCTGAGGCTTAGGCCCGTAGATGACGGCATTCTCGAGCCCGGCATAAGAGAATTCTATATTGTCCTTGTTGTCGAACATCGCTATCTCTTCCATCAGCACCTCATCCAGATTGATGGCTACAGGGTCCTCAGAGTACAGTTTTGCAAATGTCGAGAACTCATTGGCGGTATCTGTAAGGATATCGATATGGTCGAGGATAATCTTTGTAGCCTCGTCGAATTTGGTCTGCCACTGAGGGTCGTCTTTTGCTTTCAGCCTGATTATCCTCTGAATCTGGAGCTTCATAGGTGTCAGCGGATTCTTTATTTCGTGAGCAACCTGACGCGCCATAGCCGACCAGGCTTTGTCCCGTTCCGCCTGCGCCAGTTTCTTGGAGCTTTCGGACAAGTCAGTCACCATTCCGTTATACACTTTCACAAGTGACGCAATCTCATCATCCCTGTCATATTCAATATACTCCAGGTCCTCGACATTCGCTGCGCTCATCTTCTTTCCCATCTCGCTCAAAGGCTTGAACATCCTTTCCACAATGGTCAGAATCATAAAACGGGCAAGAATCAGCAGCAGCGCAAAGACAGTAATGATAGACACCAAGTGGAGCACCGCCTCATTTTCGAAATCGAATGAATCTTCCGAATATGGGGAGCACATAATGGCTACCATCACGGATTCCTCATTGAAGACAGGTGCATACAGGATATATGAGCTTTTAATCTGCCCGAGAGGCATCCTTTGGATATAATACCTGCGATTCTTGAAAATGATGTTATTGAAAGCGTCCTCATTCACGCGGCTCCCCCTCAGCCAGGTCCCGAACGAATCCGGATCCGATGCCAGCAGGAGCTTACCGTCCGTTGAGTACAGAACTATTTCCGAGGTGGTCAGGTCGCTGATAGCCCGGAGCATCGAGGAACTCTCCTGCGTGGCGATATCCTGGGAAGAATTCACGTCGCGGCAATAGTTCTCCACCATAGCCTGAAGCGCAGTGACCTTGTCGGACATCATAGCCGTATTGTTGGCGTCATACCTTCTGTACACGAACACAATACTTACAGTCGCCATTGTGACCAGCGTACCGATAAGGGAAGATATCAGGACATACGAAACCCTTGCCTTATAGTAGTTCTTCTCAAATGCATTGTTCCTCCTTCTTTTCAGTGTCATCAGCGACAGCGCGCAATAAGACAGCAGAGACAGGAAGATTCCGGCAAGGAGATAATAGAATGCCGGGATTACCGGTCTCGATATCAGCACTGCCTCATTCTCTGATGTCAGGGCAACGAAATGTACATATCCGTTCAGCGATATCCTGGCCTGCTTGTCTTCATAAATCTGGTTGGAAAGCTTGTCATCCATTTTGGTAGGATATGGATAATAGCCCCTGAAGAAGGATAGCGCCCGGGAATTATACTTTGCATATGAATATAAAGGAGGAATTATACTGCCCTTGAGGTCTTTCCCGGCTTTCGGCTCCACCTCTACGAGAAGATGGGTGACTCCATACTGATTATTGAAATAAACGAATGCGCCGGTATAGCGTATCCTTCCGTTGTTACTCACGTAATACGAAAATCTGGAACCCTCAGAAATAGGGATTCCGGAAGTGACTCTTTCATTGAAGTACTTGACAGCCTGCGGGGTCTGGTTGTACTCATTCAGTACGAACACCGACACGGAATTATTCTGAGAAACTGCGTACAGGTCATTTTCAACGATACGGTTCAGGATAGTGGAGCTGCTGTTCCTCAGCAAGGAGAGCGAGCCTATGAACACATCATTCGCAATACTGTTTTCTGAGGATTTCAATGCAAGTTCAAGTGTGACATCCCTTTCGATGGACAGCATATTCGCCCACACCTTTATTCTCGCCTGCTCCTTCTTGAAACCGAATACGGATGCAAGTGTCACAAGGTATATCGCAATCAGCGTAGAGAAAATAAAACGGCTTTTATTGGAAAGTACATCAAAGCGGATATTGAAATATTCCCTGCAGAACGGCCTTAGAAGTTGCAGAAGCATCGGAATCGTCATCAGCAGAAAGATGAACGATATATAGACGTTGCAGGTGTATAGGCTCAACTCATTCAGTTTGTAGAGCTCAAGAGTAATGTTGGAATTGCTGATGATGCTTCGGAACGCAAACTGTGTGTAGAACAAGGTCCCTACGATGAATGTAAGGATTAGGATAAAATACAGGAGGAACGAATATTTTCTGGTGCTCTCACGCAATCTTCTGTAGAAATCCTTACGGACAATATACACGCAGAGGATAATCAGAGTCATTGCCAGATTCAGAATCAAGAGGGCTCCAAGAGAGTAAAGGAACGGGCCGTCGGCATACAGGATCGGAGAAAACAGTCTGACATCCGACTGGACCCTCATTCCCCATATAAAAATGGAAACCAATGATGCAATTATCAAAGGCAGGACCATACTGAAGCGTTTCGCTGTCTTATCGTTGATAAGGAACAGCAACAGGCCCGAAAGAAACAGCAGAAGAGACATCCAGACCAGGAACGCATTTGTATCAGAGGCTCTTTCAAGTGTATCGGAGAGCACCTTGAATTGAGGCACGCCACCAAGCGTAACAGTCGTTCCTCCACTGACGGACAGAGGGCCGACGGAGAATTTATTTCCAAGACGCAACATTGGATTGACCCCGTTCAGCGTCTTGTCACCGGCCATATCCATAATCTCCAGTCCGCCTATAACAAGGCAGTCATTTTCCTGCTTGGAATAGGCCAGATAATATTTGGAGCCCAGATTCAGGAATTTAACTTCCGGGCCTATCCGGGACAATGGAGAATAAAGTTCCGCACGAGGATTTGACAGGACCTGGAACACCACCTTCGTGGAGATATCATCATTAATTATCGGGAACTGGTTCGACCAGGACTGGAGGGAGTCTGACTGATATCTGTACACCACCATATCCTCAGGCAGGCCCGGCAGGGACATCCACTCGGAGCGTTCACCTTCCAGCGCCTTTTGCATATTGGAGTCGAGGATATCCATCCTTGACGAAACTACCCTTTCAAGACGTCCGGCGGCACTTTCTGTATCTCCGGGATACCGTGTTACAGTCAAAGCACAGACGAGCAACACAACACTGAACCCAATCAGGACCCAGGTAAAAATGCTTCTTATTCTGCGACCGTTTTTCAATTTTCTACTCGTGATGGTATGGTTCACCCTTTATGATAGTAAACGCGCGGTACAACTGCTCTGCAAAAATCGTTCTAACCATCTGATGAGAAAAAGTCATCTTGGAAAGAGACAGCATAGAATCTGCCCTGCGATAGACTGCATCATTGAATCCATAGGCGCCTCCTACTATAAACACCATATCCCTGCCACCCCTGTTAAGCCTGTCTCCAATCATACCTGCAAACTCCATCGAGCGCAATTCTTTCCCCCTCTCATCAAGAAGTATCACCTCATCCGTCGGTTTCAAAGTTTTGAGAATTGATTCTCCTTCCTTATCTTTGATTTGTTCTTTGCTCAAAGATGATACATTCTTCAGTTCAGGAATTTCCGTCAGTGTGAACGGGATATAGTGGGACAGTCTGGACACATAAAGGTCAAGACCCTCTTTCACCCACCTGACATCAGTTTTTCCGACTGTAAGAAGCGTAATCTTCATGTAGCAAAGATATACAGATGGCTCGGTATTTGCAAAGAATTGCGCCGCATATGAAACAGATTGTCAAGACCGTTTTACTCATCCCAACCCTACTGCTCTGCCTCAACGCAGGTGCACAGAACCAAAGTTATGATGTATTTGTCCCCATTTCAAAATACATCTCACAGGGCAATGCGGAGAATCTTTCCGCCTGGTTTGCCGACAATCTTGAAATCACAGTCCTGAGCCGGTCCAGCAATGCCAGCAAGAACCAGGCGAAGCAGATTCTGAAATCATTCTTCGTCGACCATACCCCACGTTCATTCGAAATAACGCATACGGCAGGCAAGGATAACATGAAATACGCTCTCGGCACCCTGATTGCGGGTGGAGAGCGTTTTGTCATTACTATTTTCGTCAATTACGACTCAGACAGCTACAAGATCCAGCAGCTGAAAATAGACAGGGAGATTTAAACTCTCTGTCCGTATGATCTGTCGCTTGTATTGACTGAAATCTTTTCTCCCTGCTCGATAAAGAGAGGAACCATTATCTTGGCGCCAGTTTCAAGAGTGACTTCCTTGAGAGCTGAAGTTGATGCTGTATTGCCTTTTACTGCAGGTTCTGCATAGGTAACCTCAAGTTCAACATATGTAGGAAGTTCACAGGTAAGGCATCTTTCCTCCTCACCGGTCACGAACATCATCTCAACATGCTGGCCTTCTTTCATAAGGTCTGCATTATCAACAACATCCGTAGGCAACTTGATCTGCTCATACGTTTCCTCATGCATGAAGTTGAAACCGTCTTCCTCAGCGTAAAGGAACTGATAAGGGCGTCTTTCCACCTCGATGGTTTCAATCTTTGCACCGGCAGTAAATGTGTTCTCAAGGATACGACCGTTTTCGAGATTACGGAGTTTGGTTTTCACGAAAGCAGGACCCTTTCCAGGTTTTACATGCTGGAACCAGACAATCATACAAGGTTTGTCATTGAATTTAAGATAAAGACCGTTTTTAAAATCAGCTGTTGTTGCCATAACTATTTAATTTTTACGCACAAATTTAGTCAATTGTCACCTATCTTGCAAAATTTTCTATCTCCGATGCCACATCTTCCAGCAGCCATTTCGGAGTAGAAGTGGCTCCGCAGACCCCAACCCTGTCATCGGGCAGGAACCAGTCTGCATTGATTTCTGTCGGGGAATCCACTTTATAAGTGCGGATATTGACCGATTTGCAGATATCACAGAGCACTCTTCCGTTCGAGCTCAACTTCCCCGCCACAAATATGATGATATCGTGCCCTGCCGCAAAATCAGCGAGACGGGAGTGTCTGGTCTTTACCTGCTTGCAGATTGTGTCATGAACTGTTACATTATCGCCATTAGACTTGAGCACGCTGCATATCTCATCATATTCGTCAGGATTTTTTGTGGTCTGCGAGAATATTTCCACGGGTGCGTTGAAATCGATATGCCCGAGTTCCATTTCCCTTTCAAGCATGTGCAGGTTCTCTACGACAATGGCATCACCTTGCACCTGGCCCACAAGTCCAAGAACTTCAGCATGGCCTATCTTTCCGTATATGATGATTTTTCCACCCTCCGGTTTTACCCTTCCATATGCTTCCAAGATGCTTTGTTGGAGTTTGAGCACCACAGGACAGGTGCAATCCTTGACCTTGAAGCCAAGATTATGTGCAATTTCATAAGTCTCAGGAGGCTCGCCGTGAGCTCTGATGAATAATGTCTCCCCTTCTGTCACGGTGCGCATTTCCTTCAAGTCATCCGAGTCTATGCAGACCAAGCCCTTAGCCTCAAGACGGGCGAGTTCCCTCTCATTATGGACAATTGGGCCCAGAGAAAACAATTTGTTGTGGCCGGGACTGTCCAAATACTCTTCAGCGCTTGTGATAGCCCTGATAACACCTCCGCAGAAACCGGAATCCTTGTCTATTTCGACAGTGAGAGCCATTATTCCAAAATACCGAACTTCCCTTGGATAAGACCTCTCACCCAAGCCACCTCATTTTCCAGGGTCATATTGGAATTATCGAGTACAAACGCGTCAGCGGCCCTGCTCAGCGGTGAGGCCTCCCTATGGGAGTCTATATAATCGCGTTCCTCAAGATTTCTGATTATGTCTTCCAGCACAGGTGAATCTCCCTTCATCACCATCTCGTCATAGCGGCGCTGTGCCCTGATCTCAGGACGGGCAGTTAGGAAAAGCTTTATTTCCGCCTGAGGGAAAACCGTGGTTCCGATATCCCTGCCGTCCATCACCACTCTCTTTGCCCTGCCAAACTCGTGCAGTTTCTCATCCACGAAATTACGCACAAATGCAAGCGCGGATACAGGACTGACCTGGGAAGACACCTGAAGTGAACGTATCTCCCTTTCCACACACCTTTCCCCGATATAGGTCTGGCTGCCGAACGGAGTATATTCGAAATGCAGGTCAAGAGCATCCAAAGAAGCACGGAGTCTCTCCTCATCAATAACATTGTCCGGGGAGATGAGCCCCTTTTCCTGGGCATACAGAGTCACGCCGCGGTACAAGGCCCCGGAATCCAGATACAGGAAAGAGAACTCAGTGGCAATCAGTTTTGCAAGAGTACTTTTCCCGGTAGAGGAATAACCGTCAATGGCAATTATGATGTCAGGAACCGTCATTTCCACAAAGATATAATTTTTCCTTGAATAGAGACTGATATTATTTCGCGTAAGCACTATATTTGCAGAAAGTGACAAAGTATGAAGATTCTAATAATTGACGATGAAAGAGCCATCAGAAATTCTCTGAAAGAGATTCTAGGTGATGAAGGACACGAAGTGGACACCGCAGAAAACGGAACTGCAGGTCTTGAACTCGTGGAGAAAGAAAAATACAATGCCATTTTCTGCGACATCAAGATGCCCGATATGGACGGCATAGAAGTGCTGGACAAGCTCATTGGAGAAGGTGTGGATGCGGCAATCATTATGATTTCCGGTCACGGAGACATCAATACCGCCGTGGAATGTATGAAGAAAGGGGCCTACGATTTCATTCCGAAGCCTCTTGACCTGAACCGCATACTTATCACCTTGAAGAACGCGACCGAGAGGGTCAGCCTAATGAAGGAGAACAAACTCCTCAAGAAAAAAGTCTATGGAGCAGATATGATAGGCACTTCCGAACCTATGGAACAAATCCGTGATATGATACAAAAAGTGGCTCCTACAGACGCCAGAGTACTCATTGTCGGTCCCAACGGTTCCGGGAAGGAGCTTGTTGCACGCAATCTCTACCAGCAGAGCAACAGGAGCGCAATGCCTTTCATCGAGGTGAACTGCGCCGCCATTCCTTCGGAACTGATAGAAAGTGAGCTTTTCGGACACGAGAAGGGGTCTTTCACCTCCGCAATCAAACAGCACAAGGGAAAATTCGAGCAGGCTGACGGAGGCACTCTCTTTATGGACGAGATTGGGGATATGAGCCTTGCCGCCCAAGCGAAGGTCCTGCGCGTTCTCCAGGAAAAAAAGCTGTCCAGGGTCGGAAGCGACAAGGATATCGAGGTGGATGTCAGGGTCATTGCAGCGACCAACAAGGACCTCAAGAGCGAAATCGAAAAGGGCAATTTCAGGGAAGACCTTTATTACCGTCTAAGCGCCATCGTTTTCAAGGTACCATCATTGGACGAACGCAAGGATGACATCCCTGAACTTATTAGGCACTTTGTGGACCACCATTGCACAGCAGGCGGAATGACACGGAAGGAATTCACTCCAGAAGCCATCAAGCTTCTACAGGCAAAAACCTGGCCCGGGAACATAAGGGAACTGAGCAACGTCGTTGAAAGACTGCTGATTCTTGGCGATACTGAAATATCAGCTGAAAACGTAAAGAATTTCGTTAATCTGTAATTTCTCCGAAATCTCTTTTTGCGCGCTCAACGGAAACGGAACGCTTGAGAACAAATCCTGATCCGAGATACTTGGTGCGGACATCCTCGTCCTCTGCGAGGGCCCTAGGGGTGCCGTGCTGCAGGATACTGCCTTCATACAGAAGGTATGCACGGTCTGTAATTGCAAGAGTCTCACCCACATTATGGTCCGTGATGATGACGCCGATATTCTTGTACTTCAACTTTGCAATAATGTACTGGATATCCTCAACAGCGATAGGGTCAACTCCGGCAAACGGTTCATCCAGGAGGATGAATTTAGGGTCTATGGCAAGAGCACGTGCAATCTCGCATCGTCTTCTCTCGCCTCCGGAAAGTTGGATTCCGAGACTTTTCCTGACTTTGGAAAGATTGAATTCATCGATAAGCTGCTCCAGTTTCTCATGCCTTGCCGGTTTTGACATTCCGGCCATTTCCATAACCGAAACGATGTTGTCCTCGACTGACATTTTCCTGAAGACGGAAGCCTCCTGCGGAAGATACCCGATACCGAGCTGCGCCCTCTTATACATAGGGAGTTCGGTAATGTCCATATCATCCAGAAAAATCCGGCCGCCATTTGGCACAATCTGGCCAGTAATCATATAGAAACTCGTGGTCTTTCCGGCTCCGTTCGGCCCGAGGAATCCGACAATTTCGCCTTGGCTTACCTCCATAGACACACCCTTCACGACGGTACGGACACCATATTTTTTAACCAGATTTTCGCAATGAAGTTTCATATCAAACTAAATATCAAGATCCAAATCAATTACTAAATTTTTCACCTCGGGATTCTCCTCCATCAGGACTTTTGCTTTTTCCTCGGGAAGATATATCTTGCTTACCTCTTCGACGACAGGAATAATGTCAACATCAAGCCTGACTTTGGACGAGCCGCAAGCCTTCTGGAATGCCCCTTCCATCTGGCGTAGAATCTTTTCCTTTATCCATTTCTGCTGACCCTCGTTCATAACACTGAATGTCAGAGTCTTCGCGCCATCGACCTCCGATATGGCCAATGGGGCTTTCAGCAAAGCGTTTGCCAAACGGGGCTGGCTGGAGTACGATTCGGCAAGAGTCTTCCAACATCCTTCGAGAACCTTATCCTCAGGTATTGCTGTTTCTGCAACAGTTTCTGCAACAGTTTCTTCGACGGTTTCACTTTCTTCTGCTTCATCCATCAAAGAAGCAAGAGAAAGACCAGCGGCACCCTTGACGGCTTTTTTTGCCGCAGGAGCAACAGCCGCAGGTTCCGCGGCATGTCTGACAAGTTCAGGGGATGCTTCTTCCGTTTTGACCGGTTCTGCGACAGGTTTGACTGGCGCCGGGGCAGGTTTTACAGGTTCTGCCGGCTGGGGTTGCGGTATAGGCTGGGACTGTGGCTGCACATCTGCAGCTGGCGCCTTGCAGAGGAAGGCAAGTTTCATCAGGGCAAACTCAATGTGCAGGCGCTGGTTGGCGCTCGCTTTGAATCCGGTCTCACACTGCGTGGTAATCTCAAGTGCATCATAAAGGAACTTGAGAGAACACCTCTGCGCCTGTTCCCTGTATCTTTCCTTCAATGATTCCGGAAGGTCCAGCAATGAATCCAGGCCGGCGGTCCTGCTCACAAGGAGATCTCTGAGGTGGGAACTCAATGCGGATATAAAATGGAGTGAATTGAACCCTTTGGCAAGGATTTCGTCAAATTCCAACAGGGCGGAAGCATAATCTCCGGCGAGGAATGAGTCAAGAAGTTTGAAACTGTACTCATAATCAAGTACGTTCAGATTTTTGACAACGTCAGAATAATTCACGGACGTACCACAGAACGCCACTGTCTGATCGAAGATAGTCAGGGCATCCCTCATTGCTCCGTCAGCCTTCTGAGCTATGATGTGGAGTGATTCATCATCAATCGTAATTTCCTCCTTCTGCGCGATTGTTCTCAGCGAACCTACGATATCCATTACGGATATGCGGTTGAAATCATAAGTCTGGCAGCGGCTCAGAATGGTAGGGAGAATCTTATGCTTCTCAGTAGTGGCCAATATGAAGATAGCGTGTGCCGGTGGTTCCTCAAGAGTCTTGAGGAAGGCATTGAATGCCGCCTGGGATAGCATATGGACCTCATCTATGATGTAAACACTGTATCTGCCCACCTGAGGAGGAATCTGGACCTGATCCATCAGTGTCTTGATATCCTCTACACCGTTGTTGGATGCGGCATCAAGTTCGTGGATACAATACGAACGTCCTTCGGCAAAGGATTTGCAAGATTCACATTCGCCACAAGGCTCCATTTCCGCAGTAGGATTGGAACAGTTGATTGTCTTTGCGAAAATACGCGCGGTACTTGTCTTACCCACGCCCCTTGGTCCGCAGAAAAGATATGCGTGGGCGAGCTGTCCCCTGAGAATGGAGTTCTTGAGCGTCCTTGCAATATTATCCTGACCGACCAGGGTTTCAAAAGAATCCGGTCTGTATTTTCGGGCTGATACAATGTAGTCTGACATAGCTTACAAATATACGCTTTATTTTATAACTTTGCGATATGAAGACTAACTGCAAATCACTTTTGACAATTGTCATCTGCCTATGCCTGTTTTCCGTTGCAGCAGGTGCCCAGGCCAAGATTCTGACAAAGAAACACCGCATCAGCGACGTCACCGCCAAGACCACAAAGGTTGTTCTCAGCGGAAACGAGATGTTCGATGTGAATTATATGACAGAAATATCCAGGAGATGGAGGATTTCCCCTTTCGAGTTCTGCACCGCCGAGGAGTATGAATCTCTCAGGAAAAGTTCCGATTTCTATTTCCTTGTCCCTGTCGTCAACCAGAGGAAAAAAGAAGCTGAGCCGGGCATTGCAATGCTCTGCTTCGAAAAGGGAGGGAAAGAGGAGGATGCCGACCCTGCAAAGGAAGCTATTGAGGTGATAAGCATTCCTTACGGACCGGCTGAAGAGTCCACGGGCCGTGAATTCGTATTTCTTCCCGCCATCATCGACATCATCCAGAACTATACCCTTGAAGCAATGACCCGCGACCTGATTGGATATGGAGGTCTTGCAAGTTATATCGGCAAACAGCGTCCTAACTGGAGAAGGGAAATTTACATAGCAGAAAGCGATCTCGCAACAAGTGAGACACAGGGTAACAAGATCAATTACCTGGAACAGGATGAGGTGGATGCCATCTTCGAGAGCGGAGAGCCCGGAACACTTGTGGGTTACACGGTTTCCCCTGTCAATCCGGACAACGGCTCCGTTTGCTACAAGATGCTGATTTCCTCCGACACACACGAACTGTATTTCTTCGCAAAACATAACTTAAAAAATAACGGAGCCGGTTTTCTCAAGGCCGACATTAAATTTATCAGCACGCTTAAGAAATGATTGTTGGGAAGACTGATGAGGGGATGTTGTACGGAATCCGGAGGAACTGCTCCGCTGTGGCATACTGTGCTCTAAGCATCAAATGCGGCACCCGTGATGAAGAAGGGTTCAGCAGCGGAATAGCCCATTTCACGGAGCACACCATTTTCAAAGGAACCGGGCACAAAAGTGCCGCCACCATCAACAGTTATCTGGACCGTCTCGGCGGTGAACTTAATGCCTTCACCACAAAAGAAGAAATTGTCATCCACGCAACGGTACTGAAAGAGGATCTGTCCAAGGCCGTCAGCCTGCTGATGGAACTGGCAACAGAAGCCACATTCCCCGAAAAGGAGATTGAAATTGAAAAAGGTGTTGTGCTTGACGAAATAGCTTCCTACAAGGACAGTCCGGCAGATGATGTCTATGACAGATTCGAGGAGATGCTTTTTGCCGGACATCCGTTGGGAAGGCCGATTCTCGGCACGCCGTCTTCTGTTAGGAAAATCAGTAGCAAAGAACTTCTGGAATTCGTCAAAAAGAATTTCACACCGGACAGGATGGCCCTTACAATCGTGGCCGACATCGATGAGCAGAAAGCTCTCAAACTGGTCAAATGTCCGCTTCAAATGAATCCGGAGATAAGGCGGGATACAGAATGCACTCCTGTAGAACGCGTTCATTTTGACAAGACAATTGACAAGAGGAACCACGAAGTGAATGCCGTCATAGGCGGACTTGCACCTTCCCTTTACGAGGAAAGGGAAAGGATTGCCGCCGTGCTGCTGGCAAATATCCTTGCCGGACCGGGCTCAAATTCAATACTGAACAGGGAACTGAGGGAGAAAAGGGGGCTTGTGTACGGAGTCGAGAGCTCTTATACACAATACAAGGAATACGGCATTTTCGCAATAAATCTCGGCTGTGACAAAAGCAATCTGGACAAGTGCCTGTCCATTATACAGCACGAACTTACACGCATACAGGAAACCGGATTCACCTCCGGAAGGCTTAAGGCCGCAAAGAAGCAATTGATAGGGCAGCTCGCGATAGGCTCTGCCAACGGTGAATCCCAATGTCTGGCAATGGGCAAAAGCCTTCTGGCATTCGGGACCATCAGCACTGACGAGGAAGACCGCGCGAAAATCGAGTCCGTCACCGCCGATGAGCTCCAGCAGGTTGCAAAACGCATCCTGGCCCCTGAAAACCTGTCAAAACTCGTTTATCTGTAGTTATGGAAGAACCGGTAAATAAATACATCAGAGAGCATTCAACTCCTCAGACCGAGGCTCTCGAATGGCTTGAGAAACAAACCAACATCCACACGAATTATCCGAGGATGCTGTCAGGCGCAGTTCAAGGCAGGCTCCTTACTATGCTTGTAGAACTGTGCGGAGCGAAAAACATCCTTGAAATCGGCACCTTCACAGGCTACAGCGCCATCTGCCTTGCAATGGGTCTTGGCAAAGAGGGCCAGGTGGATACTCTCGAGATAAATGACGAGCTGGAAGACCTGACGAGGGAAGCGTGGTCCAGAGCAGGCCTGTCCGACAGGATAAAGCTCCATATCGGTGATGCCAGAGAAACGCTTAAAGCAATGACAGGCCGGGAATTCGACTTGGTGTACATCGATGCCAACAAGCGGGAATACTGCGAGTATTTCAACCTTGTCATCGGAATGTTGAAAAAGGGCGGACTGATTCTGGTCGATGACGTACTTCTCGGGGGCAAGGTATATGGGGCCGAACCATCCTGCGACAAACAGACGCAGGGGCTGCTGGCTTTCAATGATATGGTAGCCCGCGACCCCCGCGTGGAAGTTGTCATTATTCCTGTCAGAGACGGTTTGTCCCTGATACGTAAGATCTAGCCTATCGTTGCTCCATTGCTTAAAGCCTCCTGCGGCGTAATGAAGCGCATCTTGCCGTCACCCTGCTTTGCCATCAGAATCATCCCCTTCGACTCTATGCCACGAATAGTTCTTGGCGCGAGGTTGGCGAGGATACAGATCTGCTTGCCCACCATATCCTCAGGGGAATAGTATTCTGCAATACCCGATACGATTGTACGCTTGTCAATTCCGGTATCAATGGTAAGCTTGAGCAATTTATCGGTCTTCGGGACCCTTTCAGCCTCAAGAACCGTGGCTGTACGGATATCCATCTTTTCAAAATCGTCGAAAGAGCATTCGGCTTTCTGGGGAACGACTGCCTTGGCAGCTTCAGCAGCGGCTTCAGCCTCCCTGCGCTTTCTGATTTCATCCAATTTCGCCAACTGCACATCAATCTGTTCATCCTCAACCTTAGTGAACAGAAGTTCCGCCGGCTTGAGCGTATGCCCAGCAGGAATGATCTCCTCCTTTCCGAAATCTTCCCAACCCGGCTCGATATCCAGCATCTGGCGGAGACGTGCGGCAGCAAACGGAGTGAAAGGCTCGAATGCAATAGCAAGGTCAGCACAAATCTGAAGTGAGACATTCAATATCGTGGCAACCCTCTCCATATCTTCCTTTGCGACTTTCCAAGGTTCGGTGTCAGATATATACTTATTTCCGACACGGGCTATTGACATTGCATCCTTCAAAGCCTCGCGGAAATGGTAATGCTCGATATTTGAAGCAAGTGAATCCCTGAGGGCAGGAATCTCCGCAAGAGCAGCCCTGTCCACATCCTGAAGATTTCCGGCAGCAGGCACCTTGCCCTCGAAATATTTATGGGTCAGTACGACCGCCCGGTTCACGAAATTACCGAATATCGCCACAAGCTCGGAATTGTTCCTTGCCTGAAAATCCTTCCAGCTGAAATCATTGTCCTTTGTTTCAGGGGCGTTGGCCGTAAGAACATAACGGAGAGCGTCTTCTTTCCCCGGGAAATCCTGAACATATTCGTGAGCCCATACCGCCCATCCTCGGGATGTGGATATCTTGTCCCCTTCGAGATTCAGGAACTCATTTGCAGGCACATTTTCCGGAAGCACATATCCGCCGTGAGCTTTGAGCATAGCAGGAAAAACAATGCAGTGGAACACGATATTATCCTTTCCTATGAAGTGTACTAGCTTCGTATCCTCAGATTTCCACCATTTCTCCCAACTGTCAGGCAGAAGGTCGATGGTGTTTGAAATGTAGCCGATAGGCGCATCAAACCAAACATACAGGACTTTCCCTTCAGCACCCTCAACAGGGACAGGAACGCCCCAGTCAAGGTCTCTGGTTACGGCACGCGGCTGCAGACCTCCGTCCAGCCAGCTCTTCACCTGACCATAGACATTAGGCCTCCATTCCTTATGGCCCTCAAGTATCCATTCCCTGAGCCACTGCTCATAGTCCTGGAGAGGCAGATACCAGTGCCGGGTCTTTTTCTTTATAGGCTCCGCACCACTCAGCTTGGACTTCGGGTTGATAAGTTCTTCCGGGCTCAAGGTGGAACCACATTTCTCGCACTGGTCGCCATAAGCGCCTTCCGCGCCGCATTTAGGGCAGGTTCCCACAATGTACCTGTCTGCGAGGAAGGTGTTGGCCTGAGGATCAAAATATTGTTCGGATTCCCTGGTTATGAACTTTCCTTCATCATACAACTTTTTGAAGAAGTCGGATGCATTCTTTGAATGCGTCTTCGATGAGGTCCGTCCATAGACATCGAAATTGATGCCGAGGGCCTTGAATGAATTGTCGATGATGTTATGGTACTTGTCCACAATATCCTGCGGAGAGCATCCGAGTTGGCGGGCTTTGATGGTAATAGGCACACCGTGTTCATCAGAACCGCATACATAGAGGACGTCTTCTCCCCTCATACGCAGGTAACGCACATAAATATCAGCAGGTACATACACACCGGCAAGGTGGCCGATATGCACCGGTCCGTTCGCATAAGGCAGTGCACAAGTAACCAATGTTCTCTTGTAATCTTTCTTTTCCATATAGCTTATTTGTTTCTTTCTCTTCCAAGTTTAACCCTGATTCTCCGCTGGGCGTTCTTCAGTTTCATTATTTCCGACAGGATTTCAACTTCATGATCCGGGCCGGCCTCATTCAGCGACAAGTTCAAAGTCAGTATCCTGTCCTCCAGTTTCCTCTCCGCGTAGGCGAGCAAGGCCTTTGGCACATAAGCCACCAACCAGGAGGATGTTGTCGTCAATGCTTCCTCAAAGTTCTTGACCGTCAGTTGGTAGCGCTCCATAGACAATTGGGCTGTCACAAAAGCCAGCTCGCGGTCCTCTGCGTTCAAAAGCGAACGAATTATCTCATCCTGAACCATCCCGGCATCATAACACTTGAAATATGCTTCATATGTCTTCCTGAATGCAGCGTTCATCAGGCTGGACCCGTCAGCATCAAGTGAGGCCCTTATGAATTCAGCCACACTCGGCTTTTCAGTCTCGGACCCGGAATAAAACGGTGAATCGAATGGGAAATCAAGGATATCACGTCCGTGGGTAAGGAGGAAATAAAGGATATCCATTTCCGCACGTGCTACAGTATGGTTCTGCTCCAGAGACTCCATTGACAACTCCCGGGTTGCCGGCTTTTCAGGTTCACGGCGGCGCTCGGTAAACTGATGTTCTGTCTGATGGCGTCTGGTCGAAGTTATACGTTCAAATATATGCTTCGATTCCACCTTGAATTTTTCCGCAGCAGTATCGGCATACACAGACCGCTTGACCGCATCGGGGACCTGTGCAATGGTGTCGGCAATATCATTGATAAGGTTCGCCCGACGGATCGGATCGTTCCCAGCTTCCTTGACAAGAAGGTCCGACTTGAAGGAAATGAAATCCCTTGCATTTGATGAAATGAATGATCTGACCTCTTCCAGGCTATGCTGGCGGCAGAATGAGTCGGGATCCTCGCCCTCCGGAAGCAGCACTATCCTGACGTTCAAGCCCTCGGCAAGAACAAGGTTGATTCCTCTCAAGGCAGCATGTATGCCGGCTGAATCCCCGTCATATATGATCGTGATATTCTCTGTAAACTTACGGATTAGCCGAATCTGCTCGGTCGTGAGGGATGTACCGCAGGATGCAACCACATTTGTTATTCCCAGCTGGTGCATCATCACCATATCCACATTTCCCTCCACCAGAATACATTCATCCAGTCTGGAAATCTCGGATTTCGCGAAATATATTCCGTACAGAATCTTTCCCTTAGTGTAGATGTCGGTCTCCGGAGAATTGACGTATTTCGCCGGATTGTCGCTCCGTAGTGTACGGCAGCTGAAAGCAATCACTCGACCGCTCACGGAATGGATAGGGAACGTGACCCTGTCATAGAATTTGTCCAGGACTTTCCCGTCATCATGCTTCACACAAAGCCCTGCCGCAAGGAGATACTCCTCCTTGTACCCGGCTGCAAGCGCAGCATCGCGCAGCGCGGTCCTCGATGACGGGGCCCAACCGAGGCCGAATTTACGTATCGTAGCATCATCAAGAGCCCGTTTTGTGTAATACGCCCTTGCGACATTTCTTCCTTCCTGACTGTCCAGATTTTCCACGAAGAACTTCTGAGCGAATTCGGTGACCAGCATCAGGCTCTCGCTCCTCTGTCTGGCAGCGATATCTTCTGCAGACTCTTCCTTTTCCACTACCTCAATGTGATATTTGTTTGCCAGATAGCGCAAGGCTTCGGAATAAGAGTAATGCTCGTGCTCCATCACGAAACTTACAGCGGAACCGGCCTTTCCACAACCGAAACATTTGAAGATTCCTTTTGCAGGAGTCACATAGAAAGACGGAGTCTTCTCATTATGGAACGGACAACACGCGACATAACTGGCTCCGCGACGCTTCAGTGTCACAAAGTCACTTACGACCTCTTCAATCCTCGCAGTATCGAGGATAAGATTGACTGTCTCCTGTGGAATCATAGAAGACAAAAATAGTCATTTTCGACGATTATGAGGCTATTTCGCAGAGGAATTTAATTCGTACCAGGCGGACTTCCATTTCTTCATAATCCCCACCAAGCGTGGCGATTGCATCTTCTATTGAGTCTGATTCGGCCTCGTCTCTGAAATATTCATAAATCTCTTCAACTACATCATCATCCACGGCCTGCCTGATGTAATAATCGAGATCCAGTTTTGTGCCGGTGGAGACAATTCCTTCTATCTCGGACATAAGTCCCGGCATATCAAGACCTTTCGCCGATGCAATATCCTCAAGGTTCATACGCCTGTCAATGCTCTGGATGATGAATATCTTATTTGCGGATTTGTTCGGGGCCGATTTCAGCACAAAATCGTCAGGCCGTTCAATCTCGTTTTCATCGACATACTTCTTGATCAGGTCCACGAATTCCTGCCCGAATTTCTGGGCCTTGCCCTCGCCTACGCCCTGACAACTGCGCAATTCGTTCAGGGTGATAGGATAAATGATGGACATATCCTCAAGCGACGGGTCGGAGAAAATAATCCAAGGCTGAAGCTTCAGCCGCTTGGACATATCCTTTCTCAAATCCTTCAGCATCCTCAGCAAGGCAGCATCACCGCCACCGCCCTTCATTGCCGCAGCCGCCATCGCAGCTTCCTCATCATCCGGTTCTTCCGACTCTCCGTCCGAGAAAACGCGGTCCTCAATGAGTTTAACAGGATATGGTTTTGCGTAGAACGCCTCACCTTCGGGAGTGAGAGAAATCAACCCATAGGTTTCAATCTCCTTGTCCAGCAAATGAAGTATCAGTCCCTGGTGGATAACCATAGCCCAGAATTTGTCATTATGCTCATCTCCTGCGCCAAAGCATTCCAACTCGTCGTGACGATACGACTTGATTATCGAATTGGAGACTCCTGCAAGGATATTTGAGAGATGTTCAATCTTGAATTTCTCCGGAAGGGATTTGATGAGCTTCATCACCAGCAGCATCTCCTTCTGTCCGTCAAAGACGGTTTTCGGATGGATGCAGTTATCGCAGGATCCACAGTTGTCCTGATCGTAGTCCTCACCGAAATAATTAAGGAGCAACTTCCTCCGGCATTGGTTGGATTCAGCATAAGCAACCACCTCCGAGAGGAGCTGTTTCCCGATTTCCTGTTCAGACACAGGCTTCCCCTGCATAAACTTCTCCAGTTTCTGGATATCTTTATAACTGTAGTATGCAATACAAATTCCCTCCTGTCCGTCACGACCGGCGCGTCCCGTCTCCTGATAATAGCTCTCAATACTTTTCGGGATATCATAATGGATGACAAACCTTACATCCGGCTTGTCTATTCCCATCCCGAAAGCAATGGTGGCCACTATGATATCAACCTCCTCCATAAGGAACATATCCTGATTGTCGGCACGTGTCTTTGCATCAAGTCCGGCGTGATACGGAAGAGATTTGATCCCGTTGATATTCAGCAACTCGGACAATTCCTCGACTTTCTTGCGGCTGAGACAGTAAATGATTCCGGAAGAGCCGGGATTCTGGCGGATAAACTTGATGATATCCTTTTCCGGTTCAACCTTATCTCTAATCTCATAATACAGATTGGCGCGGTTGAATGAGGACTTGAACACCCTCGCGTTCGGAATGCCCAGATTCTTCAGAATGTCACTCTGGACCTTCGGCGTGGCCGTAGCAGTGAGGGCAATGATAGGAGCCCTTCCTATTTCCTCAATGAGGGTACGGATACGGCGGTATTCCGGTCGGAAATCGTGGCCCCATTCCGAGATACAATGAGCCTCATCGATTGCGTAGAACGAGATTTTCAACTCCCGCAGCAAATCCACATTCTCCTCCTTTGTAAGCGACTCCGGGGCGACATAAAGCATCTTTGTTCTTCCGGATATCAGATCCTCCCTGACTTCGGCTATCTGCTGACGGTTCAGAGAAGAATTGAGGAAATGTGCCAGGCAACCGTTTCCTGACTCGAATCCTCTGATGACGTCCACCTGATTTTTCATCAGGGCAATCAATGGGGAAATTATGATAGCCGTGCCCGGAAGCACAAGCGCCGGCAACTGATAACAAAGGGATTTTCCGCCACCGGTAGGCATCAGCACAAAGGAATCGCCCCCGGAAATCAGGTTCTCAATAATGGCCTCCTGATCTCCTTTGAATTTGTCATAACCGAAGAAATCCTTCAGTTTTTCCCTATATGATTCTGAGCTGACGTTCATCAGAACGAATATTAATCAAGTTTATGTATTGCCAGTCCGGAGCGCAATTTAGGCTCGAACCAAGTTGTCTTCGGCGGCATAATGTTCCCACTGTCAGCGATGTCGATAAGTTGTTTCATAGAGACCGGATAGAGGGCGAAAGCTACTTTCATCTCACCGCTGTCAACTCTTCTGGCAAGTTCTCCAAGGCCTCTGATACCGCCCACGAAATCAATTCTCTTGTCCGTCCGTAAATCCTTGATTCCAAATATCTTGTCAAGTACAAGGCGGGAAAGGATCGTGACATCGAGTACACCGATAGGATCATTATTGTCATATCTCCCCGGACGGGCATTCAGACAATACCATTTCCCGTCAAGGTACATCGAAAATTCGTGAAGCTGGGTTGGAGTATAAATTTCGGTACCCTTGCACATTATGTCGAAATCGTCGCCGAGCTTGCCGATAACCTGAGTCACAGCAAGTCCGTTGAGGTCCCTAAGGACACGGTTGTAGTCCAGGATTTTCAACTGACTCTCCGGGAAGCATACCGCCATGAAGTAATTATACTCCTCTTTTCCCGTATGGTTCGGGTTCTGCGCTTTCTTCTGAGCCCCTACAAGAGCGGCTGCTGCAGTACGGTGATGACCGTCAGCAACATAGAATGCATCGACGGTGGTCGTGAACAGCTCCGTAATCCTTTCAATGGTCCTGTCGTCATCAATGACCCAGAACTTGTGACCGAAGCCATTTTCATCAATGAAAGAGTTTTCAGGCTCCCCCGCTATGGTTGCAGCCATAATGGCATTCAGTTCTTCATTATCCTTATATGCAAAGAAGACCGGCTCTATGTTGGCATTCTGAATGCGGACGTGTATCATCCTGTCCTCTTCCTTGTCCTTGCGGGTAAGCTCGTGCTTCTTGATGATGCCGGAAGAATAATCATCCGTATGTGCACACAACACAATTCCGTACTGAGTCCTGTCACCCATAGTCTGGGCATAGATGTAATAACAAGGCTTGGAGTCCTGCACCAGCCAGGAATTCTTCTGCCACAGTTTGAAATTTTCGACGGCTTTGTCATATACCCTCTCATCGTGGTCGGGAAGAATAGGGTCAAAATCAATTTCCGGCTTCGTTATATGCAGCAGGGATTTCTCTCCCGCCATCTTTTTTGCCTCCTCCGAATTGAGGACATCATACGGTGGCGCTGCAATCTCTGTAGCCAAAGATTTTGCCGGGCGTACGGCGGCGAACGGTTTTACCTTTACCATATTCAATCAATTAACTTTGAACCTTGTATTTCCTGTAGCGAAGAAATCGCAAATCTGTCTTGCTGCGGCAAGTCCGGCATTCACATTGGCTTCAGCGCTCTGTGCACCCATTTTTTTAGGGGTGGCGAATACCCTGAGACCGAATTTTTCCTTCAGCATATCAATATTGTCCGGAGCCACGTCAGCGACATATTTCAAATCCGGCCTTTCCTCAAGTGCCTTGGCAAGACCGTCCTCATCAATAACCTCTTTCCTTGCCGTATTTACAAGAGTAGCCCCCTTAGGCATTCTGGAAATGAGATCATAGCCGATAGACCCTATAGTCTGCGGCGTTGCCGGGATATGTATGGACACATAATCGCAGCTGGAATAAAGATCTTCAAGACTTTCAGCCGGCTCAGCTCCGCCTTCCAGAATCTTTTCCTTCGGAAGGAACGGGTCTATTGCCCTGACTTTCATCCCCAAAGCCTCGGCCTTCTTTCCGACAAGCCTTCCGACATTGCCGAATGCCTGGATTCCGAGCGTCTTGCCCATAATTTCCGTACCGGTGGCAGGAGTGAACTGCGTGCGCGCCATAAAGATCATAAGTGCAATGGCAAGCTCTGCAACAGCATTCGAATTCTGTCCCGGAGTGTTCATCACAACAACATTATGTGCTGTCGCAGCCTCAAGGTCCACATTGTCATAGCCTGCTCCTGCCCTGACAACAATTTTCAAATTCTTTGCGCCATCGAGCACCTCAGCATTCACCTTGTCAGAACGGATGATGATAGCGTCAGCATCTGCGGCAGCGGATACCAGATCGGCCTGGTTCTCATATTTTTCAAGCAGGGCAAGCGTATGTCCGGCCCCTTCGATAATTTCCCTTATTCCGGCCACAGCAGCGGCGGCAAAAGGTTTCTGTGTTGCAAGAAGTACTTTCATATCTATGCGTGCAGTTTTTCAAATTCCTTCATACACTCTACCAGTGCCTCAACATCCTCCAGCTCACAAGCATTATAGAGAGAAGCTCTGAAGCCTCCTACAGAACGGTGTCCCTTGATTCCAATCATTCCCTTACCCTTTGCAAAAGCCAAGAACTCATCCTGCAATCCCTCGTATCCTTCTGCCATCACGAAGCAGACATTCATAATCGAGCGGTCTTCCTTTGCAGCAGTACCGACGAAGAGAGGATTCCGGTCTATCTCCGAATAAAGGAGTTCGGCTTTTTTGATGTTTTTCTGATGGACAGCTTCCACACCGCCAAGACTCTTGACCCATTTCAGTGTCTCGTTCATTACAAAGATGGAGAATACCGGAGGCGTATTGAACATAGACTCCTTATCGATATGAGTCCTGTAGTCGAGCATCGTAGGGATGTAGCGGCTGACCTTCCCGAGGGCATCCTTGCGGATGATGGCGAAAATCACTCCGGCAGGACCGGCATTCTTCTGTGCTCCGCCATATATCATTGCGTACTTTGATACATCCACCGGACGGCTGAGGATATCAGACGACATATCCGCAATCAGAGGAACCGGGCAGTCCATATCCTCCTTGATCTCCGTACCGTAAATAGTATTGTTCGTGGTGATATGGAAATAGTCCAGGTCGGACGGTATCTCGAATCCCTTAGGAATATATGTATAGTTCTTATCCGCCGAGCAGGCTATGGCATAAGCTTCACCAAGGCCCTGCGCTTCTTTCAGCGCCTTGTGGGCCCATACCCCCGTATCCAGATACGCGGCTTTCTTCTCAAGAAAGTTCTCTGCGACATACAGGAACTGAAGGCTTGCACCACCCCCGAGGAATACGACTTCGTATTCATCCGGAATATGGAGCAGCTCTTTCCAGAGGGCCCTGCATTCGTTCATAGTCTCTTCCCATTCCTTTGTCCTGTGGGAAATGGACAGAAGAGACACTCCTGTACCTTTGAAATCTTTGATGGCTTCGACAGCATTGTCAAGCGCAACTTGTGGGAGGGCACACGGACCCGCATTGAAAACATGTACTTTTTTCATTCCTTTATTGTTATCAAATATCTTTTAAAGATAATAAAAATTTCTCCAATCTTTCTAAGAAATCTTTTTCTTGTGACAATCTTACCCGGACATCAACAGAGCAAGAGATTCCGAAATCCTGGTTGGACTGCGGGATATTCAAATCCTTGAGAACCTTCATAACGTCATTCATCGCAAGATAATCGAATGTGAGACGGTAATTCTTCCCGGCGACCTTCTCCACCACCTCAGCCTTTGACAGAGCATCGGAAGTGGAAGACCTGTAGGCCCTTATCAGCCCGGGAATCCCGAGCTTGATTCCACCGAAGTACCTGACAACGACCACCAGGATATCACTCAACCCGGCTGAATCCAACTGTCCGAGAATCTGCCTTCCTGCAGATCCGGAAGGTTCCCCGTCGTCATTCGCGCGGAACTTGGTGCCATCAAGTCCCAGCCTGTAAGCGTAACAGTGGTGACGGGCATCGTGATACTCTTTTTTCAGAGAGTCTATTATACCTTTGATCTCCTCTTCGGTCTCCACCGGATATGCCAACGCAATGAATCTGCTGCCGTTATCCTTATAAAGGCCTTCTGAAGGAGAAGAAATGCTCAAAAAAGTATCTTTTATCAGGCTCATACCTTTTCAAATTTAGTGTTTTATTTCTTAACTTTGACGCCCGATTCGAAAAAACTATTCAAATAATATGTCGTACAAATACAGAGTCACGCTTTCAGGCATAAAAGGATTCTACAGAGTATATCAGATCAATGGTGACTCAACTCTATATTCCCTCCACAAACAGATGCGTTCCGATATGGAATTCCCGCAGGACCAGCTTATCCTTTTCAAAGGCCTTGATTCCTCGGGGAACGTTGTGGGGCGTTTCGGCCTCTTTGACTTGGGCGACGGCGCCACAGACGATGTCACAATCGCAAAGACCATAAAGGATGGAATAACTTCATTTGTATATTTCTACGACGTCACGAGCAAGAAAAGTGTCACCCTCACATTCGAAGGTGAAGCGGACGAAAGCGTGGAAGCTCCTGTAATCATTGACTCCAAGGGTCCTAACCCGGTTGAATTCGAGAACGGTTATGTAGCCTTTGAGGACCTTCCTGAGGAGAAACGTCATCTTCCCGGCGAAGAATCTTCCAAACGGTCCAAGTTGGAAGAACTCCTGGGCATAAGTCTCGATGAAGATGAAGACGAGGATGATGAGGAGGAGGATGCAGATGACGAAGACGACGGGGACGAGGAGGAAGAAGAACAGATTTACGATGAATCAGAAGGATTCTGATCGCAGACTGATTATTCTTCTTGGACCTACCGCCGTCGGAAAGACCGACTACAGCATATCCCTCGCAAAACAATACGGTTCACCTATTATTTCCTGTGATTCAAGACAAATCTATAAGGAGATGAGGATAGGCACGGCCGTCCCGTCCCCTGAACAACTGTCTGCCGTTCGCCACTATTTCATCCAGACCAAATCCGTAACCGATTATTATACAGCGGGGATGTTCGAACTGGAAGCCCTGGAGCTGATAGAATCACTGTTTGCAGAAGGTCACGAAACCCTTGTCATGAGCGGAGGTTCTATGTTCTATATCGATGCCGTATGCAATGGTATGGCGGATGTTCCCCCTGCCGATATGCAGCTCCGGAAGCAATTGACGGACCAGCTCCATTCACTCGGAGCGGAAAAGCTTGCGGAAAGGCTGAAGGAACTCGACCCGGTAGCCTATGAAGATATTGACAGGTCCAACGGAATGAGGGTTCTGAGGGCTCTTGAAGTATGTATCGGTACCGGACGGCCTTTCTCTTCCTTCAAAGTGGCCGGGCCGAAGCAGAGGGACTTCACTATAGAAAAGATTGGCCTTACAAGAGACAGAGACAAACTGTATGAACGAATTGACAGGAGAGTCCTGAGTATGATAGATGAAGGGCTTATAGAAGAAGTGAGGTCCCTGAACGGATTCAGAAACCTCACTGCCCTTCAAACTGTCGGCTATAAGGAAGTGTTCGACTACCTTGACGGCCGTATGTCACTTGATGAAACCATTTCACAGATCCAAAAAAACACCCGTCATTATGCAAAGCGCCAGATGACCTGGTGGAAACGGGACGGATCCATCAAGTGGATCAGTCTTTGATTATTCTTCTACGCCTTCTTCAGCTGAATGAACCTCAACAACCTCAACTTCGAAAATGAGGGCTGAGTTAGGTTCGATAACCGGCTGTGCACCACGCTCGCCATATGCGAGTTCGGAAGGGATATACAGCTCAATCTTTCCACCTTCACCGACAAGTTGGAGACCTTCTGTCCAGCCAGGGATAACCCTGTTAAGGCTAAGCTCAGCAGGAGCTCCCTCCGGAGACTGGTCAAACACAGTACCATCAAGAAGAGTACCCTTGTAGTTTACAAGTACAGTATCGTCAGGACCGGCTTTCTTGTCACTACCGGTAGCAATGATCTTATACTGAAGACCTGATTCGGTAACCTGTACTCCGTTCTTTGCCTTGTTGGCCTCAAGGAACTTCTCTCCTGCCTCCTTGTTTGCATTGAGTTTGAATTCTCTTCTTGCATCAATGTACTTGGTGAAGACTTCGTTGATTTCCTCAGGATTTACCTTGAACTGCTTTACGAAATTTGAATCGTTCATATTGCCGGTTGCATTAACGAAATCCTTCATTCCCTTTACAACCTCTGCGTAATTAACGTTACCGAAATCGTAATTCTTGAGGAAAGTTCCGAAATTGATTCCAAGAAGGTAACTTACTGAATCCACCTGTGACTTTGGTGCCTTGAAACCATCTTTGTTGGTAGCCGGTTGTCCGCAAGCCACCAGTGATACGCCCAAAACAAGGGCAGCGAAAATTGATTTAGTTCTCATATTATGTTTAATAATTTAAAGTTCCCAAGCCAAGGCTGAAGCACCGAGAATGGCAGCGTCAGATTCCTTGAGCTGCGAGAAGAGAATCTTGACTTTTCCCTTCCATATCTTCAGCAGGTTATCTTCCATAGCCTTCTTCATCGGTTCATACAAGAATTCCTTCGAGCGTGCGAGCCCTCCGAAAAGGACGATTGCCTCAGGGGCACTGAATGCGACGAAATCAGCGAATGAGCGTCCCAGGAGCGAACCGGTATATTCAAATACCCTGAGGGCAAGCGCATCACCTTCCTTTGCAGCCTCATAGACATCCTTCGATGTAATATTCTCGACCTCACGGAGAAGGGATTCTTCGTTGCTGGATTCGAGCCATTCGCGGGCTGTGCGGGCAACTCCGATAGCAGAGCAGTATGCCTCAAGGCATCCGGTCTTTCCGCATCCGCAGGCCCGTCCATTATGACGTACCACATTGGTATGTCCGAGTTCGCCGGCAAAACCATCGTGTCCATAGACAAGATTTCCGTCAACAATGATACCGCTGCCGACACCTGTTCCAAGGGTAATCATAATGAAATTCTTCATACCCCTTGCCACGCCATAGGTCATTTCACCTACAGCGGCCGCATTTGCGTCATTGGTGAGGGATACAGGCACACCTACCTTTGCGGTAAGTTTCTTTGCAAAATCGACTGATCCGTCTGCAGCCCACGCAAGATTCGGAGCAAAGTCAATCGTTCCCGTATAGTGGTTTCCGTTAGGAGCACCGACTCCGATTCCACGGATCTGGCCTTCCTTGTCGGATTCCTTGATTACACCCTTCACTGCCTCAGCCAATGCGGCAATATATGCATCTGCATCAGCTCCGAAAATGTCCGAGCGGATGACGGTCTGTGAAAGGACATCACCTCTGGCATCCACAACACCGATCTTGGTGGTTTGTCCACCGACATCGATTCCGACTACATATTGTCTTTCCATAATCATTAATACTATTAGTTATTTTAAGTTTCTACTCAACAGGAATGTCCTTGTTTACATTCTTGCAGCCTATGAGTGCATAGAACAGGAGATAGCCGAGCATTGCGAATACGAGCCAGTAGCTGTTCATGTAGCCGGCGTTCTTTGCAATGATGTTCTGGATGAAAGGCATAATACCACCGCCCACAACGAGCATCATAAAGATACCTGAAGCCTGTTCAGTATATTTGCCGAGACCTTCTACTGCAAGGTTGAAGATTGCACCCCACATAACTGAAGTACAGAGACCGCAGAGAACGAGGAGAAGACAGCTGAGAGGAACCTGGAACATTGAGAATCCATCACCTGCCGCATAACCCGGCATATTGACTGTGATGGTCTTTGGAACGAAGATGGCAATGAGCACAAGGACGAGCGCAACTGATGAAACAGTAATCATCTGAGTGCGGGTGCTGATTTTTCCGGAGATTGCGGAAGAAGCTGCACGGCCTACCATCATAAGCAGCCAGTAAACTGCTGCGATAGCGCCACCGATTGCTGCGCCGTTTACTGCGATACCTGCTCCTTTCTCTGATGCATCCGCAAGGAAGAAGTTCACCTGTGACGGGATACCTATCTCAGTACCTACATAGAAGAAGATAGCGGCTGCTCCGAGAACAAAATGGCGGAAATTCCATGCGCTGTGCTCATACTTCTCTGTATTGCGCTCCTGAGCAGGTTCCGGAATCTTAACTAAGCTGATGATAACAAATGCGATGGCGAATACTCCCATTGCGATGAACAGAAGAGGAGATACGTCAGACATTGCCGTATTTTCTGTAACGGTACCGATAAGAACTCCCACAAGAAGCGGAGTAAGAGTTCCGGTAAGGGAATTCAATGTGCCGCCGATCTGGATATACTGGTTACCCTTGTTGCCGCCGCCACCGAGGATGTTGAGCATAGGGTTGACAACGGTGTTGAGCATACATACGCAGAAACCGCAGACAAATGCACCGAGAAGGTAAACATAGATTGCAGAGTTGCCAAGGAATGCACGGCTTGAGATCCACTGGATGACGATGCCGATGAAACCTACTGCAAGAGCGATAAGGGTGGTCTTTTTGTAACCGACCTTGATTAGCATCTTACCTGCAGGGATACCCATAAAGAGGTATGCGGCAAAGTTCATGAGATTGCCGGCCATCTTGGACCATTCATACTGGTTGCCCCAAATGTTGCCGAAAGGCGCCGCCATATTGGTAACAAAAGAAATCATCGCAAAAATGAAGCACATCGTTACGATGGCAACCATGTTAGTTTTTTTCTTTTCCATTGATTTTATAGTTTTTAGTGATTAGTCTAAAATCTCACTAATATACTCAAATTTATTGAATTTCATTGCAAAACCGCATTATTCCGCATCTTTGAAGAGGCCGAACATCTGGGCGTCGATCAGGTTGGTGACTTTCTCGAAGTCTTCCGGCTTGTTGCCGAATTTGACATTATCGGCATCAATGACCAGCAGATTGCCCTTGTATCCCTTGATCCACTCCTCGTACCTTTCATTGAGTCCCGTGATGTAGTCTATCCTTATGCTCTTTTCGTATTCCCCGGTAGTTTGACAGAATAAATTTCATTTTTTTTGACAGAAAGGCCCACGAGGCC
>JAKSKD010000002.1 GCA_024401925.1 Bacteroidales bacterium | reverse complement strand
ACTGACGGGCGTGGCTACCAACCTTCTGCGGCACTCTATGGCATTTCCTTACGCCCGTCACCCTTCTGAGAACCATGACGGAGCCCATGATACCATTTTGTCTATTAGTGACTATTCTATGAAGTTCCATCCTACTTGTTTGTCCAGATAACCTAAAGGCGAATCAACTTTATGAAGAGACAGACATAGATGGATGCGTAACGGAGCGGGCGAAGGCTGCCCGCCTCCTCTGGAGTCAAAAGAGTCGGAGATTTTGCCGGATAGCAAAGTCTCCGACTTCTTTTGACCCTGCCTCCATCACGCCCTGCTGTCGCAGGACGCGGATGAAGGCACCCGCTTCCGTGCCGCGGGTGGCACGTCCATCGGAGGCGACAGACTTCGCCCGTGGAATCGCATTCCAAAAGAAGGCGACCAATAATCATTTATTAGTCGCCTTCTTTATCTATAAGGGTTCAATTACTTTGTGATAACCTTAGCCATCTCAAGAACCTTGTTTGAATAACCCCACTCATTGTCATACCATGCGCAAACCTTTACGAATGTAGGGTCGAGCTGGATACCGGCCTTAACGTCGAAGATAGATGTGCGGGCGTCATTGCGGAAGTCTGTAGAAACGACTGCATCCTCTGTGTAACCAAGGATTCCCTTGAGTTCACCCTCGGAAGCCTTCTTCATAGCTGCGCAGATCTCCTCATATGTAGCAGGTTTTGCGAGCTCGCAGGTAAGGTCAACGAAAGAAACGTCAGATGTAGGAACGCGGAGTGACATACCGGTAAGTTTGCCGTTGAGAGCAGGAAGAACCTTACCTACAGCCTTAGCTGCACCTGTTGATGAAGGGATGATGTTCTCGAGGATTCCACGACCGCCTCTCCAGTCCTTCTTTGAAGGGCCGTCAACTGTCTTCTGAGTAGCTGTAGCTGCGTGAACTGTTGTCATAAGACCGCGAACGATACCGAAGTTGTCGTTGAGGACCTTAGAGATAGGAGCCAAGCAGTTGGTAGTACAAGATGCATTGGAAATGATATCCTGGCCTGCATATGTTGTGTGGTTGACACCGTATACGAACATAGGGGTAGCGTCCTTTGAAGGAGCAGACATGATGACTTTCTTTGCACCAGCCTGAATGTGCTTGCGAGCCTTCTCATCCTCGAGGAAGAGACCTGTTGACTCAACAACAACCTCAGCACCTACTTCGTTCCACTTAAGGTTAGCAGGATCCATCTCTGCTGTGAGGCGGATCTTATTTCCGTCAACGATAAGAGTGCTTCCTTCAACCTTGATGTCGTGGTTGAATGCTCCGTGTACTGAATCGTACTTAAGCATGTAAGCGAGATACTCAGGATCGAGAAGGTCATTGATACCTACTACCTGAATGTCGTTAGGGAAATTTTCAACTGCTGCACGGAAAACCATACGACCGATACGGCCAAATCCGTTAATACCAAGTTTTACCATTTTTACGTTTGAAATATTATAAGTTAAACTAAATTAATTTCTAGTGTTCAAATCATACAAAGTTACCAATTATATTGAATTATTCAATAACTTTGTATGTATTAAAAGGTTTCAATATGAAATATTACCTCATATCCGGAGAAGCATCAGGAGACCTGCACGGCAGCAATCTTATCAGAGGACTCAAATCACGTGACCCACAGGCCGAATTCAGATTCTGGGGAGGTGATATGATGGTCAAAGCGTCAGAATCCAATGAAGCACTAGTACGCCATTATAATGAGGGCGCAGTGATGGGCGTCAGCGACGTCATAGCGAAAGCCGGAAAACTTCTGGGCAACGTAAAGTTCTGCAAGCAGGATATCCTGTCTTGGAAGCCGGACGTCGTGATTCTCATCGACTATCCGGGGTTCAATTTCAAGATAGCCGAATTCGCCCACAAGAGAGGATTCAAGGTCTTTTACTACATAGCCCCGAAAACTTGGGCCTCACGTGAAAGCAGGAACCGTAAATTAAAGAAATTCGTCGACAGTCTGTTCATCATTTTCCCTTTCGAAAAGGAATATTTCAACGCCCACGGGGTCAAGTATGAATACTGCGGCAATCCATTAATTGATGCAATAGACGGTTCCCCTGCCCTCAGTGAGTCCAGACGCGTTTTTTTAAGCAGGAACGAACTTGCCGACAAACGCTACATCGCGCTGCTTGCAGGTTCGAGGAAGGGAGAGATCAAGCGGATGATGCCGGCATATATGCAGTTTGCTGACAGGCTTCGAAAATACGACGGGCTCAATGATATGGAATTCGTCATAGCCGGAGCCCCGTCCAGAAGTACCGCGGACTATGAAGGATATATTGACGGGCGCCCATATGTCCATCTTGTCTTCAATGAAACCTACTCAGTTCTGAAAAACGCCGAAGCGGCCGTAATCAATTCGGGCACAGCCTCTCTGGAAGCAGCACTCATCGGCACTCCCCAGGTCGTAGGATGGACTTCAACCAAGCTCACAGCATTCGTTGCCAGAAAGATACTCAAGGTCCAGAACCACATCAAATTCATCTCCCTCGGTAACTTGATTGTGGACAGGCTTGTCTTCAAGGAATTCTATATGGAAGAATTCACGGTGGAGAACATCACGGACGAGATATTGCACATCCTTAACGACAATTCTTACCGTGCCGGAATGATCGAGGGATACAACGAAATCCGCAGCCGTCTGGGCAGTTCAGGCGCATCAGGCAAGATAGCAGAGAAAATGATTGGCCTGATTTCCGCCAGGAACTAAAAATCATAACCCAACGACAGATACAATCCCACTTTCCTTGTGTAGTCCGACCAGTGTACATCAAGAGACAGAGGCCCTATCTTGGAAGCGTAGGTATATTTCAGCGCAGCTCCAAAGGCACCGACAGATTTCGGCACAATCATATTTAACGGGGATGTACGGTTGAAGTAGTCGGAGAGATCATCTGCCGTTTCCAAATAATTGAATATTCCTGTCACATAGTGCTTCTTAAGGATGCGAACCCGCACATCGCACCGGGCTATGGAAACATTATTATATTTGGAAGGATATATTTCGTTCAGGCCGAGAAAAGGGAGCTGATGGTCAAAATACCTGCCGGCAAGAGAACCTCCGATACAGTTCGTCTGTGAAATATTAGTATAATTTCCAATGAAAGTGCGATGATAAAGCTGCGGGATAATTGTCACAGGCCCGTCTGCCGGGGTGAAGAACATTTCAATGCTTCCGTATATGTCCCCGTTCTTGCTGTTTACACTTCCAATTTTATTTCCAATAGGGACAAGCATCTCTGAAAAGAAATTATACCCGGTGTTCAGAGTGAACTTAATACCTTTTTCGGCATAATATGAGTCATCTCTGTTATCAAAAACAAAGTTAAAGAACAACCCTGCGCTTCTGTCAACAGAATCGATGCTGGCCAAAGATGAATCATATGTGTACTTCTTATACTCCAAACCTCCTTCAGCATGGATGAATCTGGCATGGAATTCAGAAACAGACAGTCTGAATCTGTTACGGAAACTCTTTCCGTAAGTTCTTGTAGTATAGAAATCATCAATCAGACTGTGGTATTTGCTCTTCCATAAATCATAATACAGATTGAAACGGGCAATGCCCCGCCAAGCATATGAGGCCTTTGCCTGTATGAACGGATAATAACTCAATTTTCCGGACAAAGAGGCAGACAGACCGGAGAGTTTGTTGACATTGAAGCCGGCATCGAAGCCGATAACAACGGCTTCTTCCGTATCACCTCTGAGGCCGAAGCTGAGAAGATGAGGCTCATACTCAGTAAAATACAAATTCAGATGATATTTTCCGGAACCATCGTCATCGGGAACGAGATTGTAAGAGAGCTTCTCATAGCAGCCAGTGCCCATAAACTTTGATATTAGTTTTCGAATATCATCTGCTGAATATGGCTCGCTGTCCTTCAAGGACCATTTCCGATTCATCCACCCCGCTTCGTCCTCAGAGACTCCATTGAAATTGACACGGGAAACATAGATCGAGTCCACACTATTAAGGGAATATGCCCTCGGGGCTCTGAGTTTCTTCTCCAGCGGTCCATCCAGCCCAAGCATCTCCCTTATGGCTAGCAGGTCCTCCGTACACTGCCGGGCCTCGTCATAGCCCCTTTCTACCAGTGAATCAATGCTTTCGGAATCGAAACTCATTGTTCCATAGCCGGAAACATCAGGTCTGATATACGCATCACAAAGCTTTCTGTTCTCCGCATTCCGTCCGGATGTCACTATCGCCATCAATTGGCTCAGCATACCCGGCATAGACTCTACCTGGGTCATATCCACTTTAAAGCCCTTGGTCAGCTCCACACCGATAATAATATCTGCGCCCATTTCCCGGCATACGTCCGTCGGGAAATTATTGACCATTCCGCCGTCTACAAGCAGCATATTATTATACTCAGCCGGTGCAAATACTATAGGGATAGCCATTGAAGAACGCATTGCATAAGCAATCTTCCCACTTTTCAGTACCGTTTCACTTCCGTCAAGCATATTCGTTGTGACGCAGGCGAAAGGGATAGGAAGATCCATAAAATCAATTGAATCCTGATAACCGATGCTGAGGTCATTGAACAGATTCTCAACATTGTTTCCGGAAATAATGCCGGAAGGGAGAGAATTGAAGAAGGCCGAATTATTCTCATTGTTGACTATCTCACCTTTGGCAGACAACACACTCCTATCCTTGTCTTCCCGGTAAATTTCATCCAACTGCTTGTTTATCTCACTTATTCCGAAAGGTATGGAAACAAGATATTTATCCTCCTTGTTCTTCACCTCAAGAGATTCGCCGCTCCGTGGAGTGGCATTTCCTATGATATTGGTCCAGTCCACATTCTTGATCAGCTCATTCATTTCATCAGGACTGTACCCAAGCGCATAAAGACCTCCGATAATGGAGCCCATACTGGTTCCCGCTATATAATCGATAGGAATTCCCAGTTCCTCTATATACTTTATTGCACCGATATGGGCAGCACCCTTGGCTCCACCGCCGGCAAGTACAAGACCTACCTTAGGCCTGGATGTTGCTTCGGCACCGCCGTTGCTGCCATTATTTGTGGCAGTCTGAGGGAAGGCTGACACGGAGCAGAAAATAAAAACAATCAATGCAAGCAGTTTTTTCATAAGGTCGGACCAGTCTACTTTTTTCGTTGGAAAATATTGGAGACTATTATGATGCTGAAAACTATGGCAAGTGTCACCCCAACAGCAATCATCCCTGAAGACAGAGCGGATTTAAGCTGTTGGGATACAATATAATATGAGCTCCAGAACACTCCAGCCCCGGGTATCAATGGAAAAATACCGCAGATAAGGAACACCGTGCTCGGGCATCTGCGTCTCCGGGCGCAGAAATTTGAGAGGAAAGTGACGCACAGGGCCGCGAAAAATGTTCCTCCGATAACGGACATCGGAGTATAGCGGACTATCAGCATATAGACCAGCCATCCGAGCATACCGACAAAGCCTGATGCGATATAATGCTTGCGCGGGACACCGAACAGAACAGCGAATGCAGAAGTTCCTATGAACGCTGAGACGAGCTGCACCGGAAAATGATATGTAGCAGGATCCGTCAGGGTTCCCGTCAACTGTATCATTCCCCCAGCAATCCAGCTGTGAGATATGAAGGTGAGACAGACTCCCAGGGCAATGCAGAAAAACATCATCAGTGCATCCAACAGGCGTATTGTCCCCGCCAGATAATCTTCGTTGGCTATATCCCGGAGTCCGTTTGTAAAAGCAACACCCGGGATCAGCGGTATGACCGTACCGATTATCATATTACCAAGATTACTTCCAAAGCCAAGGCTGTGAAGCAGAATACATACTATCGTGCCGACAAGTCCTCCGCAGATATTGGAAAGGGTCTTTGACAGATACGGGCTTCCGACAAAGAGTACGAACGAATATAGGCACAATCCTGCGATGACTGAAGCGGCGCAGTCCACATAACCACCTCCAAATATGGCACAAAAACCGGCGCAGCCCAGAGCGGTGGCCAGAAGCTGTTCCCACATCGGCTTGGACGGAGCACTCTCTATCTCGTCCAGTCTCTTCTCCGCCTCATCTATCGGGATATCGTATATTACAATGTCCCTGGACAGTTGGTTGACATAAACAACCTTATCCAGCATCGCTCCTTTTATCGGGATGAACTCCACCTTGGAATATGAATTGCCGGTAGTGAATATGCCATTGCTCAGCACAAAGAAATTCTCATCATTTTCCCCGTAATGATGGGATATTCTCTCCATTGTCTCCTCGACACGCGATATCTCCGCACCATTCTCCAGAAGAATGTGCCCGGCCCTTGTAGCAAGGTTCAATACTCGTGATGAGTCATTCATATGATGAAGATTATCTATTTCCGAAAATTGCAGTTCCTATCCGTACCATAGTGGAGCCGTGACGCAAGGCTTCCTCATAGTCACCCGACATTCCAATCGAGAGCTGGTTGAAAGAATCCAATTCAGGGAACAGGTCTACAAGATAAGCCATATACGAATCAATACGTTCGAAATCAGCCGACACCGTTTTCTTGTCATCTGTATTGGTAGCCATTCCCATAAGACCTCTGATTCTCACACCGGGATATTTTCCGTCCGAATACGCGAACATAATATCCAGTATTTCCTCTTCACAGAAGCCCTGTTTGGTATCTTCAGCGGCAATATGCATTTCCAGCAGGATGTCGACTTTCCGTCCATTATCCTTCGCCCATTTATTGATTTCATCAAGCAAATGGATGGAATCGACAGACTGTACAAGCGACACATACGGGAGGACCATCTTCAGTTTGTTGGTCTGGAGATGCCCGATGAAATGCCACTCGATGTCATTCTTTCCTGCATCGGTTGCCTGCTTAACCTTCATTTCCAGTTCTTGCGGCCTGCTTTCCGCAAAGCATCGCTGCCCGGCCTCATACGCGGACAGGATGGCTTCGAAGGGATGGAATTTTGAAACTGCCACCAGTTTTACACCTGATGGCAGCCCGTTGATTATCTCATGAAGGTTGTCTGATATCATTATCGTCTCCCCTGTTTTTTCTGCTGTTCACGGAGTTGTTGCTGTTGCATTTTCTGAGCCTCCTCAAGGCGGAGCTGCCACTTGGACTTAGGGACAGGCTTCCCTTCAGCCTTCCTGACTTTCTCCAGAATTTCCTCCGGATGCACGAAGAACTTCTTGAGTATCCAGTTCTGCAGCATCATAAACAGATTACTGAGCAGATAATAATAGCTCAAAGCCGCGGAGAGGCTGTTACAGATGAAGAACATCATAATAGGCATCATCCACAGCGTCATAAACTTCATGCTCGCAGCATTCGGGTCCCCGGCGGTCGGCTGGTTGCTCATTGTCATCTTCGAGTACAGCCACATAGTCACGGCCATAAGAAGGGCAAAGAGTGAAAGGTGGTCTCCGAGGATAGGGATCCTCGTACCGTAGTCAATGATGGAATCATATGCCGAAAGGTCCTGGCACCACAGGAACGACTGCTGACGGAGCTCGATGGATGCAGGGAAGAACCGGAACATCGCCCAGAGGATAGGGAATGTCAGCAAAGTCGGAAGGCATCCGCCCATAGGACTGATCCCCGCTTTCTTGTACAGGTCCATGGTGGCCTGCTGCTTCTTCATTGCATCCTCCTGCTTCGAATATTTTTCATTGAGCTTTTCTAGTTCAGGTTTGAGAGCCGACATCTTCGCAGATGAAAGGTATGACTTGTTCGTCAACGGCATCACGACAATCTTTATCACGATTGTCATCAGCAGAATGATGATTCCGAAGTTATCAATGAACCTGTGGAAGAAATTGAAAAGAGGAATGATTACAAAACGGGTGAACCAACCGACAAGCCAGCCTCCCAGAGGTATTATCTTCTCATACTTCTGATCGTATTCCTTGAGGGTATTGAAATGGTTCGGGCCTATGTATATTTCATAATCGAGTGAGAAATCCGAAGGGTTGGCGCGGTCGAGTTCCGCACGCATCTTCGCCTCACAGGTCATAAGATTATGGTCAGGGTCATCTTCCTTGAGGAAATCCACGGTCAGGTCGCCTGAAGCATACTCTGCTTTCGAGCGGAAAATGGTTGAGAAAAACTGCTGCTGGAATGCGAACCATGAAAGCTTCGAGTCGATACGCTTGGAAGCGCTGCGGCCGCGGCCGAGCTCAACCGGCTTCTTCTCTCCGCTGAAATAGTAGTCAATCTTCGAATACTGGGATTCATTCTTGTAGCCTTTCTCGAGCCTTGGAACTGTAAGGGCATAATCTATGTCGACGACATTCACATTCCTCGGGATGATATCCTCCATCCCCACGAAAGAAATCTTGTTGTCAAGCATATAGGATCCCGGACGGAGCCAATATTTCTGCTCGAGATATCCGCCACCCGCAAAGCAAAGTCTGAATGCTATTGTAGTATCAGTCTTCTCGGCAAGTTCGAAAATGAAATCCGTAGTCTTGATATACTCACCGGCATAAAGGCTCAATGCATATTGGAACTGGCCCGGCTTTATCAGAAGCAGGTCTTCCTGTGAATATGTCTTGTAATCCTTTATGTTGGCGGAATAAGGCTGGGCGCCACGCGTCGTGAAACTGACCTCCAGCAACTCATTTGAAAGAGTGTAGAAGTTTTCTTCGGAATTATGGGCAGTCTCAAGAAGAGAATCCTTGTATATCGAAGCCGGACGGACCTGCTCTACAGTATCCAGATTTACATATGCCCCGGGATTCTGCGCACGGAGGACAGAATCCTCAGCCATTCTCGCAAGGCTTTCTACCATCGCGATAGAGTCCTGCTGTGCCTGCAATTCCGCCTGATTCTTGAATCTCCTTGACTGATAGAACGTGAATCCGACGAGAATCAATCCCATCAGTACGAAGCCGATAATCGAGTTTTTATCCATACGCTATTCTTCGGGTTCCGTTTCAAGAGATCTGATACGTTGTTCAAGTTCTTTAAGTTCAGCTTTGGCCTTGTCAATATTCTCCTGCATCTGCTGGATGAGAGATTCGGCATTTTTCGACATAGCAAAGAAGCCGATATTGTTCTCATAAGTATCAATATCCTGCTGGAGAGCATTGTATTTACGGATAAGGACATCCTTCTCGCTCTGAGGCTGCTGCTGGCGGAATCCTCTGCCTGCACCTCTGGATGGTTTCTCTATGAAATCGGAGAATTTGGCCATTGCGTCCTTGAAAGCTTTGTTGATGCCCTCCTTCTCCTTGAACGGAACGAAACCGATTTCCTGCCACTTGGCCTGGAATTCCTTAGCTGCTGTCTTAACGGCCTCGACATCATCCGAAATTTCATATGCAATAATATCCTCGACAAGTTTCTTCTTTGCCTTGAGATTGCCGTAGAAATCATTTTCAGGTTTGGCATTCTTATCTCTTTCAGCAAAGAACTCATCACAAGCAGCGCGGAAACGTTTCCAGAGCTGTTCAGATTTCTTGCGCGGAACGGCGCCGATTTCCTTCCACTGTTTCTGGAGATTGATGAACTGGTCAGTAGCCTTCTTCCACTCGGTACTGCTCTTAAGTTCCTCCGCAGCCGCAATAAGAGCCTCCTTTTTTTCGAGGTTCTCATTCATATTGTCCTTATACTGTGAATAGAATACGCGCTTGTTCTCAAAGAATTTGTCGCAGGCGGCGCGGAACCTGTCATAGATTTTCTGGTTGTCCTTCTTTGCCGCATATCCTATGGACTTCCATTCCTTCTGGATATCCTCGATATTCTTTGCGAGTGCATTCCATTCATTGGATGACTTCACTTCCTTTGCAGCAATCTCCTCTACCCTCTCGCACAACTTTTCCTTTGCGGCAAGGTTTGCGCCGAACTGTTCCTTCTGGTTTTCGAAGAATGCCTGATACCTCTTGTTTACGACTGCTGTTGCCGCTTTAAAGCGCTCCCATATCTGGTCTCTGAACTCCTTAGCTACAGGTCCGAACTCCTTCCACTGCTCGTGGAGCTTCTGCAGTTCCTTGAATGCTTCGATGACATTTTCGTTCTCTGCAAGCTTCTCAGCCATTGCGCAGAACTCCTCCTTTGCCTCAAGATTCTTCTTGAAATCAAGGTCACGGAGATCGTGGTTGATCTTAACCATATCGTAGAACTTCTCCACATAATATTGGTAAGAATCATTAATGTCCCTGAAATTCTGTACCGGAACGGACCCTATCTCCCTCCATCTGTTCTGGATTTCACGGAATGCAGGGAATGTAGCATTTACATCCTCCTGTTTTTCGACCAGAGCCTTGAGGTCTTCAATCACAGCCTGCTTCATTGAAAGGTTCTTCAACCTTTCCTCCTCCTGCTGCTTATTGAATTCGGCACGTTCTTTCTTGTAATCTGCGTACAGAGACTTGAAGCCCTCCTCTACTGCATCAAATGGGTTAGGCTTACCTTCCTCAGGTTCTCCGGCCTCGGCTTTTTCCTTGCCCAGTTTTTTGTAAAAGGCGGACTTGATTGCTTCAACCTCCTTTGACTTCTTCATCCTTTCGACATCCTCGGAGAGTTTCTGGAAGCAGTCAACAAGCTCAGCCAAAGTCTTTTCCGCAAAATTTTCGTGTGTTTCAGCTACATCTGATGTTTCAACTATTACATCAGGAATGATTTCTTCGCTCATAGTAAAGAGTACTTTTAGTTAAAATTCAACATGGAAGGCAAATATACCTATATTTTTGTAAATTTGCACTATGAGAATAGACATTCTGACCGTCGTACCCGAATTACTTGAAAGCCCACTGAGCCATTCCATAGTCGGGAGAGCTATCAAGAAGGGGCTTATTGAGATCCACGTCCACAATATCCGCAAATACGGAATCGGAGCGCATAAGTCCGTTGACGATTATTGCTATGGAGGAGATGCCGGGATGGTAATGATGATAGAACCCGTGTACAAAATGATAAACGAGCTGAAAGCAGAAAGGGAGTATGACGAAATAATCTATATGTCCCCGGATGGAGAAATACTCAACCAAGGTATCTCCAATGAACTTTCACTTAAAGAGAATATTATGATTCTATGCGGCCACTACAAGGGAATCGACCACAGAATCCGGGAACATCTTATCACCCGTGAGATTTCTGTAGGAGATTATGTCCTCAGCGGTGGAGAAATACCTGCGGCAATCGTAGCAGACTCAATTGTACGTCTGATTCCGGGAGCGCTCGGAGACGAGACTTCCGCTCTCTCGGATTCCTTCCAGGACGACATTCTCTCCCCTCCTGTTTATACAAGGCCGGTGGATTTCAACGGTTGGAAAGTGCCGGATGTTCTTCTCAGCGGAAACCCCAAATTAATTCAAGCCTGGCAGGATGAGCAGGCCATTGAGCGAACAATGCAATTAAGACCACAACTACTTAATAAAAAATTTTAATAACTATCCGCGCATTCTTATTGGATTTTTTGAACAAATATTTGCAAATATTAGAATTTAATGTAACTTTGCATCCAGAACACGAATTCTAACCAACAATAATAACCTTCTTTATAGGTAAAAAACACTACTAACTAACAAAATAGAGCCCGCAGTGAATGCGGGCTCTATTTTATTCTATTATCAGTAAACTACTTGACCTCCGGCTTTACTTCGGATTTGCATTTCTGTTCATTAGCCTTGATCGGATTGGGCGTTGCTGCAAAAAGTTTTTCATATTCAGCCTCAGAAAGCATCTTGGAATCTCCGTCAAACTTAGAACCAAGCTCAAAAACGAGTTTGGCTGAACGGATGGTCCCCCTTAATGAACTTCCGCCCTTCAAGCAGATAGTATCCTTAACGTTTACCAGGCCTTCGAAGTCTCCCCAAATATCCAGATTATCACATGCAATCTCGCCCTTGAGTATTGCTTTTTCACCGATAATCACACGGCCTTTTGAATAAATATTTCCATCAAAATAACCATCAAAACGGATATCACAGTCTGAATGGATCTCGCCCTTTACTATTGTGGTTCCAGCAGCAATACGGCTTACGGAATTCGGATTGGTCGCAATTTCTGTGTTAGTCATAATGGCATTATTAGTATTTGAATTATTTCGAAAGTTCATAACATTTAAGCATTTTCAACAAAGCAAAGATAATATTTTCTTTTTAACTTTGCCAAAATATGATAATCAATGAGCAATTCTACCATTTTTGACCCTTTGCGGAAGAAAGAGGTGGCACTCACGGAAGAAGAAAAAGTGAGGCAGTGGTTCATTTCCATTCTGAACGAGGGGTGCAAGGTTCCTTATCATATGATGATGAGTGAAGTTGGGATGAGATATGGCGCCGAAGGGAAAATTTACCGGGCCGACATCGTGGTGTACAGGAGGGATATGTCCCCTGCCGCCATAGTCGAATGCAAGAGGCCTGATGTGGAGCTGACGGAGAAAGTGCTCGAGCAGGCACTCAGATACAGCATGGTGCTTCCATCCAGATTTTTCATCCTGACAAACGGCAGCAGGACACTTGCGGCCGAGAAGATGGGCGGTAAGATTTCCATGATTGATAAAATACCGGAATATTCTGAATTATGCCAACAATAACCAGCGGGTTCCTCGACAAGGAAATCTTTTCCATAATATCTGATGTCGCAGAAGATAACGGTGTCAGGGCATTCGTCATAGGCGGATATGTGAGGGACTGTTTTCTCGGAAGAGAAAATACGGACATTGATATTGTTGTGGAAGGGAGCGGGCTCGACCTCGCGTCAGCTGTTGGAAAGAAATTACATTCCAAGGTCTCACTATTCAAGAATTTCGGGACTGCAATGCTACGCTACAAGGGTGACGAAATAGAATTCGTAGGTGCCAGAAAAGAATCATACCGCCGCGAATCAAGAAAACCTATTGTCGAGAACGGGACCTTGGAGGATGACCAGCTCAGACGGGATTTTACCATTAACGCTATGGCGTTCAGCCTGCAGAAAGACAGCTTTGGAGAGCTCGTGGACCCTTTCGGCGGCATAAGAGACCTGAATGACGGCATCATCCGCACGCCTCAGGACCCGGACACTACATATTCGGACGATCCCCTCAGAATGTTGAGGGCAGTCAGGTTCGCATCCAAGCTCAGTACGGCAGAACACAGCTTTTCGATTGTTCCTGAATCCCTTGATTCGATGAGGAGGATGAAAGAACGTCTCGGAATACTTTCAAAAGAAAGGATATTCGAAGAACTCAGCAAGATGCTGGAAACGAGAAAGCCATCCATAGCCTTCAAACTTATGGACAGCACCGGGCTGCTTGATTACATCCTTCCGCAACTTGCTGCGCTGAAAGGGGTCGAGACAATTGACGGAAAAGGGCACAAGGACAATTTCTCTCACACGCTGGCAGTTCTTGACAATGTGGCGGAAGTCTCTGACAACGTATGGCTCAGATGGGCCGCCCTGCTGCACGACATCGGCAAACCGGCATCGAAACGATTCGACCCGGAAACGGGATGGACATTCCACGGCCACGAGATAATCGGTTCAAAGATGGTTCCAAAGATATTCGCCAGCCTGAAGATGCCCCTGAATGAAAAAATGAAATATGTCCAGAAACTCGTTTGGCTGCATCTGAGGCCTATCGCGCTTGTCGATAACGAAGTGACGGACTCAGCCGTCAGACGGCTTCTGTTCGATGCGGGAGATGACATCGATGACCTGATGGTTCTCTGCAACGCAGATATCACTTCCAAGAACCCGGCAAAAGTGGCAAGGATACGTCAGAATTTCGAGCTTGTCAAAAAGAAGCTCGTGGAAGTGGAGGAAAAGGATGCAATCCGCAATTTCAAGAATCCGATTACAGGAGAATATATTATGGAGTTGTATGGAATCGGTCCATGCAAGGAAGTCGGTGTACTCAAGGAATATGTCAAGGAAGCCATTCTGGACGGCATTATCGGCAACAACTTTGAAGAAGCCGACGCACTGATGAAATCAAAGGCTGTTGAAATCGGACTTTCAAAATGATAGACCGCTACATAGACTACATCACCTCCGTAAGGAGATACTCCCCCCGCACTTGCGCGATATACCGCGAAGTTCTGGAAGAATTTACGGATTTCAGCGGCATATCCGATGATTGGACAATCACTCCCGTGCAAATCAGAAACTACGAAGTATGGCTGATGGACGACAAGGGAAAATCCCCACGGACAGTCAATCTTTGCCTCTCCGTGCTGAGCGGATTCTGCAAGTTTCTGATGAAGGAAAAAGTTCTGGAATCGAATCCGGTGAGGCTTGTCTCCAGGCCGAAGATGGAAAAGAGACTTCCTGAGTTCTACAAGGAGGAGGAAATGAAGCAGTATTTCGAAAGCACGGAATATATTACGGACGAAGATAACGAAGACATTGTCAATTACAGCACAAGACTCCGCAGACTTATTGTCTCAATCCTTCAAGGGACCGGGATACGTCGCTCCGAACTCATTTCTCTTACAATCGGCAGCTTCGACAAATCCAGGAAGGTACTGAGAGTCCACGGAAAAGGAGATAAAATCAGAGAAATTCCTCTGATATCTTCATTATGCAATGAAATTTCTTTATATTTACATTCAGTTGAATCCTTGGAAGGAGGATGCAGACTGGCCTCCGAGCCTTTACTTGTCACGAAAAACGGGAAAAAACTATATCCCGTGTTCGTAGACAGGGCGGTGAAGGAGGAATTGGGAAAATTTACAGGCATTACCGGGAGAAAATCCCCGCACGTTCTGAGGCACACCCTGGCAACAGGACTGCTGAATGAAGGTGCAGACCTGAACTCCATTAAGGAGCTTCTCGGACACTCATCGCTTGCAGCCACCCAGGTCTACACTCACAATTCCATCGAGAAACTGAAAACAGTGTATAACAATGCCCACCCAAGGGCGAAAAGAGGAGGTAACTATGGAGATAAAGATTAAATCCCTGAAGTTTGACGCTGATCAGAAACTGATCGCCTATGTTGAAAAGAAAGTTTCCAAACTCGAGAAATTCCACGACCACGTTTCAGAAGTGGAAGTTATCCTGACCCTGTTGAGAGAGCCCGAGAACAAGAACGTCAAGATTCAGATTCACGCTCCCGGAGAAGATTTCATCATCGAGAGAAACGCAAAGACCTTTGAAGAAGCCGTTACTGAAAGTGTCGACGCTATGAAAGAAAAGCTGACACGAGCAAAAGAAAAACGGAACGAAGCATAAACTTATAAAAACAGGTGCCCGCAGATCGGACACCTGTTTTCGATTTACTTCTATACCAAGCCCTTTCCGTGGCAGTTCTTATATTTCAGTCCGCTTCCACAAGGACAAGGGTCGTTCCTTCCTACCTTTTTCTCCACCTTGACCGGTGTGTTGGCCTTTTGTTCTCCGTTTGTGGACAAATCACCAGGACGAGTGGTACGCATCTGGCTCATATCTGTCCTGCGCTGAGCTGCCTGCCTTGCCGGTGGCACATCAGAATCTTCACGAAGCGGAATGAACGCTCTGAATAGGAATGAAAGCACGTCCTTATAGAGGCTTTCAAGCATATTCGCAAACAGATCATAACTCTCGATTTTGTACACAACGATAGGATCCTTCTGCTCATATGATGCATTCTGCACGCTCTGCTTGAGGTCATCCATCTCGCGGAGGTGTTCCTTCCAGTGTTCATCAATCTGATAGAGGGTGATATTTTTGCTGACCGTCTTCGCTACCTCCTTGGAAGCAGTTTCATACGCCTTCTTGAGATTTACGGAAAGAGTCATCTGCTTGCGCCCGTCAGAGACAGGAATGGCAATATTCTGATAAATGCTGCCCTGTTTTTCATAGACCGCCTTGATGACAGGATTAACCCTCTGCACTAGAGTATCCATACGACGATTATACACCTCCATCATATGGTTGAAGAGTCTGTCGGCAATTTCCGCATCTTTGGCCTTAGCGTAGAAATCCTCATCGAATCCGAGATCCATTGAGAGCTGACTCATAACAAATTCCTGGAAATCCTCGAAGCCCATCCCCTTTGACTTGTCAACTATGATGTTGGACATATCCATCATCATATTGCGGATATCGATTTCAATCTTGTCTCCTGAGATGGCGTCACGACGCAGCGAATAAACAGAAGATCTCTGGTCATTCATCACATCATCATACTCGAGCAATCTCTTACGGATTCCGAAGTTATTCTCCTCGACTTTCCTCTGCGCCTTCTCTATTGCGCTGGACAGCATAGAACTCTCAAGGGCCTCATTGTCCTGCATTCCTAATTTATCAACCATTCCGGCAATTCTTTCGGAGCCGAACAGACGCATAAGCTTATCCTCGAGAGAAACATAGAATGTAGAACTTCCCGGGTCTCCCTGACGTCCGGCGCGGCCTCTGAGCTGCCTGTCCACACGGCGGGAATCGTGTCTTTCCGTGCCGATAATAGCAAGACCACCGGCAGCCTTGACCTCCGGACTCAACTTGATATCGGTTCCTCGTCCGGCCATATTTGTAGCGATAGTGACTGTCGAACTCTGACCTGCCTGAGCAACTATTTCAGCCTCTCTTGCGTGCTCCTTGGCATTGAGGACATTATGTTTGATGCCCCTGCGGGAGAGGAGTCTGCTGAGGAGTTCCGAAGTCTCGACATCGGTCGTACCCACGAGAACAGGGCGTCCCTTGGAGGTCAGTTCTTCTATCCTTTCAATCACCGCAGTATATTTTGCAAGTTTCGTCTTATAAATGAGGTCATCCTGGTCATCCCTGACAACAGGACGGTTTGTAGGAATAACCACTACATCAAGCTTATAGATTGACCAGAATTCACCGGCCTCCGTTTCCGCCGTACCCGTCATTCCGGAAAGCTTATGGTACATACGGAAGTAATTCTGAAGGGTGATGGTGGCGAAAGTCTGTGTGGCGGCCTCGACCTTCACGTTCTCCTTCGCTTCAACAGCCTGATGGAGTCCGTCAGACCAGCGTCTGCCTTCCATGATACGGCCCGTCTGCTCATCTACAATCTTTATCTTATTGTCAACGATGATGTAATCGACATCTTTCTCGAACATCGTATATGCCTTGAGAAGCTGTATCACCGTGTGGATTCTCTCGCTCTTGATGGAGAAGTCCTCCATAAGCGCATCCTTCTTCTCCTGCTTTTCGGCAAGTGTGAGCTCTTCTTTTTCAATCTCGGCAATCTGCGATCCGACATCAGGTATGACGAAGAAATCAGGGTTGGAAACACTCTGCGCGAGGACATCATGTCCCTTGTCAGTCATATCGACAGAATGCTGCTGCTCGTTGATGACGAAATACAGAGGGTCAGTAACCACAGGCATTTCCCTCTCGTTGTCCTGCATATAGTAATTCTCAACTTTCTGCAGCAGGACTTTCATTCCCGGCTGGCTGAGGAACTTGATAAGCGGCTGGTACTTAGGCAATCCCTTATGGCAACGGAGGAGAAGTTTCCCTCCCTCCTTCTCATCACCGGCAGCAATTAGTTTCTTAGCCTCATTCAAAGTCTGATTGATGAGTGTCCTCTGGGCGCCGTAAAGTTTCTCGACATGCGGTCTGAACTCCATAAACTGAGCGTCATCATCCGCTTTTGCCACGGGGCCGGAGATAATCAACGGAGTGCGGGCATCATCGATAAGCACGGAATCGACCTCATCCACAATTGCAAAGTGATGTTTGCGCTGCACGAGATCGGCCTCACTGATTGTCATATTGTCACGCAGATAATCAAAACCGAACTCGTTGTTGGTACCGAAAGTGATATCGCAGTTGTAGGCCTTGCGTCTTGCAGGCGTATTTGGGTCGTGCTTGTCAATACAATCTACGGACAGTCCGTGGAACATATAGAGAGGGCCCATCCACTCGGAGTCACGCTTTGAGAGGTAATCGTTGACAGTAACGACGTGGACGCCCTTCCCGGCAAGTGCATTCAAGAAAACAGGAAGCGTAGCCACAAGCGTCTTTCCTTCTCCGGTGGCCATCTCGGCTATCTTTCCCTGATGAAGGACCGTACCGCCAATCAGTTGGACGTCATAATGTACCATATCCCAGGTCACTTCGTTTCCGCCGGCCTCCCAATGGTTGAAGTACACAGCCTTGTCCCCTTCTATCTTCACGAAATCGTGGTTGATGCTGAGGTCACGGTCAAAATCGTTCGCTTCGACGACGATTTCTGTATTCTCGGAAAATCTTCTGGCCGTTGACTTGACAATCGCAAATGCCTCAGGAAGTATCTCATCAAGTGCCTTTTCGATTGCCACATCCTCATCCTTGACAAGTTTGTCGGACTCCGTGGAAAGTTTTTCCTTTTCTGAAACCGGGATATCCTGCTCCAGCTCCGCCTTGATTTCAGCCAGACGATTTTCGAACGGTTCCTCAGTTGCACGAAGTTTTGCCTTGAGTGCGGCGCTCCTACCTCGGAGCTCGTCGTTCGACAATTTGTCTATCTCCTCATAGCAGGCCAGAATCTTATTCAGAATAGGCTTGACCTGTTTCATATCTCTATCGGACTTGGATCCGAATATCTTTCCCAAAGATGTTGCTAATGACATATTTATAACTTTTTATATTTACAAAAACCATAGACTGGCCACAATAGGCACAATCATACAAATATAATTAATCTCCAACAACAATACAAAAACATAGCCACCTTAATAATCTGTCATAATGGCAGAAAAAATGGTGGAACTTACTATATTTGCACATATAGAAAAAACGACAGTTATGAGGATATTGTTCATCTCAGGCTCAACAGCCAATGCAGGTTCGCCGATGGCACTTTTCAACATGGCCTGCGGTCTCAAAGAAAGAGGACACGAAATAGCAGTAGTATTTCCCGGACATAAAGGACCCATTCTCAAGAGGTTCGAGGACGCGGGATTCAAACTGTACTGCGACGAGAAATACGGACTTTCAATCAATCCTTCCGTACTGAACATATTCCAGCGCAGGAAGAAAATCAAGGCGCTTACAAACAACACCCATCTCAAGGGATACGTCCATTATGTCATCAACGACTTCAACCCTGACGTCGTCCACACCAACATAGGCCCTCTCAACATTGCATTCAACATCTGTCAGGAACTGGGAATCCCACACGTATGGCACCTCAGGGAATATCAGGACCTCGATATGGGCATCGAGTTCTATCCTTCAAAAGAAAAATTCATAGAGAAAATCCATTCTGCCGGAAACCACAGCATTGCCATATCCCAGGGGATCTTCGACCACTGGAGTCTCGGTATCAATGACAGAATCATATATGACGGCATCTACACGAAAAAGAATATACCGGAATTCCATAACGGAGAAAAGGAGAACGTCTTCCTGTTCGTGGGCAGGCTCACCCGCTCCAAGGGATTCGGAATGATGCTTACCACCTTCAAGAAATTCCTCAAGACCCATCCGGGATACCATCTTCAGGTAGTAGGAAAGGGATGCGGTATCTATGGATGCTGGTGGAAACTTTGGAGCAAACTCAGCCTCCCTTCAGGAAGCATCAAATACTTCGGTGCCATCCATTCAGCCGATATCTTCGGACTTATGAAGAAAGCAAAGGCCACGGTGGTCCCTAGCAAATTCGAGGCATTCTGCTTCGTCGGAGCCGAGGCTATGCTCAACGGCTGCGTCGTAATAGGAAAGAACACCGCCGGAATGAAAGAGCAGCTGGACAACGGTCTCAGAATCTCCGGGCGTGAAATCGGAATCAGATTCTCGACCAAGCAGGAACTTCTCGACAGACTTGATATGGTCGCTGACGGGAAGGATGACTTCTCTCAGATGAAGGCTGCCGCCCGCCAGGTAGTCCTTGACAGCTACTCGATCGAAAAGAACGCAGAGCAGGTTGAAGCGCTCTACAACGAAATCCTTGCGAGATAAATCATAAGAGTAAAAAGAACGCCTCCCGGACCGGAAGGCGTTCTTTTTTTTATACAATCCGGATTACTTGATATCGATGAGCTCAAATGAGTGAGGCTTGAGGGTTACAGGAATCCTCTTGTCGCCTACTACTACAGTAGCCGAGCAAACTTCATCCCTGAATGACTCAACGATAACTTTATCGTTGTCATATTCGAAGATTGATACGTATGCAGGAGCCTCGATGCGCGCCTTAAGGTCACGGCCAAGGACTGTACGGATGCTGTTGAGAGCCGCTGTTGGATAATGATAGAGGTCTGAGAAATCATCAGGAACTGTGAGGACATAGATGTTTCCGTTCGAATATTTGCCTCTGAGGAGGATAGGATATCCTGAAGTACCGCCTGTAAGAGGACGGCCGGCAGAGATAATCTCCCAAGTATCATTTGTGAAATAGTCAACCTGAGGGATAAGGATGTCCTTGTCTGTCTTGCCATAACGGCCGAAGTCATTTACAAGAACGTGACCGATTACTGAAACCTCAGCAAACTGAGCGAGTTTCTCAGGAATTGCTTCGAGAAGACCTGTTGTGAAAACAACATCACCGCCTCTGTGAAGCTGAGCGTCAATCTTCTTTACAAGATCAGGATCGCTCTTTGCCTGCTCGGTAAGAAGAACAACCTTCTGATCCTCAGGGAATGCAGGACGCATTTCCATCGGAAGACCTATCATTCCAAGATAGTTCTGAAGGAAATCATCACCTGCTGTGTGGAAGGCTTTGTATGAAACAATTCCCTTAGGTTTTCCGAGCTGTGCTACAACCGGGTCAACTTTCTCAAGTGTATAACCTGCAATCTTAGCGAGGGTTGTAGGCTTCACACCATTTCTCGGCTGCATCATCTCATCCCAGTCGAAGCTTGTGCCCTGGCCCTGCCAAGGAGTCTTTGTCCTAGGGTCGATGCTTACCCCGATAAGCTGACGATAGTCGAAGAGAGCGATTTCAGGAGCCTTTGCGAACATAGTAAGCCAAAGCTGCTCAGCATAGCGGTCTGCGCCCATATGGATACCACCTGAATCGACCCAACCACCGCCGTTGTGTCCCGGACGGAGAGCGTCAAAGTAAGTAATGATGTTATAGCTCTCGTAGTTCTGGAGATGCTGGTTACCGTCCGGATTACGTGTCTCGGTACCGGTCCATACACCGTCGAATACATAAGGACCGTGCTCAAGGTCAAATCCGCATCCCTGAAAATCATCATACCAGTTAGGGTATTTGATGATGACGGTAACATCAGGATTAACCTTCTTTGCAGCATTTACAACAAGATTCTGGCCGGCTTCTGTCATCTGTTTCAGACGGAACTCATGCCAGCTCCGGTCGCCCTTTGCCTCAATACAAGAATCACATTTGCAGTCAACAAAGAAGAAGTCGTCAAGAATGAAATAATCGAAGTTCTTTGCAGTGTACTCTGCAATTTCCTGAACTTTCTTACGGTCAGATTCCTTTGTGTAGCAATATGTTTCAAAATCATTAGACTCGCTGATAGTGTAGGTGATGCCTCCACATACTTCCACGCCATGTTTCTTAAAGAATTTCTTGGCTGCATCCAAAGTGGATTGAGGCACAATCTTGGTGTCCCTGTGGGTCTCAAGATAGATTCGGTCAACCTTCATCTGAGAAGAGATTGTCTTCCAGGTTGATTCCAACCACTGTGGGTCGCTCATCTTCTCCACCTCATATGCACGGGTGTAGATAGAAACTCTGTAGCTCTTGTAGTTTCCGGCAAAAAGCATAGGAACCATAGTAAGGGCTACAGCCAATGAAAAGAAAACTTTTTTCATTAGTTGTAATAATTAGTAGTTAAATAGTTAAGTGTCGAGCGGGATACGGGAGTCGGACCCGCCTCCTTGGCTTGGGAAGCCAATGCACTACCGATGTGCTAATCCCGCAAAAGACTCCCGGGCGCAAAGCGCCCGAGAGTTTGCAAATATAATATTAAATATACATATTAACAATTGCTTCGTAGAGTTCCTGCTGACCGGAAGTCTGCTTAGGCTCTCCATTCTTCTTTGCATAAGCGACAGCATCCTCAAGAGTAAGCTTGCCTTCCTCGAACTTTTTGCCCTCGCCTGCGTCATAAGAAGCATAACGCTCCTTGCGCATCTTCTCGATAGGAGAGTTTTCAAGAACGTCAGCTGCTACCTCAAGAGCACGTGCCATTGTATCCATTCCGGAAATGTGTGCGTAGAAGATATCAGCAAGGTCTGTAGAATTTCTGCGGGTCTTTGCGTCGAAGTTGCTTCCACCTACGAGGCCGCCATTGCGGATGATAACCATCATAGCCTGAACGAGTTCATAGATATCAACAGGGAACTGGTCAGTGTCCCATCCGTTCTGGTAGTCACCGCGGTTTGCATCGATTGATCCGAGAAGACCGGCATCGGATGCAGCCTGGAGCTCATGCTCGAAAGTGTGACCTGCGAGAGTTGCGTGGTTCACTTCGATATTGACCTTGAAGTCCTTGTCAAGTCCGTGAGCCTTGAGGAAACCGATAACGGTCTCTGTATCGACATCATACTGATGCTTTGTAGGCTCCATTGGCTTTGGCTCGATGAGGAATGTTCCCTTGAAGCCCTTGCTGCGTGCATAATCGCGTGCCATTGTGAGCATTGTTGCCATATGCTCTTTCTCGCGCTTCATATCTGTATTGAGAAGGCTCATATAACCCTCACGGCCGCCCCAGAATACATAGCACTCGCCGCCGAGTTCGATGGTAGCGTCGATAGCGTTCTTGATCTGTACCATTGCGCGTGCTGCAACGTCGAAGTCAGGGTTTGTAGAAGCACCGTTCATATAGCGCTTGTTGCCGAATACGTTTGCTGTGCCCCAAAGGAGCTTGATTCCGGTCTCAGCCTGTTTCTGCTTAAGGTATGCAACAACTTCCTTGAGGTTTTTCTCGTACTCCTCGATGGTTTCAGCCTCATTTACGAGGTCAACATCGTGGAAGCAATAATACTCGATACCGAGTTTCTGCATAATTTCGAAACCTGCATCAGCCTTGTCTTTAGCTGCCTGAACAGGATCTTTTGCTGCGTTCCAAGGGAAAGTCTTGGTGCCAGGACCGAACTGGTCGCTGCCCTCTGCGCACAGAGTGTGCCACCAAGCCATAGCGAACTTGAGCCAATCTTTCATTTTCTTGCCTGCTACCACCTTCTCAGGATCATAGTAACGGTATGCAAGAGGATTCTTTGAGGTTTTGCCTTCAAACTTGATTTTTCCGATCTCCGGGAAATATTCTTTTGTTGCCATAATTAAATGTGATTAAGTTTTATTGATTAAAGATTTTTTTCCAATTCTTTCTTCCAGGTCTCATATGCCTCATCGAGGGCTTCTTTCCATTCAGCGACAGGCTCTACCGTTTCCAGCTTGTGAAGGTTGGCGAATGCTTCTTCAGGGGTCTTGTAGAAACCGGCTCCGAGAGCGCCACCGCGTGCCGCACCGAGTGATCCGTCAGTATCGAAAAGTTCGATGCGGGCGTCGCACAGGGTCGCAAGAGTCTGGCGGAAAATAGGGCTCAGGAACAAATTGGCCTTTCCTGCGCGTATGACATTCGGTTTGAGGCCGAGGTTCTTCATGATGTCGATTCCATACCTGAAAGAGAAGGCAATTCCTTCCTGCGTCGCTCTGAGGACATGTGATGTATTGTGTCTTACAAGGTCAATGCCGATTACGCGGGCTCCGGTTGTCTTATTTTCAAGGACGCGCTCGGCTCCGTTTCCGAACGGAAGTACAACCAGTCCGTCTGAGCCTGCAGGCACACCGGAGGCAAGGGCATTCATTGTATTATAGTCATTCTCTGGAGCCACAGTCTTATGTATCCACGAATTCATAATTCCGGTTCCGTTGATGCACAGCAGAACGCCGTATCTCGGAGCGTCCTTCTTGTTGTTCACGTGGAGGAAAGTGTTTACTCTTGATGCAGAATCAGCTTTCGGGACGTCTGTGACACCATATACAACTCCGCTGGTTCCGGCTGTCGTAGCGATTTCGCCGGGGTTCATCACGTTAAGAGAGAAGGCATTGTTAGGCTGGTCTCCCGCACGGTATGAAATAGGCGTACCCTCAAGTATGCCGAGAGTGCGGAAAGTCTGGGCCGATGTACGGCAAGCAACTCCGATGGACGGAACAATCTCAGGGATAAGTTCCTTGTCAATTCCATAATAATCCGCTACGAAATCAGCCCTACAGGCATTCTTGAAATCCCAGAGAATCTGCTCTGACAGGCCTGTCTGGGTCGTTGCGACCTCACCGGAAAGCCTGTATGCGATATAATCTCCCGGAAGCATGAACTTCCAGATTTTGGAATAAACCTCAGGCTCATTCTCCTTGACCCAGGCAAGCTTCGAAGCAGTGAAATTGCCAGGGGAATTAAGAAGAGTGTCCATACATTTGTCATATCCTATCTCTTCAAGAGCCTTGGCTCCGATTCCAACAGCACGTGAATCGCACCAGATGATAGCATCTCTTACGGGTTTGATATCCTTGTCCACTGCGACAAGTCCGTGCATCTGATAGGTGATACCGATGGAGACGACCTTGGATATGTCACACTTAAGAGCCATATCCTCTACGCCTTCACAAATATACTTCCACCACATTTCAGGATTCTGTTCAGCCCAGCCCTTCTGAGGAGCCGAGATTGGCATCTCAACTTTAGGATTGGTTGATGATGCTACACAATCACCTTTCTGGATATCCAGAAGCGATACTTTGACTGATGATGAGCCAATATCAATACCAAGTGAATACATTGAATTATTTATTTATATGTTACTATTCGTGGCGTTTTTACAACTCGCGGGTCAGACGCATCACTGCGTCTGACCCGCTAACCTAAACTTAAACTATGAAAAACTTCATGTCAAAGGTATACATAATTCTTTACTTTGCAATATAATATTTAATAATCAATATCAATAAGGTTTCCGCTCAGATACTGATCATAAGCGCTCATATCCATAAGGCCGTGTCCGGTCAAGTTGAAAAGAATAACCTTGGATTCTCCGGTCTGTCTGCAGATTTCCGCTTCTCTGATGGTTGCAGCAATCGCATGGCAGGACTCGGGAGCAGGGACTATGCCTTCAGCTTTAGCAAAAAGCACACCGGCTTTGAACGATTCCGTCTGCCTGATATCCACAGCCTCCATAATGTTATCCTTCATAAGCTGGGATACGACTCCGCCTGCACCGTGATACCTCAACCCGCCGGCATGGATATTTGCAGGCTGGAACTTATGTCCGAGAGTAAACATAGGAATTAGGGGCGTATATCCCGCCTCATCCCCGAAATCATACTCAAACACGCCCTTGGTCATTTTCGGGCAGGATGAAGGCTCAGCAGCTATGAAGCGTGTCTTCTTTCCGTCAAAGAAATTGTGTCTCATAAACGGGAAGGCAAGACCGCTGAAATTCGAACCGCCGCCGAAGCAGGCGATAACAATATCAGGATACTCCCCTGCCATTTCCATCTGTTTCTCCGCCTCAAGTCCGATGACGGTCTGATGAAGGGAAACGTGACTCATCGTAGAGCCAAGAGTATATTTACACTTTTCCGGAGTAGTCCTTGCGAGCTCGATAGCTTCAGAAATCGCCGTTCCAAGGGAGCCCTGATGGTTCGGCATGGCGGTCAGTATATCCTTTCCTGCCCTGGTGGACATTGAAGGCGACGGAGTGACCTGAGCCCCGAAGACCTGCATCATCGAACGTCTGTAAGGTTTCTGTTCATAGCTGACCTTGACCTGATAGACGGCGGCATTCATACCGAAGAGATTTGCGGCATAGGAAAGTGCAGTTCCCCACTGTCCAGCTCCAGTCTCGGTGGTGACATTAGTGACACCTTCCTGTTTGCAGTAGAATGCCTGAGCCAAAGCAGAATTGAGTTTATGGGACCCTACAGGACTGACACTTTCGTTCTTGAAATAGATGTGAGCCGGAGTACCTAGAGCATCTTCAAGTCCATACGCCCTGACCAGCGGAGTCGAGCGATAAAACTTGTACTTTTCCCTCACTTCCTCCGGAATATCAATCCAGCGGTCCGTGAGATTCAGCTCCTGTCGGCAACATTCAACGGAGAATATCTCGGAAAGCTGCTCGAGCGTCACCGGTTCACGTGTGGCAGGATCCAGCATAGGCATGGGCTTGTTAGGCATATCCGCCTGGATATTATACCACTGCCTCGGGATCTCGTCTTCAGGAAGAAAATATCTTTTCTGCTTCATTCTTTCAGATAACATCCCTCAAATTTAGTCAAACTTTTACAAATAAAATCGTTTTGACGTCAATTATCTGAAAGAATTTTTAAACCGTATTACTTTTCCTTATACTTGACGAACAACTCAATTGCCTGATATTTAGCCATTCCAAGTTCAGAATAAAGCCTTGCCGTGTTCTGGGTTCTGTCCTCGGCTCTCTGCCAGAATTCACGCGGATCCTCCCCCGGGAAAGGAACAATATCCTTCTGGGAAAGGTGATGATATATAGCGTGCCTCTTCACAATGACTTCCGCAGGGCTGATAGGAACCGCCATATCGACAGTACCGAGATCCCATTCCATCCAAGCGCCTCTGTACAGCCACACCGTGCAGCTTTCAGCCCAGGAAATCCCTTCTTCCTTAAGCTGGAACAGAGCCTCCATAGCAGCTTCCGTGCATACCCTGTGGGTTCCGTGAGGATCCGCAAGGTCTCCCGCCATATAGATCTGGTCAGGGGCGAGTTCCTTCATAAGATTCTTTATGATATCCACATCTTTCTGTGTCCGTGGAAGTTTGATAATGCCGCCGGATTCATAGAAAGGAAGATTGAGAAAATGGACGTGTGACCCGTCCAAGCCGAAGGAGCGGTCAGCTGCCCGAGCCTCGGAACGGCGGATTGCAGCTTTGAGTTCCAGAAGGGCGCGAGGTTCCGGCTGTCCCGGAATCTTTGATTCGACAAGGGATTTCACCTCATCGAAACGGTTTTCGAATCCGAGTTCTGCACAGGCATCCATATGCTGGAGGACCACATCATCGTGAACTGCGACATTTCCGGATGTCTGATATGCAACGTGGACATTATGGCCCTGATAGACAAGTCTGATGAACGTTCCGCCCATTGAAATGACGTCGTCGTCAGGATGAGGCGAAAAGATCAGGACCGTCTTGGGATAAGGATTTGAAGGCACCGGCCTCGTGGAATCATCCGCATTCGGCTTCCCTCCCGGCCAACCGGTAATAGTATGCTGGAGATCATTGAAGATGTCAATGTTCAACTTGTCATAAGGGCCGAACTGTTCAATGAGTTCTCCCAATGAGTTCTGGAGGTAATCTTTCTGGGAAAGGAGAAGGACAGGCTTTCCGACCTTCTGACTGAGCCATATCACAGCCTTTCTCCTGAATTTTGGGGTCCAGTTGCAAGGCCCCAGCAGCCACGGAGCCACTTCCCTGGTAAGCTGACTTCCTGCAGCCTTATCCACGAACATATGCACGTTGCCGTGGTCCTGAAAGAAAGAAGCGGGGCACATCTGATCCTCATTCTCCTCGACAATTTTTCTTACAACATCCGACTTTTCCTCACCCCAGGCCATCAGATAAACCTTCTTTGCACTGAGCATGGTACTCATACCAATCGAAAGGGCCATTTTTGGCGTCTCGTCAATATTGCCATTGAAATTTGCAGCCTGACGCTTGCGGGAATTATAAGAGAGCATTACCGACCTCGTTCTTGAATATTTTTCAGCTCCCATTTCATTAAAACCGACCTGGCCTTTCTCGCCCAGTCCCATCACAAGCAGGTCTATGTTCCTTGCTTTGGCATCAAAGTCAGCGCAATAAGATGACACCTCATTATGTTCCACCGTACCGTCAAGAAGATGAACATTCTCCGGCAGGACGTCAATTTTTTCAATAAGATGAGTAACCAGAGGGGTACTTCTTCTTTGGTTTGTTTTTCCGTCCGGAGCATAAAATTCATCAGTAGAATATATCTCAATATCCTTGAAGGAAATCTTACCTTCCTTGTATGCCCGGGCCAATTTATCATAGACCGGGACAGGACTGCTGCCTGTCGAGAATCCGAGTTTGAATTTCGCAGCCGGCGATTCTGTAAAGAAATTCTTTACAGTCCTGATAATACGGCTTACAATTTCATCCGCCGCTGAATCCTGGTCCAGGAATGAATCAGTGTATATTTTGTCACAAGCATGCAAAATGTCTGACGGCACATCATTGATGCATATTCCTCCGTCTTCGGGTAATGAGAAATGTTTCATACTTTAATATATTGCGGTTTATCTTTGTCCCATCTCCTTTTTATCCTGAGTAAGTTCATCGATATCGAGCGTAAATTCGGATGAACTGAGCTCCGGTATGTTGTATGAATAAAAAAGTCTTGTGTAATATCTGTCTGGTCTGCGCTGAGGAAGCATAAACGGCTTGGTGGCCGAGCCGTCAGGATTGATCATCGAGAAATAGACACGGGTATGCAATCCATCATCCCTGCGTGAAGCAAAACAGAACCAGCCGGAACCGTTGTTGCTCCAGGAGTGCCAGCTGTCAGTCTCCGGACTGCAAACCTCATCCAGGATGCGCCAGGAGTCATTTTTCATATCGTAAAGGCCAAGCTGACAATCTCGATGCCATATCGGGAAAGTCCCCCACGAAGAGACTGCGAACATAACATATCTTCCATCGGCAGAAGGTCTGGGAGTACAGATGCTCAGGCTATCCGCTTCCGCATCAACCAATGTGCGGATTTCATTCCCAATTTTTCCGTCCTCAAAACTCGTACAGCACAGGTTGTAGCGGGCGCTGTCATATTCATCGGGCATAGGGCGCAACAGTGCCCTTGCAAAGAACAGAGTCTTTCCGTCACGGGAAAATGACGGATATGTTTCGAATGAGGCGGAATCGGCTATGGTCGGAGAAGTGAATAATTCCTCCGTAGCGCAATCAAAGATACTTATGTCAGAATCTTTGTCGTATATTTCTATCCTATTGTCCAGCTTGACGTGATACATCTGGAGAGGAATGTTTGTCGAATAGGCGATATATTTGCCTGAAGGATGCCAGGCTTCATAGGTGCAGCCACCTCTCGTGTGCCCGTTGTTACTGTTGAAAAAGCCTGAATGCTTCCCGTCACGGATGAGGGTCCCGCCCTTGGTACCTCTGACGTGGAGGGTGACCTGCGACGGGTCACCGGCATTGAAACTGTGGCAGTTGATACAGCTGCCGGTAATAGCTGTATTTTCAAATACAACTTTTTCCCTGTATGAAGTCAGGTCCCTGCAATAGAGTCCCATCTTCGAATGGATTTCGAAGCCCGGCGCAATCTTTCTGTACGACAAATATGGGTCGATTTCGGTCTCGGATACATAGATGAAAAAATCTTTGTATCTTACATTTCCCGCACTCACACTTACTTTTATCGAATCTCCTGCAGCCATCATAAGGAACTTATGCCATTTTTTCTCAGGAAACATTGCCGTACTCCCGCACACGGATGCATTCAGAGAATATGCTCTATAACTCAATGAGACATAAGGCCTCCCCTCTGACTTCACATCGAAATTCAAAGGAGCGATATTGCAGGGCACAGTCACGGAAATGTAATCCGGATATATTTCCGGGAATGAATCCACATATGTCTCATCCTTCGGCGCACAGCAAATCGCAATGGCAAAAAGGAGGATAAAAAATGCTCTTTTCATAATCATTCGTTGTTAGCCAGTGACTGATACGCTATCAGCAGATTCTTCGCGACGGTGTTGGCAGGATTTGACTGCACAAGGCGGTAAAGCATCAAGCCGAAATTATTGACGTCATAGTAGAAATCTTCATCATACATATAATCCCTCTGACGACCCCACACATCGTGGCCGGAAATTTTCTGTTCGTCACCGAGATATGTCGCAGCCTTTCTCGCCCACCCGGAATAGAATAATGTATGAGAAAGGGCCGTCAGATATTTTCCGGCAACCTCATAAGTACCCATAATTATCGCCGTCTCTGCAAGGCGCTTGTAGCATCTTGCACTTTTCTGATAATCAGGGATACACTCCTGTGCCTCAAACACATACACCTGCGCAGCCGCAGTCTGACCCGACCGCCACAACACTTCGGCAAGGGTCAGTGTAGATACAAAATCCCTGCTGTATGGAGGCATTATTCCCTGAACACCGTTCTGAGGAAAATCATACAGCCGGTCTATATTGGAAGTGGCGGCCAGAGCAAGGTTCAGGCAGTTCATCTGAATACGCGTCTGAGGAGTTTTCTTTTCCGCCAATTTGATAATTTCATTGAATCTTCCCCTGTATGCAAGATGGTCATACTTCATTGTACGTTCCTTCTTCATATCAGGCATCAAAATAAACAGGACGGCACAGCAGACAAGAACCACGGCCCTCATCCAACGATATTTATGAATAAGCAAAGGTAACAGCATTGCCAGACAGAAGAACCACTGGCCGGTAAAAAGTACAGGAAAGCGGAAGTACTCCGTGCCGAAAATAAGTCTCAAAGGAGGATATTGGCACAGGAGCATAGCTGGGAGCAGGCCGATGAAGGACGATGCTGCACTCAGCAGAAAAGTTTTCCACACTTTATGCCCGCAGAAATACGCATAAACCGGCAGAAGTATGACAGCCTGCAGGGCAATCCCTCCGACAAGACAGTACAGGAGTGCCTGACCCGCTAAGATGATGGCGGAAGAATTCGTTTTTATCACCAGGAGCACAAAAGCCAGAAGCATTACGAAAGCAACTGCCCCGGAGAGTTTGAAGTTTTCATTGCACATCATACAGAAGAGTGCCGCCGCTGGAAGAATTTGCAGGCTCAAGGACTGCCGTGGCACCGCTTTGCCAATGCAGGCACCGGCAAGGATAGCAGTAAGAGATATGAATGATGCATACACCAGCGCTCCGAGAGCCGGGATATATGCAAACTGCGTAAAGAACGCACCGAGATATGCAGCAAACCCGCCCGGACGATTAAAGAAACTGCAGAAATAATCCCCGGTGTATAGAAACATCTGGTACTGTTCCGCGAACCTCAAATGATTCGGATAGACTAGCCAGAAAAAGAGGAATGCCGCAATTCCCAATATGGCAGGCACCCTTGCTTTGCTGATATCCATAATTCTTTAATTAAAAACATGGAGCGGGTTCAGAGCCCCGCTCCATGGAATACAAATATAAAACTAAATTGAAATACTATTTCATCTTCCAGCCATTATAATGCTGTGCTTCAGAATAGTCCCAACCGTCTGTCTGGACGAGGGCGCCATCTGCAAGCTCAACCTCTGACTTAGGAAGCGGCATAAAGCCTCTGGTAGCTTTGTAACGGCCTGCGAGACCGGCTGCACTCTGGTCATTATACTCTGTAGGAGTTCCCTGACACCAGATCTTCTGGCCGAGCTGTGATGTAAGAGCAGCCACAGCGTAGTCATCGCCCCAGCGTCTCATATCACCCCAGCGGAGTCCTTCAAATGCGAATTCATGACGTCTTTCCTCCTGGAGAGCCTTGAGGCTGTATCCTACAGGAGCAAGTCCGGCACGTGCACGGACCTGGTTCATACCGTCAGCGGTCTGAGTAAGCTCTGAGTGCATAAGGAGAACGTCTGCAAAACGGATGAGAGTAACATCGTAGCCCTGTGATTCACTCTTGCTTCCCTTGTTTCCTGATCCGCCGTATGCAGCGTCATCATAGAATGACCAAAGATATGTTCCGGTGTAGTCGCCGCCCTTGTGTGCACGGATTGAAACGAATTTCTTTCTCCAGAGACCACTTTCCTCCATCTGCTGTTCATTTCCGTAGATGTAGTCGATTTCACCTTCAACAGGTCCATTGAGGATAGAAGCTGTACGACGCATATCGTCCGGCTCTGCAGCAACCCACTCGTCCCAAAGGCCAGGGTTGACAGGACCTGCTCCCCAACCACGTCCGAGAGGGAAGGTACATCCAAGGCTGAAGTAATCCTCAACGTTGCTGACATTCTTGTCCAATGATGGAATGTAACCGCTTTTAGCACACTTACGAGGTGCGAAGAACAGTCCGTACTGGTTGTACTGGTCAACGAAAGGAGCGCAGGCGATGTGGAACATCTGCTCTGGATTCTCGTTGTCCTTAGCCCATTCTGATGCACCCTTGATCCAGTCGAGACCAGTCACACCGGCAGCAATCTTAGCCTCGTATCCCTTAAGGGTAAGGCTGTTGGTATATGGCCAAAGCGAACGGAAGTCAGGAAGGAGTGAGTGTCCGGAATTGTCACGGCAATGCTCAAGTTTCTTTACTACATAATTCTTGTCGATGTCGGCAGCTGCTTCGCCGGTGGTAACATCCGTGCAAGGAAGGCTCTGCTTACCATAGAAACCTGTGTAGAAAAGATAAACTCTGGCGAGAAGGGCCTCTGCATCCCATACGGTAACGTGACCGGGATCCACTGATGTATAAGGATCGGTAGGCATTGTCTCGATAGCCTCCTTAAGGTTTCCTGCGATGAATGCATAAACCGCATCATCACTTGACTGTGAAGGGTACTGTGCAGCCTCTTCAACATTCTGAGGAACCTCAGTAATGAGAGGGAGCTTTCCGAACATCTGGGCAAGCCAGAAATAATAGTTTGCACGGAGGATGTAGCACTCGCCCATAAGCTGTGTACGAACCTTATCGTCATTTATCTTGTCAAGAGTGGAGAGAGCCATATTTGCTCTTCCGATTCCTGCATAGCAAGAGTTCCAGAAAGGTTTGAACTGCTCAGGGTCAACATAAAGAAGATGGTCGAGAGCCTGCCAGTCCGGATCGTCAGGACCGCCACCGCCGAAAGCATCGTCAGAAGCGAGCTCTGCCAGGAAAATATATGTAGAACGGATGTCTTCAATACCATCATTGAGTGATGCATAGACACCGGTAACCAGTTTGATTGCCTCTTCCTCATTTGAAGGGAAGTTGGTCGTATTTGATGAAGTATAACTCTGTGTATCGAGGAACTTCTCACAGCCGACAAGTGCAATCGATGCTAAAATTACTAACAGTATTCTTTTCATGGTTTTCACTTGATTAGAATGTAAGATTTACGCCGAAGAGAATGGTTCTAGGTGAAGGATAGAAGCCGAGGTCGATGCCTGAAGCCCATTCATCCTCATAACCATAACCGATTTCAGGATCCATTCCGGTATAGCCGGTGAATGTGAATGCGTTCTGTACGCTCATATAGATGCGTGCCTTTGCAAGAGGAATGTTCTTGAAGGCCTGCTTGAAGTCATATCCGAGAGTAATGTTGGAGATCTTGAAGTAATCGCCCTTCTCGAGATAGATATCAGATATCTTCATCCAGTTAACTGAGTTTCTCATATCGTCAAATATTGGAAGTGTATTTGAAGTACCCTCACCACTCCAGCAGTTGAAGAACTTGCGGTCGAAGTTGTCATAAGGGTGACCTGAGAAACGACGGTATGATTTCATAATCTCCTGGCCGAATGCGCCATATCCATTAACGCTGAAGTCGATTCCCTTCCAACTGAGGTAGAAAGAAAGACCTGCGTTGAAATCAGGATGAGGATTACCGATCATAGTCTTGTCAGCTTCTGTGATAGTCCTGTCACCGTTTACGTCAACAAAGATAAGGTCACCCGGCTTAGGGTTATCCTGCATTGTTGAACCGTTCTTTGCAACATATTCGTCGATTTGTGCCTGATTCTGGAATACACCCGCAGTCTTGTAGCCGTAGAAGTATCCGATAGGGTAGCCGACTTCAGCCCTGTAAACAGGATCGGTATTCTCTGAAAGGCAGTCCTCTTCGCCCTGGATGTATCCCTGTGCATTTGCAAGACGGGTTACCATATTTTTGTTCCAAGAGCCTGAAAGTGTCACGCCATAATTGAAGTCACCTGCACGGTCATTCCAGCTGAGAACAATCTCAGCACCCTTATTACGGATGTCACCACCATTGATGTACGGAGCATCAAGTCCGAATACACCGGCGATAGGAGCCTGAACAAGCCAGTCCTTAGTGTCTTTGATATACCAGTCGAAGTTGACTCCGAGGCGAGAATCGAAGAATCTTGCATCGAGACCGAGGTCGATCTGCTGTGATGTCTCCCAGCTTACGTCAGGATTGGCAAGGACTCCGCCCTTTGCACCTGATGAAAGTGATGACTTGCTGTTGAAATAATAACCTGCAGAATCAGAGAATCTGATAGTAGAATAGTACTGGAAGTTATCGATTGAACAGTTACCGTTCTGACCCCATGAAGCACGGAGCTTGAGGAAGTCAACCCATGATGAATTCTTGAGGAAATCTTCATTGCTGAGCACCCAACCTGCACTTACTGAAGGGAACACACCCCAGCGCTTGCCTCTTGCGAAGTTTGAAGAACCGTCAGCACGTACTGTAGCGCTGAAGAGGTACTTCTCAGCATAGTTGTAGTTTACTCTTCCGAAGAAAGATGCAAGGCCGCCTTCTGAATGAGGTGAACCACTTGCGCTGATGTCGGAGAGAACCTGAGGAGCTGCATTTGAAAGCCATGCATAATCAAAGTTTCCTGAACCAAGCTTAAGGTATGAAGAAGAAGCACTGATGCTGTTGCCGTAGCCCCACTTTTCGATTGACTGACCAACGACTGCATCAAGAGTGTGCTGGTTGGCTGTGAAGTGGTATGAAGCTGTGTTCTCCCAAGTGAACCTATGGCTCTGGGACTGTGACTGAGAAACAGACTCTTTTGTGTTTTCGTGATAGCCGAGGTTATAAACAGCCTTATATGAACGGCTGTTGCTTGCTGACATACGATATCCGAGCTGTGTACGGAAAGTAAGGTTCTTTATAGGCTGGAGTACAGCATAAACGCTGCCCTGGAGAGCATATGAGCCCTTCGCGTTACGTCCTCTGTTGTAATAGTCGTATGCAAGAGGATGGTCCTGCTGTGCGATGCTGTTGAGCTGGAAATGATTTGCGACCTGAGCTTCCCCATCATAGAAACCTGTGATATTTCCCTGAGCATCAGTAGTGTATGCAGGGAGAAGAGGGTTTACAGCGAGGAAATCGTGAACAGAGTTTGAATAGATGTCACCTTCTGAAATACCATTGTTCTGGCTCTGGTTGAAATTGAGAGTCTCACCGATGGTAAGGATATCCAGATTGTTAGCACGAATAGCTACAATGTCAGAATTGACACGGAAAGTGAAACGCTTGAAGTTTGAGTTTACAGGGTCAATCTTGTTATATCCGAGGATACCTTCCTGTGCTGTATAAGAAAGACCTATTGCGGTATGAGCCCTGTCATTGCCGAAAGTTGCGTTAAGTGAGTGGTTCTGGACAGGGGCATTCTTCCTTGTGGCTTCTTCGAGCCAGTTGGTACCCTTCCAAGCACCGCTCTTGATTTTTGCAAGGAGGTCTGCACCGATGAGAGACTCCCAATCGTCAAGCTTGTTACCGCTGTTGGTGTTCATAAGGTCACGGAGCTGCATATATTCCTGTGCGTTGCAGACATCAGCTGCCTTTGCAACATTCTGCACACCGAAATACATATCATAACTTACGCTTGCGAAGCTCTTTGAGCCATTTCCGGCAGAAGAAGCATTCTTGGTAGTGACAAGGATGACACCGTTAGCCGCACGTGCACCGTAGATTGCTGCTGAAGCCGCATCCTTGAGAACGTCGATTGACTCGATGTCTGAAGGGTTGAGGACCTCGAGGCTTCCTCCGGCAACTCCGTCGACTACTACGAGAGGTTCTGAATCACCTACCGTACCGATACCACGGATGTTGATCTTGTAACCCTGACCAGGCTGACCTGAATTCTGGGTAATCTGCATACCCGGGGACTGGCTCTGAAGAGCGCCGATAGGAGATACTGTACTGAGTTTTGCAAGGTCTGAACCTTTTACGTTCACAGTTGAACCTGTGAGAAGTTTCTTTCTCTGAACACCGTAGCCGACAACTACAGATTCCTCAAGGGAAAGCAGATCTTCTTCGAGGAGGACATCATAAACAGTCTTTCCTGCCTCTACAGTAAAGCGGTAGGTGGTGTAGCCGATTGCCGAAACGGAAACGACTGAACCCTCCTTAACGCTTAATTGCCATGCACCGTCAATGTCGGTAATGGTACCGTTTGAAGTACCATCCACCAAGACACCAGCGCCGATGATAGATTCACCACCTGAAGCGCTCTTGACCGTACCGCGAACTGAAACCTGCGCATTCAGCGTAACAGCTGAAACGAATGACGCAGTTACAATGAGAATAAATCTCATGAAGTTCTTTACAATCATGTTTGTTGATTTAATAAGTTAAAAAATAGTAAAAAAGTATATCTCAATTAAACAATTGTTCCGGTTCCACATCGAAGAAATCCTCTTCGGAAGATATCTTCATCTTGACTGAGCCGTCATTGCGGGCAGTAGTCCAGCCGCCTGCGACATTGCTGATGAAGAGTATTTTCACAGGATGGAATCCTGCCTCCAATGCGATTTCCCCGTCATTCCTTGAATAGCGTTTCACAAGACCGTCATTATTGACGACAAGTTCCCCGTCAATCCACAGTTGATCGCTGTCTGTAGAGAAACGCCATACCCCACTCTGAGGAATTTCCAGATAGCCTTCAGCCTCCGCCGCATAGAACTTGACATTCTGCATATCGCGCGGACGTGCTTCCTGCGTAGTAATCTCAGAGAGCGAACGAATCTTGAGGGTCTCCCAGGTGCCGGCCGTATCGAGGTCGGCCACTTTCAGGAATCTTCCGTATGTCTTTTTCATCACCAGACCGCTGTCAGGATTCTCGACTTCGGAAGCTGGGACAAGAGTCTGTTTCTTCACATTGACTGTACGGACACGGCTCATTTGACCGCCCGGAAGGACAGTACGTATTTTGATGACGGCATCATCAGTGAAGGTCAGAGGTCCGGTATATTCTTTAGAATGCTTTCCGGGCTCCTTCCCGTTAAGAGTATATACCATCTTCTCAGGGCGCGTTGTCTTGAAACTTACAGTCTTGGAATCAGTCAGCACAAGGTTCGAGCAGGATCCGCCCGGCTGTTCCGGCAGAGGGATATGGTACTTGACGCCCTGGCATTCAAAACGGAATGAGGCATTGTCAACTCTTGAGATGAAGTCATTGAAATCCTTCATCTCAAGCGGAGACCAGGCAATCTCGGCAAGAGCCAGCGCCCTAGGGAAAAGCATATATTCCCTCTGGTCGAGGTCATAAAGATATTCGGACCACAAGTTTGCCTGAACTCCTATGACATAAGATGAAAGTCCGTCCTGTTCAAGAACCTCAGGCACAGGATTGTAAGAATAAATCTTCTCAAGAGGGATATATCGGCCGAATCCCAGAGGTTCTGCCTTGCTGTCTCCCTGATAACTGTCCAGATAAAGTCCTTCGTGGCTTGGGGTCATAACGACCTCGTGTCCCTGCTGCGCAGCCGCAATGCCACCGCGCTCTCCCTGCCAGGACATTACCGTGGCATTTGGGCTCAATCCGCCTTCGAGGATTTCATCCCATCCGACGAGCTTCTTTCCGTATTTTTCAAGGATTTTCTCCATACGTCCGACAGCATAGCTCTGCAACTTTTGCTCTGCAGTATATTCATCATCATCTTCAAGCCCTTCAGCGGCTATCCTCGCCTGGCAGGCAGGACAAGCCTCCCATTTATCCTTGAGACATTCATCTCCACCGATATGGAAATACTCACCCGGGAAAATGGCTGAAATCTCCTCTACTACATCCTCCAGAAACTCGAATGTATGCTCGTCACCCGGACAGAAAACAGTGTTTGTCGTACCCCAGGTATAGAATGTACCAATCTGCTTCTTCTCGCAGGACAGCTCAGGATACGCTCTCACGGCAGCTATTGCGTGACCGGGCATTTCAATTTCAGGAACAAGAGTGACGAATCTTTCTGCAGCATATGCCACAAGATCCCTCATTTCTTCCTGAGTATAGAAGCCGCCGTGGATACTGCCGTCAAACTCTGTGCGCCATCCGCCGATTTCAGTCAGTTTGGGATATTTCTTTATCTCTATTCTCCATCCCTGATCATCAGTAAGGTGAAGATGGACAGTATTAATCTTGTACCCGGCAAGGATATCAATATGCTTCTTTATTGCTTCGACAGACAGAAAGTGTCTGCATGGATCGACGTGGACACCTCTCCACGCAAAACGGGGATAATCCCTGACACTGACACAAGGTATGGTCCAGTCGGCACCTCTGACTCTCCTCTTTCCTTCGATTTGCGGAGGAAGGAGTTGATAAAGACTCTGAACGGCGTAGAACAAGCCTGCAGCGTCCTTTCCGACAGCCTCGACCTTTTCATCCGTAACCGTGAGGGTATATCCCTCGCACGGAAGATCAAGACTGTCGTCTATGCTGAAAATGATGTTTGCATCTTCAGCTCTACGGACACTAACTCCGCTTGCAGCAGCCAGCTTATCCACAAAGGAACAGGCGATTTTTTCAGCCTCAGACGACGTAGCCCTGATAGCTGAACCCTTCAATTTAAATGAGCCTGTACTTCTCTCAAATGAAACAGGAGCCGGTGTGATTGACGCAACCGTTTCACATTCACTTAAAGATGGATGGCAAGCCGCAGCAAGAACGGCAACACCAATTACTAAAACCAATCTCTTCACTATCTAAGCAAATTCTTTACAATATTTCCAACTTCGGCATTCTCGTGAACGCCAACAAACTCCTCTGCGTGAGGGCCATACGCAAATACAGGAACGAGGATTCCATTATGTCCCTTGGTAGAAAAATGCACCTTCACGGATCTATCGGCAAGACTGCCTCCTATGAGGGTAAGTCCGCCGGTGGCATGGTCTGCAGTAACGATTACGAGGGTCTCTCCATCCTTCTCCGCCCACTCAAGGACTTTCCCTACCGTACGGTCGAAATCAAAGAGTTCTTCGGCCATATATCCTACTTTCTGATTATGGCACCAGTCATCGATGCAGGAGCCCTCTATCATCAGGAAGAAACCATTCTCATTGTCAAGAGTCTCGATAGCCTTTACGGCAGCCTGCTCAAGATAATCGCCTCTCTCAAGAGCCGGAGGAAGTTCCGTGTCAGCGAGAAGTGCTACAATTTTGTCGCTCTTGGCCTCAGTCATTTCCTCCTTTGTGGTAGCGAATGCATAACCCTTAGCTTTCATTTCCTCAGCCAGATTGCGTCCGTCCTCACGCTTTGTCCAGAACTGGATCCCGCCGCCAGAGATGAAGTCAAGTCCGGAATCCACATACTGAGCGGCAATATTCTCCTCATCGTGACGGTCTGCAGAATGTCCGCAGAAATCAACAGGAGTGGCATCATTGACGCGGCAGGTTACAGCCACACCGGTCTTCATTCCCTTATCCTGAGCCACCTTCAAAGAAGAATTGACAGGTTCACCCTCAGGAGAAAGTCCCATATAGCCATACTTTGTCTTAACACCGGTGGCAAGCCCCGAACCTCCAGCACAGGAGTCCGTTATCAGCTGGTCCGTAGCATACGTACGGGAAAAACCGGTGTAGATGAAGTTGTCGAGATTGAGGGCTCCGCCGTTGAGTACCCATCCGGTACTAACCTGCTCGACTCCCATTCCGTCACCTATCATAAATATGACATTCTTGACTTTGGTTCCCTTCACCTGTTCCACCTTGACAGTGGTATAAGGCTCAGCCACAGTATATTTGTCATCCTCGCGGAATGAATCATTGGCATATTTGGAACGGTCCCTTGAACCGTCATCGACGGTTTGCGCACCCAGTGAAAGGGTTACGAGGGCAAACAATATGGTAATAATACTTCTTTTCATATCTAGTGTTATTTAATGCTTGTATTCCAGGTCTGTACGTTGACTTTTCCCTCAACTCCGTCATAGACGGTGCAGGTAAGGGTTTTTGTCTGACCCGGGAGTATAGTTGTGAAATTGTCCGACCAGAATGCAGGGGCGATCAATTCACCGGCGGCATCCGTCAGTTGGAGGATATTCTGATAAGAAATAACTTCGGATTCGTTGGTGAGCTCGACAGAATATGTGTTACCGGATTTCTCAACCTTCATAGAAACTGTCGCTTCTGCAAGATTTGAGACGAAACTCATATCGGCATATTCAGAAATCGGCGTCATATACCAGTTACTTCTCTCCCAGTTATAAACGTTGTTCTTCTCAGGAATGCAGTAAAAATTGTCTGCAATCACATTCCCGCTCTCATCCTTCACCTCAGCAGCGATGAAGATACCTCCCTCGTGGTCTGGAACCATCAGGACTGATACAGGCTTGTTGTCTGTAGCTACTGCAGGCAGGCTGTAATCCTCGATCAATGAAGAATTTGCATCATAGATATGGATGTCTGCGACTACGGACTTATCTGCGCCGGTCTCATTCACCAGGAAGATCTCCTTCAGTCCGTAATTATAAATCAGCTGCACAGGCTGGCAGGCCTTGCGTGTTCCATAATATGCCGCCGTTGGTACCATATAATAGTCATAGAGCTGCCAATAAAGTGAAGGCCAGGCAGAATTAAGCATCCACTGGATGATACCCGTAGATACCGGGATGTTGCAACGGAAAGATTCGAACATTGCCCTTGTCGCATCATAATCGATGGCGTGTGCCCTGTTGACATATTCCTCAAGCGTTTCAGCATGGCCGTAGGCATTATCCATTACCCGAGTCATCACTTCAGTGCTGTTCATTGCAGATGACGACGCAGTACAGTGAGCGTCCCATGCCTTGCTCAAAGGCCAGATCTCATCCTCTGACATCATCTTCCTCAATGACGGGAGCTGCGGAAGATTCATTCCTATTCCGGTCTCGGTGTTGAAGCCGAACGCCCCGCCAAGGTTCTTGTCGAGATACCAGTAGTCAGGTCCCACATATTCATAAGGGCCTTCCATCTTGGTGCCTGAAGGGCCGCCGTATTCGCTGGTCATATCCTTTGCAGAACATACATATGGTCTGTATTCATACTCATCATAAATTTCCATATATAGCCTTTCGAGTTCCGGTCCAGGTATCCTGTCGCTGCCGGTGAGCCAGCAGATGATGCTCGGATGGTTATGCAGTCTGATTACCTGATCGTGGAAATATGCTGCCGCAAGCTTAATGTCTTCAGGGCTGGAAATACATCCATAACTATCTGTCTCAGGCAGTCCGCAATAACTTTCCCATTCCCACTGGCAGCTCCAGCCGACCATAGCCATAAGGCCGAGTCTGTCGCAGCAATCATAAATGTTGTCGTCCTTGCCCCAGATATTCTCAAAACGTATGCAGTTCATACCCATATCCTTCACGTAAAGGGCCTGGAGTTCATTTGATTCGTGGGTGTCACGAAGGAAAATCTCATCCGACCAGCCGGCGCCCTTCACAAGAACAGGACGGCCGTTCAGATAGAATTGTCTGTGATTATCAATCACTTTGCTCTCTATGCTGCGGATGCCGAACGTTACATCTCTGCTGTCTGAAACAGCATCACCTTCCTTGAAAGCCACATTAAGGGCATAAAGTTCAGGGGTTCCAAGATCCCAGGTCCACCATACTCTTGGTGAATCCACGTGGAGGATGACCATATTCTCGGGAGAAAGACTCAGCTTGTTCTCTCCAGGAACAAGTTCCACCGGTATTTCTGCAGACCCGTTCTCATAGGACAGGCTCAGCACACCTGACACGTTCCTGTCTGACTTGTTGTTCAAAGCGACTGCAACCTGGAGGTCAGCTGATTCAAACGTCTCAACATCAAGGACAGGCTTCACAAAAACGTCATTCAGGCTTACTTGCCCCACGGTTTTTACGACAACATCGCCAAGGATTCCCATACTCTCATCGAGAGGACGCGGATTCCAATCAACGAAACCTATGTTCAAGTCGCCTTCCTGAGCCCTGCGCAGAGTGACAGTAAGTTTGTTCTTCCTCAAAGAACGCGCAATTGAAGTAATGTCATACTCCCTTCTGATGAAGACTCCGTAAGTCGTATCTGAAGACGCCAGTTTCTTTCCGTTCAATTCGATATCAGCGTAAAAGCCGAGGCTGTTGAATTGAAGCAGGAAATGACTGCCTTTTCGTCCACGTGTCCTGAATTTCGTTGTAAATGTCCACTCACCGTCAAAGATGGATTTATCCTGCTGGCGGTAATTGTCAGAGACAAAAAGATCTTCCGGAAGAACTCCGTTGTCGGCAAGGACTCCGGCCACTGTTGCAGGAACTTCTGTCCTTATCGGTTTGCGAAGCCCCTCACCCTTCATCTTCCATTCATTCAATGTCTGTTCATCTGCAAAGGAAATTCCTGCAGCAAGGGCAAAAAATAACAAGGTTAATGTAAGCTTTTTCATACTTCTATAGATTTGAGGCGCCCAGAATTGCAGCGTCAGTGTCAGATAGATAATCGATTTTGAGCCGGTTTATGGACTCAGGGAAAATGAATTTTTCTCTGAGAGTGTCCATCATAGCCTTTTCAAAGTATTTATGTGCAGCTGAAATACCGCCCCCGAAAACAATACGGTTGGGATCGTATGCACTGATCACAACGCACAGCAGACTTGCAACGTGCTTTCCGTATTCGGCAAAGATTTCTTGCGAGTCGGCATCCCCGCTATTAGCGGATTCATACAAGTTGGAAGGATCTATCCCTCTGCTGCAAAAGAAATTCTTTCCGGACCAGTCCTCGATGGTCTTCCCGTTGTACGGCAGCCAGGTCAGCTCGCCGCATCCGGCATTTGCGCCATTGAGAATCTTCTTTCCGAACATTACTCCTATTCCGACTCCGGTTCCCAGAGTAACACCGACAAGTATTTCATCCTCGCCATTCCCATAAACGGCCTCAGCTCCGGAGACGAAACAATTCGCATCATTATTAATCTTTACCGGAATGCGGTAACGATCTTCAAGTATTTCTTTCAGATGTACTTCTTTCCAGGACGGAATATTGACTGTATTATATACAATCCCTTTCTCGACATCAACGACTGACGGTACGCCTACCCCGATTCCACTTATTTCGGCAGAAATATGTCCGTCGATTATTGAGGTCAGATAAGAAATTGTTTCCTCTAATGTTGCATTTCTCTCAAACGAAGGGAGCGAGCACTTGTCAATCACTTTCTTCCCGTCGGAAATGCCGACACCGATGGTGGTGCCGCCTATATCGATTCCTAACTTCATTGGCTACTAATTTAAAACGATACAAATTTAGCCAATGACAAATGCTAAAATGCGCTTTTTGCGTATTTATTTACTCAATTTGCGCAATTCGCGTTCTCTGTATTCAGAAGGGGTGCAGCCTTTCAATTCTTTAAACCGTCGGCAGAATGACTTCGGATCAGGTTCATCCATCTTTGCAGCAATTTCAGATATGGTGTCGCTGCTGTTCAAGAGGAGATATGAGAAACGTTCGATACGTTGCTTTGAAATATAGTTGTAGATTGTGTCTCCGGTCACTGCCTTGAACCTTGTTTCAAGCAATCTCCTTGATAGAGGGACATCCTGCAGAAGATCGGAAACAAATATCTTCCTGTCGAGATTTCTGCTGATGAACTGCAGCGCCCTGACGACTTCGCGGTCGCTGGTGGCAAACACGGATGTGGACATTCTGGTAATGACAGACACGGGACGCAGAACGATATCCGCTCCTTTATAACCGGGGTCCGCCATCATCCTCATCGCCATTTCCGCGACTTCGCTACCAGCGTGTTCAATATCAACATCAATGGAAGAAAGCGTAGGATTGGTCAGATTGTCCAGAACCTCATCATTATCGACACCGATAACCGCCACTTCATCCGGAATACGTATTCCGCAGGAATTGCAGACATTCAGCAGCAGAGATGCCTGATTGTCGTCGCAGGACATTATTGCTATAGGCTTCGGCAGAGTTTTGATCCACCGTTCCAGATTAGCCGAATCATAATACCAGAGATTTTCCAGATTCTGGGCATCATAAAGAAACAGGCTGTCCCCATACCCTGCCTCTACAATCTTATCCCTGAAGCCATAATACCGTTCTTCAGACCAGCATACACCTTTGAATCCGAAAAAAGCAAAATTTCTGAAGCCCTTGCTAAGGAAATGTTCGGCAGCCATACGCCCGGTAAGAAGATAATCAGCGGTAATATTCGGGATTTCGTCAAACTTGGTGATATAGTCCTGGGCCATAGCCACGATGCCGTTCTGCCTGAACAGGGAAACTTTCTCCCCCGGATCAAACTGTCCGATAACGACATCCGCCTTCCATTTCAACGCCCATTTTACCACGCCTCTCATCTTCAGCTGACGTTTGTCCGCCGGAGACATTCTATGGACCACCCATTTTTCGGACCTGTCGGAATAGCTGATGATGCCGCGCAAAAGCCGGTAGGCGAACTGCTCTGTATAATCGGTAATGAATAGAAGACGTGGCATAACAGGTTCTTAATTTTCCCCAAAAATAGCAAATTCACATTAATTATTTATTTTTGCGCAATTATGACAAGACTTCTATTTTTATTTTATCTGGCAATCGGTCCCTGGATAACGGGGATGAGAGAAAACAGTTTCTCTGTTCTTTGGACAAGCGATGAAGAATGCATCGCCTGGGTACAGCTTGAAAACGGAGAAAGGATTTATGAAGAATTCGCCGGACGTCGGGTTCACGGCCGCTTCCACCACATCGAGGTAGAGGGGCTTCAGGCAGGCACCGAAATCAGTTATTTGATAGGTTGCAGGAACGTCACTGACAAGAAAAACCCGCGCAGGCCTGTGTACGGCGAGGAAATCCTTAATGGTCCGTACAAGGTCAGGACTTTCAGCAGAGACAGGAAGGACTGCAGATTCACTGTTATGAATGACGTCCATATGAACCTGCAACGCTATAGATCCTATGTAGCACAGATTGATCCTGACGCCACGGATTTCATCTTTCTGAACGGAGATATAATTAGTGCCGGCCACCATCCCATCGACAGCATTGTAAAATACGAGATTGAGCCTCTCGGAGAGCTCCCGTCAAGGATTCCGGTGATGTTTGCCCGGGGCAACCACGAAGGACGTGGGGATGGTATCAGGAATGTACAGGCAGTATATCCCAACGACAATGATGAATTGCCATTCTCATATATGTTCAGGGAGGGGCCGGCAGCGTTCATCGTGCTTGATGCAGGAGAAACCGGAGTGAAGAATTCTTTGGCATTCTGCGGTGAAGACATCTATGAAGACTACATAAGAAGTCAGATGGAATGGGCGTCAAAAATGATGAAATCACGCGAGTGGCGTTCGGCACAGTTCAGGATATGCCTTCTGCACGTCCCTATGGTGGATCCAGGCGTGCCTGACGATTTTGTGGTGCATACGTGGATGAACCATAATTTCGTGCCTGTTCTCAACAAGGGCGGCGTCAATCTTATGATAGGGGCGGACTTGCACGAATACCAGTTCCACGAGCCAGGGGCAATGGGCAACGATTTCCCTATTCTCGTCAATGACAACCAGTCCCGTCTGGAAGCCAGAGTCATCGGAAATGGAATTTCAATTACAATCTACGATGAAGCAGGCAACGCTGTTCATTCCCATATGATTAAAAAGTAAGGTTAGCCCACGAGCGGGTAATTTTAATGAGGGCGACTCTTACCTTTGCAAACGACTATAGATGTTGTGAGCAAAGGTAGGAGTCACCCTCCTCCCGGCATATAAAAACCACGGCTAATAGCCGAATATATCCTCAAGTGTAACCTGCTCGACAGGGCCGAGAGTGCGGAGATAATTGAGGTCAAGTCCCTTTGCATCTCCAAGCAGTCCATACACATAAGTCCTGTCCTTGACCCATTTCTGCTGGCAGGCCACAAGGTCTTCCATAGTGAGGGCGTCCAGATGCTCATACACGTATTTGTCAAGAGGCTCATCGATTCCGAGGTCGCGCGATGCAAGATATTCGCTGAGAACAGCCTGACCGATAGTCCTTTCTGTCCTCAAGACTGCATCAAGTGATGATTTTGCGATTTCGAACGACTTCTCGGACTGAGGCATATTATTGATGATGTCGTCAAATGCCTCCACCGCCTGACGGAGCTTGTCATTCTGTGAGCCGATACGGGCATAGAATGAATAATAGTCGTCCTGGCTCGCAGGTGCTGAAAGATAAGCGCCGGCGCTGTATGCAAGTGCACGTGCTTCACGCATTTCCTGGAACACTACAGTATTCATTCCGCCACCGAAATATTCATTGTAAAGTGCAATGGCAGGAGCGTCCTCAAGAGAGAATTTCTCACCGGAACAGGTGAACTGGGTGTAATTGAACTGGCGGGAGTCGTAAGGAGCAATAATAACCTTGGATTCCGGGGTGAGTGCAGGCAGGATCTTCGTTTTCACCAACGGCACAAGTTCAGACGCAACATTATGATACTCAGAGAGTAAGTTCTTTACTTCGCTCTCGCTCTGAGGACCGTAGTAAAGCACCTTATGGGCATAGGTCAGGATATTTGATACCTTTGAGAGAAGTTCCTCGGAAGTTACCGCCAGAACTTGATCATTGCTCAGATAAGCATTCTTGACGAAATCAGGGAACATAAGGTAATTTCTGAGGGCGGAGCCACAGGCATTCTGATTGAATTTGGTCACACTGCGTGATTTGATTTCATCCTGCTTGAGACCGGTCAGGATATCCTCATCAGGCTGTGCGTTCGCAATGAGGTCTTCGACAAGTTCAAGAGCCCTCGGAAGATTTTCGCTCAATCCGGTCACTGAATAGACAGATTGACTGGCGCTGGCGCTGAACCGGTGGGAACAAGCAAGCTTGTACTCCTCTGATGCAAGCTCTTCAGCGGAAATTTCAGAAGTGCCGAGGTAAGAAAGATAATCGAAAGCAAGACGGATTGCAGGGTCATTGATCGTACCGTAATCGAAGTTGAAAGTAATGGTTGCGATGTCATTGACATCATTATGCTTGTAGAGAACTTCGATTCCGTCCTGCTGGTTGAATACCGACATATCCCTGCTGAAATCCACGAATGACGGCTCGATAGGAGCTACGACATCATTCTGGATCTCTGCGAGAAATGCGCTGGTCTTGTCGCGGTTGGTGGCGATAGGCGTAATTGCAGGGGCAACGATCTTCTCATTCTTTGGATTTGGACCGTTATGTTTGTACGCAACGACATAATTATTGTCGCCAAGGTATGTGTTGGCCCAATCAACGATGTCCTGCTTCGTGAGTTTTGCGAAACGGTCCAGCTGATGTACATCATCAGCCCAGTCGTGGCCGGCGATGAAAGAGTCAAGGAACAGTGAAACACGACTTCTGTTGTTCTCCAGCGACCTCATCTGGCGGAGTTTGTGATTGGCAACGACAGCCTGAATCATTTCCTCATCGAAATCTCCGCTGCGGAGTTTTGCAATTTCCTCGAGAAGAACATCCTTGGCTTCTTCGAGTGTCTGGCCCTCCTTAGGATATGCCATAAGGAGCATCTCACCATAATCTACTCTTGCATAAGGCATTGCTTGAGCGGCAAGAAGTTTCTGCTGCTGGATGATGTCGAGGTCGAAAAGACCGGCCTGGCCGTTCTGCAGGATTTCGCCTACCATATCGCCGATCTCGCTTGAAATCTCCTTCTGGCCCGGATATCGCCATCCGACCATTACGAATTCCGCGTCAGTTCCATAGACATCCTTTACGACAGGAGCCTCAATAAGGTCTTCTTCCTCATAAGTAAGGGCTGGAAGATTCTCATTAGGCTGCCAGTCGCCGAAATACTTCTCTATGATTGCAACGAACTCGTCCGGATCGAAGTCTCCGGCAGCGCAGATGGCGATATTATTAGGTACGTAATATGTAGCCTTCTGCCTCTTGATGGCAGCGATTGAAGGATTCTTCAGGTGCTCGGATGTACCGATGGTGGACTGGAGGCCGTACGGGTGCTTTGCAAAAAGCACTGAATCTATGGCCATCATTGCATTCTCGGTATCCTCATTGAGATACATATTATACTCCTCATACACCGCCTCAAGTTCGGTGTGGAATCCCCTGATCACGAGGTTCTTGAATCTGTCGGACTGCACCTTCGCCCAGTTCTCGATCTGGTTTGAAGGAATGTCCTCGGTATAACAGGTGACGTCATTTGACGTAAACGCATTTGTTCCCTGCGCGCCGATGGCGGCCATAAGCTTGTCATACTCGTTTGGAATAGAAATTTGAGATGCGGCAAAGCTCACTGAGTCAATCTGATGATAGATTGCAAGTCTTTCCTGAGAGTCGGTTGTCTGTTTGTAAACCTCAAATAGCCGCTCTATTTCATCAAGCAGAGGCTTTTCGGCAGCATAGTCGGAAGTACCGAAATTCTCAGTTCCCTTGAACATGATATGCTCGAGGTAATGAGCAAGACCGGTATTGTCTGACGGGTCATTCTTCGAGCCGGAACGTACTGCGATGTAGGTCTGGAGACGCGGTTCGTTCTTGTTGACACTCATATAGACTTTAAGTCCGTTGTCCAGAGTGTAGATTTTGGTGTTCATCGGGTCACCTTTCACAGTCTCGTACTTTGACGAGCAGGACAGCGCAAGCAGCGCAACAGCCGCCAGCACAAAGATTCTAAAAAACTTTTTCATATATACATTAGTCAATATAATAATCGTTTTGCTACGACACATCACTCCGCAAGCCGCAATTTCGCATATTTCAGCATAATGAATTTCTCTCCGAACTCATCGAAACTGATGCGTGCCTTGAGTTCCGGAGCCGTTCCGGTAATTTCTTCAATCCTGCCGAAACCGAAACGGTTGTGCTCCACCCTCTGTCCTGCTTTCAGTTCCATCATCGGAGTAGGATTAAATTCGGAATCCGGGATTTTCTTCTCCGGTACAGGACGTGCGATTGCCTCAGCCTTGCCGAAATGTTTGTTTCCTTCTGGCTTGAAGGATGGTCGTGACGGAGCGCAGGCAGGCTCTCTGAAACCGAATTCCAGTGGATTCTGGAAATACTTGGCGTCTATTTCCTTAATAAATCGAGAAGGCGGATTCTGTTCGTGCTTTCCGTTACGCATACGCGAGTCCGCAAAAGATATGACGACATCCTTCTCCGCCCTCGTGATGGCCACATAGAAAAGCCGCCTTTCCTCCTCTATCTCATTTGGCAGCGCCGTAAATCCTCCGGTAGGGAAAAGGTTCTCCTCCATACCGGCGACATATACGAACGGAAATTCCAGGCCCTTGGCTGAATGCACTGTCATAAGGGCAATTTTATTCCCGGCATCCTCATTATTCTCTGAGGTATCTACATTGCTCATCAGTGAAATGTCTTCAAGGAAGTTCCCCAACAGGCACTCTTTTCCTTCTTCCACACAGTCCTCGTGATAGGCGGAGACCGAATTCAGAAGTTCCTCCACATTGGCGGCGCGCGCCATTCCTTCAATGGTCGTATCTGATTTGTAGAACGAATACAGCCCCGACTGCTCGGCAATCTTTACGGCAAGCTCATTGGCATCCTCTGTCGGAGCAAGCGTGGCGAAACCGTTTATCATCTCGCAGAACTGCTTAATCTTAGGCACCTGCTGTGCGGCCTTGAAGAGGGATATTCCGTCCCTGACTGCGGCATCTATGACAGCCTGCATCGTCGTACCTCCGATTCCCCTTGTCGGTTTATTGACTACCCTCTTGAAGGATTCATCATCCTGAGGGTTCACGGCCAGTTTGAAATAAGCCATCATATCCTTGACTTCCGCGCGGTCGAAGAATGAATTCCCGGAATACACCATGTAAGGGAGATTCTTCCTGCGGAGCGCCTCCTCTATCGCCCTGGACTGGGCATTCGTCCGGTACAGGATGGCAAAATCTTCATATTTCGCCATATTGTCCCGCATCTTGGAAAGTAGGTCGGAAACAATAAGTATCGCTTCTTCCTGCTCTGTGTATGCCTTGATCAGTTTGATCCTGTCTCCTCTCGGACCCTCCGAGAAACAGGTCTTGGGAATACGTCCGGAATTCTTTGCAATAAGGGAGTTCGCGGCATCCACGATAGTCTGCGTAGAGCGATAATTGCGCTCCAGACGGAACACTCTGCACTCCGGATAATCCTTCTTGAAATTCAGGATATTCTCTATCCTGGCCCCACGGAACGCATAAATCGACTGGGAGTCATCACCCACGACACAGATGTTGTGATGGGTCCTTGCAAGCTTCTTCAGAATGTAGTACTGGCACATATTCGTGTCCTGGTACTCATCCACAAGGATATGGGAAAATCTTGCGGAAATGGACTCGAGAGCCTCGGGATTATCCCTGAGCAACAGATTCATATTCAGGAGGATGTCGTCGAAATCCATCACTCCCGCCTGTTTGCACTTAGCCTTGTAGAGCTTATATATGTCGCATATCCTCGGCTTGCGTGCCTTTGTATCGCTGATGATGGCGTTCTGATTGGCGGCATACATCTCTGCCGTCACGAGATTATTCTTTGCGCTTGATATGCGGGACAGAATCTCCTTCGGCTTATAAATCTTGTCATCCAGCTGGAGTTCCCTGATGCAGGTCTTGATTGCACTTACGGAATCGCTCTGGTCATATATCGTGAAAGTCTTCGGATATCCCAGACTCTCGGCATATTCCCTCAGGAAACGCACAAACACTGCGTGGAAAGTGCCCATCTGAAGGTATTTCGCCTTCCTCTCCCCCACCATCATTGCTATTCTCTCCTTCATCTCACCCGCCGCCTTCTTCGTGAAAGTCAGGGCAAGTATCCGCGAAGGCTCGCATCCCTGCGCCAGGATATTCGCAATCCTGCACGTCAGAACGCGCGTTTTCCCCGAACCGGCCCCGGCAACTATCAGGACCGGGCCTTCCACACACTCGACAGCCTTCCTCTGCTCGGGATTCAACCCTTCCAGAATACTACTAACATTGTTCTCCATATGGCTACGAAATTAGCAAAAAAATGAGTATCTTCGCACGCTTATTGGCAAACACATAAAATTAGTTCAAAATAATAATGTCAAACTACATCGAATTGAAGAAGGGGTTGGCAATTCCTATCAGCGGAGAAGCCACCCTCAATGTCACCAAGACGAAGGTACCTGACACTGTTGCAATCCAGCCTTCCGATTTCAAGGGCTTCCTTCCGAGGCTTCTTGTCAAAGAGGGGGACAGGGTTCTTGCGGGCACCCCGGTTTTGGCGGACAAGACGCATCCTGAGATTCTTCTTACAGCTCCGGTAAGCGGAGTAGTTTCCGAGATTGTCAGGGGCGAGAAGAGAAAACTTTTGGCAGTTGTTATCAAGACGGATTCCAAGATGGAGTATGTCGATTTCGGCGCAAAGAAGTCCGCGGACCTCAGCGCAAGCGAAATCAAGGAAGCACTCCTCAACAGCGGTCTCTGGCCTTCATTGGTTCAGAGACCTTATGGTGTAATAGCGGATCCGGATGCAACACCTAAGGCTGTATTTGTTTCAGCATTCAAGACCGCGCCTCTTGCAGCGGATCTTGAATTCACTCTCGGCGACCAGATTCCGGCCATTCAGGAAGGAATCAACGCTCTCGGCAAGCTCACAGGCACCAAGGTACACGTCTCCGTCAATGCCTGCGGTTTCGAAAACAGCCCGTTCCACAGGCTCACAAATGCAGAGATCCATCAGTTCAAGGGCAAGCACCCTGCAGGCAATGTAGGCGTGCAGATCAGTCACATCGACCCTATCAGGAAAGATGAGACTGTATGGACTGTTAGTCCTGTCCTCCTTGCTGCAATCGGCAAACTTTTCCTCACCGGCCGCGTGGAGCTCAAGCGCAAAGTCGCTGTCACCGGTCCTAAGGCCCTCGATTACGGCTACATCGAGACATTCCCTGGAACTCCTGTGGATTACATCCACGAATTCTACGGGAACTCGACAGATGCCAGAATCGTCAGCGGAGACCCTCTTTCAGGAAAGACAATCGGGTTCAACGGCTATCTCGGTTTCTTCGATGACCAGATCACAATCCTGCAGGAAGGTACGGACACAGAACTTTTCGGATGGGCAAGACCTTTCCGGTTCAACCAGTTCAGCGCCACACGTTCATACTTCTCAAGATTCGTATTCTGGAAGAAGTACGATATGGACACCAACCTCCACGGAGGCCCGCGTGCTTTCGTGATGTCAGACTCATATTATGCAGACGTCCTCCCTATGGACATCTTCCCTACCTACCTCATCAAGGCCTGCCTCGCCGGAGACATCGACAAGATGGAGAAATACGGTATCTACGAAGTGCTTCCTGAGGATTTTGCAACTTGTGAATTCATAGATCCTTCAAAGAACAACATCCAGGACATTGTCGCAGGCGGCATAGACCTGATGCTTAAAGAAATGGCTTAAAAGTTATGTTACAGATTTTTGAAAAAGGCGGAAAATTCGGATTCCTCCACTCGACTGTGGATGCTTTTGAGACATTCCTCAGAGTCCCGGGCACTGTGACCCTCAAGGGCGCACACGTCAGGGATTCAGTCGATCTGAAGAGAATTATGATCATCGCTGTGATTTCCGCCATCCCTGCCGCAATCTTCGGTATGTGGAATGTCGGATACCAGCACTCACTCGCACTCGGAGTCACTGGAGCACACATCTTCCAGAACTTCTGGTTCGGTCTCTGGAGAGTTATTCCTCTCTATATAGTAGCTTATGTTGTCGGACTCTTCATCGAGTTCGCATCTGCACAGATAAGGAATGAGGAAGTGAATGAAGGGTACCTGATGTCAGGTATGCTCATTCCTCTAATCGTTCCTGTTGACGTTCCTCTCTGGATGCTCGCAGTAGCAGTTGCTTTCGCCGTTCTTTTCGGCAAGGAAGTGTTCGGAGGAACAGGTATGAACATTTGGAACCCGGCCCTCCTCACCAGAGCCTTCCTCTTCTTCTCATATCCTAACGATATGTCCGGTTCAAGCAGCTGGATTGCAATGAAGAAGGGAGAGACTATGATTGATGCAGCTACGGGAGCAACCCCTCTCTCCTTCGCAGGAGACGGTCTGGACGCTCTCACAAACTGCGGGGCACAGTACGGGACCTCATTCTGGACAATGTTCTGGGGAGGCGTTCCGGGATCAGTCGGCGAGACTTCAGTTATCGCCATCCTTCTCGGTGCAGCCATCCTTCTCTACACCGGCGTAGCAAGCTGGAAGATAATGGTATCTTCTGTCGGCGGCGCCCTCGTCGTAGGCTGGATAGCTTCTCTCTGCGGAGCAACGGACATCCCTGCATACTACCATCTCGTAATGGGCGGTTTCGCATTCGGTACAGTATTTATGGCTACAGACCCTGTAACCTCTGCACAGACTGAATGCGGCAAATGGATCTACGGCTTCCTCATCGGTGCCATCTGCGTTGTGATCAGGCTGTTCAACCCTGGATATGCAGAAGGTATGATGCTCGCAATCCTTCTCGGCAACACATTCGCACCACTCATCGACCACGTCGTAATAGACGCGCACATTGCACGTAAAAACAAAAAATCAGTCAAAACCGCATAGATATGAATACCAACAGTAATACATACACCGTCATATACACGACTCTGGTCTGTGTATTGGTTGCTGCGGTTCTGGCATTCGTTTCCCAGACTCTCGGGCCTAAGCAGGCTGCCAACGAGAAAGCTGAAACAATCAGCCAGATATTGACTGCAGCACAGTTCGGAGAGAAAGAGCACTGGAAGGAAATCGGCAATGCCGAAACCATCAAGTTCTTCGAGGAGAACCTCGCAGGAGAACCTGTGATCACCTCCACCTCACAGCTCAAGGCTCTCAACTACAAGATCAAGGACGGCAGCGAAGACCTCGAACTGCCAGTCTATACTTTCAAGAACGGAACCATCGTCCTTCCTGTATATGGAGCAGGACTTTGGGGACCTGTCTGGGGATATATCGCATTGAACAGCGACTGCAGGACTATCGCAGGGGCATACTTCGACCATGAATCCGAGACTCCGGGCCTCGGCGGCAAGATCAAGGACGACCCTTCATTCCGCGCTCAGTTTGCAGGCAAGGTCATCGACTTTGAAGACGTAAAGCCTTTCAATATCGTGAAGGGCGGAGCGCCTGAAGGAAAGCAGAATGCAATCGATGCAATTACCGGAGCTACTATGACGTCGAAAGGACTCGATGCAGCCATCAACACCTGGCTCAAGGCTTATGATGTCGAACTGGCACAGTTCTTTGCAGCGATATCAGAAGAAACAGAAGAAAACGTAACTATTGAGGAGGAAACAAGCGATGAACAGTAAACTTAAAGAAACTATTCTCAACCCTATCCTCAAGGGCAATCCTATCACTGTCCTTGTACTGGGTATCTGCTCTTCCCTCGCCGTAACCGTCGAGCTCAAGGGCGCCCTCGTGATGGCTCTCTCAGTAACAATAGTTACCGGTCTGTCAAGCCTCATCTGCTCCCTCATCAGGAACACCATCCCTAACCGCGTACGTATCATTATACAGCTGGTTGTAGTAGCCCTCATGGTTATCCTTGTGGACCAGTTCCTCAAGGCTTTCGAGGCTACATATTCAATAGACAAGCAGCTGTCTGTATATATCGGACTCATCATCACGAACTGTATCGTAATGGGTCGCATCGAGGCATTCGCCCTCGGAAACAAGCCGATTCCTTCTCTTCTTGACGGTCTGGCAAGCGGTGTCGGATACGGGCTTATCCTCATCATCGTAGCATTCTTCAGAGAGCTGTTCGGAAGCGGAACCCTCTTCGGTTTCCCTGTCCTTTCAGCCATCGGATACACAAACAACGGTCTCGTGATTCTTCCGCCTATGGCGCTCATCCTCCTGGGATGCATCATCTGGGCACACAGGTCATTTGACAAGGACTTACAGGAAAAATAATAACGCATATCGATTATGGAATACATCAGTTTATTCGTAAAGTCAATATTTGTTGACAATATGATTTTCTCATACTTCCTCGGTATGTGTTCATACCTGGCAGTATCGAAGAATGTCAAGACGGCGAACGGTCTTGGTATCGCCGTCATCTTCATGTTGCTCATCACACTTCCTGTGAACTATCTGCTCAACACCTACGTGCTCCAGCCGGGTGCGCTTGCGTGGTTGGGAGAAAAGTTTGCAAACGTGGACCTGAGCTTCCTCAGCTTCATCATCTTCATTGCAGTAATCGCAGGATTCACACAGGTTGTGGAGATGGTTGTGGAGAAATTCCTCCCTGCCCTCTACGCCTCACTCGGAATCTATCTGCCGCTTATCGCCGTGAACTGCGCCATCCTCGGAGCTTCCCTGTTCATGCAACAGAAGGACTTCGCAGGCATCCGTGAATCCGCTGTTTACGCTCTCGGTTCAGGTATCGGCTGGTGGCTCGCCATCGTAGCCCTTGCCGCAATCCGTGAGAAGATGGCATACAGCAACGTACCTAAGGGTTTGAAAGGAACAGGTATCGCTTTCATCACCGTAGGTCTTATGGGTATCGCCTTTATGGCATTTATGGGTATAGGAAACTAACAGGAGGACAGAATTATGACCAGTACAATTTATTCCGCAATGGCAATAATGGTGATAGTTATCCTCGTATTGGTAGCTATCCTGCTTATAATCAAAGCTTGGCTCACTCCTTCAGGAACCGTCCAGATCGACATCAATGACGGTAAGAAGACTCTCGAAGTTAAACCTGGAGCATCACTTATGAGCACTCTTGCAGAGCAGAAGATCTTCCTTCCGTCAGCTTGTGGCGGAAAAGCAAACTGCGGCCAGTGCAAGGTGCAGGTTCTCGAAGGCGGCGGCACCATCCTCCCTACCGAGGTCGGTTTCTTCAACAAGAAACAGATCAAGGACAACTGGAGGCTCGGCTGCCAGGTGAAGGTCAAGGACAACCTCAAGATCAAGGTTGCAGAGTCCGCTCTGTCAGTCAAGAAGCTTGAGTGCGAAGTAATCTCCAACAAGAATGTGGCAACCTTCATCAAGGAATTCACAGTAAGGCTTCCTGAAGGTGAGCACATCGACTTCAAGTCCGGAGAATACATCCAGATTGACATTCCTGCATATCACCTCTACTTCAAGGATATCGACGTGGAGCCTGAATATCGCGGCGACTGGGAGAAATACGGATTCTTCAACCTCGAATCCATCAACCCGGAACCTACCATCAGGGCGTACTCTATGGCCTCTTATCCTGCTGAGGACAATATCATCAAGCTCAACGTACGTATCGCAACCCCTCCTTTCGACAGGTCAGTCCCTCGCGAGCTGGGTCCTAAGCTTCTCCCTGTAAATCCGGGAATCGCTTCTTCATACGTATTCACAAGAAAGCCTGGTGACAAGGTGATGATCAGCGGTCCTTACGGAGAATTCCTTCTCCCGGAGAACGACCCTATCGATCAGGAATACATCTTCGTAGGCGGTGGCGCAGGTATGGCTCCTCTCCGCAGCCATATCATGCATCTCTTCAAGACCCTCAAGACAGGCCGTCAGGTCAACTTCTTCTATGGTGCACGTGCACTTGTCGAGGCATTCTATCTCGAGGACTTCGCAGAGATCGAAAGGGAGTTCCCTAACTTCCACTTCCACCTCGCTCTCGACCGTCCGGATCCTGCAGCTGATGCAGCGGGAGTTCCTTATGTGGCAGGCTTCGTACACAATGTGATGAACGAGACCTACCTCAAGGACCACGAGGCTCCGGAGGACATCAAGTACTTCATGTGCGGTCCTCCTATGATGGTATCATCTGTCAACAACCTGCTTGACAGCCTTGGAGTTTCTCCTGAGAACGTTTACTACGACAATTTCGGAGGTTAATAAAAACTTCATATTTAAAGAACCGGTCTTTGGGGGCCGGTTCTTTTTTTATATATGGTGTCAAACTTATATTTGTCGGTATTGTTTTTTATATGATGATGTCCATCCCGATTTCCCGCCATAGCTTTGCACTATGACAAAAGGTCGGGCACATCTTCTTATTCTACTGTTTCTCAGGGCGTTCTTGCCCGGCTTGCTTATAATCCCGTGTCCGGCCTTTTTGTCTTCCTGTTCAAAATTGGAGCCTTTCAGCAGTACGGTCGGTTCCGGTTACGATGATGGATTTTTCCTTTCGAAGAGCAATCCCATTGATGGAAGCAACACAGTAACTACTCCTGTCTTTATAGGTAATGACGGCCGGACAACCAAGGCATCTGCAGTCTTGGGGATCAAGAGCCTGGACATATTCGTATTCAATGCGGACGGGGACATGTCGCTGGACTCCTACGAGCGGACAGACGGCTACAGGCTCGGCAACTACTTCAACGCGACATCCACCTCCGGCAGAAAGCGAATCGTGCTGATAGCGAACTGCCCGTCAGACAAGTTGATGTTCTCGAATTTCAGCAATTATGAGGACCTGCAGGGCTTTGTCTTTGATTTCGCAGACGACGACCCTGAATACCCTCTGATGTGCGGAGAAGCGAATTTCTATGCCGGGAAAGACGGGAGCTGCACAGTGAATCTCAATCCCCTGCTCTGCGAGGTGGTGATTTCTGAAATCAAAACCTCTGCCCCGATAAATTCCATCAGCGTCAGACTGAAGAATATCAACACGCGCACGACAGTGCTTGACAATTCAGGATTTACATCATACGGAATCGAACCTGCGGGGCAGGAGTTTCCGTACAGGGCCGGACTTACACTCTACTGCTATCCGTATGCCTCCGAGGGCGGTCTTGGCTCCCCGCACACGGAAATTAATATTGTATGCAGACGAGGCAGCGATGTCAGGGAATACAACATTGTCGTCAATGACGGAAATGGGATAGAGAGGAATTCCAGGTATGTCTATGCCATCAATATAAAATGAATTGCAATAATTTGTAAAACTATTTTGTAATGTTAGAACAAATATATAGTTTTGTCGATATGAAGGTAAATATTGTTCGTATCGGCAACAGCAACGGGATAATCCTCCCGAAAACTGTTATGTCACGCTACTCTCTCAAGCGTGATGATGTCCTGATAATTGACGACACACAGCCCGTTCTGACATTCAGGAAGGAAGAAGATATTAAATATGAAGGCCCCAACACAGGCTTTTTCAGGGCATTGTCGTATCATTCCGGGGATGACGGTACCTGGGGTGGCGTGATGGACAGCGAAACGTATCTGGAATCGCTAAGAAAAGGAGAACCCGAAAAGGACATACCAGTATGGTGAAACAATACCTCCTCGACACGAATACAGTCATCGACATGCTGAAAGCACGTCGTGGAATACAGCGCCAGGTCATCAGCCACGGTCCCGGAAACTGCTTCATTTCCGACATCACAATCTCGGAATTACTTACAGGATATTATCTTAGCGGCAACGAGAAGGAGAAGATGGATATAGACTTCCTGAAAGAAAATTTTGTACTGCTCCGGATGACACCTTCGGCCCTGGATGTATTCGCCCGGAAGCGGGTACTGCTCAAAAAGCAAGGCACACCGGTCCCAGCGCTGGATTTGATGATAATGTCCACCGCTATCGCCGGCAATCTGATTGCCGTCAGCCACGACAGCCACTTCTCCCTGTTGGAAGATTTGAAGCACGAGGACTGGGTAATGGAATAAATGCTACCAGCCGGTTAATGATCTGGTCAAAGCGTGGAGCATAATTCAATGATTTACTGAATATTACGCAATGATACCCTCTGCAATATTACGAGGGTATCAAATAAGAAACTGTTAAGAATCAACGATTTATGCGCCACGCTCTAAGTATATACGACAAGCACCGTTGTGTAATATTGAATAGCTCTGTAAAGTGGGAGGAGATTTGTTATGAAAAGGTACAGGCATTTCAAGGCTGGAGTCCCAATCCATGTCTACTTCAAAGCGAACCATTCGTTCATATTATTTTACACGCAAGAAGATCAGATATTGTTGTTTACAATATATTCTTGCCTTGCAAAGAAGTATGGAATAAAAGTTCTGGCATTCTGCATAATGCCGAACCACTTACACGCCATAGAGATTGCCTCCAGCGAGGACAAGTTCTATTTATTTCACGCACAACTTGGCAGCATCTTCACGAAAGAGTATAACTTAAGACACAACAGAAAAGGCAAACTGCTTTCGACGCCATTTGGATTTGCGCCAAAAACCGTCACAAAACGCATCAGGGATGCTGTCTGCTATGTCGCAAACAATCCTGTTGTCGGAGGATTAACGGACTCGGTCGGAAAATTTCGTTGGAATCTATTACCATACTATAATAACAGCAGACCCTTTTCAGAAAAACTTTCACTGAACAAAGCTTCGCACAAACTCAGGTGCGCTGTCAAACTATTAGACTATTGGTGCGAATCCAATTCTCATCTTACTTATGCTCGTCAGAATACTATTTTTGAGAACCTGACCGACATCGAAAGGAAGCAATTGCTTGACAAGATTATTTACAGATACAACTTTCTGGATTACACTGCATTATGTTCGCTTTACAAGGACAATTTTCCAAAAGTCATTTCTCTTCTGGATCTGGGAAGAGGAAACGAATTCGACTTGGAGGATGACTACGACAATTATGCGTCATATCACAAGATGATTAAACTTCTCTCAGCGCAAGGTCTTGATTTTCAGCAATGCAATTTTGAAAAATACGGCCCGGAGGAAATTGCAAAGCTGTCCTCATTACTTCGGAAAAGAGGATATCAGGAAAGGCAAATATGTAAGTTCCTACATATCACATTTTAAACGTGGAGCATTATTGATTGGTTATCAAGACATTACGCCATATCACCCAATTCAAATCAGGGAGGGTGATAAATAGTAATCAGCTAGAATACAGAATGTTGCGTGCCACGGCTTCAAGATTCTGAACATATGCATAATAATTATTACATTTGTAGAGAGATTGTTACGTAATGGCAGAGAAAATAATCATCATCGGTCCGGCATATCCTTACAGAGGAGGTATTGCAGCTTTCAACGAAAGGCTGGCAACTGAACTGATTGCAGAAGGGCACCAAGTTGAATTGGTAACATTCACATTACAATACCCTTCATTTCTATTTCCCGGCAAGACACAGTATTCGGATGGTCCCGCCCCGGAAAAGCTGCAGATAGAACGGATGATCAATTCCATAAACCCGTTCAACTGGTTGAAGGTGGGAAAGGTGCTCCGGAAGAAAAAGGCAGACCTCATCATATTTGCATTCTGGCTCCCATATATGGCGCCGGCACTTGGCACCATAGCCAGACTCTGTAAAACCCGGACGGTCGGCCTCATCCATAACCTTATCCCTCACGAGCACAAGCCGGGTGACAGAATGTTTGCCAAATATTTCTGCAAAGGAATTGACCGATTCGCGGCACTCTCCAATTCCGTCGCTGAGGATATCAGAAATATAGTTCCAGGGAAACGGATTTCAATGTGTCCTCATCCTCTCTACGATAATTTCGGAAGCCCGGTGAGCAGAGAAGACGCCTGTGCGAGACTTGGGATCGATCCTGGGAGCAAGATACTTCTAAGCTTCGGACTGATACGCGACTACAAGGGACTCGACTGGCTGCTTGAAGCATTTGCATCACTCAAAGAGAGGTCGGGAGTGAAACTGGTCGTTGCCGGAGAATTCTATGCCGACGGTGAGAAATATCATAGACTTGCCAGAGACCTCGGCATTGACAATGAAGTGATATGGAAAACGGAATTCGTCCCGGACAGTGAGGTCAAATACTATTTCTGTGCCGCAGACCTGATAGTTCAGCCATACAAGACGGCCACTCAAAGCGGAGTGACCCAGATTGCATATCATTTCGAAAAACCTATGCTTGTCACACGCGTAGGAGGACTTTCCGAAATAGTTCCCGACAAGAAAGTTGGATATGCCGTAGAGCCATCCCCGAAAGCGGTCGCCGATGCCCTGAAGCATTATCTCCAAGACACACCGGACTTCACCGAAGGCATACGCGAAGAGAAGCAGAAATACTCTTGGAAGAAGATGGCGGAGTCAGTAATGGCATATTGATCTTCAGGTGAATTTCCAAAATTTGGATATATTATACTGAATTTATATATTTGTGGTAAATGAGGATTATTACGAAAGAGCCACTGCTGTTATATGCAGAGACGCATCCGGGTTGCAAGACAGCTCTTCAGGAATGGGTAGCAAAAGTCGAAGATAGCCAGTGGAATAGTTTTGCAGATGTCAGGCAGACTTTCGGTGATGCAGATATGCCGGGGAATCAGCATTATGTCTTCAATATCCACGGAAATCATCATAGGCTGGTTGTAGTCGTAATATTCTTCAATCACACCATCCTTGTTAGATGGATTGGCACACATGCTGAATATGATAAAATAAAAGACGTCACAACATTATGACAAAGATAGAATCCAGAGAACAGTACGAGTGGGCACTTGGCAGAATTGAAGCATTGGTAAATGACGTTACCGAGCAGATGCCTGACAATGATCCCAGAAAGATGGAATATTGCCTTCTTTCCAATCTTGTTGCCGATTATTCTGATGAGCATTTCGACTTGGGAACCCCCACTTTACAGGAATGTCTCAAAGAGCGTATGTTTGAGCAGGGCCTGTCTCAAAAGGATGTTGCCGGAATGTTGGGCACAAGCCAATCTAGAGTCAGCGAACTCATTGCCGGGAAATGCAATCCCACATTCGAAATGGCCCGGAATATATGCCGGAATCTTGGCATATCACCAGCCGTAGTTCTTGGGGTTTGACGGTTTTTGAAATGGCACAGGCAGGAGCATACGATAGAACAAAGAAAAGCATAAGGAACAGCGTAGTAGCCGTTTCCCTGCAAGTTGTGTCATTGCTCATCGGATTCTGGTCCAGAAGAATCTTCCTGAACCATCTGGGGACGGAGATTCTTGGGCTTAACACGACCGCCACAAGCCTTCTGAATTTCCTCAATCTCGCGGAACTCGGTATCGGCAGCGCGATTGCAGTCACCCTTTACAAACCGATATTTGATGACGACAAGCAGAGCATCAAGGAAATTGTCGCTCTTCAAGGCTGGCTGTACAGGATCATTGCTTTGATAGTAATCGGAGGAAGCGTCATTCTGTCTTTCTTCTTCCCGATGATTTTCAGCAAGACTACCCTCCCGCTCTGGTACGCCTACGCTTCGTTCGGAGTCCTGCTGTATGGTTCGCTGCTCGGATACTTCTTCAACTACAAGCAGATACTTCTGGATGCGCATCAGCTCAATTACAAAATACAACTGTCAGTCAAGCTGATTAGCATATTCAAACTGATTGCCCAGGCATTGACAATCAAGTTCCTTGATAACGGCTACATCTGGTGGCTTGTCCTGGAAGCAGTGTTTGCAACAATAATCGCCATCGTACTTAGCAGGACAGTCAACAAGACCTTCCCTTACATTGCCGAAAAAGTGACAAATCCAGCTGAACTGAGGCATAAATATCCAGAGGTTGTCACGAAAGTTAAACAGTTGTTTGTGCATAAGATTGCGGGATTTGTGATAACTCAGACCACGCCACTTATTATATACGCATTTGCTTCGCTTACTCTGGTTGCCAAATACGGAAATTATTTGATATTCACGAATAATCTGAATGCCATTCTGAGTGCTTGTTTCATAGGATTAACTGCAAGCGTCGGCAATATGATAGCAAGCGATGATAAGAATCTTACCATTAAAGTTTTCAGGGAACTATTCAGCATACGATTCTTAATGGCTACGGTATGTTCCATCTGTCTTTGGTTTCTCGTTGACCCATTCATCAAATTATGGATAGGTCCGGAATATATCCTCGACAAATCAACGCTGCTCCTTATCGTCATTGGTTTTTATATACAGAACAGCCGAGGTGCCGTAGATGTCTTCAAAGACGCATACGGCCTGTTCAGTGATGTTTGGGCCCCCATTGCGGAATCGGTCCTGTGTCTCGGACTGGCTGTCCTCGGTGGACATTTCTGGGGGCTGAACGGCATTTTGGGCGGCTATATCGTTGGCGAGATTCTCATTGTCAAGATTTGGAAACCTATTTTTCTGTTCAGACATGGGTTAAGGCAACCAATTGTAGTTTACATATGGTTATGTGCTAAACATTTATTGGCCGCTGCTGTATCATATTCGGCCATAAAATTTATTACACTACATATTACTATCAACCAGACAGATTCATATGGTAATTTCTTTTTATATGCTCTAATTTTATTCCTATCATGCTCAATATTTTTATTTACACTCTTGTATGTTAGCGAGGTTGGAATGTCCGGTTTTATTAAAAGGCTCACTACCACACTAAAAAAAGCCAAATAAATTTCTATGGTAAATTATACAGTATTAACATACATTTTCAACGATTATGAAATGGTACGAGAGGTTGAGTCGCCCTCCCCGTATGCTGAATATCTTTTAATAACTGATAATCCAGAGTTAAAATCAAATACTTGGAAAATAATATATGACAAAGATTTAGACGGGCTGTCAGTCTTTGAAAAATGTTATTCTGTACGTTTTAATCCATACAAATATTGTAATACAGACATATGTTTCCGTATCGATGGTTCAATGAAAATATTGAAACCTTTAGATGCATTAGTACAATATTTCGTTAATGGCAATTATGATATCGCGCTAATAATACATCCAAGCAGGAATCGAATTGACGAAGAGTACTTTATCTGGGGATTATTGAGAAAGTTTGAAGTTGCTTCAATTGATAAAGCACTCACTATGCTTTCTAATTCAAGTTATAACCTATTATTCAAAGGTTTATTCCAATTAGGGTTTTGCATCACAAAAAACAAGCCGGAAATAGATGCTATCAATACTGCGACACTATCCTTATTGCTGGACCTTGGGAAGGGAGAAGGCATCCATAGAGTTGATCAAACCATATTCTCTTATGTACTTAACACACATAGAGATGGAATAAAAGTAATGCCATTGGATGATGAGTTTCTCCATTCATACTATATTCAGATTTGCCAACATAATAGTATATGCGAAATTCCATCTCCCAAGAATCAGATTAGGCCATATATGTTCAATAAAAGGGTCAAAACAATAAAGTCATTTGATGTATCTAATGCAGAAAGAAAAAAGATAACTCGCAAAAGCCATCGAGATATTACTGTCCCAAACCACGATTACGATAAAAATGCTATTACCGGTGCACTTGATACTTTATCCTTCTTTATCAAAAATTCAGATAAACATAAAATCCGTCAGACATTTTTAACACGATGCTTTGTCTATTACGGTTACCATGTGTTATATGGAAAATATAAATGTTTATTTTCTGAAGAGGAACGGAACTGTCTGGCTAATCAAATTAAAAGTGAAAAACTTATTCATCTTGGAATAGAAATCAAATATGTAATACGCCATATTAGGGGCGAACTATAGCTAGGAGATAATAGAAAGACGAGTGAAATCGTCTACGCACCCTATACATTATACGTTTTGTATAATACAAAATAGATAGTATATTTGCTCTATGATGAATAACGCTCAAAATAACCCATTCATTCTGCGACCATACGTGTCAAAAGAGCTCTTTTGCGACAGAATGCAAGAGATGAATGACATCATCCGCTTTTTGGAAAACGGATCAAATGTTTCATTGATAACGATGCGGAGAATCGGCAAGACAGGACTGATTCTCCGAACCTTTGATGAACTGAGAACAAAGAAGTACGGATACAAAACCATTTACGCAGACATTTATTCCACACAAAATGTCGATGATTTTGTATCGACGCTGGCTTCTGCTGTTGTAGCCCAGACTAAAGAATCGGGAATCAAAGCTTTCTTCTCAATTCTTGGAGGTATTCGGCCACTAGTAAGTTATGACCCCGTAAGCGGTCAGCCGCAAGTTTCAGTGATTTTCCAAAATGACGCACAAAGGTTCTCAACCATAGAATCCATCTTCGATTACCTGGAGAATCTTGGGGAGAAGGTCGTAGTTGCAATAGATGAATTCCAGCAGATTCGAGAATATGAAAATGTCAATATGGAGGGTTTTTTGCGGTCAAAAATCCAGCATCTGAAGAATGTCAGCTTCATTTTCAGCGGAAGCGACAAGCGACTTATGACCGATATGTTCGAGGGTGAGAAATCTCCTTTTTACCAAAGCGTAACAAATGTACCTCTGGGTAAAATTGATTCTCAGATATATGCCTCTTTCATTACAGAATTGTTTAAGAAGGGAGGAAAACATATTGAAAAGAGTTCGGTTGATTATATTCTGAAATGGAGCAGATGCCATACCCTCTACACCCAGACCCTCTGCAACTTTACATATATGCTCAGTGATACGGAAGTGACCATCGAAGACGTTTATAAAGCAATTGATCTTATCTTCAGGACAGAAGCCGATAAATTCTATACCATTCGAACGATGCTCACCAAGGGCCAGTGGAAATACCTCGAATGCGTTGCAAAGGAAGGGACATTGAAGCAGCCAACATCAGGAAAGTTCCTGAACAAATATGATTTAGGCACAGCAGCCTCGTCAAAGAGAATGCTCAAATCTCTTTTGGATAAGGAACTTTTGTATGAAACCCGCACCGAAGAAGGTTCGGAGTATTGTGTATATAATGTGTTTCTTTCCAGATGGTTGGAGAGGTTATGAATGATTTGAAACTACGAGAAAAATGTTAGATGTTTCAGTAATAATCATCAACTATAATACACTGAAGATGACCGACGAGTGTATCTGCAGTGTGATAGAAAAAACCGAGGGCATCAGTTACGAGATTATTTTGGTTGATAATGCCTCCTCTGATGGCAGCAAGGAGTTTTTTAGCAATGATTCGCGTGTAACGTATATTTATAATGACGAGAATCTGGGTTTCGGCAGAGCAAACAATATTGGGATTGAGATAGCTACAGGCAAATATCTTTTGTTGCTCAACTCTGATACACTGTTGTTGAATAATGCTGTCAAATTATTCTTTAATTATTTTGAAAAATACGGAGATGCGCAGTCAATAGGAGCTCTTGGATGTGTATTGAAAGACCCACGCGGCAATCCCGTACATAGTGGAGGTCTGTTTCCAACATATAAGGCTCTATGTTCGTACCAGCTGAATCAGTTGCGAGTCGATTATATACGCAGCATTCGCAGAGTACTTGGGTTCAAGCGGCCGATTCGAAAACCCAAGCCATTGAAAACAGTCAATGAGTACGAGATGTCCTATTCAGACAATTATAGTGTCATTGGTGCTGACCTGTTTCTTAAAAATGACAGATTCGCTCATTTTGACGAGAGATATTTTATGTATCTAGAAGAAACAGATCTGCAGTTGAAACTTCATCTGTCAGGAAAAAGATGTTATTTGATTGACGGTCCTGAAATTATCCATTTCGAAGGAGGTGGAAAAGTTAAGGAACATATACTTCACAATGTATGGTACGATTTTTCTTCTATCATCTATGCAAAGAAAAACCTAAAAAAACATCCGTTCGTTTTAAAATTGCTCGTTTTTGCCAGATTTGCCAATCCGATTGTAATTAACAGAAGCCGAAGATTTTTACCGAAGATTATTGCAATTTAAACTATATGTTTCTCAAATGATACCAAAAATCATCCACCTCTGCTGGTTGAGCGGAGACCCATATCCCGAGAAGATTGCCAAATGCATTTCGACCTGGAAGAAACATCTCCCGGATTATGAAATAATGCTCTGGGATACAAACCGATTTGACGTAAATTCTACATTTTGGACGAAGCAGGCCTTTGAAGCTAAGAAGTATGCTTTCGTGGCTGATTATATCCGTTTCTATGCAGTGTATAATTATGGAGGCATTTATCTGGACAGTGATGTGGAAGTATTAAAATCCTTTGACAGTCTCCTAGGATTGCCATATTTTATTGGAAAAGAGTGTAATGATAGTGACCTTGAAGTGGCAGCATTTGGCGCAGAGCCGGGAACGTCTTGGGTTAAAGAATGTCTGGATTATTATTCGAATCGCCCATTCAAATTATCTAATGGCAAATTGAATGATACTTCTTGTGCAATTGTTATGAAAGGTGTTTTGCAAGAACATTATATTAGAAGAGATATCGACTATACTTCAGATTTCATTCATGACGATCAAACCATTTGTGTCTTCCCAACTGAATTCTTTTGTGCCCATCGCGTTGATTCATCTTCTTTCAAGTCTTGGTATTGTGCCTCGGACAAAACATTTTCCGTCCATCATTTTGCTCATTCATGGGTGAAATTCCCGGGTGGGCCACTGCACAGGTTGTATTATCAGATAACTCAGAAACCTTGGGTGGACAAATATTATCCATGGAAATTGATACAAGAGTAAAATGAAGATTTCAATCATAGTGGCAGTATATAATGCGGCAGATTATTTGAAAAGGTGTCTGGATAGCATTAAAAAACAAAGTTTCAAAGATTGGGAGTGCCTGCTCGTTGATGACGGAAGTACCGACTCTTCAGGGGAAATATGCGATAACTTTTCCCGGGAAGACAGCCGTTTCAGGGTGTTCCACAAGAAGAACGGCGGTGTGGGCTCGGCAAGAAGAGTTGGAATTGACAATGCGTCCGGGACTTATTCGATTCATTTCGACGCGGATGACTGGGCGGAACCGGAAATGCTGTCAACCTTATACTCAACAGCAGTCAGGGAAGATGCTGATATGGTAATCTGCGACTATTTTGAAGACATCGGAAACCGCTCAAGGATAATCAGACAAGATCCGGGGAGGCTGACGAATAAAAACATAATCAGAGGCCTATCCCATAAATTGCACGGTTCGTGTTGGAATAAATTGATTAGTCTTGACTGCTACAAACAGTTTGGGCTGAATTTTACAGATGGCATTGACTTCGGAGAAGACAGACTTATGCTACACAAGCTTCTGTCTAACCCGATGAAGATAAGCTATTGCCCACAGGCATTTTATCACTACATGCGATATGAGGACAAACAGACAGCCACAAATGATTTTTCCGAATCAATGGTCAAAAAGAAAATACATTTTCTATCCCTTGTCGCAGAATATTCTCCTGCCGGAAGCATATATAACGAAGCAGTTGCAATTGCCTATAAATGTATGAAAAGCGGCTCGTTGCCGAAAAAGAAGTTTAAGGAACTGTTCTCCCCGGTTCTATCGCGTGTTCGGTTCAATTCCAGACTTCCTTTCAGAAAGCTGATAGCAATCTTATTTTACTGGTTCTGAGCTGATTTTACAAGTTGATTATTGAGTTGTAAACCCTTTCGCAATTCTTTGAATCGCGGTAAACAAAGAACTCGTCCGCTTTCTTTGCGTAAGGTTCTTCCATTCTGAAACCATTCTCGCAATATCCCTCCAGATATTTCAGGAGGGATTCAGTATCGAAGGCAACGGGACCGAAACCGTCATCATAGAAGAAATAGCCTTCCTGATAATGACCTTGCCTGAAAGCGTCTCGGTCAAACTGATAATAGATGACAGGCTTGTGCATATATGCAACGTCAAAGAATACGCTTGAATAGTCTGTTATCAACATTGAGGATTCCTTGAGCAATGACTGCACGTCATACTCGTATTTGCTCGCAATTATAATGTTTTCGCAATTGCAGGATTTGAACAAGTCCAAATATGGCTGCATCTCGTGGTGAGGATAAAAGACGAGGTTGACCTGATATCGTTTCAACAGTTCGTACAACCCGGGGTCTGACAATAAGCCGACATATGCTTTATGATAATCACTACCACTGACATTCTTTTTTGTCAGCCATTTTCTCCAGGTAGGCATAAGAAGAATCTGTTTTTTTGCAGTAAAATCTTGTAATTTATCGAACCGACAGAAGCCAGTGTATTTGACATAGCCTTCAGGATAACCAAAAACTGATTTGAAAAAATCATATTCCGGCTTAGCCCCGCATATTACTAAATCTACCCGGGTATTTGAGTAGTGAAAATCCGGAATGTAATCTTTTGTAACCCCATGCTGCAGGAAAATATGCTTCTGATTCCCATTCAGTCTTAATTTCTTGACATATTTATTGTAACCTCGTGTATGGGTACTAATTACGTGAGACGCCCTGCAATACGTCAGATAATGTCGAAAAGAGCCAAAGTTGATAATACTCTGCCCATATTTGTTTAACTTTTCCCTGTCGGGAGAGTCTTTGGTTATTGCATAGTAACAATCAATTTCGGGATGCTTTTCTTTGACGTACTCGAAAAAACAGAATCCGTTGTCACGCGCATCATTTCCGCGTTCCATTACCAAAAAGATTGTCTTTCTCTTATAAAATAACGATACAATCTTTGCGGCTACAAACCCAGGAATCAATAATATTTGTTTTGTATTTTTCAGCTTCATGCTATGAGTTCCATTGTGACATTTCAGCACAATCTTCTTATATTCATTTATTTCGATATTTGTATCCCATTAGTAATCTATCCTTCAGTAATCCACCTCCCGAAGAATGGATCTTCCAATTCGTAACGATCTGTCTTGTTGACATATCCGAGTCTGACCAACTTTTTCAACGAACTGAACAGCGTGCTTTGGGCTGTGGTCTTGTCTGAAACAAGTTTCTTCCCTTCAGCAAGTATGGTCAGCACACGTCTGTCCGTCCGATTAAATGTTCCCCAGAATCGTTCGTAATCCAAAGCGTGTTCCAGAATCAGAGAAGAAATTGCATATTCGACAACACCGTCATACTTGCTCTCGTATGTCATTTTTTCGTACACCACGGATGCAAGTTGCTGAGTGTAATACGGGTGCTGTGATGTAAAAGACAATATTCCCTGAGTGATATCATCTTTTGAGCAGAACTCTGATTCCGGTACGGAAGGTAGCCGGTTGGCTACATACGAGTAAAAATCGTTATATGGAATCTTTTTCAGATTCATCCTTTGACCGAAATGATAGAACGGAGATTTCTTCTTTTCAAAGATATCTGTCATCATCGATTCCTGCGAGCCCATAAAAATATAGTTGATTCCTTTTTGACGTTGGATGATGGATCGCAACTGCTTGGGAAGGGTCTTATCAATGTCACACACTTCCTGAAATTCATCAAACACCACTATCATCCGCTTATCCTTTTTCGAAACCTTCTCGATGAGAGACATTGCATCTTCCAGAGCAATGAATTTATCCTCATCATGTTGAAGGAAAGAGACATCCCAACTGTCAGACACGGGATTGTATGAAAGTCTGGGGGCTATCCGGAATTGGGATAACAATTGCTTTATCTTTTCTATGGGGAACAATGAACAGATAGATTTGACAATTTTAGATGATAAATCATTAACACTCAGCACTTTCATCATATCAATGGTGATGGAAGGCCGCCCCAATCGGGTGATTGCCTTGTTTATCAAGCTGCTTTTGCCGAATCTTCTCGGCGAAATCAAGACAAGGTGGTTCTCACTGTCCAATTTATGCAATACCTCTTCCAATTCCTTTACACGGTCAGTAAAGAAATCGTCTTCGACAATAGTTCCGAACTTAAAAGGATTAATAATCAGCAATGTAGTGTATTCGAAAATATTTGATACGAAATTTTTCGAATACAAAATTATGAATATTTTCAAACTTTACAAAAAAACGACAAAAGCGTTAAGGCAATAGAGTGTATTCCTTCCCGTATTTTATTTGACATAGCCGGTTTCGGTTTACGGAAACCCAAAGCATAGTGTGTCAACTGCTGCTGGGTAAGCCTCCGGTGAGGCACGTCATAGCGGTTTGAGATTTTGGTTGGAACTTTGTCCATCAAAATCACAACGACAATGATGACCAAAGAAGAAGTGGCAGAGATAAGTATTATCAGAAACTGTCCTTCAGTATTTCCGCCCACCGCGGAAGATTCTGCAAGTACTGTTTGATTATCTTTCCGTCCGCGATGCGGAACAGCAGGCGGGCAGGCTGATTTTCAATGGAATTGTCATACACATACAAGCGGTCGACAAGCATTGCCAGCCTTTTGCAATTGACAATGGATTTGCCGTACCGGCTGACTATCTTTTCTATCGGGACAGAATGGCCGCCTTCCATATAGCGACCCACAATCCTTGCCGCATTGATAGAAGGAGATTCTGTGCACACAAAGAACACTCTGATAAAATAACCTGCCTCTTTTGCTTTTTTTATATATTCCAACTTTTCGTCTGAAGAAAGGACCGTCTCGAATACTACACTCTTCCCATTATCAAGAAGCTGATACCTTTGTTCTGTAGCAAATTTTGCTGCTTTCAACACGGCATCTTCAGAGTTCCAGTCTCCGAATTTGTCTCTTGCAATATTATCCGGATTGATATAAATGCACTCATCCCCCCACTCGTGAGAAAGCAACTGTTCGGTGATAGTGGTCTTGCCGGAACCGTTCGGGCCGGCTATTATTATCAGTTTCGGTTTCTCTTCCATATTATTATTCAGCGGGGTTTATGGAATTTTCAAGGTCAGCAAAAAAAGCATGCATTACCTTGGATTTTTTATCAGCTGCAGATTCAGCAGCTTTCGCCATTATGGCTGCCAATTCCCTATCGGACGGTTCTCTTTGGAATGAAAATCTATAATTACGTGCACCGCTGTCTTTAAGAAGACCCGCCTTCTGATCAAGAAGACATTCAATATACTGTTTGAGATTAGTTCCTTTTTCTTGAGCGTCAGAACTTAATACCTCAAATGTATCTTCGTCTATATCAATAAGCTTGCGCTTCATATATATATTTTTTTACAAATATATATATAATTATCCATTTACCAAAGCTATCTCCTTCTGATGCTCAAAAGACGTTCCAACTCACATGCATAAATACCTCCAAAAGGTAAAACACTAGTTTCATCTCAGATTTCTGCATGTCCGTATAATTCAAGCAATGTGTTCAAAATTTTTGAACATTCAAGTAAGATTGAACTGTAATATCTCAGAGCCTATTGATATAAGGAAAAATACTATTTAGGGACTATTGGGAATTTTCAACAATTCCCGATAGTCCCTATTTATCAGAATTGATATTTTAAGACCAATGAAAAAATCTCTATCTCTTGATCAGTCTGTCAATCTTCCAGAAGAGTTTATTGTTTCTCCTCCACCTCCAGAGTGTTTTCTTATATAAAGACTCTGCAAGCCCTCTTGGAGAGGAACGGTAGGCTCGCTCTCTGGTTCGTACAAGTTTTAAATAACGAAGTCCCCAGTAATATCGATTATAGCGGGTGGCTTCCGATGGATTCTGATCATATATATGGTAGAGAAAACAGCGAAGTCTTTCTATCATTTCATCTCGAGAAGGGGCTTCTGGCACAAACACTGGCGCATTTAAGACTTCGAGACAAGCGGCATCGTCATTGTCAAGTTGTCGTATCCGCTCAACAACTTCTTCCCAGGATGCGAAAGAGTGGCAATTGATGAATGCCTTCTCGTTGAAAGTCTGGTTAATCAAGGGATCTCCCCAATATATCGGAATAGATTGAGACGCAAAAGCCTCAAGAATTTTCTCAGTGGAGTAGCCAGGCTGCGAGCAATTCTCGAATGCAATGGCGAACTTGTGCTTTTTCTGAAACTCAAGTTTGTCAGCAACAGCCCCCCCCACATTGTTTCTATATCTTCCTCCCGATGAAATCTGTTTATATTCAGACAATCTAGCAAAAATAACATCACGCTCGGGAGATGTGCTGCTTCTTCATACTATCCGAATATCAAATCTTTTACCGCCATTCCATAGCCTTTTTTCAGCAAGAGCAGGTTCAATGCACATCTGTACTGAGAATAGAGTCCGTTGCGCTTGGCGAAGTGAATTATTGATTTTATTGAGTTCAGGCGTACAAGGGCCCGCCTGCGGTTTTTCCTCCTGCTGACGGATTCTCCGTGCAGAATATAGTGATACAGAGGCTTGTGTACCTGCGCAATTTTGTTGGCTGAAAGGACGCAGCAGGTCAGGAAGCAGGTATCTTCGGCGCTTGAACTTTCAGGGAAGCGAAGCACCTTGGCATCAAGCATTGTCTTCTTATAGACAAAAGTCGTGAAATACGAGACAAAATGCTTAAGAAAGTATTGCTTGTCAGACACGTCGGCATTTTGTTTCTCCTCTTCACCTATTTGTATGTCACAGCAGGCCAAATCCGCACCGGCAAAGGTTGCCGCTTTGTACAGTTCCTCACAATATGTCGGCTCTACATAATCATCACTATCTACAAATGCAATATACTCTCCTTTTGCAATGTCAATACCTACATTTCTAGCCGCACCTGGACCTGAATTACCCGGAGTCTGTGCAAAAATAAACTGTTTAGGTCCGCAATAAGCATTAACAAAGCATCTTGCTATCCCGATACTGTCATCAGTCCCATGGTCATCAACGAGAATTACCTCAATGTCATCCATAGTTTGGGCGCACAATGACGCCAGACAAGCGATAATATACTCACTTGAGTTGAAAACAGGAACTATGATTGAAACACTATGCATCTTTTCTCCTTACTATCTTATATACTCCCCACCCTATCGCTGCTGCCGAAAGCAGGTACATCAGAATGATGCAGACTGTTGCAAGGGTGTTGCCTTTGCGGACGCTGTCCGGGTCGAAGATGAAATGAATGTTGTGCTCTCCGGCAGGGACATTCAGGGCACGCAACATATAGTTCACGCGATAGTGATCGGCAGGTTGTCCGTCAATCGTTGCTTTCCATCCGTACGGATAGTAGATTTCCGAGAATACGATTGTCCCCGGCGCAGACGACGAGCAGGTGTAATCCAGTTCCTTCGGGGTGTATTTGTTCAAAACCACCGAAGCGTCTTCAGGTACCGCAGGTTCAAAATCGGAAACGTATTCTGCAAACGAGCGGTCAAGGACGGCCTCGTGGCTTAAATCGATAGAATTGAGTGCATCTGACTCTTCGTTTGCATTCTCCGCAACATGTATCTTATCCACATACCAGGCATTGCCGAGGGCATAAGGATTCATCTGCGGCACAGCCTTACCGTCATCTCCCACTGTAATGATGTATTTTGCATTCAGCATCCCGATTACAGGAAGGTGGAGCTGGCTGATGTGCTGGTCGATGAGGTCCTGGTAACGACGCAGCTTGGCGGCACTGTATCCGCCAAGAGACTTGAGGTAATATGAAGTCCTGGAGTCATTGAACGTGTTTGTAGTCAGGTTCAGCACTCTGAAATGTCCTGTATCCTGAAGGATAGCCCTCTCATAGTCCTCCATCACAAATGCGGCAGTCCCGGAATTTTTCTTTGAAACGAAGCTGTCGTCATTGAAATATCTCTTGTCCACAGGCCACATATCCCATACTACAAGGACTCCAAGCGCAACGATGAACACCCATTCCTTGAGTTTTCCCTTTGAATAAAGGAAAATGCAAAATGCCGCCGCGATGATGAATAATGCGGAACGGAAGCTGTCGGAACGCAGGGTTGCAGCTCGCTGGTCGCAAATTGCCGCATATGCCCAGTCCGGTAGCTGTCCTGCAAAGGATGCATCCCCCGCACAGGTGAAAGAGAAGAGCGCACCTCCGAGAAGGGCGAAGAAAAGACAAATTCCTGCAGTGATTCCGCCTGAGATATAGAGGCTTCTGGTCAGTTTCTCCTTAGCAACCTTGCCTTCCATTATTTCCTTCAGGGCAAGGAAGCCGAGCAAAGGCATTGCTACTTCCGCAACGACAAGGATTGAAGAAACAGCCCTGAATTTGCTGTACATAGGGAAATACTTGAAGAACAGTTCCGTAAGCCACATACAGTTATGGCCCCACGCAAGAGCGGTCGAGAATATGGTGGCGGCAAGAAGACCCCATTTATACGGTCCTTTGACTATGCACAGTCCAAGCACAAACAGGAAGCATACAATCGCTCCCATATAGACATTTCCGGCAGTGAAAGGCTGGTCACCCCAATACAGGGGAGCCGACTCGCAGAAAGAAGCTGCGCTTCCGGCAGGGACGCCCTGGGCGACAAGTTCCTTGTACAACTTCGAATCCTTGCCTACATTGACACTGTTTGCTCCTCCTTTGAAGCCCGGAATGAGGAATGACATAGTCTCATCGATTCCATAGCTCCATTGCGTTGCATATTCTATATCAAGTCCTTTAGAATTGGAAGCGGCAGCGGATTCGGTTTCAGCGACCAGGTCTGAATGACCCCCACGCATTGTTTCTTTCACGTATTCGGAATTTGAGAACACATTGGCCGTGCCGGTACCGATGCCGATAAGCACGGCAAGCGCGAAGATTACGGTCGCCAGACCGAGTTCCTTGAATTTCTTCTCCCTGATATGGTTCCACGCCTCAGCAATCCAAAGTACACCCAGCAGCATGAAGAAATAGTAGAACATCTGCGGATGCGGCTTGAATCCCAATGCCACAAAAATCATTGTCAGAATGGCGCCAAGCACATATTTCTGTCTGAATATCAGCCTGAAGCCTCCGATTACTACCGCACAGAGGGCGATGGTGGTAATCTTGGTGAAATGCCCGGCCGGGATGATTACGAGAAAATAAGAGGACAAAGTGATGGCAAAGGAGCCAACGATGCTCATCCACTTGTCGATGCCGAATGCCCGGAGCAGAATGAAGAAACATACCAGATAAAGAACAAGCATACGTACAGGCCTGTCTTTATGGCTTACGATATTGTTCAGAGGAGCAAGCAGATCATCAGAATCGCAATGGCCTCCACCAATCTGGTAATTCGGCATCCCGCAGAACATTGAGCCTGTCCAGAATGTGTAATCGCCGGTTTCATTATGATATTCGCGAGACTCCTGAGAAGCGCCGAGGTAATTCTGGATATCGCCGGCATACAGCACCTTTCCCTTCAGCACCGGACTGCAATATATGTACGCAGCAATTACAAATAATACCAAGGCAACGACATACGCGCCATATTTCTTGATTACGTTCCTTACATCCATATTGTTGCTTCTTACATTATTTCTTTCAAATACCTCGCCGTGCAGGTGTCCGAGGTCTTCACCATATCTTCAGGGGTTCCCTGATATACCACCTGTCCGCCCTCGTCTCCGGCATCCGGGCCGAGGTCTATTATCCAGTCGGCAGACTTTATCACATCGAGGTTATGCTCCACAACGACGAGTGAATGGCCCTTGGAGAGCAGCACGTCGAATGCTTTCAGCAGTTTCTCGACATCATAGAAATGCAGTCCGGTCGTTGGCTCGTCGAAGATGAACAATATCTTGTCATTGGCAGCGCGTCCGCCTTCCTGGCTCATCGAGAGGAAATATGCGAGTTTGATGCGCTGGCTTTCGCCACCCGAGAGAGTACTGCTGCTCTGTCCGAGCTTGATATATCCGAGGCCCACATCCACCAGCGGTTGAAGTTTCTTTGCGATACTCCGCGCCGCATCCTCCTTTCCCTGCGAGAAAAATTCAATAGCTTCCTCAACGCTCAAGTTCAAAATGTCGTCGATATTCTTCTCTCTGTAGCGTACTTCCAGCACATCAGGTTTGAAGCGTTTTCCGCCGCAGGCCTCGCAGACCATCGACACGTCCGCCATGAACTGCATCTCAATTTTCACAACACCTTCTCCCTGGCACTCCGGACAACGGCCCCCGTCCTGGTTGAATGAGAAATGTGAAGGCCCGAAACCGTTCTGCTTCGCAAACTGCTGGTCGGCAAGGAGTTTCCTTATTTCGTCATAGACCTTCAGATAGGTGACTGCATTCGAGCGGGTGCTCTTCCCTATCGGATTCTGGTCCACATATTCCACACGTGCAATCCTGTCAGTATTTCCGGACAAGCCCCTGTAAACGCCGGGAAGGTCTCCTGCATCATTCAGTTTCCTATAGAGTGCTGGATAGAGGATATCGCCCACAAGAGAGGATTTTCCCGAGCCGCTGACACCCGTAACGACCGTCAGCGTCCCAAGAGGAAACTTCACGTCGATATCCTTCAGGTTATGCTCCATTGCGCCCTCCACAGTTATGGAATATGTCCAGCCTCGCTTCGGACGCTGATATATCTTTCTTTCTCCGGACAGATACTGCCGCGTCAGGGACTCGTCAGTGTCAGTCACTATCCTTCCTCCGTTCACTCCGGCAAGCGGCCCGAGGTCGATAAGATAGTCTGCAGCCCGGATTATGTCCTTGTCATGTTCCACCACGACGACCGTGTTTCCTATATCGCGAAGCTTCTTAAGTACGGAAATCAGCCTCTCGGTATCTCTCGGATGAAGTCCTATGGACGGTTCGTCAAGAATGTACATAGAGCCCACCAGCGAACTTCCGAGGGCGGTCACGAGGTTGATTCTCTGACTTTCTCCGCCCGAAAGAGTGTTGCAGGCACGACTCATCGACAGATATCCCAGTCCTACATCATCAATATATCTCAGGCGGGACATTATTTCATCTATGGCACTCTGAGCGATAAGTCTCTGCTGGTCGTCCAGCTCGATATGTTCGAAGAAATCCATCAGTTGTCCGACGTTCATCGAAAGCAGTTCGTGGATGGTCTTTCCCCCGACTTTGACATAGAGGGCCTCCTTCCTCAACCTGCTTCCGTGACACGAATGGCATACAGCCCTTCCGCTGAAGCGGCTGAGCATATACTTGAACTGTATCTTGTACTTCTGGGTGTTCACCCACTCGAAGAACTCGTTGATACCCACCAGACGGGTCTCGTCAGAATCATAATCGTCGCCGTCTTTCGGCCTGTCGCCTTCCCAGACGAGGTCCTTGACCTCCTGAGATAACTGACAGTACGGATCGAAGATAGGGATGCCGTATTTGCCGGACACCTCCACGAGATGGTCCTTGAACCAACCCATTTTCTCTCCTCTCCAACACGCTATCGCCCCGTCATACAGGCTCTTAGTCTTGTCAGGGACCACGAGATCCTCGCTGATTCCGATTATCTGGCCAAGTCCGCCGCAGACAGGGCAGGCACCGAGAGGGCTGTTGAAGCTGAAAAGATACTCGTCAGGTTCGCGGAAAGTCATCCCGTCCAGTTCCATCCTGTTGGAAAACTCCCTGGATTCATTATCCTTTACGACCCTTATCTTTCCATCACCTCTTGAGAAAGCATCGGAAACGGAAGCGAGGAGCCTGGTCTTCAATTCATCATCGAAACTGCTGATTTTCAGGCGGTCTATCAGCAGACAAACATCCTCCGGATAGTTCCCGTCCTGAGCTTTCTGCATCATCTCCTCTATCCTGAGGACTTCCCCGCCCGAATAGAAACGGGAATAGCCCTGTTCCTTCAGAGAGAGCATCAGTTCCACCTTGTCTTCCCTGCCGTTCCAATTGATGTCGGCGAGAATGTAGATGATGCTGCCTCCTTCAATATAGTTTATGACGTCGGACACAGTATCCCTACGTACTTCCCGTCCGCTTACCGGAGAATAGGTCTTCCCGATGCGGGCAAAGATAAGTCGCAGATAATCATATATTTCAGTGGTAGTAGCGACTGTAGAGCGCGGATTCCTGGTGTTGACTTTCTGCTCTATCGCGATTGCCGGCGGGATTCCTTCGATGATGTCCACATCAGGCTTGCTCATCCGCCCGAGAAACTGCCTTGCGTATGACGAAAGGCTCTCGGCATACCGCCTCTGGCCCTCGGCAAAAAGCGTATCGAAAGCAAGAGAGGACTTGCCCGACCCGGAGATGCCCGTAATCACGACAAACTTCCCCCTGGGAATATCCACGTCAATATTCTTGAGATTATTGACCCTTGCTCCTCTGATTGAAATCTTATCCAAGTGTCACCTCAACTTTATGCTTTCCGGCCTCATACGGGACCGTATTTCCATCTACAACCTTACCGTCCACGCAGAGCGATTTCACTCCGCAGCATACCCCGGACGGATTGGTGATGCTTATTTCATATAGTGCGTCACGGAATTTTCTTGTCACCTCAAAGCCCTTCCACTCGGACGGGATGCAAGGATTAATCTCTATTCCGTCATAGTCCGGCCTGATACCCAGAATAAACTGCGAGACAGCATACCAGGTCCACGCCGATGTACCTGTGAGCCAGCTATTCTTACCTTCTCCCGGCTTTGCGGCATCCTTTCCGGCAACCATCTGGCAATATACATACGGCTCAGTCTTATGCAGCTGCTGGTCCTCGATATACGCAGGGCAAATCTTGCGGTAATGCTTCCAGGCGTCATCGCCACGTCCTGCAAGAGCCTCTCCGATTATCACCCAAGGGTTGTTGTGGCTGAACACACCGGCGTTCTCCTTGTAGCCCTGAGGATATGATGATATCTCTCCATATTCAACCAGATATTTCGTAAATGCCGGATTGTTCAGGACGATTCCGTGCTCGCATTCCAAATATTTCTTGACGCTGTCCAGAGACTTGTCCACCATACCTTTATCCCTTCCAATTCCGGCCATTGTGCACCATCCCTGCGACTCGATGAAGATCTTTCCTTCCTCATTCTCCCTGGAGCCGACCTTGTTTCCGAAGAAATCATAAGCCCTGAGGTACCATTCTCCGTCCCATCCGTCCTTCTCCACAGCGGCAACCATAGCATCTATCGACTTCTGACACTTCTCAATACGTGCTTTGTCAGCGCCGATGCGCTTGAGCAGTTCCACATAGTCCCTTCCGCAGACAACGAAGAGCCCTGCGATCATAAGGGATTCGGCCTTCGATCCTTCGGTCTTGTTCTCGGTGGTCTGGAAAGACTCGTTAGGGTCCCAGCTGAAGCAATTGAGATTCAGGCAGTCATTCCAATCCGCGCGCCCGATTGACGGAAGCAGGTGCGGGCCGAGATTATTTACAACGTGTTCGAAAGATATTTGCAGATGTTCCAGAAGGGATACTTCAGAACCGGGCACATTGTCGAAAGGCACCGGCTCATCGAGGATACTGAAGTCCCCGGATTCCTTGATATATGCGACTGTTCCGAATATCAGCCACATAGGGTCATCATTAAAACCTCCGCCGATATCGTTGTTCCCTCTCTTATTGAGAGGCTGGTACTGATGATAGCAGCCACCGTCCGGGAACTGTGTGGAGGCTATGTCGATTATCCTCTCGCGGGCACGCTCAGGAATCTGATGGACGAAGCCCACGAGATCCTGGTTCGAATCCCTGAATCCCATTCCGCGGCCGATTCCACTCTCGAAGAAGGAAGCGCTGCGGGACATATTGAACGTCACCATACACTGGTACTGGTTCCAGATATTCACGGTTCTGTCCAGTTTTTCCTCCTGAGAGCGTACTGAGAATATGCTTAGGAGCGCATCCCAATATGAACGCAGTTCTGCGAACGCCTTGTCCACCTTTTCCACAGTGTCGAAGCGACTGATCATCTCATATGCACGGGATTTGTTTATGATGGCGGAGCAGGAATTAATTTCCCTGCCCGTAGGCTCGATGAATTTCTCGTCCTGAGGATTCTCAACATATCCAAGAAGGAATATGATGTCGCGGCTTTCGCCCGGGGCGAGAGTTATCTCAAGGTAATGGGATGCAATCGGACTCCACCCGTGAGCGACGCTGTTCGACGGTTTTCCGGTCAATACGCATTGAGGCTCGGAAAAATCATTATATAGTCCGAAAAAGGACTCTCTGTCGGTGTCGAAACCCTGCAGGGGCTGGTTCACGCTATAAAAAGCAAAGTGGTTGCGGCGCTCGCGGTATTCAGTCTTGTGATAAATGACGGAGCCTTCTATCTCAACTTCTCCGGTAGAGAAATTCCTCTGGAAGTTCTCCATATCCGTAGCGGCATTCCAAAGGCACCACTCGGCAAAAGAGAACAGTTTCAATGACTTGACCTTTGCGGAATTATTTTTCAGAGTCAGTTTCTGGACCTCGCCCCAAGTCTTTAGAGGCACGAAGAACAAAGCAGATGCCTCGACTCCGTCCTTGGAACCCGTGATGCGGGTGTAACTCATCCCGTGACGGCACTCGTAGCTGTCCAATTCAGTCTTGCACGGCTTCCACCCCGGAGACCACACAGTATCACCGTCTTTGATGTAGAAATACCGGCCGCCGCTGTCCATCGGGACATTGTTGTAGCGGTAGCGCGTGATACGGCGGAATTTGGCATCCTTAAAGAAGGAATAACCTCCTGCTGTATTTGAAATCAAAGAAAAGAAATCTTCATTCCCGAGATAATTTATCCACGGCCACGGAGTTCTGCAATCAGTGATTACATATTCTCTGTTAATGTCGTCAAAATGACCGAATTGTTTATTTGTTGTCATAGCACACAAATTTACAATTTTATTATTTTTGTAATATGAAAAAATCTACACTTCTAATTAAAAATGTTCTCCTTGACGGAAAGGAGACCAACATACTTATCGAAGGGAACGTCTTTGCCAGTACAAATGCGCCTGCAGATGCGCAGGCCGACACCGTGATTGACGGCAGTGGAATGGCCATACTTCCTCCATTCTACAACACCCACACCCACGCTGCAATGACCCTGCTGCGCGGTTTTGCCGATGATCTGCCACTGAAGACCTGGCTCGAAGACTATGTCTGGCCACGTGAGGCGACACTGACCTCAGAGGATATCTATAACGGTTCACGCCTCGCAATCGCCGAAATGATCAAGTCCGGAACCGTTTTCTTCTCTGATATGTACTTCGACATCGACCAGACCATCGAAGCCGCCAAGGAATTCGGAGTACGTGCGGCAATCGGAGTCACAGTTATGGACAACCACCCGGCAGCAGTCCTTGAGGAAAAAATCAATACAATTCTGAAGTGGACTGACCCGACCGGAGGCAAAATCCAGCTTACCCTTGCGCCACATTCGATATACACAGTCGGCAGTGAGAGGCTGAAGAAAAGCGCGGCTCTCGCAAAAGAGGCCGGACTGAAACTGCATATCCACGCATCTGAGACCGTAGGTGAAGTACAGGACAGCATACGCGAACACGGAATGTCCCCTATCGCTTATCTGGATTCCCTCGGAGTACTCGGAGAGAATGTTATTGTAGCCCATGGAGTACACGTTGACGACAACGACATCAGGATTCTGGAAGACAAGGGCGTTACAGTATCCCACAATCCTTGCTCCAATATGAAGCTGGGCAGCGGACTTTTCCCTTATGAGAAATACCTCAATTCAAACGTTAGAGTAACGATGGGTACCGACGGCGCTTCATCCAACAACAACCTCGACCTCAGGGAAGAGGCCAAATTCGCCTGTCTGGCAGCAAAATGCCAGGGACGTCCGGAACTGCTTCCTGTGGAGACAGCGTTCCAATGGGCCACAAAGAACGGAGCGGAAGCATACGGGATCAATGCCGGAGAAATCAAGGAAGGCAAGCTTGCGGATGCCGTCCTCATCGACCTCACCAACGAAAGGATGCGCCCTCTGCACAACCTGATATCCAACTGGATCTATTCCGCAGACAGTTCCTGCGTAAACACCGTAATCTGCGACGGCAGGATCATCCTCAGAGATCATAAACTTATAAACAATTAGTCATTACAAATTATGGCAACAAAAGGTAAATTCATCGGAATTACAACAGCAATCGTATTGATTGCATTGGCTGTATTCATCTACATACGGTTCTTTTTCGTATTCGGAGAAGGGGTCAAGGCCGGAGAACTCAACCAGATAATGTACAAGGGCTGGGTTTTCAAAACCTATGAAGGCAGGCTCATCCAGAGCGGCTTCCGCGGTCAGAAAGGCGGCGGTTCCATCCAGTCGAACGAATTCAACTTTTCCGTAACGGACAAGGCCGTAGCTGACTCTCTTATGAGATGCAGCGGCAAGAATGTCGAACTCAAATATAAAGAATATCGCGGAAAACTGCCTTGGAGAGGTATGGAGAACAAGATTGTGTATGAAATCCTCTCTGTAAGCCAGGCAGACAGATCCACAGTAATCCCAATGGTGGGAGAAGAATAACGGAATATGAAACGGATTCTTTTTCTTTTGGCGCTTGTCCCATGCGTGATGAGTGCCCAGAATGTTTTGGAAACACGTCCGGAACATAATGAAGGTAAAACAATAACGATGGTGGAGGCCAACACGGGAGCCCTGAGTCCGAAAAGGCTGAGGGAACTTCCTGAGGAAATCGCAAGACCGGAGGAACCTGAGACCATCGCCTGGAGCGAGGACCGCAGCTTATACATAAAATGCGGGGACGGAGAGAAAATCCCCGTAGCAATAAGCCGCAGCGAACAGGTCTCTTTCGGAACGGAAGTCAGCAGAAACGAATTCGGCTGCGACGAGGGCATATTCTGGTCCCCTTCACGCAAGAAGCTTGCGTTTTATAGAAAGGATGAGAGTCTTGTCACTTATTTCCCGTTGCTTGACATCAAGACAAGGACAGGAGAACTTCGAACCATCAAGTATCCGATGAACGGAATGGATTCCGAAAGGATTTCTCTTTGCATTTATGACTTGGAAAGCGGCGAAACCGTTACCGCTGAAGTGGATGATTTCGAGGATGACAGGTATCTGACCAATATTGCGTGGTCCCCTGATGACAAATATGTGTTTATCCAAGTACTTGCACGCAGCCAGCACGAGATGCATCTCAATATGTACCGCGCCGATGACGGTTCATTCGTCCGCACAATTCTAACGGAAGAGAATGACGCCTGGGTGGAGCCCCTCAACCCTATTTACTTCATCAAGGACAGCTGGAAGTTCATCTACAGGACGGACAACAGGGACGGTTACCGCAATCTATATTTATGCGACACACTCGGCACTGTCAAAAGGCTCACGGCAGTCGATGCCGACGTGGAGTATGTGGACAATGACGGCCAGTACGTCTATTACGTTTCTGCCGAGGTCTCCCCTATTGAGAGCCATTTCTACAGGCTGAACCTCAAGAAAAAGAGCGCCAAGCCGCAAAGGCTCACTCCGGAAAAAGGCTGGCACAGAGTCACTCTGAGCGCCGATTATAAATATTTCCTGGACACCTATTCTAGTTTCGACGAACCGGGAAGCGTGAACCTGCGCACCATTGACGGGAAATTCGTCAGGAACGTTCTTGAGCAGGAAGACCCTCTCGGAGAGTATTCAACCGGAAAGGTTGAACTTGGCACAATCAAGAGTGCCGACGGAAAATTCGACAACTACTACAGAATGTACTACCCTGTCAATTTCGACCCGCAGAAAAAATACCCTGTCATCGTATATGTCTATGGCGGTCCGCATTCACAGATGGTGAACGGAACCTGGATAGGCGGCATAAGGATGTGGGAGATGCTTATGGCAGAGCGGGGCTACATCGTGTATGTCCAGGACAACCGCGGAACATCATACCGCGGAGCCGAGTTCGAAAAAGCTATCAACAGGCGCTGCGGACAGGCAGAGATGGAAGATCAGATGGTCGGAGTAAACTGGCTCAGGAGCCTTCCTTTCGTGGATTCAGAAAGGATAGGCGTACACGGTTGGAGCTATGGCGGATTTATGACAATATCCCTCGTTACCAATTATCCCGACGTGTTCAAAGTTGCAGTGGCGGGAGGCCCTGTTATCGATTGGAAATGGTATGAGATAATGTATGGCGAACGCTATATGGATACAATGGAGACCAATCCGGAGGGCTTCGCACAGACGGAACTCGTCGGCAAGGCGAAGAATCTCAAGAGCAAGCTCCTGATATGCCAGGGCGCCATCGACAATACGGTCGTGTGGGAGCAGTCGCTAAGTTTCCTTCAGGAATGCATTTCCAACAACATCCCGGTAGATTATTTCCCTTACCCTTGTGCCGAACACAATATGCGCGGCATCGAAAGAGTTCACCTCTACCAGAAGATTACGGATTATTTCAATGACTATCTATAAAAAAATATGAAAAGAATAATATTGCTTGCCGCATTGCTTGCAGGAACAGTCTGCGCCGCTCAGAAAAAACCTCTGGACCATAGTGTTTATGACAGTTGGGAAAGTGTAAGCGGAATCACAATATCAAACGACGGGAGGTATGTATCCTACCGGATAACCCCTCAGGAGGGTGACGCAAAGCTTATTGTGAAGGACATCCTCTCCGGGAAAAGCATAGAGATAGAGCGAGGGGCAGTTCCAACTTTCACCTATGACGGGAAATGGGCGGTCTTCAGCATAAAAGCGCCTTTCTCAGCCACGAGGGAAGCCAAAATCAAAAAGAAAAAGGATGATGAGATGCCGAAAGACAGTCTCGGATACTTAGACCTTGAAACATTCGAGCTGGGCAAGATCGCCGACGTCAACTCCTTCAAGACTTCATACTATTCAGATATAATCGCGTATGAGGTCGGGAGCAAGAAAGACAAGTCAGTGATTCTCTGGAAGATAGGCAGCGAGTCAAAAGACTCTGTCAAGAATGCCGACAAATACATTCTGTCTCAAGATGGGAAAAATCTTGTGGCCACCTTCAAGAAAGACAAGAAAGATTCTCTGTCCTTCGATGCGATTGTGCTTTACAGAGAAGGCAGGGTCGACACACTTTCCAATGACAAGAAGTTCTACTCGCTTCCTGCTTTCAATGAAGAAAGTGACAAATTCGTATATCTTGAATCCGCAGATTCCAACGATACCGGAAGCAAGCATTGCTCAGTAGTCCTGTATGACATCGCAAAAGAATCCGCAGATGTACTTGTTGAAAATGCTGTGAATGAGAATGCCGATCCATTCTTTTCAAGGCTTTCCGACCGCATTTTCCTCGGCTTGGGCGAATTCATTCCGGAAAACGACACAACAATAGTTGACTTCGAAACTGCCTCTCTGGATATCTGGAACTATGATATCTATATGACACCACCTATCCAGAAAGCGAATTCAAAAAGGCTGGCCAAGGCTACCAGATCCGCTGTAATCAACCTCAATGAGGACAGACACAAAATAGTCCCTGTCGGGCAGGATATCGAGGAGAGTGTCAGATATTTTGACGGAGGAGAAGGCGCATACGCCCTTGTCGTAGATGACAAAGCCTACCAGATATCTTCTACCTGGGACAGCAATGATTTCTGCGACGTCTATCTTGTAAATCTGTCAGATGGCAGCCGCAGGACAGTGTTCACAAAATTGGACGGGAGACCGTCGCTTTCCCCTTCCGGGAAATACATTACCTGGTATACTGACAGGAACTGGTTCACATACAGAGTTTCCGACGGTAAGGTCACTAATGTAACAGAAAACATTAAAGGCACCTTCTTCGACGATGAGGATGACCACCCTATGCCGGCGCCATCCGTTGACAGACCACATTGGCTTGAAGGGGACGAAGCATTCCTGCTGGCCGACAAATATGACCTGTTCTTCATACATCCGGACGGGAAGAAAGTGAAGAAACTCACCGATGGCCGCAAAAATGATGTCAGCTATACATTCACAGACATTGAGACCAACCGGATCAGTCCGGCTCTCTCCAAAGCAGGAGTTTCAAAGATAATCGGATTGAAAGATGACGCCTATGCAACGACATTCAACAGAATAAATAAAGAGAATGGACTTGCTAAGATTTCCCTCGATAAAGGCAGGAAGTTATTCTCCTTCTTGGAAAAGAACAGCTTCCCAGTTGTTGTGAAAAGCGGAAATACCATAGCATATACAAAGGGCAATTTCAATGAACCTAACAACATATACATCACTACAGATGAATTCGGCCACTCCGAGAAGTGTTCCGACATCAACAGGCAGCAGTCTGAATATAACTGGGGCAATGTGCAGCTGGTGCATTGGAATGCCTATGATGGGACGCCGTTGGACGGACTGCTTTTCACTCCGGAAGACCTTGACCCGGCGAAGAAATATCCGATGATGATATATTTTTACGAGAAATATTCCGAAACCCTATATAGTTACCGTGCCCCGGCGCCGAGCGCATCTACGGTCAACATTCCATTCTATGCAAGCCGCGGCTACGTCGTTTTCATCCCGGACATCGTCTACACCGTGGGCCATCCCGGAGAAAGCGCATACAACTGCATCTGTGCGGGAGCCGAGGCTATGTGCGAACAATTCGGCTTCATAGACAAGAACAGGATGGCTATCCAGGGGCAAAGTTGGGGAGGATATCAGACAGCCTACCTCGTCACGAGGACAAACATGTTCGCCGCAGCAGGAGCCGGAGCTCCTGTAGGCAATATGACAAGTGCATACGGTGGAATCCGTTGGGAATCAGGCATGGTCAGAGCGATGCAATATGAGCACGGCCAGAGCCGAATCGGATCCTCATTATGGGACGAAGGCGGTCTCGAGCTCTATCTCGAGAACTCTCCTGTCTTTCACGCGAACAAGGTTACCACACCGACTCTTATAATGCATAACGACAATGACGGAGCCGTTCCTTGGTATCAAGGAATAGAATTCTTCATGTCTCTCAGGCGCTTCGGGAGCCCTGCCTGGCTGCTTGAATACAATAATGAAGCCCACAACCTGATGGAACGCAGAAACAGGAAAGACCTGTCCATACGGCTCCAGCAGTTCTTCGATCACTATCTCCAGGGCGCACCTATGCCGGCCTGGATGAAGACCGGAATCCCTATCCAGCGCAAAGGTCAGTATTTCGGATATGAACTGACGGAATAGGACTATTTCAGCACCCCGAGGTCCTTGCCCACTTTGATGAAAGCGGCGATGGCGCGGTCAAGTTGCTCACGGGTATGAGCCGCTGATATCTGTACGCGGATGCGGGCCTGTCCCTGCGGCACTACCGGATAGTAGAAACCGGTGACGAATATGCCTTCCTGAGCCATCGCAGAAGCGAATTTCTGGCTCAGAGGAGCATCGTACAGCATCACGGCACAAATTGCAGACTGGGTAGGCTTGATATCGAATCCTGCAGCAATCATCTTCTCACGGAAATATGCCACATTCTCCTGCTGACGGGTATGGAGGTCGTCGCTCTCCTCGAGCATTTTGAAGAGTTCGATGCCGGCTCCCACAATCATAGGAGGCAGAGAATTGGAGAAGAGGTAAGGCCTTGAACGCTGGCGGAGCATATCGATGATTTCCTGGCGTCCGGTGGTGAATCCGCCCACAGCACCTCCGAAAGATTTGCCGAGGGTACCTGTGAATATATCTATCCTGCCATAGCAGTCGAACTGTTCTGCGACACCGTGACCGGTCTTGCCTACGACTCCGGCCGAGTGGCTTTCATCCACCATCACAAGCGCGTCATATCTCTCTGCAAGGTCGCAGATTTTGTCCATAGGCGCGACATTGCCGTCCATAGAGAAGACTCCGTCCGTCACTATTATTCTGAAACGCTGAGCCTGGGCCTCCTTGAGGCATCTCTCAAGATCATCCATATCCGCATTCGCATAGCGGTAGCGAACAGCCTTGCAGAGTCGCACTCCGTCGATAATGGAAGCGTGGTTCAAGGAATCGGATATGATGGCGTCCTGATCCGTGAAAAGAGGCTCGAACACTCCTCCGTTTGCATCGAAGCAGGCAGCATAGAGGATTGTGTCGTCCGTGTGGAAATACTTGGATACTGCTTTCTCCAATTCACGATGACGGTCCTGCGTCCCGCAGATGAAACGTACGGAAGACATTCCATATCCCCTTTCATCCATAGCCTTTTTTGCAGCCTCGATAAGACGAGGATTATCTGACAGGCCAAGATAATTGTTGGCACAGAAGTTCAATGCCTTGGAGCCGTCCTGAAGAGTGATTTCAGCGCCTTGGGCTGAGCAAATATTACGTTCGTGCTTGTAAAGACCGGCTTCTTCAATGGATTGAAGCTCGTTCTGGAGATAAGATTGGAAATTCCCGTACATAGTATCAATGTTTTTTATCACGCAAATTTAATTTATTTATGTAATTTTGTCGCCACTCACACACAGAAAATGAAGAATGTTCTAATAATTGGAGCTACGGGACAGATTGGTTCCGAACTCACTATGAAAATACGCCGTGAATACCCGGGAGGCACGACCGTAGCCGGCTACATCCCCGGATCCGAGCCGCAAGGCAAACTTCTGACAAGCGGTCCCGCCGAAGAAGTCAATGTTTGCAACCCCAAGCAGATAGAAGATGTCGTGAACAAATACGACATAGACACCATCTACAATCTTGCCGCACTCCTGTCCGCAACAGCAGAAAGGCTGCCGTTAAAAGCCTGGGACATACAGATGAACGGTCTGCTGAACATTCTCGAAATAGCGCGCACGCACAACTGCGCCGTATTCACGCCATCATCAATCGGCTCTTTCGGCCCGACGACCCCACACGTAAATACCCCCCAGGACACAATCCAGAGGCCGACATCCATGTACGGAGTCACAAAAGTGGCCACCGAACTGCTTTCAGACTATTATTTCCATAAATATGGCGTAGACACACGTTCCGTACGTTTTCCGGGACTTATCTCTTATATGACTCCTCCGGGAGGCGGCACGACAGACTATGCAGTGGAAATCTACTATGCCGCCGTAAAGGGTGAGGAATTCGTGTGTCCTATCGCACCAGGAACATATATGGATATGATGTATATGCCGGATGCGCTGAAGGCTGCCGTAGATCTGATGAGGGCCAAGCCGAGATACCTGCAGCACAGGAACGCCTTCAACATAGCATCAATGAGTTTCACTCCCGAAATTATCTATGAAGCCATAAAGAAGGAGATACCGGAATTCAAGATGAGGTACGAAGTGGACCCTGTACGCCAAGCCATTGCAGACTCGTGGCCAGACAAAATGGACGACACCTGTGCCCGCAAAGAGTGGGGCTGGGCGCCGTCCTATGATCTTGAGTCAATGACGAAGGATATGATTAAACACCTTCGCGAGAAACTACTTTAATTCACGGAACTTCTCCAGGGAGATTTTCTTTGATTTGAGGGTGATGAGAGGTTTGACTGCCTCCATTACCTTCTGGTCCTCGATCTGCTCTACAAGACGCTGTGACTGGCGTTCGTCATCCAATACACGGCGTGCTGCCTCTTGAATCATATCCTGAGGGGCATTTCCCATCCCGTACATTGCATACTGGTATGCGACATATGACTCAGCGGCTTCCTTAAGATCCTTCTCTGTAAGTTTGATCTTGAACTTGTCAATGAAATAATCGCGTACAAGCTGCCACTTGAAGTCCACGCAGAAATCGGCGAATTCCTCATCGATCTGCTCCTTGGTGAATTTACCCTTGTTGACAACGAGCAACCATCTCTTGAGAAAATCCTCAGGCAGTGTAAGAGCGGCCTTTTCTACGAGATATTCACGGACATCCTTGTTTGCCCTATAGTCGGCTTCCTGCTTGTAATTGTTCAGGAGGTCAGCCTCCACCTGTTTTTCGAAATCAGCCTCTGTCTTAACTTTGTCCTTGCCGTAAATCTTGTCGAACACCTCTGCATTTGCCTCTGCTGCGACATAGCTCTTGATATTGACAACAGTTGCATTGAATACAGGATCGATTCCGGCTAGATCATCCTTCTTCACCTTGAGGAGAGCAGCCCTGTCCGCTTCATTCGAGAGGACCTTATTGACATCAATCTTGATTGAAGAGCCGACTTTCAACTTGAGGAATTTGGCCTTGGATTTCTCCTCGACATCCCTCATTGAAAGATATGCATTCTCGATTTTCTTTCCTTCCTGCTCAAGGTCAACGTACAGATATGATTCCTCGCCCGGAGTCTCGACTTCCTGAAGCGAGCCATACTGCATAAGAATATTCTTCTTCATCTCCTCTTTGCCCTCGGCTGTCGGAGTGATGTTGTAATATGGAACTGTATCCTCCTTCGTAAGTTCAAGCTTAATTTCCGGAGAAAGTGCAATATCAAAAATAAACTTGAAGTCATTTCCGCTCTTCCACTCTATTTCAGGCTGCTTCTCACTTCCGAGAGGCTCTCCGAGAATATTCAGCTTGTTTTTTGTGATATAACCGTTCAACTGTTCTGAAACAACGTCATTCACAGAATCAACAAGAATCTGCTCGCCATAAACTCTCTGTATGAGCGATGCCGGCACCATTCCCTTGCGGAAGCCCTTGAACTCAGCGGTCCTGCGGTATTCATTCAGCTTTTTCTTCTCTGCGGGAGCATAATCCTCAGCTACAACATTGATTGTAAGCTCCAGCTCCTGATCATTCACCTGTTTCTTTGTAATCTTCATTTTATATTCTATTTAATAATTTTGCTTTTTGGAGGAAATCCTGCGCTTCGGATATGCAACCCGGTCGTGGTTCATCTGGGAAAGATACGACTTGATTGTCTCCTTGACGGTATTCAGTTCCTTTATTGTGATTCCAGCCTCGTCGAACTGACCTTCGGCAGCCTTTCCTGCCGCAATCGCCTCGACAAAATCCGAATAAGTCTTCGGAGAATTGTCCTTCAATGTCCTGGAACCGGCCTCAATACTGTCACAAAGCATTACTATCACCTGTTCCTTTGTCTGAGGTTTTACGCCTTTATATGTAAAAGGTTCCACATTCTTCGGGTCTCCGCCGTCATTGACATATTTATTGTAGAAATACCCTGTCCTGGTGGTTCCGTGATGTGTCCTGATGAAATCAATGATTTCCTTAGGGAGGTGGCGCTTCTCAGCGAGTTCTATTCCGTCCGTCACATGCCTTATGATATCGTGGGCACTTTGCTCAGGTGTAAGGCCTGAATGGTATTCATCAGTCTTTTCCTCGGGATTCTCAGCATTTGCAATGGATGAATTCTCCACAAAACACATAGGATTCATCATCTTGCCGATGTCGTGATACAATGCTCCGGCACGGATTAGAAGTACGTTGGCATCTACAGCCCTGGCGGCAGTTTCACTCATAGACATCACCTGCAAACAGTGCTGGAAAGTACCCGGAGCATTTTCTTCCAGTTCACGAATGAGGGCATTCTCCGTATCCGAAAGCTCGACAAGACGGGTGCTTGAGAGCAACTTGAAAATTCTCTCGAAAAGATATGCAAGAGGGTCTGCGGCACCCGTTATGATGGAACCGATGAAAAGATATAATATCGATGTACTCTCATCTGAATCAAGCAGGCCGAGCATTTTCATTCCGAAATAGGTGACCACAAGGATAATGAAGGAAACAAATGACGGAATGAACTGCTTCCATCCCTTGGCACCGTGGCGGTACATATATGCAGACGCAAGACCTGCAATGAAATACATCAGAAAAAGTTGCGCTCCATCCTGTCTGAGAAGTGTCAGAGGCAGGAGGCAGACTACATATATAGGCACAATGGTGCTGAAACGGAAGAACTTTCTCAAATATAGGATGGCCAGTACAAACGGCACCAGAAACAATGACAGAGGTTCCTCGCGTCCTACGCACAAAGCCCCTATCGAGCTGAGCAGGAAGATAAACAAAATATAACTCAGCTTATTCCATGCTCCGAAAATACTCTTGTCAACAAGAAGTATGACAAAGAACAGAATGGACAGGATGACTAAAGAAGTGATGATCCCCCCAAGCCAGTAAATGATTTTCGGGCCATTGTAGCCTATGTTTGCATCATATTCAACCTTGTATGAATCAAGCATCTGGAATATTTCCGCCGTAATAAGTTCCCCTTCCGACACAATCAACTGCCCCGCTTTCACATAGCCTTGGGTTGGAGAAATACCGTCATCGGAATCCGCATGAACCATATTCGTAGTCTGCTCATCGAATATCAGATTCGGGACGACCAAATCATAGACACCACTGCTTTTGAAAAGCGAATCAAGATTATATTGCGGATACAGCAGGCTCATTTCAGCCAGCAGTTTCGCAATAGCATCAGACTGCCGGTACACTTCGGACCCAGGCACCTTCGATGCTCTTTTGTCCTTCTGTACATAAATCAGAGATTCATCAAAATCATCGCTCCGACGTCCCCATCTGCCCTCATCCTGAACGATTCCGTGAGAATAAATGCTTCTGAGGACTGAGATCAAACTTGGTTTGATAGCAGACAATTTTCCGAAAGACAGTCCGTCAACAGACTTGATATTTCTGTTGACCACTTCATCGGAATATTTGTAGTACGGAATGGCAACGGACTGTGAGCCGGACATCTCTTCCCTTATCTGGTCCTTCGTCTTGTAGATAGGAAAATCGAACTGAGCAAAAAGCGTCTCGTATTTCCAGGTCGAGCCCTTCCTGTAGTCGTAATCAAATTTCGACGACCGCGGCATCATAAAGATGAGCAGCAACAAAACAATTGCGAAAGATATATAGACTTTCGGATTTTCAGGCACTCCGGATTTATTCATATCAGTTTGGAAGGAACGTCCTGCTAGATGTTGGATTATGCGTCAATATTTGCGTAGTGGGCATTCTCTTCTATGAACTGACGGCGTGGAGGTACATCATCTCCCATCAGCATTGAGAATGTTCTCTCGGCCTGAGCCGCATTGTCTATTGTGATCTGGCGGAGACGTCTCTTCGCAGGGTCCATAGTGGTATCCCAAAGTTGTTCGTCACTCATTTCACCTAGACCTTTGTATCTCTGTACCGTGTATCCCTTGTCAGAGCCTTTCCCAAGTTTCAAGGCAGCTTCCTCGCGCTGTTCCTCAGTCCAGCAATACACCTCTTCCTTGCCTTTCTTTACGAGATAAAGCGGCGGTGTTGCAAGATATACATATCCATTCTTAATGAGGTCGAACATATAGCGGAAGAAGAATGTAAGGATAAGACAAGCAATGTGCGAGCCGTCCACATCGGCATCCGTCATAATGACAATCTTGTGGTAGCGGAGCTTCGAGAGGTCCATATGCTTCTCTCCGTTCTCATCTTCCTGAGCCACTGTCACTCCGAGCGCGGTGTAGATATTCTGTATTTCCTGACTTTCGAAAGCGCGGTCACCGGCAGCCTTCTCCACATTGAGAATCTTACCTCTCAAAGGAAGTATGGCCTGATAGCGGCGGTCTCTTCCCTGCTTTGCCGTACCGCCTGCGGAATCTCCCTCGACAAGGAAAAGTTCGCATTTCTCAGGATCTCTCTCAGAACAGTCGGCAAGTTTTCCCGGCATTCCGGCACCGGACATCACAGTCTTGCGCTGTACCATTTCACGAGCCTTGCGCGCAGCCGTGCGGGCCTTTGCGGCGATGACCACCTTCTCAATGATAAGTTTCGCAAGTTTCGGATTCTCTTCAAGGAAATTCTCCATTGCAGACAGAGTAGCCTGGGATACTGCAGGAGACACTTCGGTATTTCCGAGCTTGGTCTTGGTCTGGCCCTCAAACTGAGGTTCTGCCACCTTTACGCTGATTACAGCAGTAAGACCTTCCCTGAAATCCTCGGGAGCAAGCATAAGTTTGCCATCCTTGTCAAACATCTCCTTGCCGAACAGGTTGTTCTTCGTGCCATAATCGCGAAGGGACTTGCTCAATCCGTTCTTGAAACCCTGAAGATGTGTTCCACCCTCTATTGTGTTGATATTGTTGACATAGGAGTAGATTTTCTCAGTATATCCGTTGTTGTACTGAAGAGCTATGTCGATAGGAATAATCTTATCTGAAGATACAGAGATAGGCTCCGGAATAAGCGTTTCAGCACCGGCATCAAGATAATTGATGAACTCCGGGAGTCCTTTCTCGGAGAAGAACACCTCGCTTCTGAATTCACCGTTCTCAAGTTTCTCGCGCTTGTCGGTAAGTGAAATCCTGATTCCCTTATTGAGGAATGAGAGTTCACGCAGTCTTGCAGCCAGCGTATCATACTTATACACAGTGGTTTGTGTAAATATGGAGGCATCGGGATGGAAGGTGATGATGGTTCCGGTGTCAGATGCATCACCGACAACCTTGACATCAGTAAGCGGCTTGCCCTTTGAATACTTCTGCACAAACACTTTTCCTTCGCGGTGGACCTCCGCGGTCAGTGAATCCGAAAGTGCATTTACGCAGGAAACACCGACACCGTGCAAACCACCGGATACCTTATAACTGTTCTTCGAAAACTTTCCACCGGCGTGCAGAACGGTAAGTACGACCTCAAGAGCAGAACGGTGTTCCTTCTCGTGCATACCCGTAGGGATTCCTCGGCCGTTATCCTGTACCCTGATGGAGTTATCCTCCTCTATGGAAACAAGGATAGTATCGCAATATCCGGCCATAGCCTCATCGATACTATTGTCAACGACTTCATACACAAGATGGTGGAGACCCCTTTCCGCTATATCGCCAATATACATTGACGGTCTCTTTCTTACAGCCTCGAGGCCTTCAAGCACCTGGATACTGGATGCGGAATACTGTTCCTCCGCTTTTTTCATCTCTTCAATGTCAACCATATCTTATCGTTTATCTTTTATCTTTTCTTACTCGATATCCAATCTTACAAATATACTGATTTTTCTACAAATTCAGGCAAATTCCGGCGGTAACTCCAATTCCGTCCTCCGCATGCAGAAGATATCTCTGTATTCTATTGTTGAGCAGGTTATCGCCCTTGAGCCAGAGTGAAATCTTGTTGTTGAGCACAAACTCCAAGGTCGCACCGAGATTGAAATACTGCGGAATGACGGCATACCCGACACGCTCGGAACAATATTCCCCGTACGCACCTACATAGATTCTGTCCGACCAGTTGTAACGTGCTGAAAATTCCCCCTTGAAATCCGGTGAAGGAAGCCCATATGATCTGGAAAGTTCCTTGGATGTACCCAAAGTAGGATTATTGTAGCGCAAATGAGCGCTTACATCAACTCTGGATGATTTCCAATTGAGGAAAGCATCAGCATAGAACAATTTCAGATCCTCATAATATGAAACATAAACCGGATTGACTATTTCTCCTCCGACAGCCGTACCAGGGAAAAACAAACCGTCCATCACCACATTCTTTCCGCTCGGAACGCACAAACCGTCCATAAGCAGATTCTCCGTATCAAAATAACCGGCCCCCAGATCATACTCAAAATGCTGGGCAATCTGGCCCCTGATTCCTCCGGACACATTGAATTTCTCCACAGTATTGTCCATTGGTGGAAGCGCTTCCATAAAATCTGCAAGAAAAGAAGACCCGTACTGTCTGTTCTGCAACTTGACCTGAGAGACTATGTTATAGAAATGGTTCCTCTCATAAAGCGCCGTGTAAGTGTTAATCCTGTTTCCGCCCGTGGCATTGACATACAGAGTAAGGCCGTCATTCAGGATACGGAAACTGGCGTGGAAATCCGGATAGATGATGGCCGACTTATATGTGTGCATCTTGCCGAACACAGACTTCGTGAAGTCATTACTGAACAGAAGAGAGCCCTTGAGACCGATTGTCAGATTGATTCTGTTGCCATTGAACGTATATCGCGGCACAGCATATACATCCATCACATTGGAATTCAAGAGATTGGAATACATACCCATTTCGGTTCCGGCCTCGAGCTCAAACCCTGAGGCACGCCCGATACGCTTTCCTGCACGGATTTTGGCTTCAACCTCTGTATCCCCTACAGAATAAAGTCCGCCCTCGAAATCGATATTATCCCTACCGAGGATGGCGTGGACATCGCCGGAGACATAAAACCTGTGGCTAGTGAGATTCTTTGTACCGAGTTTAAGCCTCAGGTCAGCGGCCTGGTAAAAATGCGAATAAGTCGTATCTGCCGCAGATGAGAGCCGGTGAGCGATATCAAAAGACATAATGAAATTACCATATTCGAGGCTTCCGGCAAATCCGACCCTGTTCTGAAGTTCCCTTCCTGAATATGTCCCGAACTGACGGTTATAATTATCAATCAAATAGCCGCCAGAAGAAAGAGGATATCCCTTGATGGAATTGTACTTACCCAAATAGCCCTGGAAATTGTCATACACGCTGAAGTTGAAGTAGCGTCCGGCATTCCCGCTATAGATCACCTCGACCTCCGGATGTAGTGAATATCCGGCCCCGGCCCGCAGATAAAATTTTCTGCCTTTGTACGGTCGGGTTTCCGGCTTCATATTAATCAGGTATGGAGTGAACTCATATGAGCCTTTATATGGGTTGTCGAAGACAGAATAGTCGAAATCATAATTGAAAACCAACAGTGAGTCAGGCACATTCATCGGAATATCTTTCTTGTATGTGTCCACCAGTTTGCCTTCATAGGCGTTTGTTACCTCCACCATCGGATTGATATTCTGGGCAAATGACGTCAACGTGCAGAAAAGCATCAGAGACGCAGCGTGTATTATATTCTTATTCATAATCTTCAAGTCTGGTAAGTCTCATCTTTACATTATCAATCACATCATCATCTTCACCTTGCGGTTCATACCCGTTGAGAATGCTTTCGAAAGTAGTACGTGCCTGCTTGTAGTTCTGTTTCTCGGCAAAACTGTCACCAAGGACTATGAAGGCTTTCGCAAGCCAGTAGTTTTGGGCGCCTGCGGATTCGGAGAACTTATAGACCATAGATTCCACTTCATCGAAATTTCCCTGATCATATGTATCCTGTATCAGCAGATAATTCGCTTGGGCGCCCTCATCAGTGGATGGCTCGGACGACAGTACCCTGAGCAGACCGAACGCCCTGTCTCTCTGGCTGGTAGCGAGGAAAGACATTGCCTTGACGAAATCCGCTTCCCGGAAATCATCCGCGCCGCCTTTATCATCCTTCCGGACCGTTTCAGCGGATTTTATTGCATTCTGATAATTTCTATCCTTATACGCAGACCTCATCATACCCTGCTTCGCCGTGAATCTGTTGTTCTCGATTTGGGCAATGTCAAGCAAAGAAGAATAAGCGCCATACGCATCCGAATAGCGTTCGAGTCCGAACGAAAGATTTGCGAAATTCAATATGGCAAGTTCAGTGAAATTGCCGGTGTCGGACATATTCGCGACTTTCGAATAATATGTGCACGCGCGTTCTTTATCGCCGGTAGCATTATAGCTGTCTGCCATATAGAAATAAGTCTGCGCCAGTTTCGCTCCATCAGGGAACTGGTCCACGTATTGCTGGAGCAGCGCGATGGCTTTCTCATAATTTTGCGCAAGGTACATCTGCTCGGCAGCATTGAAATAAATGGATTCCTTCTCGCCCTCAGACTTCTTGATATTCAGGCTCTCGATATAGTCCAGATATTCTGCCGCGCGGCCCTTGGACTGGTAGATGGATTCAATTGCAAGAAGTGCATCCTCAGCATAGGTACTGCCGGGCATAGTTTCCACAACCTGCTTGTAGTAGGACATTGCCTCATCAGGTTTCGCGTCATTTCTCGCTATCATCCCCAACTCTATCAACGCCTTTGCCTCAAAAGTCCTGTCACCGGCATTCTTCTTCAGAAGATTAAAGCAACGTATGGCTTCGGAATCATTCCTGTCAAGTACATATGCACGTCCGAGTTCGTAAAGCGCGTCTGAATAATACGGAGCCCTACGGCTGGCACCAAGCACCCGCGACAATGCCTCAATCTTGTTTTTATTCTTATTTGAAAGTCCATATGTGACACCCAGTTGATAGTATGGATAGATATTGTCCACGTCATTGAATTTCTCAACCACACTTGAATAATTCCGGATGGCATTCTGATAATCCTTGCGGATGAAGTCACAGTCGGCGCGGCGCGTCATAGCATCTTCAAGATAAGCTGTGGCGCCTGAGCCTATGTAGTTATCAAACCATCTTGCCGCAGATGCATAATCTTCAGTCTTCAGGAAAGCATATGCAAGGTTGTACGGGAGAGCTTCGCCCTCAGCATAACGGTCAAGGGCTGAAATATTGTAAAGGTCGGTGTAGATGTTGATAGCCTCGGGATAATTACCTGTCTTGTAATATGATTCTGCCATCCAGTATCTTGCCAGCTTATTGAAGTTGTTCTGTCTGTCGGTAAAAAATGTAGCTGCGCGCAGATACGGTATGGCATCACTGTAGGATTCGTTCTTGATGAGCTGACTGGCGCGGAGATAGTTCGCTTTCATATAGTTGCTTCTCATCTGAGGGTCCAGTTCATCAATCTGGTCATATGCATCGACCGCAGCCTTGTAGTCGCGGTTATATAATGATGTCAGCGCGATGTAGCCGTAAATTTGATCGCTGTTCTTGTTCTTTGCATATTTATTGAGATACTCGGTGAACGGAGATGCATCGTGGTTCAGGTCGAAGGCGAGTTTCGCATAATTGAAGAATGCATCCTCCCCGATAGACTCATCATACGGAAGACCGGCAGCCTGCTGGAAAGCATCAAGGGCGGACACCTTGTTTTTCATCTGGATGTAAGAATATCCCAACTGGTAATTCGCAATCTGTCCTATGCTGTCCGTACGCATAGGCATAAGGGAAAAATTCTCGATTGCATCCTGATAGTTGCCGAGATTGTACTGCAGCGAGCCGGCATAGAAATAATCCGAGCGCGTCTTCTGCCCGCCGCCCAAATCATTTTTGTCGTAGTATTCCTTAGCCTTGGACGTATTCCCGAGAATCAGGAATGACTCCGAAAGGATGCGGGCCAAATGAGGTTTTCTCTCCGCCGGTATCGTTTCATAGACAGCTTCTCCATTCTGTGCTATGTATCTGTAGTCCTCCAGCATAAACCGGCATTCAAGTATGTAATAATTCGCAGTCTCGGCAAAGCGTGTATCCTTTGCGGCTTTCTCAAACCATTCGGAAGCATCAGCGAAGTTTTTCTCCGAATAAAGGATATATCCCATTGCGTAGCGTGCCGGAGCCGAATAGTCAGACCTGGAAAGGGACTCGACTTTCAAAAGGCCTTCTTTTGCCTCATCCGTCCTTCCCAACTGATAATCACTGTATGCAGTTTTGTAATACAGCTCAGGAAGAAGTTTCTTGTCCATAACCTTTTCGGAAACCTTGCGGAACTCGCTCTGCGCAAGCGCATATTTCTGTTCATCAAAAAGGTTCTGACCGGCAAGGAAATGAATATCGGAATAAAGAGAAGACTTGCCGTACTTGGCGTCATACCTGTCAACAGCATCCTTGTAGCCATCCACCTTCATCTGGAGATCGCAAAGCAACGAATATCCATCAGTCAATGGAGATGAAGGCATTTCAGCAAAGACTTCCCTCGCCCTTTCGTACATTCCGCGGTCATAAAGGCCTATTCCGTGCAAGAGCATAAAAACAGATGCCGCAACCGCCAATATTTTTAACTTCATATCAGTTTAAATTTACATCCACAATAAGATACAAAAATACTGAAAATCTGCCTATATTTGTACAAAGTTGGTACCAAAAAAACAATTTATGGACAAAGAAGCCCTCATTTCTTTCAAACAGGCAGATATCCTCAATTCCGAAGAAACCGTAATCTTCGGTCTCAATATGGAAATATTCCCTTCAGACTTTGCATATATTGTCGGAAAAGTCGGGACAGGAAAGACTTCCATCATCCGGACTATGATTGCTGAAAATCCTCTGTACAAAGGAGAAGGCATCGTATGCGGATACAATTTGAAAGGCATCAGGGAAAAAGATATCCCCTTCCTGAGACGCAAGTTGGGAGTCGTGTTCCAGGATTTCCAACTGCTTATGGACAGGTCGGTCCACGACAATCTCGATTTTGTTCTCAAGGCCACAGGATGGAAGTCTGAGGCAGAATGTGAAAAGAGAATATCCGAAGTTCTCTCCGATGTAGGAATGGAGACCAAGGCCCATAAAATGCCTCACCAGCTATCCGGCGGAGAGCAGCAGCGCATCGCCATAGCCAGGGCTATCCTCAACAAGCCCTCTGTCATCATAGCCGACGAGCCCACCGGCAATCTGGACAATGAGACGGCAGACGGAATAATGAAACTTCTTACAGCTATCAACCGGGACAACCATACGGCAATAGTGATGGTGACTCACAATAGGAGCATTTTTGAGAAATACCCCGGGAGGGTGTTTGTCTGCAAGGATGAGCGCTGTACCGAAAGCACCGGCAACGAGATAATCGATCTGGCCATCAGCATCTGACATCGGAATGACCAGAAAAGAACGATACGCCAGAGTCATTGACCTGTTCAGGAAAAATATGCCGTCCGCACAGACGGAGCTGAATTATTCAACCCCATTCCAACTTCTGGTGGCAGTGATTCTTTCAGCCCAATGCACCGACAGAAGGGTGAATATCACCACACCGCCCATATTTGAAAGGTTTCCAGACCCGGAGTCCCTTTCCAAGGCGTCATTCGACGAACTGTTTCCACTGATAAAATCCATTTCATATCCGAACAGCAAGACGAAGCATCTGATATCGATGGCAGGGGAACTGGTCGCAAGGTTCGGAGGGCAGATTCCCTCTGAGGTGGACGATCTGATGACTCTTCCGGGAGTCGGCAGGAAAACCGCGAATGTAATCGCCTCAATAATCTACGAAAAGGCTGTGATTGCTGTGGACACGCACGTATTCAGGGTATCTCACAGGCTAGGCTTGTCCGCAGGAAAGACACCGGAGGCGGTAGAAAAAGATTTGGAAAAGAATATACCGGAACAAGACAGGGCCACATCGCATCATTGGCTTATCCTTCACGGAAGATACACCTGCACAGCAAGGGCACCAAAGTGTAATGAGTGCTGGTTCTCAGACTTCTGTCCCTTCCACATCAGGAATGCCGCCACATTTCCTGGTGACAAATAGCCGCCGCTCCGCTTTACAAGTGCAGGCAAAGATATGATAATCACCCCCGGAAAGCACACCAAGGCGCTTCCTCAACTCATCTGATGACATCGGAACATTTCTGGCCGTCACCTCCGCAAGAGGGAATTCCTTTCTTACGGTTTCAAAGCCTTTCTTGCCGAAATCCAGAACTTTTTCTATTCTGAAACATTTCACGAGCCCATTTTCCAATAAATGGTCAGAGAGATACAGATGCGTGGATCTGTCCATATGCCGCATTCCGAAACGGGAAGCAATCAGGTCAAAACGGCCGGTCTTCATCAAGACAGCCTTCGGTTCCACCAAAAAATTTTCCTCCCCGGCAAATTGTTCCGCTTCTGCCTCTTCATCCGAAAGGAATTCAAATCCATCCCCGTAATCAAGATCCATGACGATTACTTTATAATGACTATGTATTTCTGAATCAAGCAGGCAGAGAAGTTCCTTGCACTCCCCGCCGAGTCCCACGATGTGAACCTCTTTCAGATGGCCTTCAAACTCCCTCGCCAGCAGCGACACATCCGCCATGGGGGAAAGTTTTACCATCACAATGCGGAAAGTCACTAATAGGGAAGGTATCAGTTTCTTCACATCCGGACGGCAGTCCCCGACAAGGAACACTTTCTTTCCGGTATCGCTCCTCCTTGCCGGATCCAAATACGCCACATCTCCGCTGATAGAGCCGACAAGTTTTTCACAATCGTCACAGGACATCACGACATTTTTCAGCCCGAGCCGTTCGAAATTGGATTCCACAGAGGAATACAGCACCGGATTCATCTCATTATAATGGACTGCGGAAAAGTACCGGCTGAATGCCCAGCTGTCCACTCCGAGTCCTCCAGTCAAGTCCCATATTACCGGCCCGTATTCAGAGGCAATTTTTGCCTTGTAAAGAGCCGCGGGAGTAGAACTGCATTGTTCAAGAGAAAGGGATGTTGGAACATTCAAACCCTCCACAGAGGCCCATTCCGGAAGTTTCGAGGCCAATTTCCTGTCCATAACGGCAGCCTCACTCGCTAAAATGTCTGCAAATGTCTTTTTCATCCACGCAAATTTCATTAATTTTGTGTGATTTAAAAACAATTTTGTATGAGAAACTACCTTGATGTTGCGCAAAGCTGGATGTCCGGAGATTTCGACCCGGAGACCAGAGTTAAAGTCCTGGAACTTAAAAACAGCGATCCTGTCGGGCTGGAAGATGCCTTTTATCGTAATCTTGAATTCGGCACCGGAGGCCTCCGCGGAATTATGGGCGTGGGTACCAACCGAATGAACAAGTACACTGTCGGTATGGCCACCCAAGGACTTGCCAACTATATCAGGAAACACGTTTCCGACAGGGAGCTGTCTGTCTGCATTTCATACGACAGCCGTAACAACAGCAAGGAATTTGCAAAGATAACTGCCGACGTACTGTCCGCAAACGGAATCAAGGTATATATTTTCGACAACATACGCCCTACCCCAGAACTCAGTTATTCCATAAGGAAGAAAGGTGCCGTCGCAGGCGTGATGGTCACGGCATCCCACAACCCGAAGGAATACAACGGATACAAGGTATTCTGGTCTGATGGAGGGCAGATAACGGCTCCTGTGGATACCGACATAGTTGCGGAAGTCGCAGAGATAACTGAGCCGTCAATGGTTAAATTCAAACCGGGAGATGACGCTGCTCCTATCGAAGCTATGGGCCACGAGGTGGATGAGGCCTACATTTCCGATATACTTTCTCTCACCCTTTCCCCAGAAATCAGAGCAAAGCACACCGACCTGAAGTTCGTTTACACCCCGCTGCACGGCTGCGGAGTCAGGCTTGTGCCTGAATGCCTCAAGAGACTTGGATTCGAAAATGTAATCCACGTACTCGAACAGGATGTAAGCGACGGAAACTTTCCGACCGTAGTCTCCCCAAACCCGGAAGAGACTTCAGCTCTCAAGATGGCTCTTGAAAAGGCAGATGAAACAGGAGCAGACATAGTGATGGCTACGGACCCGGATGCCGACAGAATGGGTATCGCGGTCAGGAATAATGAGGGAAAGATGGTACTCTTCAACGGAAACCAGACAGCCTCCATCCTTACATACTACATACTGACCAGATGGAAGGAACTCGGGAAGCTGGACAGCAGTAAATATGTAGTCAAGACCATTGTCACCACCGAACTCATCACGGATATCTGCTCGTCGTTCGGTGTCAAGGTGCACAATGTCCTCACCGGATTCAAATATATTGCCGAGATTGTGAAGCGCAACGAGGCCAGCGGTGAATTCATCTGTGGAGGCGAGGAAAGTTACGGATTCAATGTAGGACAGTTCGTCAGGGACAAGGATGCCCAGATAGCTTGCTCAATGATAGCGGAATGCGCAGCGTGGGCTGCGGAACAGGGGCTGACTCTGTACCAGCTTATGCAGAAAATCTACTCTGAGTTCGGATACCGCAAGGAAGGTCTTGTATCACTTGTGCGTCAGGGAAAGGCCGGAGCAGAAGAGATACAGCAGATAATGGCGGACTTCCGCAGCAATCCTCCGAAAGAGCTGTGCGGATCACCTGTCACCAGAATTGTTGACTATCTTGAGCCGGAAAAGACCGGTCAGCCTAAATCCAACGTCCTTCAGTTCTTCGATGAAGCAGGCGATGTCGTATCCATCCGCCCTTCAGGAACCGAGCCGAAAATCAAATTCTATTTCGGAGCAAAGGGCGATGACGCCGACGCAAAGATCGGAAAACTGAAAGAACAGTTAGTCAGATAGGTATTTCAGCCAGAAATTATGGTCTGCGGCATCAGAGTGAGCGCCCTGATAGCCGCGGTAGCCGTGCATTCCGTCCGGATAGATCATCAGCTCAAAATACTTGCCTTCCTTCTGGAGGGCATCGATGAGCTGCAATGAATTCTGGAAATGAACATTGTCATCACCGGTTCCGTGTGTTATTTTCAGCATCACAGAGCCGTCATAATTCTCAAAATCAACTGGATAGTCCTTGACATCACCAAGAACGCAGGAGGCCTTGTAGCCATCAGGATTGTTTTGAGGAGTGTCCATAAACCTTTCTGTATAATGGCTGTCATAAAGCTTCCAGTCATATACCCCACCGCCGGCTATTCCATAATGGAACGCATCGCTATGCTTAAGCAGGAGACGCGCGGTATTCGCGCCTCCGAAAGAAAAGCCTTCGACTCCAATCTTCTCAGGAACTACATACGGAAGAGACTTGAGATATTCCGCCCATTCAACGAACTCCTTGATCGGCTGAGTCTGAAGATCCCTGTAAACCAGATCAGTGCCTGCCCTGCCATTATGCCCGGAAGCGGAAACGTCCGCCACAATTGATATTATACCATTGTTGCTGAACCACTGATTGGATGCGGTCGGCATAGTCCAGGAACCTCTGACATACGAGGTGTTCGGGCCGCCATAGATTTCCATTCTCACAGGATACTTTTCTGACGGATCGAAGCCGACAGGATATGTTATTTTCGCCGGAACTTTGAATCCGTCCGAAGTCGTGAGGTATATCAATTCAGGCACAGCATATTTTGACGGATCGTAATCAGGACCTGCAGTATCTTCCACGAGGACCGGGGCCTTACCGGGATGAGCCGTATCGAAAAGCAAGGTCCGGAAAGGTGTAGCATAATTTGAGAGAATTGCCAGGAAATGCTTCCCATCCGGAGAAAAGGACACTTTGTCCAAATTGAAATCCGGGCTTGTAAGAGAAGTGACCCCTCCCTTTTTATCGACCTTGTAAAGCGAACTCCGGACATCGGAATCCCGCCTTGCCGCGAAATATACATCTCCCCTCTTCTCATCCACTCTGACAAGAGATATCGAAGTATTGCACCCGTCGGTGAGACGCCTGAATTCCTTTCCGTCATATGAAAGGAAATATATCTGCTCCCATCCTGTTTCAAAATTTCTGGCCATATACAGCCCCTTTTCGGTGAATATCACTTCTTCAATCCAGTCCAGCCAAGTCTTGTAGGTCTCATGATATATATGTTTCTTCGAACCGTCATCGACACTGACGGCATACAAGTCCAGAGTATTCTGGGTCCTCGGTTCCCGTGCCACATAAAAGTCCCGACTGTCACGCCCCCAGAACGGAATGCCGAAATACTGATCCTCGTGTTCATCAAAATCCGCCCAGGTAATTACTCCAGACAGGTCTGCAATGCCGATTCTTACCTCCGGATTCTTCTCTCCCGCCTTCGGGTACCTCGTCCTGCTTAACTTGCCGTCCTGTCCGAAAGGAGAATAGATCGGGAACATAGGCACTTCGGAATTGTCGAAACGGTAGAAACCGATTTTACGGGAATCAGGACTCCACCAGAAAGCCTTGTATTTGGATGCACGGCCAAGAATCTCCTCATAATAAACCCAGGAAGCATATCCGTTAAGAATAAGTTCACTCCCGTCGAAAGTCAATTGGGTTTCCTTGCCACTCTGTATGTCAACCACCCAGAGATTATTGTTACGGGTAAACGCAAGTTTCAATGAATCAGGAGAATACGTTAGGTTCACAGCTCCTTCCGGATGCAATGGCATTTCCGAATATTTCAGAGGGGAGCTTATTCCAGTTGTAATGACGCCGTTGCCGGCATTGAGAGAAAAACATTTTTCATCCTCAAAAGAGCCGTCATAACTGAGAACAACCTCATTGTCGGAAATCCATTTCCAGAACCTGCTAATGTTTCTGAACTCCTGAGAAAAACCGACCTGTGCGGCGAAACACAATAACAAAATCGGTATCAAAAACTTCTTCATATGAAAAACCTGTCGTTAAAATTCACCAAATATACTTTTTCCGTAGCACGCGTCAATGCTGTATAAAGCCACTTCAAATCATCCAGAGTCTGCTCCTCCTGCCAGAATGCATTGTCGATGAACACACACTTCCACTGGCCTCCCTGCGACTTATGGCAGGTAATGGCATTGGCATATTTCAATTGCAGGGCATTGTAATACTTGTCTTCCCTGACCGCATCATATCTCTTTTTCTTTGATTTGATGTGTTCATAATCCGCAGACACTCCGACATAAAGGGCATTCTGCTGTTCGTATGTCAATGACGCAGATTCCGACTCAAGTGTATCCAGACAAACCTTCGCCACAATCTCCTGCTCGTCATAGTCCGGGAACATCAGTCTTGCCTCGGCAAAATGCAAGCCATACCGTTCCTCATACCTGCTTATCTTCTGCAGGAGGGCAATGTCCCCGTTAGCAATATATTCCACGCCCTTGACATCCTCAACGAACTGGTAGCAATTCTTAACTATCATCAGTTTGTCATTCTTCACCAGACGTTCTTCCTTGAATTGCACGGAGCTGCGTATGCCCATATTATACCTGATAGCTCTCTTGTTGGAGCGGCAAAGAATGACAGTCTCATCTTCCCCAAAATGTCCGTATGCCTCCCCTATCCTGTCAATAAGTTCCCCTCCAGACACTCTTTCTATGTCGTCGAATCCCGCGACACTCAGTTTCAGATCATCCACAAGCTCGTCACCGGACATTCCCTCGATCCTTTCCCGCAGCATTGTGGCATTTCTAAGTATCCCGGACTCTTTCTGCTGTCTTACGACCGTAGTAAGGACCGACCTGCTGACGCCGCCGAAGGACTCCATAAAATCCGAAGACAAGGCCGGACTTTCTTCCATCCCGACAGGAGGCAGCTGGGCCGAGTCGCCTATCAGGATAAGTTTACAACCGGCTCCGTTACGGACATACGTAACCAAATCCTCAAGCAAGTTTCCCGTACCGAACAGTGCGGTGGACTGCTGTGCTGAATCAACCCCGATCAGAGATACTTCATCCACAATAAAAAGGGTGTCCTTGCACTTGTTCGGAACCAGACTGAATTGCCCGAACCCGTCAGAACCGACGGATTTCTGCCTATATATGCATTTATGGATTGTACGGGCATTGCGGCGGGCATAAAGTGACAGGACCTTAGCCGATCTGCCAGTAGGCGCCATCAGAACACAAGGAACGTGGTTTGCCGTCAGTTCCTCAATGACCGCAGCAATCGCAGTAGTCTTGCCCGTCCCGGCATAACCGTTGACAACGTGAATATCTCCTTCATCACCACTGATGAAGGTTGCGACATCGTCCAGAAAACGTTTCTGGCAAGGCGTAGGCTCGTAGGGCAGATGCGACAGAAAATCCATATTATCTCCTGCGGCCAATATTGAACATCATTCCGAATACGGCAAAAACCGGGAATATCTCGATACGCCCAAGGAACATATCAATGGTAAACAAGAACTTGGCGGCTGACGGCAACCCGTTGAAATTGCCTACGGAGCCGAGCTCGTTTATTGCAGGCCCTACATTTCCGAGAGAAGAAAGTGAAGCAAAAAATGCGTTCTCACCGCTCAGGCCCATTCCGACAGCAAGGGCGAATGACACCAGAAGAACAAAAAAATACAATGCCGAATAGAGCAGATGCGGTATTATGTCCTGCACGCCGACAACAGAAGAACCCATTCTCATTTCGTGAACCTCGGAAGGATGGAGAATGCGGCTGATCTGCAATTTCACAGCCTTGAAGAAAATTAGTACCCTGTCCACTTTCAGACCTCCGGAAGTGGACCCTGCGCACCCGCACATTATGCCAAGCCCCAGGAGAACCAGATTTCCGGCCAAGGGCCAAGATGTATTGTCAACTGTGGCAAATCCGGTCGTGGACGCAATACAAATAACGTGGAATGCACTGTCCCAAATCCCGATAGGCCTCATTATCAACGCAAGGAGCAAAGTAAAGAACACAAGGGATCCTATATACAGTTTCACCACAGAGTTGTTGAACGGTTTGAAGGAACGTGTCACCACTGCCATATACACGCTTCCGAAATGAAGAGATGACAACAGCATGAACAGCATAGTCAGCCCCTCGATAATCCGCGAGTCAAATGCGGCAATAGACAGGTTCTTAGTGGAAAAACCGCCTGTAGCGCTGACGCTGAATGCGTGGCATACAGCATCGATAGGCTCCATCCCTGCAACCCAGTAGCACAGGAACGACACCACAGCAAGGCCGACATATACATATGCGAAAATATACACCGTCCGGTTCGCCCTGGTATTGTAGCCCTCCCTTGAAAGGGATGAAAGCTCCATATTTGTCAACCTGAGACGCACTGGGCTGGCTGTTGGAATCATCAGGAGCAGGAAAACGACAACACCCAAGCCTCCGATAAAATGAGTCGCGCTCCTCCAGAAAAGAAGACTGTCAGGAAGAGCCTCGATATTCTCCAGAATCGTCGAGCCAGTCGTAGTGAAGCCTGAGACACTCTCAAACCACGCGTTTTCAACCGTGAAAGGACCGCCCCACAGCACATACGGAAGCATTCCGAATATGAATGACAGGAACCAGGACAGGAATATGATCAGATAGCCTTCCTTCATTGTAATAGCCGGAGTCTTCCTGACAAAGATATATGGGAAGATTCCGACAGTGAAGGTGATCAGAAAGCTGATTACCAATGCTGTAAGAGCACTGTCATTTCCTTTGGCCACTGACACACAGATGGCAAAGAACATAAACAATGCGTTGACCAGCAGAGCTGTACCGACATTCCTAGTTATCGCCTTGACGTTCATTTCTCAACAGATTGATACGTTTCTTCAGCTGTTGGTTTTCATTTGCAAGTTCAGCTATGCCGTCATTCAATTCTCGCAACTGGTCGTCGCCTTCAAAATTCACATTGTACTTCTTATTGAAGGACTGATAGTTTTCCAACCCCGACAGCATACGGTATAATGGGTTGATATAGTAAACCAGTATGAAGAATAGAAGCATCAGGATAAGAAGAAGTCCCACTCCGACAGCGACAATCCCGGGTATGACGCTACGGTAGAATCCTCTGTCAAAAGTCGATGAATTCTTCTTGAGGTCGTCATACACAGCCGTACTCATAGCATCGATATCGCTCCTGACCTTGTTGTACCTCGGCTGGAGGCGTTCAAAATACCAGGTACGCGAGTCAATGAACGTGGAGAGAATAACATCCGTAAGTTCCAGTGAAGTCAGCATGTAGGCCGAATAGGAATACACTACGGAATCCGCGAGAGGAAGTTTGGAGACATTCGCCAGTGCATCTTTCAAGCTGTCACAACTTGCCATGAATGCTGCCTGGTCGAAATCCGGCAGACGGTTCAACTTGTCATCACCGATGACGGCAAGAATATCGAGGTTGTACTCATTGATTGAATCCGCCATCTTTCTGGCCACATTGATGTTGCTGATATTCTCAGCAATGAGTCCGGACACATAATTGTTCATGTTCCGGAACTGAATTACGGAAATAACGCTTGACAGAAGCAGAATCAGAGCAATGGCACAAAGGCTGAGAGTCAGTTTCAACTTCAGCGAAAGATGTCCTCCGTTCTTCACGTTTTTTACCTTATCCACAATCATAACCACAAAGATAGGAATAATTTTTTTAATTTATTTATTAAATTTTTTAAGAAAGTCTTGGTATTAAATCATTATTTTGATAAATTTGCATTGCGTATATAAAACCGACTATGAATAAATCATTTCTTACTGATAAAGAAGGCAAAAATGCCATTGTCAAGCGTGAGATTATCCGCCTGTGCATACAGAACGGGAACTACTCCATCGCCGACCTAAGCAAGGAGATAAACACGAGCGTCCCGACTGTAACAAAGCTCATCAACGAGCTTATCAGCGACGGATTTCTCCAGGACCTCGGCAAGCAGGGCACATCCGGAGGAAGACGTCCGAGCATATATGGTCTTAATCCGACCGCCGGATTCTTTGTCGGTGTAGATGTAGCCAGACAGCATTTCCATATTGCCATCAGTGATTTCAAAGGGTCCATCATATGTTTTGTGCAGGACATCTCTTTCGTGCTCGAAGCAAATGCGGATTCATTCAAAAAGATGTGCAGAATTGTCAAAGAGCAGGTGGCCGCACAGGGGATTTCCTGGGATGATGTACTCAGCGTAGGCGTCAGTCTGTCAGGAAGAGTCAATCCGGAAGAAGGTTTCAGCCTTACATATTCCGTAAGTGACGACTTGCCGCTCAACGCACTTTTCCAGAAAGAGCTCAATGTGCCTGTTTCAATTGAGAACGATTCCAGGGCAATGACATTCGGAGAATATCTCGCCGGCGGTCATCTTGACGAAAAGAATATGCTCTTCATCAACCTCAGCTGGGGACTCGGTATGGGAATGATTCTTGACGGCAAACTGTACTACGGGCAGTCGGGCTTCTCCGGAGAGTTCGGGCACTTCCCTCTCCTTAACAATGACAAGATATGCAGATGTGGCAAGGTGGGATGTCTCGAAACCGGAGCATCAGGTACAGCGCTCTACCATCTTATCAAGAGCGAATTGGAACAGGGCAGGACGTCTTCACTCTCGAAGAAATTCAAAGCAGGTGAAAAAATAGTTTTGGACGACATCCTTGAAGCCATTGTCGAAGAGGATGTCCTCGCAATCGACGGAATCGAGCAGATTGGCGAGACGCTCGGCAAGGGAATTGCCGGACTCATCAACATCTTCAATCCGGGACTTGTTGTGATAGGCGGCCGGCTTATCGTAGGAAGGGACTACCTGATGCTGCCAATCAAGACCGCCGTCAACAAGCATTCGCTCAAGAGGGTCAGTTCAGACACCAAGATTGTCTTCTCTTCATTAGAAAGAAAGGCCGCCTCCATCGGAGACTGCCTTATCGCGAGGTCCAAACTGCTCGGACTGATGTAAACTAAAGGATGTTCATAGACTGCTCGCGCATTTTCTCGAGCTCATCTTTCATACGGACCACGGCCTTCTGGATAAGGGCGTGGTTTGCTTTTGATCCGGTCGTGTTGATTTCGCGGCCGATTTCCTGGATGATAAATCCAAGTTTTTTCCCGGGAAACTCCTCCCCGTCTATGGTATCAAGGAAATAGTGGCAGTTCTGACGAAGTCTGACTTTCTCTTCGTTAATGTCCAGTTTCTCAAGATAATATATGATTTCCTGTTCGAATCTTTCCTTGTCCGGAGACAGACTCACCTCCTGAAGGTTCTTCATCAGCTTCTCCCTGACAGCGTCTATCCTCTGTTGCTCGTAGGACTCGACCTCATCTTCAAGTTCAAGAATGTTTCTGATACGGGAAGTAACGTCGTCATAGAGAACTTTACCCTCATCGGAACGGTATTTATTGACTGCCTCAAGAGCTGCGTCGAAAGCAGCATCAACAATCGGCCAGTTATCTTCTGTAATCACATCCTGTCTCTGGGAATCAACGACATCCGGCAGTCTGAGTATATTGGATAAAAGATCCTGTGAGCCGGATGACGGTATAGGCCAGCATCCAAGCTCCTTGGCAAGGGTGTTGATTTGGATAGAATATGCCTTTGCAAGCTCCAAATTAATTAATCGGGCCGTTTCTGATGCATTTGGATCCCAAGTAAGGAATACATCAATCGTCCCGCGATACAGATTGTTTGCTATCTTCTGTCTGATTCCAAGCTCTTTATCTTTAGGAAGAAGTCCCGACTTGATGCTGATCTCAGCATTCTTACCATTGAGGGTACGTATTTCGACAGTCAATTGTCCGGTTTCCAAAGAAGCGACGGCCTTGCCGTATCCCGTCATTGATTTGACCATAAATATTGAATTAATCGTAAAAAATGTATAATTTCACCAGCAAATTTAACGATTAATAAATGGAAGAAGAAATAAAAAAACTCAATTTCCTTGAGGAAATCATTGAAGACGACCTTAAATCAGGAAAACATAAGTCAATCCTCACGCGTTTTCCTCCGGAGCCTAACGGATATCTTCATCTCGGACACGCCAAGAGCCTGTGCATCAACTTCGGTCTCGCACAAAAATATGGCGGCAAGACAAACCTCCGTTATGACGACACGAACCCGACGAAGGAAGATACCGAATATGTTGATGCCATCAAGGAAGACATCAAGTGGCTTGGATTCCAGTGGGCGGAGGAAAGATACGCATCAGACTATTTCGACCAGCTTTACGAATGGGCAGAGGACTTAATCAAGAGAGGTCTGGCCTATGTCGATGATGAGACTCAGGAGGAAATTTCCCTCCACAGAGGAACCGTTGACAAGCCGGGTACTGAAAGCCGGTACAGAAACCGGACTCCGGAAGAAAACCTGAAAATCTTCAGGGAAATGAAAGAGGGGAAATATGCTGACGGAGAAAAGGTCCTCAGGGCAAAGATTGATATGGCCCACCCGAACATGATGTTCCGCGACCCTATTCTCTACCGCATCAAACATGCCTCCCACCACCGCACAGGCGACAAGTGGTGCATTTACCCGATGTACGACTACACACACGGTCAATGTGACTCCATAGAGAACATCACACACTCCATCTGTACGCTCGAATTCGATGTGCACCGTCCTCTCTATGACTGGTTCATCGAAACTCTCGGCATATTCCCAAGCCATCAGTATGAGTTTGCAAGGCTTAATCTGACCTACACTCTGATGTCGAAGAGAAAGCTTCTCGAACTTGTACAGAAGGGACTTGTTGCAGGCTGGGACGATCCGCGAATGCCTACGCTATGCGGAGTCCGCAGAAGAGGATACACCCCTGAGGCACTTAAGGCATTCTGCGAAAAGATCGGTGTCACAAAACACGATCAGCTTATGGACATCCAACTTCTTGAGTGGTGCGTAAGACAGGATCTCAACGCCAGGAGCAACAGATATATGGTCGTTTCAGACGACCCTATCAAGGTCACGCTCACCAACTACCCTGAAGGTCAGGTGGAGTGGTTCGACTGTCCGCTCAATCCGGCAGATCCGGAAGGCGCTTCCCGCAAAGTTCCTTTCTCACGCAATCTACTCATAGACAGGGCCGACTTTATGGAGGACGCACCTCACAAATACTTCCGTCTCAAGCCGGACGGTGAAGTGAGGTTGAAATACACCTACATCATCAAATGCGATGAGATAATCAAGGACGAAACCGGAAAGGTTGTGGAGCTCAAATGCAGTTATGACCCATCCACAAGACCGGGCAACGGCGAATGGAGGTCTGTGAAGGGAACCATCCATTGGGTTTCCACAGAGCACGCAAAGGCTATAGAAGTAAGGAACTACGACCGCCTTTTCACGCTTGCAGATATGAGTCAGGTTCCTGAAGATAAGGACTACAAGGACTTCCTCAACCCGGAATCCCTTGTCATCGTCAAAGGCCTCGCAGAGCCTGCACTCCTGAACGACAATTCGGGCATCGCAGTACAGTTTGAAAGGGTCGGATACTATAAAAAAGATCCGGATTCAACTCCGGACCTTGCAGTATTCAACAAGACAACAGCCTTGAAAGATTCATTCAAAGTCGAGTAATCACCTAATGTGAATCACTCCGACATCATATCCCCAACAACCGTCCTGAACAATCGGGACGGTTTTTTCGTCCAGGTCCTTATGGGATACGTCAATTGAATCAAGGAAAGTGTGGGAATGTCCGCCCACTATGATGTCCACATTTCTGACCAATCCGACAAGGTCGGTGTCATTCACTCCTCTCTCACCTTTATATCCAAGATGGGAAAGTAATATGACAAGGTCGCAATGTTCCTCGTCCTTGAGTTTGTCGGCCCATTTATTTACTGAATCAGCAGTATCGAAATGCGGGACGCGGTCTGCAATCTGCTTTGACACAACTGATGATATGTCGCATAGTACGCCTATGATGCCTATCTTTCTGCCGGCTTTTTCAAGAATAGTGTATGGTTTCACGTACTTTCCTGCCTCAAATGACGAAAAATCATAATTTGCGCATACTACCTTCGTTCCCTGTAGCATTGACATACGTCTTCCAAGTTCTTCTACGCCATTATCGAATTCATGGTTACCCAAAGTAACGCAATCGTATTTCATAGCATTGATCAGGTTAATTTCCAGGTCGCCTGAGAGCAGTGTGAAATATGAAGAGCCTTGGCTGAAATCTCCGGCATGGAGCAACAGGACATTGTCCTCCCCGTCAGCATTCCTTACACTGTCAATGAAAGCCGTACGTTCAAGCACTCCGGCTTCCCCGGTAGGAAGAGGATCGAGATGGGAATGCGTATCATTCAGATGGAGTATAGTGAGGCCTTGTGCAAAAGCCGCAGTGCATACCGTAAGGGCAGCAAGAATCAATACAAATTTTTTCATTCCTTTCCCGTTTTATTCTGTCCTACAAATTTCACACGAGCCTTATCATCGTATGATATCGGCTTCCCTTCCGCATTCAGCTGATTGAGATAGTCAATGAGAGCCTCCCTTATGAGGACGTTTGTTTGGATCAGGTCAACAGCATCCTTGGCCATCACAATACCATCACCGCCTTCAAGAAGGAAATCAATTGTAGCGACATTATATATCCTGTTGTCACAGAGTCGCCTGCCGCCGACTTTCACCTTCTTTATATGTCCGTCCTTTACCGTCATTTCAATGCCACCAAGTACTTCTACACTGTGCGCCGCCATCCTCTCAAGTTTTTCTCTGAGGCTTTTGCCATTCATGCTCACCACGCATATATAGTTCTTAAACGGAAGCATAGATATGATATCATCCGCTATGACTTTTCCCTCCGGCATATCATATCTGATACCGAAGCGGTTGGTCACACCAGCATCGATTCTCAGCCCGGTTGCTTCGTGTGCTGTTGCCATAATTCTGTCCACAACCATATTCTGCAATTCAGTCCCATCACGCGACAGAACGTGAGTAGTATATCCAAGTATTTCCTTGACTGGCGCCATGGCCGGCTGTGCTTCTATCATAATTCTGGCCACATCAGGGAGCGAGCCTCCTGTATAGACTTTCCCATTCGGAGCATAATATGTATCTCCCTCCACACGGCCGAAAGCCTGCCCGACATTATCCCTGTCCGGGATGGAAGCGCCTACTCGCGAAGCGTCCATATGCACTTTCTCCCAGGTAATATCCTGAGCGGACACGACAGCAACGGCAAGAAAAAGCCCTGCTAATGTTACTTTAACTTTAACCATTTCCATAAATCTTTCCAAGTGGATTTTTTGCCGAACATAAGGATACCAACCTTATATATCTTCGATGACACATAAGCGCAGCCTGCGAACGTCGCAATAAGAAGTACAGCCGACAGTATAATCTCCCAAGTCGCCACTCCGAACGGAATACGCGCAATCATAACAATCGGGGACGTGAACGGAATCATGCTTCCCCAAAATACAACAGCGCTGTCCGGGGCCTTGAAGGCATAAAGTGCGATGAAGAATCCCAGTAAGAGAGGAATCGTGAGCGGAATCTGCAACTGCTGTGTGTCTGCTTCATTCTCTACGGCAGAGCCGATTGCAGCGAACAATGACGCATACAGCAGATATCCGAAGATGAAGAAGACAAAGAAGCAAATCAGAATCTCGCCGAGAGGCAGATTTCCGAGAGTGCTGAATATGACTGATGCCTCACTGTCTGTAGCGACGGAAGTGAGGTCAGGGGTCCCCGGAGCTGCCATCCCGGCCATTTCCGTCATAGCGGCAGCATCCATCTTCGGAGCGAAAATCGATGTCGCCCCCACTGTTAGCGCACCTGCAAGGATAATCCAAAGAGCAAACTGTGTGATAGCGACCAGCGCCACGCCGATAATCTTTCCGAACATCAGTTCAGTAGCTTTCACTGAAGAAACCAGCACCTCAACGACACGGGATGCCTTTTCTTCTATGACAGAGCTCATCACCATACCTCCGAAAAGCGCGATGAACATATAGATTATCATTCCCAGCAGCATTGAGACTATCATATACACGCCTGTCTCAGATACTGTTTCCTTTCCGTCCTCGCCGATTGTATATGATGTAAGTTTCACGTTGGCCTTGATACTTTTCATAATGTTGTCCAAATCCTCGATTTCATAGGATTCGACCCTGTAGGCCTCCACAGCATCGTTTATCTTGTCATTTATGCTTTCAGTGAGTTCCATTCCCAGCGGCTTTTCCGAGAACAGCTCAGCGGTCAGCGTCTTTTCCTCATTGAGAGCCGAGATGCTCAGAAGGGCATCCACCCCCAGTTCTCCGAGCTTCGCTTTCACAGTATCCGGGGAAAAGGCCGAATAGTCTGCATAGACAGCGCTTTCCGTGTCATTCAAATATGGAAGGACGATGCCTGAAGCATCCACAACTGCGACAGTCTTGGCTTCCTCCTTTGCCGCATACATTATTAGCGACGGAAGCACACAGATTGCAGCAAAAAGGACAGGCACCACAAAGGTGACGATAAGGAATGACTTTTTCTTTACGCGGTTGAGATATTCGCGTTTGATTATGATGCTAACAATATGTGTATTCATATCCTATTCTCCTTCTGTTACAAGTTTGATAAATATGTCGTTCATCCTTGGCATAAGTTCCTTGTAGGATTTCACGATTGTGCCCGGCTTTGCAAGAATATCCTTCAGAACGCTGTTGTCGTCGCGTATGGCGATAACCTCAGTATGCTCGCCGTCGGCATCAGAATAAACCAGTTCAGCATTGTTGTTGCCATAATTACGGCGTATCTCTTCTACGCCACCGGTGATGACAAGCCTGGACTTATTGATGAGGGCAATATTGTCGCAAAGTTCCTCGACCGACTCCATATTATGAGTCGAGAGAACAATTGTGGCCCCGTCGTCGCGGAGCTTGAGAATCTCTTTCCTTATCAACTCGGCATTGACCGGGTCAAAACCGGAAAAAGGCTCGTCAAGGATAAGGAGTTTCGGCCTATGGACAACCGTCGTTATGAACTGGACCTTCTGAGCCATTCCCTTGGACAGTTCCTCCACTTTCTTCTTCCACCAGTCCTGAATACCGAATTTAATGAACCATTTTTTCAATTCTCTCTGGGCGTCGGCAGCGGACATACCTTTAAGCTGGGCAAGATACATCGCCTGGTCTCCAACCTCCATCTTGCGGTACAATCCTCTTTCTTCCGGCATATAGCCTATTTTCTCCACATCCGCCTGGGTGATGGTGTGTCCGTTGAATACCACTTCTCCGCCATTCGGAATAGTGATTCTGTTGATAATTCTGATCAAGGTCGTCTTACCTGCTCCGTTCGGGCCGAGCAGTCCGAAGATCTTTCCTTCAGGAATCTCTAGCGAGATATGGTCCAGGGCCACTTTCTCACCAAAATTCTTACAGATTTCTTTACATTCAATCAATGCCATTTTCTATATGTTTAGGATCTTAATTACCAATTCGATAAGGATATCGGCTGCTGTAGTATCCGGGCCGACATCCCCGCCCTTGCCCTTATAATCATAATCATTGAGCAAGGAAATGACTGCCATAGTCTTATTCAGAGGATAATTACGTACTGCCGTATCATACTCTCTGAAGAAATATGGGTTCACGCCAAGGACTGTCGCTTTCTCTCCCGGATCGGGATATGAAGACTTCATAAGGAGCGACTCATACTTGAGGATACGGTAGAAATGCGTGAAAAGTGCACTGACCGCCATAGGCATCGCGAATTTTGCCGCAGAGCCTATGTAGGTCGCAATTTTCACAGCCTTGGCTGCATTCTTATATGACAGTTCCTTCGTAAGCTCGAATATGCTGAACTGGCGGGACACTCCGATATTCTTTTCGATGTCCTCGACTGTGATTCTGTTCTCCCCTTCCGGAAGGTTCTTCCTCATTTTCTCAGTCTCGGAAGCTATCTTCGCAAGATTCGTTCCGACCGATTCGCCCAGCAGTTGCGCCGCATCCGGGCTGATGGACAGTCCAAGAGAATTGTAATAATCATTTATCCACTGCGCTATCTCATAATCACGCACTGCAGGTGACTCCACTATGACGCCGGCCTTCTGCGCAGCTTTATAGAAAGATTTTCGCTTGTCAAGTGACGCGCCATGCAGATAGACGACCAGGACTGTGGAATCCAGAGGATTCGCGCAATAGAGAGAAAGATTGTCCAGGTCTTTCATAAGCTGGGCTTCTTTCAGTACCACCAGCACCCTGCCTCCGAACATCGAATAGCCCCTGGCTGCTGTGATGACGGTATCGGCATCGGAATCCGAACCGTAAAACACAAACTGATCGAAATCTCTTGCACTTTCATCCACGGCATTTGCAAGGATTTCCTCGCAGATCAGATCCGGATAATATGACTCATCCCCCATCAGGACATATACCGGCTGGAATACCCCGCTCCTTATATCCCTAATAAGCTGATTTGTCTGCGCAACTATATTTGACCCGGACTTCGCCATAGTTAATAATAAATCTCACAAATTTAGAAAAATAAAAGATAAAACCTTATCTTTGTCCGCTTCAGTTTGATTGATGCTGGTTTCAGCCTCATCATCCTGACAAAGGGGATGTTTTGGTTTTGACAGCAATGATGTCGGACAGTAAGCACGCCGGGCGTGGGAGATTTGCCCGTTAATCTCAGTCTTCAAAAAATTAGTAGGCAACTACAACTATTCATACGCTTGCTAGTCTTAAGATAAGACCGCATCAATCAGAGCCGCCAAGGCTGCGGCACTGACGTATATCCCGCCAGCTTTCTGCCGGTTATGTCTGGAGCCCGGGGTATCATTCAAACCGGATGCACGGAGGGACTCCTTTAAACTCCGCCAAGACCTAAAGGATAAGATACAGTTAGCCCGTCTTCCGGCAGGCCGTTTCCGACAAACAAAGGAAGAATAAGCGTGTAGAAAGCTCTCTGGTGCGTTGTTTGGACGGCGGTTCGAGTCCGCCCATCTCCACGAGTAATGGGCGCTCTGAGGAGCGCCCTATTATCTGAATTGCAAATGGAGCGAAGAGAACAGGAAATATCACAAGTGACGGTCTGGGGAGCAATCGTGAATATTGCTCTTTCCGGGCTAAAGTTGTTGGGCGGGATACTCGGTCACAGCGCAGCGATGCTGGCAGATGCCGTCCACTCCCTGTCCGACCTTGTCAGCGATGCTGTTGTGCTGATTATGGTGAGAATCGCATCCAAAGGTCAGGACAAGAGCCACGACTACGGTCACGGCAAGTTTGAGACACTTGCGACTGTAATTGTCGCTATCCTTCTTCTCATCGTTGGAGGAAGGCTTATGGCGGAAGGGGTCGGCAAGATTGTGCTTGTAGCAAAAGGGGGAGCCATTGATGTTCCCGGAAATATCGCCCTTATCGCCGCCATTGTTTCCATAATCGTCAAGGAGATCCTTTTCCAGTGGACTGTACGGGTCGGCAAGAAGAACAACAGCCCCGCAGTCATAACAAATGCTTGGCATCATCGGACTGACGCATTGTCATCCATTGGAGCAGCCATCGGCATCGGAGCAGCCATAATCTTCGGGGGGAAATTTGTCATTCTCGACCCGATTGTCTGCTGCATCATCAGTATTTTCATCATTCTTATTGCTGTGCAAATGGCAGTTCCGGCGCTGAAAGAATTGACCGAAAGTTCCCTCCCGGATGATGTAGAAGATGAAATATCAGGAATCATCCAATCAGTGGAGGGTGTAAGGAACGTGCACGCTCTCAAGACAAGGAAAAGCGGTCCGGATATCATCATAGACTCCCACCTTGTCGTAGATCCGGAAATGACCGTGGCCGAGGCGCACAGAATTACCGAAATCGCAGAATCGGCAATACGCAGTAAATATGGGGAAAAGACTCAGATTTCCCTGCACGTGGAGCCAAGTGATGACTGTTAGCCGAAAAGCTCTTTATGTCGCCTGTTGATATCGGCATAGGTCTTCACATAGCAGTGGAAGAACCCCTCTGTAGATTCCGTTATTACCGGTTCCTTTAAGTCAATGGACTCGATTTTCTTGAAATCATATCCGCCATTGACTTTCCAGCCCCAGCTTTCAAGGAAGCCTATATGAATTGCATCCGCAGGACAATACAGCGAGCAACGCATACACATAAGGCAGTGATGATGGAACTTTATGGTGCCGTCACCATCCACATAGATATTCTTTGTCGGACAGCGCCTGATGCACAGGCCGCACTTGAGGCATTTGTCCATATCCGTCCTGTAGAAGAACGAATTCACATCGCCGCCGATATACTGCGGTCTGGACACAACTGCAGATACCAACCTGGCCCATATTCCGTACGGTTTCCTATTACATATGCCGTTACTTACCTCATAGACAAGTATATCCAGCAATTTTTCGTTCATTGTGAACATCTCACGGACAAGGTTCTCATCGAAGCGGAAATGGATATTGTAAGGCATCAGGAAATGATATTCGTTATCTGCCCGAGCCCCATCCCTGCGCAATTTCCTGTCAATGTATTTGGATGAAGCGTCATTCGCTTTCTCTGTCTCCCCGGAATTCTTGTAGATGAATATCTTTGCCGTTTTCGGGAATTTCTGCTTCCTGACGAATTTCAGGAATGCCCACGGTGCACAATACCCGTGGATAGGATAACCCAGGCCTATGACGTCATAGCGTGAAAGGTCCAGCCGTTCATTATTCGTCGGATCAATCTCATATTTCGTCACCTTCCATCCGATGGCCTCAAGCCTTTCTGCGAGTTTACCGGTCAGGTGTCTTGTATTGAAGGTGCCTGTAAAATATAGAAGCAGACAATTCATTTTGGCTTATTCCAGTGGTCTCACACGTATGTCGGTGATATCCCCAACAGCCTCCACAAGCGCATCAATATCCGTAGGCACATCTGTCCCACCGAAATGGTAAGGATAGAAAACAGCAGGGCGGATGGCCTCAACGACCCTGGCGCACTGTTCTACCGTCATAGTATATGGCTGGTTGACAGGAAGAAAGGCAACATCGATATCCTTGAGTGCAAGTACGTCATCGTTGTCTTCGGTATCGCCAGCGACATAGATTCTCGTGCCGCCGATCGTGATAATATATCCTGCATCCCCACGCTCCTGAGGATGGAAATCCAGATGTCCTTCAGAGATGTTGTATGCCGGCACAGCCTCAACCTTGATTCCTTCGACAGGCTCGGCGGTCTCTCCCGGTTTCATCTTCAGGAACTCGCCAGTCCCGTTAAGGGCCTCGACAGCCGCAGCATCATAATGGTCAAAATGGTCGTGGGAGACAAGAACAAGGTCAGCCTTCGGTTCCTGCGCCCAATCTATATTTTCGCCAACCGGATCGACATAGATCTGATACCCCAGAGCCTCGACGGCAATTGAAGCGTGGGCATAGAAAGTAAGTGTGATTTCCGTACCGTCCTTGGCTGTAATTACGTCCTGAGGATAGTTTGAAGCCGGTTCAACGGCCTTTTTTCCAGCACATCCAACTAATGAAAGGAGTGCGGCAGATGCAGCAAAAATCTTGTTTTTCATTTGATTTTCGTTTAGAACCTGTTTTGAAATGGTTCTTATTATCCAATTATTCTCATCATTTGAAAAGTTTCCGGGCAAAAAGTTCGAAATAATCCCTGCGCTTCGGCCACGTGTTCCCCGCAGATGCCGCTTTGAGAATTTCACTGTCGTGCGCACCCACAAGTACATTATACTCGGATTCCACGAACGGAATCACGTCATCAAGCATTTCACTGACAAATTCATCAGGATCCACCGATGCCGCGATTCCCCTGGCCTGCATTTCGGGAACAGGGTTCGAGTACGGCATCACCACAATCATCCTTTCCGCCGCACCTTCAGCAATCAGATTATCCAATATGTTGTTCACGCGTCCAACCTTAAACCAGCTCTCGTATGTGTCACCGTCCCCATGGAACAGATAGAGGACAGGCAGTTTCTCTGTACCCGCCGGTTCATATCCTGCTGGAGTGTAAACGCATAGCGGACGGTCAAAACCGTACGTAGCCGAATGATACATCCTGTATGAAACTTTGCCGTGGGGAACATTCTGAAGGTCATGTACGGATGGTTGGTCTCCTTTTATGTCTGCAAGACTGCACTTAAAGGATTCATCAGGGGTGATGAGTGGATTGACCGGATCGGCAATTCGGGTACCGTCCACATAGAAACTGTATGAATAAATGTCAGGGCTGTCCGGCTTCACAGTAACAGTCCATACACCTTTCCCGTCCTTCTCCATATGCTTCTTTTCCTTGAACATCTGACATTCAAGTTCCACCTTATCAGCGTCCGGTGCCTGCAATCTGAAGGTCACACTTCCGTCAGCATTGCATTCCGGAGAATTTACCGGCATAGGGAAAAGTTTCGCCATCACCTCCGGCGTCAGTTTCTGCTCCTGCCCGGAAGGATCTTTTTTCTCCGCGAGCACGAGTTCGGGCTCTGTATATCCCTCATACGGGTCTCCCTCTTTAAAGAGGAGCCTGAGTGATTTGTCCAGGAAATATTTTGCATTCATCCAGGTGTGGCCGAACTTGTCTGTCGTGAACTCTTTCATATTCCGGATTCCTTTCGCATCCAGGAAGTCCATATATTCTTTTGCGTTGCCGAAAAGGAAATCGTCAGTCCCGACACCGAGCCAGAACAGCTTGATTTGGTCATTAGCCTTTGCTGCATCATCATACACGCCCGGAATGTCCATTGAAGTGAATGAACTGTATGAGCAAAGATATGAGAACTTGTCGAGGTTGGTCAGACCAATTGCAAGACCCTGGTTTCCTCCGCGTGAAAAGCCGCCTATCGCCCTGTAGTCGCGGTCATTTATGGTCCTGTAATTGGACTCGACGAACGGCATAAGGTCGTTCACGAGGTCTCCGTTGAAATCGGCATAGAAAGGTTGCTGTCCGACAGGATAATATTTTGCCGGATTGCCATAAGGCAGTACCACTATCATCTCCTCGGCAGCGCCTTCTGCAATGAGGTTGTCAAGGATGAGATTGACCTTGCCCACTTTGAAATAGACTTCTTCAGTATCGGTCGTACCGCTGATGAGGTACATCACGGGATATTTCTTTTCCGGATGTCTGTCATAGAATGGTGGCGTATATACGATAGCATTACCGAATACCCCAAGAGTCTTCGAATAGTAGTTCACATAGTCCACGCTTCCATGAGGGACTTCCCTGACAGCGTGAATCAGCGGTTCACCAGTCCCTCTGATATCCAGCAGGCTGTTCTTAAATGTCTCATTAGGGAAGAATTCAGGGTTTGACGGGTCCATCACGCTTATCCCGTCCACGACGAAATGATATGGATAAATATCGGATGCAGCCGGTCCCAGTGTAACAGTCCAGATGCCGTCCGCATCTTTTGTCATTTCGTGGCTGCCGGCGAACTGGACATCTACAGAAACTCTTTCCGCATTGTCATTACGGTAGTTGAACGTGACAGTATTGTCCGGATGAATCACGGTCTGCGCTTTCAACGTCAGCGCAGACAGAATAATAAGCAGGGGCACAATGAATCTTTTCATATTTAAAGCTTTTAGTACAGATACAAATTTACTCTAATTTTCCATTTATCTAGGAAAGATGAAAAAATAAGTTGGTAAAGATTTATGAGGGATTGTTTATGAATTTTGGATATGGAATGAAGGAGCGTAGCTGTGCTACGTGACTGAATGACATGTTCAAAAGACAAAACAAGAACCAAAAAAATTACCAAGTTATTTTTTAAGAATGACCTATGCAATATCAGCAATGTTGGCTATCTTCGCGGTATGAATATATTGTTGGAAGCACTCAGAACATCGATAATGATTACCGGAATGGTAGTCGTAATGATGCTTATGATAGAAAGTATCAATCTGAAGTCCCGTGGAAGGCTTTCCAACATACTGCAGCGCAACAGTTTCGGACAGATTGTCCTTTCCGCTATTCTGGGCTGCATCCCCGGCTGTATGGGCGGTTTCGCATCAGTCTCCCTGTATTCCCACGGGATGCTGAGTTTCGGTGCACTTGTAGCAATGATGATTGCCACATCAGGGGATGAAGCATTCGTAATGCTGGCATCCTTTCCGGGCGATGCTCTCAAGATAACAGGGCTTCTGTTCATTCTTGCAATCACCACAGGTGTCATAGTAGATGCCGTCCGCAAACATCGCGGATCACCGGCTAATATTTCCTGCGCAGAACTCCACGTCCACGAAGAAGACAGCCACGCTCACAATGAGAAGAGGCACTTCGGATGGAAACGCATCACTATGGCGGCCGGACTGGTACTCTATATTGCCGCCCTTCTGCTCGGAATCCTCGGTGACGGTGACGAGGCCCGGCAGACATCCGGACTCAACCTCCTTGACGAGACTTGGATGAATGTTATGTTCGCCTGCTTCAGCGTAATACTCCTTGCTGTAATACTTTGCGCATCGGACCACTTCATTGGAGACCACCTGTGGCATCATATCATCTGTGGGCATCTTCCAAAGGTCTTCGCCTGGACTTTCGGGGTCTTGCTCGCGATAGGACTTGCATCCAATTTCTTCGACATCGAATCGTGGGTAAGTTCCAACATCCCTTTGATGATAGTCCTGGCCACACTCATAGGGATAATTCCCGAATCCGGTCCTCATCTGGTCTTCGTGTCGCTCTATGCTATGGGAATAGCTCCGGCATCAGTTCTTGTTGCCAGCTGCATTTCCCAGGACGGACACGCATCCCTCCCCCTCATCGCCGAGTCCAAGAGGGATTTCATCTATGCGAAACTCATCAACTGCGCCGTAGCGCTCGCCATAGGTTTCGCTATGTATTTTCTCTGCTAGTACAGCGCTTTGAAATAGCGGTATGCATTGACTGTCAACTCACCGACAGATGCCTCGTCACAGACGATGGTAGCCTGTTCGTGGAGCTGGAGGGCTGATGCAGTACATTTATGGCTGCAAGGTCCTTCGACTGCATCCCTCAATGCGCGGGCTTTCTTCGGACCCATAACGAGAAGAACGACCTCCTTTGAGCCAGTCACCGTTGCCACGCCTACAGATAGAGCCTGTTTAGGGACCTTGTTCATATCATTGTCGAAGAAGCGTGAATTCACGATTCTCGTATCTTCCGTCAGATCAACAACTCTTGTACGGGAATTGAGTGAGGAGTACGGTTCATTGAAAGCGATGTGTCCGTCCTCTCCGATTCCACCGAGGAAAAGGTCGAATCCGCCGGCCTTGATTATTGCTTCCTCATATGCAGCGCATTCAGCGTCCAGATCCTTTGCATTTCCATTGAGGATGTGGATATTCTCCGCAGGTTCGTCAATGAAGTCAAAAAGATTCTTGTGCATAAAAGAGTGGTAGCTCTCCGGATGGGATTCAGGAAGCCCGACATATTCATCCATATTGAACGAAATCACATTCTTGAAGGATACTTTCCCTGCCTTCACCAGTCTTCCAAGTTCCGCATAAGTTTCAATAGGTGTGGACCCTGTACAAAGCCCGATGACGAACGGCTCCGAAGTTTTCGCAGCCTTTTCATTTATCCTGTCTGCAATATAATGTGCGGCCCATATTGAGCCTTCGAGTGCATTCTCTCTAATAACTACTTTCATAACATTATCAATATTTATCTTCAAATATAACATTTTCAAGAAAAATACTTGCTAACTTCGGGGTACTATGTGGATAATACCCGTATTTTTACTCGCCCCGGCCGGTGTGCTGTGGCTGTGCAAGAAAATACCCGTGCTGGGCAAGATTGGTCCGGTGCTGGTTCTTTACATACTTGGAATCATTATCGGCAACATATTTCATCCGTCCTGTATGGCCAAGGTGCAGGACCTTCTTTCAAGCGCGATGGTCCCGCTCGCCATTCCACTTATGCTGTTCTCATGCAAGTTCTCCAGGAGCCAGACCCGCAGCCAGTTGCTTGCGCTCATTACAGGAATGGTGGCAGTAGTAGCCGCTGTGATTATCGGCTTCCTGATTTTTGGGAAGGACATTCCGGACGGTGCAAAGGTCGGCGGAATGCTGACCGGGGTTTACACTGGCGGAACCATTAATCTTGCGGCTCTGAAATCTATGTTGAATGCGTCGGAAGAGACCTTTATTCTCCTGAACTCATATGATATGATCATATGTTTCCTGTACCTCACCTTTCTGATGGGTTTCGGCATCAAGTTATTCAGAAAGTGGCTTCCCAACATCACACACCCCGACAATTACACTCTGCAGGACGGGGAGAATACTTCATCGGAATCCGGCAAGCCTTTTCTGTTCACAAAAGCATGGTTCAAGGATGCGGCAGTGCTGTTCGGAGTTGACATACTGATAATCGGCATTTCGGCCGGAGTAGCCCTACTCTGCGGAGACGACTGGTTTATGACTGTCCTCATACTGCTTCTGACCACATTGGGCATAGCGGCTTCTTTCTGGAAACCGGTAAGAGACAGAAAAAGCGGGTATGATATCGGAATGTACCTTATCTACATTTTCTCTATTGTCGTGGCATCAATGGCCGACCTGAGCAAGTTCGAACTCGGCAGCAGCCTGGCGCTGCTGGGCTACCTGACTTTCGTGATATTCGGTTCATTGGCAATCCAGGTGTTTCTGGCAAAGATTTTCGGCATTGACGCGGATACGATGACGGTAAGTTCAGTAACCTATATCTGTTCTCCCCCGTTCGTCCCGATGATGGCCGGAGCAATGAAAAACAGTTCCGTCCTCGCAGGCGGCCTCGCCATAGGAGTAGTCGGATACGCCGTCGGCAACTATCTCGGCTTCATCCTCTTCCGCCTCCTGTCCCTCTTCTGATCGGCACAGTCATACCGTTCTCTTCCCGTGCTCCAGCAGAACAGGACTGCCATAAGTTAGCCGTCTCGCTGCGCGAGACCCCACCATTCGCTGCGCTCATGGTCCCCCCTCTTATGTTGCCGAGGGTGGCACAGGCCCTTATGGCAGTCCTGTTCTCCCGGAGCCTGTGGACTGGAGGTTATGACGGGAAGCCCATGGCCGCCCATGGCCTTGTGAATGGGTGGCACGACCGAAGGGAGTGACGGGATGAGCGCGCAGCGCGAAGGCTGACGGCATAGCACTCCAGACACAGGCTCAGAGTAGAAGAAGAATGAAGGAGGCTGGATTCCAGCCTCCTTCTATATGATTTCAGTCAATATGTACTGCTATTTATCAATATCTGGAATAAGGAAGCGGGTAAGATTGCAGCCGATGAAATTGCCGGCAACAATGCAGACATAAAGGAGAAGCACTTCCCCGATATGGGCTCCAAGGAAACTGAACGGAACGGTCCAATAGTAGAATGCGTCAGCGATACTGTGAGGAAAGCCGCACAGGATGAACATAGGAATACCGAAAAGAAGAGGTATCCACTGACCCTGACGCGCAAACTTCACGACAGTTGTCATAATGAAGCCACAGCCTATAGCAAGGGCGCCGCTTCTAAGTGCGCCGTTTGCGAGACGCGCTTCAAGAATCTTCTGAGCACTTTCTTGAAGAGGCATTGCAGAAGTCCGGGCTAGGAGGGCTACCAAAAGGGTTCCGACGATATTTCCCACAAGAATCAGCCAAAGGTTGCAGAACTCCCCTTTCTTGAAGAAACCGGCAGTTCCCGTGAAGAGCTTGAACTTATAATTGACTACAGCAAGCAGGCCGAAGGCGAAAACCACGGCGCCGACAACGCCTCCTACGGCAAGATAGCCGAAGCCGGCAATACCGATGCAGATTCCGGCAAGGATAGCAGATTTAAATGTATTCCACATATTGATTGATTGATTTATTTATTCCGTAAATATAGATAAAAACCAGCGATTTTAGGCCGGTTGAATAAAAATCAAGACCCCATACTATCTTTATTGGCAAAAGCGGACATGGCATCACTGCCTGCCGCACAATACTTTAAGTTAAACGGGCTTGGTGTCCCAAAATTTTGAATGCCTATGAGACAAGTATGCGGTCTTGACAGGCAGCGTCAAGGAAAGAATACTTTATAGATGGATGCGACTTCACGACGAGACTGCCCGCCCGTGAAGTCTATCTGGGCAAAACTGGGCCTTTACACTTTTCATTTGCTGAAACGCGGGAAAAATAAGCTTTTTTGCCCGTGCCGATGACGAAATAATGTCGTTTTGCGGGCAGAATGACGTGTTTTGCCCGTATTTGGCCTCCTGACAAACGAAATACGGGCAGAATAGGCGTATTTGCCCGTAAAATCGCAGTTCGTCATTATTTTCACGTGCAAAATACCGCTTTTTGCCCGTGGTAGATGAAGAGACAGCCGACGCTTGGCGGCAGCAAGATAAACAGAAAGAGGATGACCTCTATGACCCGACGCTTTTCATAATATCACACATACAAAGCCCATCTGTGACAGTTTCTCTCGCGCTTATAAATAGTTATATTTCAGCATCTTAAGTTTATGGGCAAGTTACAGTTGTATGTGCGGGTGATTTTCGTACAAACGCGAATGATTCGCGTTTGTACCAATTCATTTGTATGAACGGATGTGTTTTAACCCACTGAGTATCCGAAAAGGATTCCAGGAATGCATATTATTATGGTCGGGAAATGTATAGGTAAAGGAAAATCGCTACCTTTGTGGGCGTATGAAACAGTTTTTTTACTGAATCGGACAAGGCCGAGCCCACGCTCTATGATATGGAACTCAACTACATAGCCTCATTCTCGCCCCATCTCGAACTGGTTGCGGCGGTGAAAATCGTCAGCGACAACCTGAGTGTAGATGCCTTCTTGAATAATGCCATACGAGAATCAGGCGTGCTGACAAGCGATGAAGTCTGGGCGAATGTAAGGCAGGCTGTGGAAACAATATTGTCCAGTAACTAAAACAGAAAGAGATGAAATTTAGAATTATCAATTCATTATTGATTGCATTCGCCTGCCTGACAGCATTCGGATGCGGTCCTTTGGACAGGCCGGAAAAGCCGCTTGTTTACGGCTATCCGCAGGCTGAATACCACAAGGCGGGCTTCATCCTGATGTACACTCCGGGAGCAGAGCTCTTTGACGGAGTCATCCACCCGGATGCCGGATTATATGAGAGATATTTTGACATCGACAAGGCCGCTGACGAGCACAGAAATTATATTTCAATGCTTGAAAAGGAAGGTTGTACCGTTCACACAGTAACGAACACGTTGCTTTCAATGCCTCACGACCGCCTCGTCTCCCTTGCACAGCCGTCTCTTACATACGATGTGAGCAATCTGGAGATTAGTGAGCAGGAGGTCCAGGCCCTGTACAAGCAGCAGGTCCTTGCTTCGATGAGCAATTCCGACCTTGTCCGCATCATAATCAACAGGCCTACCGTCATACTCAAAAAATCAGGCATCAACACCGGATTCGAGGCTCAGTATCTGCATAATCCTCTGATGAATATGTATTTCCTCAGGGACCAGAGCATAACCACACCGAATGGGCATATAATGTGCAGGATGAACTCCAGCCAGAGAGCTCCTGAGGTTGACATCATCGAAGCCTGCTATGAGCAGCTCGGCGAACCCGCCGTTTATCGGGTAAAAGGTGAGGACAGCTATCTGGAGGGTGGCGACTATATCCCGTTCGGGACAATCAGCCTTATCGGCCAGGGGCTCAGAACCAACCAGAAGGCCATAGACGAGCTGCTTG